>CAJWFK010000105.1 GCA_913031125.1 uncultured Woeseia sp. | reverse complement strand
TTCGCCACTGCAAGAAATCGATTGATACGATTGGTCTCTTTGCCCGTTCAATTGAGGATTTGATTGTACTTCGGCAAGTGCAAACTGGAAGTATGCCAGAATCGAATGCGAAAAATACTTTGCGAATAGGTGTCTTGCGGACCCCATTATGGGATGAGGCAGAACCGGCGATGCAAAAGGCTATAGAAAAAGTAGCGGAAATATTGAGGGGCGCTGGTGCTGTTGTGAGGAACTTTGATTTGCCCCCTTTATTTACGGATATTATTCCGGATGCAGCAGTAATAAACGCTTGGGAAGCTGCCTTTATGCTGAAAACAGAAATTCGTGACCATTATGAAAGTTTTAATGATCATAATCGGGAGAGGATCGAGTGGGTTAAGGGTCTTACCGAAGAGGATTACCGGAATGCTGGAAAGAAGATGAACGCTGCTCGATCTGAAATGGATAAGCTTTTCGATAATTGGGACCTAATCCTATCTCCAAGTTTGCCAGGTGAGCCGCCAATTGGTCTGGAAGAGGTCCGTACGGCAACCTTTGCAAGACTTTGGACACAGATGTATACACCATCAGTTAATTTTCCAATTTTTGAAGGACCAAGTGGAATGCCGCTATGCTTTCAGATGGTTGGCCGACGTGATACCGATGATGAAACCTTAGGACATGCAAAATGGGTGGATGAGCAATTGCGCTCTGCCCTAGGGCCAATACCCAGTGGGCTTTAATTATTCGAAAAACCAGTAATAGCAGTAAGCAACCAGTAGGGCGGGAAGGGCGCTATACAAGGTCGCGATAACAGCTGCTTTCGGTACCATTGCTATAGCTGGAAAAAGGGCGTCGCCATCATTACTGATAGCGTTTCCGACTTCAGCAGAAAATGGCACTAGTCCATTCAGATACATTGTTGCCACGACAAGTTGCGGGCCACAGCCTGGGATGAAGCCCACAAGTATGGCGATAAAAGGAACTAGAGGCGCCCAGATTTGAAATATTTGTTTAAGGTCAATATCTAAAAAATAAATGCCAAGCTCGTATATCAGATATGCAAAGACTACCCAGACAGTTACAAAACAAGTGTCGCCAACTACACGGGCAGGCGCATCACCTAGGCGCCTAGTACTTGCGGAAGCCCAGCCCAATGTGCCAGAAGCCTTTGGGCTTATTTTATTGGAGGTGGGTGGAGTTATACCCCAGAGCATCAAGGATACAATAGCTCCTCCCAAACCAACCCAAACGACTGTTTCAATACCCATGAAGACACCGAAGATGACAGACGTGTCGGCCTGGAATGCAACAAACCCCCCAAAGATTAGGCCGGGAATGAGGAACGCTGTCCACAAATAACGCCACCAACGTGAATCTATACGACGGGTATAGGAGTTTGAGGTCTCCTTAGGGTTTTTAGACCTCTGGCGAAGAAATCCATTTCCATGGATCGCATCGACAGTGTAGCCAGATGTGATACCAACGAGAAATCCGATACCAAAGATGGCTAATCCAATTTCAGGTGCCGTCGCAAGAAGTAAAAAAGCGGCATCACCCATGGTCGAAGTTAAAACAGAGACGACCGATCCAAAACTAATGCCTCCACGAATATACTGAGTGATAACCATTATAGCCCCGCCGCAGCCGGGTAGAACACCTAATCCTGCCGCAATTGGGACCTGCCAAACCTGAAAACGGGAAAGTAGAGAAGTGACATCAATTTTGTACCAAGCTTCAAGAAAATAAAATATTACAAGTGTTGCAGCAACAAATACGGTTACTTGAAGGAAGGCATCCGACAGGCTTTGGACCATAATCATAGCCGCATCGGTTGAACAGGCTGAGAGTACGGTTAGTGACAACAAAATCGAAAGTCGGATTAGTCCGAACCCGGCAGCCCACTTTGCGGTCTGCTCAAATCCTCGACGCGCAACTATGCCGATCGATGTCATCTCTTGGCCCTATAATTTGTTGTAAATGTCCTTGAACCAACCTCTGGACTGCCCCGTCGAAAGCAATAAAAAGTTAGCTTTCGCTAAGAATAGTAGAAGCAACTAAGTCATTGTCAACACTCTAATCCCTGAACTATTGTATTTTTATGAAGGATTCCGAACATTCTAAAGAACAGCTATCGACGCCGCCTGAGGGGACAGGCGCAATTTCTGCTCACATGACGCCTGATCGTCAAGCAAGTCATTTCAAGCGTGCTCGTCAAGCACGGGAAACAGAAATTATAGAAGATTATGTGGAGCTTGTTGCGGATTTAATCGATGAGCAAGGTGAGGCTCGCGCGGTTGATATTGCAAGGCGGCTTGGTGTTACCGGAGCGACAGTCAACAAGATGATCTCCAGGCTAAAGCAAATGGCTCTGGTCAATGCAGAGCCGTACCGTTCCATTTTTCTAACCAAAGAGGGACGCCATATGGCGGAAGCCTCTCGGGCACGTCATCATATAGTAGTGGCGTTACTGAGGGCGGTCGGTGTGGATGAGGCGACAGCATGGGCAGACGCTGAAGGTATGGAGCA
>CAJWFK010000104.1 GCA_913031125.1 uncultured Woeseia sp. | reverse complement strand
GTTCCATTGCTTGGCACAATCGCCGCAGGCTCGCCGTTCCCCATGCCAGAAAATGACACCTGGTCCGATCTTTCCGGGTCAGAATTAATTGATCTACCGCAAGCCATAGTTGGGCCTGGTGACAATGTTTACGCCCTCAAAGTTCGGGGGGAGTCGATGATTGACGCCCTAATTTCTGATGGTGATCTAGTCATCATGCAACAAGCATCATCAGTTCGTAATGGACAAATGGCTGCTGTCCGAATCAAATCTGACAACAGCACAACACTTAAGAATTTCTATTCCGAAGGCGCTAGAACTCGTCTCGAACCTGCGAATTCACAAATGGATGCAATGACATTTCCATCCAATGACGTGGAAGTTTTAAGTAAAGTAATCGGCGTATGGCGTTATTTAGCTTGAGACTCAATTAAACCAAATCAACTAAAAAACAACAACCCAATCCATTAGCGCCTTGAAACAAGCGGCGTATACTGATCGTCGAACTCTGGTCCATATATATCAGCCCCATAGATCTCAGGGGCAGCTCGGAGTGTTTACCTGTGTTCCAGAACTTTGGCATCTGGCAAATAGCCCTCATCCTCGTAATTGTCCTCCTGCTCTTCGGAGTAGGAAAACTCCCGCAAGTCGGTAAAGGGATGGGTCAGGCGATCAACGAATTCAAGTCGGCTATCGGCTCAAAAGACGACGAGTCCAACACAGACGACAAGAATGACGATGCCGCTGCACGCTAAGCCAAAATATACAAAAGCAAATTTATTGTGAGCGAGTTGTGGTTGTGTGGATTGGTCTCAGCACCCTAACACCCACCTAGCTACTCATAATTCAAGAATGTCCCTTATTATATTCAAGCGGTGAGAATTATTACTGCTTGACCACACGCCCTTCACTATCCTTGAACTTCCCAGTGGTGATTAAAACCAAGTCGATAATCGGCCATATGATAATTCCTCCACCCAGAGTGAGAATCATAGCAATAGCTGTGCCCTTTTTACCCACATAGAATCTGTGGGCACCTAAACCACCAAGGAAGAAGCAAAGTAACAAGGTCAACATAAAATCTTTATCACTTTTTTCAGGCGCTGATGTCATATAAGAAGTCCTTTGCGATTAGGTAATTAATCGGTCAATTACACGTGCGTACTAATACTGAGGGGAAGAATAAAGAATCACGTCGAGTCGGTCAATAAGCAACTGCTATTTCCTAAAATGTGATCAAGGCGTTCATATTCGGACTGTTGTAGACATATGGATACTTTAATGGCCTGATCAAATTATTATGCTCATAGAACCGAAAGGCTCACAACGAGACCAAATAAATCAAATCTATTAGAAGCCAAATAAGTTGCCCGCACTCTCGACAGATATTGCATGAGTCTTATTTAGTAACGTCCACGCTCAGCGAATCTCACCAATAACATGCCGATCTCAAATAAGAGCATCACTGGTATCGCAACAATCACCTGAGATACTGGATCCGTCGGAGTAACAGCAGCTCCAAAAACAAACGCCAACAATATCACCCATCGACGTTTGGTTTTCGCCCATCTTGAATTCAGCAGGCCAATCTTTGCCAGAAGAAACATCACAATCGGCAGTTCGCAAATTGTCCCCAGCCAAAAAACAATGCCAACCGTCATAGATACGACTGACGCAGCCGTAATCTGCGGTACCGCAAGGTTACCTTGAAATTTAAGCATAAATTCAAATAACCGTGGTATTAGCACTTCATAAGCGAATACAGCACCTGCAGCAAAAGAAATCAGTGCTGCTGGTATCAGTAAATACACATATTTCTGCTCATTAGTTTTTAGCCCTGGGGTAAAGAACCTCGACATTTCCCACAAAAAATATGGAAATGAAGCGGTCAAACCAATCATCACCGCTAATTTGGCGGCTGCGACCCATGCTTCAGTCAATGTGAGTTGGATGATGTCTCCGCCTGCTGCCTCTATAAGTGCCCTTGAATCCGAAGTGAATTGTTCAAATATCCAAGAAAAATTAACAAGTGCTATTGCAACAAATATGACAGCGACAATCGAAATTCTAAAAAGACGGCGCTTGAGTTCGGATAAATGCTCTAGTACGGAGATAGCTTTATCATTCATAACGTTGACCCAGAATCGTCAGAATCGCGCGTCGTTTTTTCATCGACTAAGGGTTGAGAATCGAACCGATCATCGGGGTTTTCTTCCTTAGTTGAGGTGTCTGACCGACTTAATTGGCGATCCCTCGACACCGAGCTACTAAGAGATTTTTGAACGTCATCATTAAGCTGGTCTAGTGCAAGTTCATTTTCCAATGAAGCGGCGCTATCGTTAATTTTATCGACGCTTACCTGTTTTTTTATTTCTTCCAGATCAATAGCTTCAGTAACCATAGACTGCAGAGCGTCTCGCTGGCGTTTTAGATCAGTGTAAATACGCCTGCCCTGTCGAATTCCATCAAGCAAACGCTTAGGACCTAATACAAATAAAGCTATAGCCCCAATTAATAGGACTTCGAATCCACCGATACCAAAAATCGTCATTCGTCTACCGTAGTTTCAGAAACCTCAAGGCCTTTATGCCCACCACAGGTACTTGCTGACAATATATCTGATCGCAATAACCCTGAACCTCGTAATAACTCAAGAGTCGCACACATAGGTAAACCAACCACATTCAAATAGCAGTGATCGTAACTCGTCACCGGAGCGAATGAGCAATCTT
>CAJWFK010000103.1 GCA_913031125.1 uncultured Woeseia sp. | reverse complement strand
TTAATCAGACTCAGATTGAGAGACTTGAATCTGAGATTGATATGTTCAACGCGTCACTAAATCCGCTAACCTCATTTGTCTTGCCCGGAGGGTCGGAGGCATCCGCGCATCTACATGCGGCTAGAACTATTGTCAGGCGAGCTGAGCGGATGGCCACAGCCCTAATGGATGCAGAACCAATAAACGAAAAGGTAGTTATTTATCTAAACCGGCTATCCGATCACCTATTTGTCTTGGCCCGGCAACAAAACGAAGGTGGATCCGCCGACGTTTTGTGGGAACCCGGTGTCAACCATTAGCACTTACTTTCCCGTGTTTCGGCGATCCAAGCTTCCTGTTGATGTAATCCAAAAAAGGATTACTATACGTAAAGTAAAGCTGTTTGGGCTTGAACTAAACAGGCGGACTACCCCCTCCAGGAGGATCTGAAATGAAAGTTGTCGTCGCGGTTAAACGCGTCATCGATTATAATGTCAAGGTACGCGTCAAAAACGACGAAAGTGGTATTGAAACTGTAAACGTCAAAATGTCTATGAACCCTTTTGACGAAATTGCTGTGGAGGAGGCCATAAGGCTTCATGAAGCCGGGATTGCAACAGAAGTGATCGCTGTCTCATTAGGGGAAGCCAAATGTGCGGAAACTATCCGAACTGCATTAGCCATGGGTGCGGATCGCGGCATTCATGTAAAAACCGATGAAGAGTTACAGCCTTTAGCCGTAGCAAAGCTACTTAAGGCGATTTGTGAAAAAGAAAAGCCTGATATGGTGATTGTCGGTAAACAGGCTATCGATGACGACTGCAGCCAAACCGGCCAGATGCTCGCAGCCCTTATGGGTTGGGCGCAGGGCACCTTTGCATCCAAGGTAGAAATAAATGATGGAAAAGCACAAATAACCCGGGAAATAGATGGGGGATTAGAGACCGTTGAGCTATCAATGCCCATTGTCGTCACCACAGATTTACGACTTAACGAGCCACGCTATGCATCTCTGCCAAATATTATGAAAGCCAAGAAAAAGCAGATTGATGAATATTCCCCGGAGGACCTTAATATTGATGCAACGCCAAGACTGAAAACTTTGCGGGTTGATGAACCACCGCCTCGTAAAGGAGGGGGTAAAGTGGCCGATGTTGCCGAACTTGTAGATAAGCTTAAAAACGAAGCAGGAGTAATCTGATGAGCGTCTTAGTAATTGCAGAACATGACAATCATGAGATCAAAGGGGCAACCTTAAATACCGTAACCGCTGCTATAGCACTCGGCGCTGGCGATATTGAAGTTTTGGTTGCGGGCCAAAATTGTCAAACAGTAGCCGAACAAGCCACTGCCATAAATGGTATAAGCAAGGTACGGATGGTTGATAATGGTCTGTATGGCAACGGCCTAGCCGAACCATTCGCCGCACTAGTCGTTGGGCTGGCTAAAGATTACACGCATATTCTGTTATCCCATACCACTAGTGGCAAGAATGTTGCCCCGCGCGTTGCCGCTTTACTCGATGTTGTACAAGTGTCTGATATCATGGAGGTTCAATCATCCAATACATTTGTTCGCCCTATTTATGCTGGAAATGCTCTAGCAACTGTGCAGGCTGACGACCCGAAACTTGTCATAACCGTTCGTAGTACAGCGTTTGAAAAGGCTGAGATTAGTGATGAGCAAGTTACAATTGAAACATTAGGGGCGGGCGATAATCCTGAAATTTCTTCGTTTGTTGGACAAGAATTAACGAGGTCCGAGCGCCCAGAGCTTACATCAGCACGCATAGTGGTTTCCGGTGGACGAGGGATGCAATCCGGAGACAACTTCCATCTGGTAGAAGCTGTTGCTGATAAGATTGGGGCGGGAGTAGGTGCCTCTCGAGCAGCAGTAGATGCAGGATATGTACCCAACGACTACCAAGTAGGCCAAACTGGTAAAATTGTTGCACCTGAACTTTATGTGGCAGTAGGAATCTCTGGAGCGATCCAGCACCTTGCGGGAATGAAAGATAGCAAAGTCATTGTTGCAATTAATAAGGATGAAGAAGCACCAATTTTTCAGGTTGCCGACTATGGTCTGGTTGGAGACCTATTCGAAGAGTTACCAGCTTTGACCTCAGAACTCGAAAAGCAAGGTATCAAG
Organism: uncultured Woeseia sp.; assembly: GCA_913031125.1. GTDB lineage: Bacteria > Pseudomonadota > Gammaproteobacteria > Steroidobacterales > Woeseiaceae > SZUA-117. The sequence goes on along the minus strand of CAJWFK010000103.1, from coordinate 699 downwards.
CCGCGGTGACGAGGTCTGATGCGAATCAAATTGTGTGAACTTTTAATATGGAAAAAGGCTCAGAGATTACCAATATAGGCATTGTTGGTGCTGGACAGATGGGTAGTGGGATAGCGCAAGTATGCGCGCAATTTGGCTACCATGTTACGCTTGCAGACACCTCTTCTGAAATTCTAGATAAATCTCTCGCCAATATTGAAAAGCAAGCCAAACGACTGCTGGGAAAAGAACGATTAACAAAACAAGAGTTCGAGGCAATAACCTCCAATATTTCTAAGACAATTAATTTCATCGCCTTCAGTGATTGTGATCTAGTAATAGAGGCCGCAACGGAAAATGAAGAGATAAAAAAGTCAATTTTCAAAAATCTTTTACCAGTATTGGGAAATAAAACTATCTTAGCGACAAATACTTCTTCGATTTCGATAACACGTTTGGCCGGCTCAACAGGACGCCCTGAAAAATTTATAGGGGTTCACTTCATGAATCCTGTCCCCGTAATGAACCTTGTAGAGGTAATTCGCGGGATGACTACAGATGATTTAACCTACAAGATTGTAAGAGAATTCATAAAAAAATTAGGGAAAACTGCTGTAACGTCTGAGGACTACCCCGCATTTATCGTTAACAGAATTCTTGTACCTATGCTTAATGAAGCAATGTGGGTACTTCATGAGGGTGTTGGCCGCGTTACCGACA
>CAJWFK010000102.1 GCA_913031125.1 uncultured Woeseia sp. | reverse complement strand
AAATACGTTCTATAAAATTTTCTCGTAGACGGGCGTCGTGGAGTCTACCTTCTTCCTCGATAGGTAAATTTGGTAGAGCCTGTAGGAGTATTGCTGCAAATACTCCGATCCCATTTCGATCGGGCATTCCTTTTTCGTTACGCACCTTGACACGCGCCATTCCACAACTGGGAGAATCTTTTTTCAGTACATAGCCCGATAAATCAAGTTCACGGAGTTCACGTACGCGTCGACGTGAAAATGCTTCCATTGTTTTGGTATGGTCCAGGCCTGATTTTGTTTCGATCAGTGCTACAGAATCAGCATTTTTGGCGAGATGCATGGTAGGCCGTGGTAGGCCAAGTCCGGACTCAACTTCAGGACAAACCGGAACCCAGTCCACAAATGGGCCAAGCTCATCCGTCAGAAAGCGGTCTCGCTTGTGTCCACGGTCGTATCGAACTTTTTGTCCCAGCAGACACGACGATACTCCAATTCTAAGTGCAACTGTTGGTGATGATTCAGACACCTTGTTGTGCCTCCAAGTTCTGTTCCCGGGCTTTGCGATACTCTATAAGTGCCGCGCGACGTTGACTTGCGTGATCAACTATAGGTGTCGGATAGTCTGAGGCTAGTTGCGTTACAGATGTAGGAGAATGGAGGTGTAACTTAGGTACATCTCTAAGTTCAGCGACCCAGCGGCGAATATAGTCACCTTCTGGATCCCAACGTTCGGACTGTTTCCAGGGATTAAAGATTCGGAAATAGGGCTGAGCATCCGTTCCAGTTGAGGCAGCCCATTGCCAACCCCCATTATTGCTGGCCGGGTCGCCATCGACAAGATGCTCGAAGAAAAATCGTTCACCGAGTTTCCAGTCAATCAGCAAATCCTTTGTAAGGAAGCTCGCGACGATCATTCTGGTTCGGTTATGCATCCAACCGGTGCTAAGAAGTTGTCGGATTCCTGCGTCAACAATTGGAAAACCTGTGCGTCCCGCACACCATGCGGAAAAATCCTTCGGATTGTTTCGCCAGTTAAGATAATCATATTCCTGACGATAATTACTGTGAAGTACTCTAGGGTTTTCTTCAAGAATAGCATTATAGAACTCGCGCCAGACAAGTTCGTCTAGCCAGCGGTGTACGCCGGACTTATAAGATGGATCCGAATGAGAGGCTTCCATAGCTTGTTTAAAACATTCACGGACAGAGATTGTGCCGAAACGCAAGTGCATTGATAAGCGTGATGTGCCATCAAGATCTGGTCGATCTCGATTCTGGTGATAGTGAGCAACAGGCTTGTTGAGAAACTGATTGAGACGATTATGGGCAGCCCTGTGTCCGCCCTTAAATGTAGGTTTCTCTAAATTCTTTTTCAGATTAGTTAATAATTTTGGCGTGGAAACGGTTCCAAAGTTAGCTATCGGGCGCGGTCGTTTTGATGCTGTGAATTCACCATGATCGTTCTGGGAGTACTTTTTCCACCAGGCGTTCCGATAAGGCGTATACACAGAGTAAGCCGACCCTTTTGATGATCTAATATCGGTGGCGGAAAAGATGACATGATCTCGCCGTTTGAGCACTCTATGTCCTGCTTTTTCCACGGAACAGATCACTGATTGATCCCTGGACTTTGCAAACGGTGTTGTGCTTTCATTAAAAGAAAGTACGGATGCGGACATTTCATGCATAACCTGGGGTATCTGTGTCTCGGCAGGACCTTCGATGATTACCAATCTATTCCCAACCTGCGTTATATCAGTAGCCAGATCATCCAGACATTCGAACAGGAAGCTGAGTCTCTTCCGCGAAACTGACGGTTTGTTCACCAGTCTATGCTCCAGGACGAACAGCCCACACCACTCGTCCACGGCCTGAAATAAATCATCGAGTGCTCGATTATCTTGTAGCCGTAGGTCGTTCCTAAACCAGTGTAGCCCTCTCATTTAGGTTCCAGTCATGTGTTTATACAATTGTTCAATCTTAAAGTGGACGGAGTTCTAGTTGATTAAAGTATGGCTTAACAAAAAAGTGGCCCCACTCTTGGAGTGGGGCCAAATGACCACTAAGGAGGACATCGGAGCATAGAGAAGTTGGTGTGAATAAGTTGTCAATGCATTCCTACAATGCGATTGGTAGCAGAATTCGTAAAGCAGGCTGAATCTATTGATCCTTCGTTATTACTGCGTACGCGGAATGATTGTGAATCGATTCAAAGTTCTCGGCAGCCACGCTAAATCTACAAATATCATGATCATCATTAAGTCTGGCGGCAATATCGCGAACGAGGTCTTCAACAAATTTTGGGTTCTCATAAGCCCTTTCAGTCACATATTTTTCATCGGGTCTTTTTAGTGTGCCAAATAATTCGCAACTCGCTTCCTGTTCAACTAGCTGGACCATTTTGGTGATAGTAACCGAGTTCCTAGCCTCAACCTTCAGAGTGACGTGCGAGCGTTGATTATGAGCACCGTAGTCAGATATTTCTTTTGAGCACGGACATAAACTTGTTACTGGTATCACAATTTCAAGTTCTACCGATGTCGAGTCTGGAGCGAGTCGACCATTAAACGTCACTTGGTAGTCCATCAAGCTTTGAACTCGTGATATTGGAGCGTATTTACGGATGAAAAACGGAAAACTGACTCGAATTACACCAGTGGTTGCGCCTAACCTTGCTGTCATTTGTTTCAGGAGAGATTTAAAGGAATGGAGAGAAAGAGCACTGTCCTGACCGTTTAGAATTTCAATAAATCGGGACATATGTGTGCCTTTGATATTCGGTGGTAAGTCAACATACATATCGAATTCGGCAATCGTTGACTGCTCATTCTCGTCTTCATCGGCGACTAAAATTGGATGGCGGGCACCTTTAATCCCCACTAAATTTATAG
>CAJWFK010000101.1 GCA_913031125.1 uncultured Woeseia sp. | reverse complement strand
CATGTCCTGAAGAGATTGCTTTTGGTCTGGACTATATTGATCAAGAGCAACTAAACGCGCTGATTAGCAATATGGGTGATACTGGCTACGCAGACTACCTGCGTCACTTGGAATAGCCCGGTCTATGGGTACAGAAAGGAGATCTGACCCCAATTGGCCTAAGAACAGGACGTACCTAAACGCTCGGCACCCACTGGTTTCTTCATGAGCGAAATTTTATGTGGATGACGATTTTTCACGGTGTGACCAAGCATTGGCAGCTGGTTTATGCCATTACTCGGCGCAATATATTAACGCGTTATCGAGGCTCATTCCTTGGGCTCGTGTGGTCGCTGGTGACCCCGTTGTTCCGGTTAGCCATCTATACATTCGTCTTCGGGACAATTTTGAATGTCCGATGGCCGAATGAGGCGGGCAATACGTTAGATTTCTCAGCAGTGTTATTTGCCGGGTTGATTTGCCATGCTTTTGCGGCAGAAATCTTAGTGCAGTCGACCAATCTGATTATAGGAAACCGGCAATATGTTAAGAAAGTCATTTTCCCTCTAGAGAGTCTGCCTTGGGTGGTTGTTCTCGCAGCGCTGTTTCAGTTAATTGTTAGTAGCATAGTGCTCGTCGTATATGTCTTTATTCTCAAGGCAGAACTATCTTGGACAGTGCTCTTCTTGCCGTTGCCTTTTGTTGCATTGGCATTAATGATGTTGTCCATCGCGTGGTTGGTATCGGCGACGGCGGTTTTTGTGCGTGATGTGTCCCAGGTTGTCGATCTGGCGACGGTGGGATTGCTTTTTCTAAGCCCAATATTCTTCCCGGTTAGCGCTTTGCCCGACGTGTTGCAACCGTTTATTTACCTTAATCCGATCTCGTTTATCGTCGAGCAAGTCAGAGCGATATTGCTATATGGAGAAATGCCGGATCTGGTTGGGCTTTTACAGTACGGGGTAATTAGTCTGATCGCATGTCGACTGTCTCTAGGTTGGTTTCAGCGGCTACGCCCGGGCTTTGCTGATGTCATCTGATTCCGTCATTACTGTTGAGCATCTCGAAAAGTCATATAGGCTTTATTCTCAACCGTTTGACCGGTTGCGCGAAGCGTTGTCTTTTCGAAGACGCTCATTTCATAGAGAGTTTCATGCTTTGAAAGGGGTTAGTTTTGAAATTGAAAAAGGTGAAACGGTCGGATTGATCGGCCCGAATGGGTCCGGAAAATCAACTTTACTCGAGATTCTGTGCGGGACATTAACGCCGACTAGAGGAACGGTGCACGTGGTGGGCAAGATTGGCGGGTTGTTAGAGCTTGGCGCTGGCTTTAATCCAGAATTTACAGGTCGTGAGAACGTTTACCTTAACGGATCTATCTTTGGTTTTTCCAGAGAGGCTATAGATAACAAGATCGATGATATAGAGGGTTTTGCTGACATTGGTAATTTCGTGGATCGCCCAGTTAAGACCTATTCCAGCGGAATGTATGTGCGTTTGGCGTTCGCAGCGATGATTGGCCTGGATCCAGACATCCTAGTTATTGACGAGGCCTTGGCCGTTGGTGATGTTCGCTTTCAACGAAAATGTTATCGACATTTTCGGAATCTTCAGGCTACCGGGACCACAATTCTTTTTGTTAGTCATGCAGTAGATTTGATTCGGACTCACTGTAGTCGTGCCATTCAATTAGAGGGTGGCCAAATCGTATCTATTGGTTCGCCGAAAGCGGTGGTGCAGGGATACCTTGAATCGCAGTTTTTAAGGCGCGTTGAGAATGCCGAGGCGGGTAATGATCAAAATACAACATCGAGTGACGCACAGAGGACGGAGTCCGGTCCAGATACGGTGCAGCGCAGCTATAACCCCGACGAGCATCGATGGGGCGATGGGCGTGCAAAGATCATTAGCTATTCCATCACCGGAGACGAGGTGGAAGAACCGACGATATATGCGCGTGGTGCTGCGGTAGAGATTCGCATGCAGATTCATTTCTTTGAGTCGCTTCGAAGCCCCATTTACGGATTGACTATCAGAACATTAGATGGTGTGACTGTGTTCGGTGCCAATACGCGCAGTCGCTATCTAGCTGTGAAAGCACCATCCTCCGGTGATGAGACCGAGATCATTTTCAAGTTCCAGCTAAATGTCTTAGCGGGAGATTACTTTATCTCTCTGGGGGTCGCGGATGATGACGAACAGGCTGATCAAATCGCAGTCGATAGACGCTACGACATGTTACATTTAATCGTCAAGGGTGGTCCCGATGATCTTGGTTTTGCGGACATGGATATGAGTATTTCGGAATCAAGTTGAATGTTCAGGGCATCTTTCCCTGCTGGGAGGCGATGGCGCGACTTGAGGCAGTGGTGGAATCTGGGGTTCTGGTCGGGACTACTTGCGCATTGTCTGGTCGGTGATTTGTTTTGATGCTTTCCTTACCTGTCGCTGGCAAAGCCAGCCAAACCAGTCGAAATGATAGGTAAGCGATCCAAGAGCCATATAAAGGTCACGGTTACCTGTTGTGTGGCCAGACACCTTGTCTAGAAGGTGGTAATAAAAGAGGCGAATCCAGGTACATTTTGAATCATTGTAGGATGCAAGTGCTGAGCTTTTATGTGGAGTGCCTAAAGTGTCTGTTCTAAGGCGAATCACCGTTGAGAAAAACTGAAGGCCGCGGTACTGATTCATGAATACGTCTAGAAAGAAGACGCGGTAGCGATTGAATGAATTGACGATTGGCGAGATCGGGGCCTTCAAGATTAATGAGACCATTGAGGTGCCACCACTGAGGCCAGAGATCGTTGACAGTTATGAGATAGGACTCAAGAAACTTATAGATCAGAGGCTCTTTCTTGATGTATCTGCCTTTTACTCGAAATATAAGAATTTCATAACTCCATTGAGGATGGTGCATAGTTTTTATCCAAATGATGCACCGTTTCAAAGCCAATGGGTCACGCATGAAGGTATTGATCACATAGATAATTATCTTGATAGGATCCAAGCCGTCTATTCCTACACATCTACGGGCCTGACCAAAGTATATGGCTTT
>CAJWFK010000100.1 GCA_913031125.1 uncultured Woeseia sp. | reverse complement strand
AATTCGACTCGACCAGAGCTAGCCGGAACAATCCCCATCAAAGTCTTAAGTAAGGTGGTTTTCCCCATCCCATTGTGTCCCAACACTCCTACAATTTGACCTTCATTCACTGAGAGATCAATTCCATGCAGGACAGGCACACGTCCATAACCTGCGTGCAAGTCTCTGACGTTCAGAATCAATGCATCACTCATGATGTCTTCCGATGCCCGAGATAGACTTCACGGACTCTAGCATCCGCTGAAACCTCATCCATATCACCTTCAAGCAAAATCTGACCCTGATGAAAGACTGTGACTTTTCGAGCGATCATACGAATAAATTGCATATCATGCTCAACAACGATCATCGTGGCGCTTTTGTTGATTTCTCTAATAATTTCCGCGGTACGAATTACCTCTTCCTGAGTCATGCCTGCAGTAGGCTCATCCAGAATCACTAACCAAGGTTCGCCCGCCAACACCATACCGAGTTCGACCAATTGTCTTTGACCATGAGCTAATGATCCCAGTTGAGACTTGCGTACGTCCCCCAGCTGGAGGCGCTCGATCACCTCGGAAGTAATTACCCGAGAACGCTTTAAGCTAGCCGACTGGCTCGCCGACAACCAAATATTTTCTTCGACATCTAGCCCATCGAATAGGTTCGGTACCTGAGTTTTAATGCCCACACCCATTCTGGCAACTTGGTGGGACTCGCTACCTGAAACATTGAAATCTCGAATAACCACTTCACCTGATGTAGGCCGTAATTGTGCCGTTAGGCATTTAAAAAAAGTGCTTTTTCCTGCTCCATTAGGGCCAATCAGACAACGTAACTCATTTTCTCGAAGAGAGAAATCGACTCTATTCACCGCCACTACGCCACCGAAATGCATCGATAACGACCTGGTCTCAAGCACGACGTTAGTCCTCAACTTGAACCTCCTTGACCCTTGATCGTCCACGCCGTCTCATTCTTCGTGCCGAGCGTGCAGTCATCCGCCGAGATTTCCGTCGGTCCCATAGTTCGACGAGAGATGGAACAATGCCCTTTGGCACGACTAGCACGAAAACGATTAATACCAATCCTAGAAACAAGTTGATATTCACAACAGCTTGCCTACCCAGGAAAGACGTTAAATAGAACAAAATCAGTGCGCCAAAAACAGGTCCTATCAAGGTTCCCCTACCGCCAATAATTACCCATATGATTGCCAGGGCGGCGTTATAAAGATTAAAAACATCTGGAGTAATTCGCCCAATTGAATTAGCAAACATGATGCCACCGAGTCCAGCTATAGCACCTCCTACTGTAAACATACATAGTTTATAAAATCGGATGTCATAACCAAGAAGTTCAGTACGAACCTCATTCTCCCGAATAGACACACAGACCCGACCAAAATGCGACTTTGTCAACCAGACACACAAAAAGTAGGCGAGCAATAATGCCACCATTGCAACATAGAAAACATGTTCGGGATATAAAAACTGAGTTGCGTCCCATGGATAGTTAATGGGAGGCACATTTATCCCATTAAAACCGCCCAGTTTAGCAATACCAATTTTGTATTCAGGGCCCGACGTACGTCTTATCACGCTATAGAGAATAAGTGTGACGGTCAATGTAATGACAGCTAAGTAGACGTCACTCAAACGCCCATAAAACATAAAGTATCCTAGTATCGCAGCCGCCGCAGCAGCGACTAGTACCGCAGCTATAATCGCCCCAGTACTACCACCAAAATTAAGTGCCGCAATAGCATACGCATACCCCCCTATTCCAAAAAACGCAGTCTGTCCAAAACACAAAATTCCACCGAATCCCCAAATTAGTCCCAAGCTCAATGCCAAAATTGCAAGGCTTATTGCAGTAGTGAGGCTAATAACTGAGAATAAGTCTAAGCTAAGGGGTGCACCAAACAGGATGATCAACCCGACGATACCAATCGAGATCAGCGAGTTAATTTCTCTGGAACGTTTCACAGACTTCGCTTAAAAAATCGGCCTGTAATGCCCTGTGGCATCAATCTTAAAAGCACTATAGCAAGGAGAAGCAATGCCACTTCACCCATTGTCGGACCAACTACAAATGCTACGATACCGTTAACTGCGCCTAAGAGAATAGAAGCTGAGGCGGTACCTGCAAGTATTGCCGTTCCACCCGAGATTACAGTAATGAACGCTTTGCCTATATAAATCGCACCAATCGTTGGTAACACACCCGTTATAGGGGCTAACAATCCACCCGCCAATCCAGACAAAGCGGCACCAATACCAAATGTTGTCGAATACACGCGCTGCGTGCTAACTCCCAGCGACGCCGCCATGTCAGCACCTTGCATAGTTCCGCGCGCAACCAAACCTAGTTTCGTATATCGAAATAGTAGATAGACTAAAGCAACTGCTAGAATCGCTATAAAAATAAGAAACAGCTCATAACCACTCGAACTGTAATCTCCAATTGTTATTGCACCGAATGGCGGTGAAATTGTAGTCGCTGTTTGCGCGCCAAATATTGTCGTGATAAGCCCAATAAAAAATAGGCTAAGTCCCCAGGTCGCTAGCAAAGTGTCAACCATGCGACCGTAAAGAAACCTAATCAGGCACCATTCAACAATTAACCCAATAATACCCACGATCAACGGTGCAAATATAAACATCGCGATCCAAATATTTACACCGTTGTTAGTCGCTACAATTACGGTGTAGCCGCCGAGCATCAAGAATTCACCATGAGCAAGATTGATGACTCGCATCATGCCAAAAATGACCGCCAACCCAATGCTGATTAGCACCAGGTTGGCGATCCCATAGATTATCTGCAGCGCCAAGGCCGCAAAAAGATCCACTATCAGTCTCCGAGAGGGATTTGGCTAACTAGTCGACTTAATCGATACCAGCCGCCTTTAAGCCATTCTCGAAATAGAACGTTGACTGGTTGGGTGTTGCGATCAGATCACACACCAACTGTGTATCGGTCGGCTGTTGTTGCTCATAAGATTGAATGATGTTGAACTTCTGATCTTTCAATTCAGCCAAATATACGTTCTGTACT
>CAJWFK010000099.1 GCA_913031125.1 uncultured Woeseia sp. | reverse complement strand
AAGGGTGTCCGGATAATGCCGGAATCGATGTCCGGATTGCTCCGGTGTATGCACCAGCCCTTAAAGAATAGGGGATACAGGGAAGAACGAGTAAATTAGCAAGGGTATGCCCCCCCTCCGAACGAAGTAAAGAATACAGAGGATTGTAAATTCTTCAGAGTCGGCTGGGAGTTGAATCAGACAGAGAGGAAGAGAATGATGCACTTGTATTCAATCTGAGACTCCGCTAATGATGAATGGCAGAAAAGAGCGAATAGCAGACATCTAATCATTCCCACTAAAACACATCATATGGTTTTCAAAGAGTAACACTCAAATCATTTATTGGAAATTAGCTATTAATCAGGTGTCAGGTAATTGAGCTCACATAATCAATTGAAAATTTAAGTCCAATCTAAGACCTAGCAAAAAAAGAATGCACAAAGATGCAAATTAAATATATATGCTGATGTGATTAATGGAAATCCATTAAGTTCATGTCACCATCGTGCAGTTGAAAAAATAATCGATTTATCTTGACTATTAATACTACAGATGTAATAAATTAATTTACTACAGCTGTAATAGTTAAGGTGAGAGCTAATGCAATCAAAAATTGATATCTCTGAGGCGGAGTATGAGGTGATGCTTGTCCTGTGGAATAAGCCTGAACTGACGTCGAAATTGATACTGGAAAATCTCGATAAAGCATGGCAACTCACTACGCTAAATACGCTGCTAAACAGGCTGGGGAAAAAGCAGGTAGTGGCTTATACAAAATCGGGCCGCGAATATATTTACCATCCCTTGGTTGCAAAAGAACACTATGTCGAGCAGGAAAGTCAGGATTTTGTGCAAAAGCTCTTCGGCGGCAGTTTATCGCCATTAGTCGCCCACTTTTCCAAATCGCAAAAGTTGCAGCAAAAGGATATTGATGCATTAAAAAAACTCATTGAGGAGTGGGAAGATGACAATGATTAACTTTGTTTTCGCGTTAGTAATGCCGTTATCACTGCTTTTAACGATAATACTGTTCATAAGAATTCCGCTATACCGTTATTTTGGAGCGAAGCAAGCATACCAATTATGGTTTGCCGTACCACTTTTCATCGTTTACTGGTTCTTACCTAATAACGTAAAAACCACGATAGTCGTTGAAGTACCAGAGTTGCTGGTTTCCGGTTTGGGACAACAACAGCAAAGCGAGGCATTGCAACGCAGCGGTGAGGTTCTTGGGGCGATATATCTGGCTGGTGCTACGCTTGGTTTTGCGGCAATTATCATAGGTTCATATCGCGTGTATCAGCGCACTAAAAGTGCGGTTTCGGCAACACTAAGTGCTCCGGTTGCCCCCGATAAAATTCCTGTTTACTTGGCTGATATTGCAGCGCCAATGTTAATGGGAGTTGTTAAGCCTGCCATTTATGTGCCACTCCAATTTATAACCCGATATAGTCCTGCTCAACAGCATTTGATTATTCAACACGAGCTTTATCATAATCGCCGCAGGGATATTGTATGGAATATCATTGCGACTTCTGTGACCGTTTTATTTTGGTTCAATCCTCTTATATGGCTCAGCTATCTCTATTTTCGCCACGACCAGGAGCTATCCTGTGATCAGAACGTGTTAGATGGCGCCTCTGTTGAACACCGAAAAGAATATGCCAAAGCAGTTCTGGCATCCCACAACCCGTCACAAATGGCGGTAATACATAACTGTTTTGGAAGAAAAGGAACGACATCTATGATGACACAACGAATCAGTAATATGGCCAGCCCTGGTCGCTACAACAAGCTGTTAGCTTGCGTAATGTTATTGGGATTAACTGCGCTTGCAGCAACCCAGGTTACCGCGCGGGCATCAGATACTAATCAGCCAGCTTCTAAAGAGGCCCTTAAACTACATAATCCTATTGTCAGAATTAAGCCCGCTTATCCTGCTGATGCTAAAGCGCAAGGGGTCGAAGGAGCTGTAGTCCTTGAATATGGAATTACACCTAACGGTACAGTTGAAAATATCCGAGTCATAGAGTCAATACCTGCCGGCGTGTTTGACGACTCAGCGAAGCTAGCGTTAGCACAATGGCGGTTTGTTCCGCACGAACTAGAAGGTGTGGTCGGTACAAAAAAGATAACTTTTAAACTTTAGTCTTATTAATATTTAACATAAAAAGGCGCCGGATGGTGCCTTTTTGCAATGTGGTGAGCTAGCTGGGCTTTATCAAAATCACGGCTTTTTAACCATTTACAACTTCGGCAGCGGCTGTTTAAGACTCCAATGAGTGAATAGCGGAAGAATACAGCTAGCAGTTTAGATAAAGGTTAATTGCCCAGAGCGGATCTTTTATACTCATAATTGAATCCCATCAAATTGGCTGACATTAAACAGATATATTTATTCCGGAACTACGGTGAATTCTCTATAATTAGATATTATGTGTATTTCGCTACATTCACCCTCGTGCCATGAAAGAGATTCTGATGACTGATCATGTCGGCTCTTGTCTATGTGGTACCGTCAAATTTGAGGTTAAAGGTGACTTCAATGGCTTTTACCTATGCCATTGTCAGCATTGCCAGAAAGATACAGGCTCGGCTCATGCAGCAAACCTATTCTCACAGTCAGCGAAATTGGTCTGGCGGTCAGGTGCAGATTCTGTGACGTCCTTTACGCTTCCAGGCACTCGTCATAACAAAAGCTTTTGTAAGTTGTGTGGCTCAGCATTGCCGAACACTCAGATCCCAGACTTGCTCGTCATTCCCGCAGGATGCTTAGACACAGAAATCTCAATCGTGCCAACAGCGCACATCTTTTCATCCAGCAAAGCTGTGTGGGATGAGGGGTTAGAGGACCTGCCAAAATTCGAGGGTCTGCCAGATTGAGTAACCACCACATAACCAGTGGCTGCTGGCGGACGCACCTACGCTAATCTCCGGCACATCGCAAAGCCAAGCGTTGATACCCGCTTTTGCAAATTTATTTTCCCAGAGTGAGTTTGGTGGTCTTTATGGAAATGACCGCTTTTGACCAGTAACAGAAATACCGAAATGAATTGAATTATGAATTTGGCCTTTGTTGCGTCAAGTCTGGACCGACTCAGGTGAACGTATCAATATGAGGCTGGCCGCCATCCTCTTCATGGTGGTGTTCGGTTTCGCCATGGCTGTCATAGGTAACGTCTTCAACAACATCGTCTTCTGAGTCTTTACCAGACAGCTTTTTTTCAGGCTCTTGCTCAGTGTTCGCCGAGTCTTCTTCCTTTTT
>CAJWFK010000098.1 GCA_913031125.1 uncultured Woeseia sp. | reverse complement strand
CCGACGCAAAATTCCAGTCGATCAGCCTGGCGGTCGGAGTGCCGGTGCATGTAGGGGCGATCGAGCTGATCCCCAAGGCCCCATCCGCCATCCTCGGAGAGCACTGTGACACCTTTAGCCCTGGTGGGCGTCTAGACCATCCAAACGACTGCTCGACGCAACTATATTAGTGTTTCAGAGGCTTATGCCATTGAGACTTGTTCCACTATTGTGCGGTCATGCCTCCATCAATGACCAACTCAGCACCAGTCATCCATGACGACTCATCGGAGGCCAGAAACAACACTCCGTTTGCAATGTCTTCGGCGGTTCCAAGTCGGCCCATCGGTGTCCTATCCAGCAACATTTTGTTAACTTCGGGAGAACTAAATCGTTCCTGAGTAAGCGGGGTAGTTGCGTACCCTGGATGGATCGAGTTCACGCGGATGTTTTCCTTGGCATATTGAAGCGCCGTAGTCTTGGTGAAGGTTCGGATCGCGCCCTTAGCTGCGGAGTAAGCTGGTGACGTCGGACTACCCACAATTCCCATCACTGAAGATGTATTGATAATCGTACCACCGCCACCCTGGCGCATCGCAGGTATCGCTGTCTTAGTGCCCAAATAAGCCCCTTTAGCATGGACGGCAAGCTCGCTATCCCACATTTCCTCGGTCAAATCCTCCACCTTTACAGGGTAGGAAATTCCAGCATTGTTGAACAAAATATCCAATCGGCCAAAGGCATCTAGGGTAGCATCGATAGCATGCACCCAATCAGTTTTCGATGTCACATCCAGATGAAGATAAATGGCTTCTGCTCCCTGTTCTCGGAGCGTTACGGCCGCTCGTTCCCCCATTTCATCGAGAATGTCTGTCAACACGACTTTTGCACCCTCTCGTACAAACAAATGCGCAGTCGCACCACCAAAACCCATCAACTCGCCTTTGATAGCTGCGGCTGCACCAGTTAAAAGAGCAACTTTGTTCTTTAATCTCATACCGTTAACCACCCTGTCAGTGAACCACGAGTTCGAGACCATACTACGAAACTACGAAAATGTCCCGGTACTTGTGTTTTTTGGTCTGCTAATTATTCTTTAACGACGACGACAAGCCGTATTTTTGGTTCGGATAGATGTGGTATTGTAATTGTCAGGACTTATACGGTTTGGTCGAATCAGGATTGCAAGTTTTTTTCAAAAATCGCATATTGTTAGAGCGGAATAGACTTTCGAGGGAGAGATTAATGGGACAAGTTATCGCTGTGGTTACCTACGGTTTGCCGAAGGACACCGATCGTAATACTGCCGTTCAGATGTTTCGGGATTCAATTCCTCGCTACATGGCAACGGATGGGTTGTTGCGAAAAAATGTGCTGTACCGGGAAGGACTTGGCGGTGGGGTTTATCTATGGGAAAGTAGAGAAGCTGCGGATCGTGCCTACAGTACCGAATGGAAAACCTATATGACGGAGAAGTACAATCATCCACCGAATATAGAGTTTTATGACATGCCAATCACGATGGATAGGGAATTCGACCGAGTCTATGATGAAGGGGCCGCCATCACTGAGGCCGCCGAGTAATCGGCCCACTCTTTATCTCACTTAATGCGGCGCCGTCAGACGTTGTCCAGCTGCATTTATTCTTGAATGTCGCAGTCATGACGGCACTCGCTGAGTTAACATGAAAAAGTGAGAGTAGGATAACGAATACTGCGGGAGTGAGACGAAATGGTTTCATTTTATGCCCTTATCTTTTTTTGCATCTGAGCTTTAATATTCCCACATATTCTATAATAATTGTGCGCTTAGCTTGTCTTGATTGAGATCATTTTAAGGCTTTCAACGTGGAGCGCGATGACTGAATTTTCATTTTCTTTATCTGTCCAACGGGTATGACATAGAAAGATTAACTAAAACAAGCGAGAGACATATCTAGGTACTCAAAGTGTAAATATTATTGCACAAAATAATATATTTATTTTCGATATTCTTTGGATTATACTAGTCGGTTGGCCACACATTGATTCGGCTAACACAAAACGAATTAATGTAGCTGAGGATTATATGAAAATTAAAAATATTACGAACACCCAAAATGCAGCGATATATCTTGCCGATAAGATCACCACGACATTAGAAGAACTCTCAGTAGAGCTTGATATTCCAGTCTCGATTCTTATGGAAGACCTTGTCCCACACCAACCTTTTCTGGTCGCCAAAATGTGGACTGAAGACGATGGTCTGTTCAATTCCATGAAGGAAAGGACGAAGGAAGCTGTTGAGATCCATTCGGAGGCAAACCCCACCATTCATTAATGGTTGGGGATAAGGCCTATTATTCATAAAGAGTTAGATATTGACCCTTCACACTAAATCACATCCAACTCTAAAAGAGAGCCAAAACTGGGCTAAAGTCTTGCATGCTGATCAGAAAGATAAGCTGAGAAAACCATATATAGGCCACATTGAATGGGTGGTGGCGCACCTTCGACAATCCTTTGTATATCCCACCGAGGATCAGTTGCATGCAGCTTACTTGCATGATGCAATGGAGGACTGTGGAATCACAAAGAGGGATCTTTTTGACAAAGGCTACAAAGATACAATTGTGAAGACGATTGAACTTGTCACAAAGCCTAAAGAAAAAATGTCCAACAGCGATTACGAAGAATGGATTAGATCAATCATCGCCTCACAAAACATTGATGCTATTCGCGTAAAGTTCTCAGATATGTCTGATAATTTGAATGATGAGAGAATGTCTCAATTAGAGGTTGAGGAAAGAAGTAAATTGCAAAAAAAATACTTGGGTGCGTACAGGTTGTTAACAGAAGCGCTAAATATGAAAGGCGATTAACAATGGAGGCAGGGGGTTTGAATCCGGCAAACGATTTACTGATTGGGGAACAATTGGGGAACCGAGTTCGTAGCCCAGGAGTCCATATCTATATTGACTTTTAAAAACAATGGCTTAGAGGAAAATAAAAAAGTGGTTTGGCTCCCCGGGACGGATTCGACCCGCCGGCCAAGCGGTTAACAGCCGCTTGCTCTACCGCTGAGCTACCGGGGACCAAACTGTCAAGCAAAAGATCAGCGTGACCCGTATATAGCAATGGGACTAGGGCCGCGCAAATTTTTTCAGCTTGCGTCTTTCTTGGTTAAGCATGAAGTGCATGCCCATTTCGATCATGTATCCAAATGCTGGAGGCCCGGGCCGGAATCGAACCGACGTACAAGGATTTGCAGTCCTCTGCATGACCACTCTGCCACCG
>CAJWFK010000097.1 GCA_913031125.1 uncultured Woeseia sp. | reverse complement strand
CTGGGGTTCTATCCAAGTTTGGTGTGGAGATGATAGGGGCTAATTATGATGCAATAGCAAATGCCGAGGATAGGGATTTATTTAAACAAGCAATGGGCCGGATTGGGTTGGAAATGCCCCGCAGTGCGATGGTTCGCACCGAGGCGGAAATCGCTCCTGCCCTCGAGACAATAGGGCTGCCGGCAATTATGAGGCCCTCTTTTACACTTGGAGGAGAGGGGGGCGGAGTTGCTTACAACAGGAAAGAGTTTGAGGAGATCGTTGCCCATGGGTTGCACATATCGCCGACCTCGGAAGTCTTGGTCGAAGAATCCATCATAGGATGGAAGGAATACGAGATGGAGGTAATGCGGGATGCCGCTGATAATTGCATTATCATATGCTCCATAGAGAATGTAGATCCGATGGGGGTTCACACGGGCGATAGCATTACCGTTGCGCCGGCATTAACGCTGACTGATAAGGAATATCAGATTATGCGGAATGCCTCTATAGCCGTACTGCGCGAGATCGGCGTGGAAACTGGTGGTTCAAATGTACAGTTTGCAGTCGATCCAGAGAGTGGTCGTCTTGTCGTGATTGAGATGAATCCAAGAGTTTCAAGGTCTTCCGCGCTCGCATCCAAGGCAACAGGTTTTCCAATCGCGCGAATTGCTGCGAAATTAGCGGTTGGCTACACACTGGATGAAATAACGAATGATATTACTGGTGTAACTCCAGCTTCATTCGAGCCCACTATCGATTATGTGGTTACCAAGATTCCAAGGTTTACGTTTGAAAAATTTCCTGAAGTTGATTGCACCCTTACCACCGCCATGAAGTCAGTCGGGGAGACGATGGCCATTGGAAGCTCTTTTGCTGAGTCAGTCCAAAAGGGTCTCTGCTCCATGGAAATTGGTCTCTCGGGTTTTGATGAAATTAACATCCCTGGCTTTGAACAGGGCGAGTCGGATCCAGCTATTCTGATGGCTGCACTCTCTAAACCGACGCCTGATAGACTGCTTCTGATTGCTCAGGCATTCCGGGTAGGGTTATCGCTAGACACGATTCAAAGTACCACGGGCTACGAGCCTTGGTTTCTAAGGCAAGTTGAGGAAATAGTGGCCATAGAGGAGGAAGTCCGACTAAAGGGCTTGCCAGATAGAAAGGAAGATTGGTGGCAACTTAAAGCACTCGGTTTGTCAGATCTCCGTCTGGCTAAGCTTACTGGTTTGGAGGTTTCCGCTGTGTCTGTGGCCCGGCAGAAGCTTGATATTTATCCGGCCTTTAGACGAGTAGATACATGTGGAGGAGAATTTGCCTCTCAAACCTCCTATATGTACTCCACCTATGGATCTCCTTTTAATCACGGCAGAAATTTGTGTGAGGCGGAACCAAGCGGTCGCGACAAAATAATGATTCTGGGCAGCGGTCCTAATCGAATCGGTCAGGGGATAGAATTTGATTACTGTTGTGTCCATGCTGCTTACGGCCTGCGTGAGGCTGGGTTTGAAACGATCATGGTGAACTGCAATCCAGAAACTGTTTCTACCGATTATGATACCTCCGACCGTTTATATTTTGAACCATTGACCCATGAACACGTGCTTGAAATTGCAAAGAGGGAGATGTACAGAGGAAGATTATTAGGGGTAATAGTTCAGTTTGGGGGTCAAACGCCCCTAAAATTAGCACGTGCGCTCCAGGAGGCTGGTTTGCCAATACTGGGCACACCTCCGGATGCTATCGACTTAGCTGAAGATAGAGAACGGTTTAAATGCGTCCTGAGTAAACTCAACCTTAAGCAGCCGGCAAATGGGACTTGTCGCTCCGTTAGTGAAGCTGTTCAGGTGGCAGATGGAATTGGGTATCCTGTCTTGGTTCGTCCGTCCTATGTGCTGGGAGGACGTTCAATGCAAATAGTGCACGAGAAGGCCTCGTTGACAAAGTATGTGACGGAGGCATTGACGGCCTCGGAAGGCTCGCCGGTGCTCATTGACCGTTTCTTGTCAGATGCAATTGAGGTCGATGTGGATGCGCTTTGTGATGGGAGTGATGTTTATATAGCTGGCATAATGGAACACATAGAGGAGGCGGGAATCCATTCAGGCGATTCGGCATGTGCTCTGCCGCCATACTCACTGAGTGTTGATATTGTTGATGAATTGCGTAAGCAAACGGTGGCATTAGCCGGTGCTCTTAACGTGACCGGTCTCATGAATATACAATTTGCGGTAAAGGTGGATGGACGATCAGCAGATATCTATATTCTGGAGGTAAATCCGCGTGCTAGCCGAACGATACCCTTTATTGCAAAGGCCACAGGTGTGGCAGTTGCCCAACTGGCGGCACGGGTGATGGCTGGTGAGGCTGTGTGTGACTTTGACTTGAGAGAGAAGTCTTTATCTCATGTGGCGGTGAAAGAATCTGTGTTCCCATTTAACAGATTCCCCGGGGTCGATGTTTTGCTGGGGCCAGAAATGCAATCTACGGGTGAAGTTATGGGTTTAGACACTGATTTCGGGCGGGCTTTTGCAAAATCACAGATTGCTGTTGGAACTACCCTACCAACGAGCGGTACAGTTTTCGTATCAGTGCGCGACAGTGACAAAGGACATATTGTCCCACTTTGCAAAGACTTAGTTGAAATGGGGTTTGAGTTATTAGCAACGCGGGGGACGGCGGTTGCCCTGGAGAAAACAGGTATAGCGGTGAAAACCATAAATAAGGTCCGGGAGGGTAGGCCACACCTGGTAGATGCGATCACCGACGGGCAAGTCGATTTGATTTTTAATACCTCGCAGGGGGCGCAGGCCATAGCGGATAGTTTTAGCCTGCGTCACGCCGCATTAATAAATGGTGTTCCATATTATACAACGGTATCAGGAAGTAGGGCTGCGGTCAGCGGAATCTCGGCTTTATGTCGTGGTGCCCTTGAAGTCATGGCTCTTCAATCTTACACTTAATAGCTGGTGTGTTACCACTAAGTTATGTCCTGGTCGACTGAGCATTTCGGGGCGGCAGGCGGGGATTGGAAGGTGTTGAGATGGAAAGAGTTCCGATGACGGCTGATGGTTACGCTCGCTTGGGAGCGGAGTTAAAACGGCTGAAAACTGAAGAACGCCCTAGCATTATTAAGGCAATTAGTGCGGCCCGCGAACATGGGGACCTTTCTGAGAATGCCGAATACCATGCTGCTCGTGAACGCCAAAGCTTCGTGGAAGGTCGAGTGCGCGAACTTGAAGATAAGATGAGTCGGGCAGAGGTGATCGATGTCAGCAAGCTCTCAGGTA
>CAJWFK010000096.1 GCA_913031125.1 uncultured Woeseia sp. | reverse complement strand
TTCAAAGAGACGAAGTCAACCAAACAGATGGAACCCCTTGGCTGAAGGACGTTCCTATTTTGGGGGCACTTTTCCGAAGTCAAGCATTCCAGAATAACGAAACCGAACTTGTTGTCTTGGTTACTCCATATATCGTTCGACCAGTCAAACCAACTAACAAGCTTAATCTGCCCACTGACGGTTTTGCATCTGCCAGCGACACCGATCTTTATCTGTTAGGCCGGTTGTATAAGCAATATGGTCGTAATAAGAGCGGGCGGCAGAAAATTCCTTTAATTCAAGGACCCGTCGGGTATGTTTTAAAATGACCTTGTTTTATCAAAAATATCTCTGCATTAATCATGTATTCCAGCTATTAGCCATAGCTTGTGTAGCAGGAATTTGTGCTGCCTGTGTTGGTTCAACTAATAAGGCTAAATCTATTCAACGCTACCCCATAAATTCCGAACTTGTAACTTATACAGTCGGCTTGAGATTTGATAGCCAGGAAAACTTCGCTTTTGCTCACGACGAACAAACATTCAAAAAATTTTTAAGGGAATTTGCGCGGCGTGGACGCAGTCCCCTTACAGTGTCGACGACCCCTCAGTCAAAAACTGAAAATGAAAAAGCAGTGATTATGCGCCTGGTGGCTGAAGGAGTTAACCGCCGGTCTATTATACTAAAAAAAGGAACAGCGCCCAGAATAGATGCATTTGGTGTAATGTTTAGCTTCCGTGGGTATATGCTAGATGTGCCGATTTGTGAGAATTGGCTTGAAGAAAAAAATCATAATCAAACAAATCTACCGCATGCTAATTACGGATGTTCTTATCAACGTAATATCGGCTTAATGTTGGCTGACCCAGGTGATTTAGTAGCACCAAAAGGCATATCCGACACCGATACACGCAGAATGGATGAAGTTATTCGGGTCTTCAGACGAGGCGAAGCTGCAGGCGCTGCTGTTCCAAAGGATGAAAAATCTACGTTCGCGGATCCGAGCTAGTAATAATAAGCTCTTAGTAGACAAATTAACGGCTAGAACAATGACCCTCCGGATATCCATAGCGGCATTTTGTATAGAAAATGAAACAGTCAACGTTGTAGAAACGCTCCGGAACCAACGGCAGTATTCACGTTGTGAAATTATTAGTCAGGAAGGAAGTATAGGGGCAGCAAGAAACTTTCTTGCAGAAAATGAAACACCAAACTTGCTAATTATCGAAACTGATTTAGTTGGAAACCCTTTATTCGAAGAATTGGAATCACTTGCAAGTGTGTTTGATCCGAACAGTCGTTTAATGCTCATCGGACAAGAGAATGACATTCAATTGTACCGCCAGCTTATAGACATGGGCATTAGTGAGTATCTCTACGGCCCTATAAACGAAGACCAATTAAAAAATAGTATCAACGAGTTGTATGCGGACCCTGAAGCCATTGATCTTGGTCGCGTCATCGCTTGCGTTGGAGCCAGAGGAGGTGCCGGTAGCAGTACGGTAGCTGCTAATCTTGCCTACACTTTAGGCCAGCAATATTTGAACGAGGTAATACTAGTCGACCTGGACCTTTGTTTTGGTACAGCTGCGTTAGCACTCAATCTACAACAACGGCAGAGTATTTCCGACGCATTGGCGCAACCGAACCGTCTTGACGATGTACTGATAGAAAGGTTCATGCTGAAATATAATGAATATCTTTCTGTCGTGGCCGCACCGACTGTTCTGGGCAGTGACTATGAGATACCGTTAGATGCCTTCGATATTTTTCTCGAACTTGTGCGCAAAATGTCACCTTTCATTGTTCTTGATGTTCCTCATCAATGGTCACCCTGGGTGAGTGAAATTCTTTTGGATGCGAATGAGGTTTTGGTGACTGCCTATCCCGACCTGGCTAACCTTCGTGATGCACAAGCAATTTTCGAAAGGCTGATGGAGAAGCGAAACGTGGACGAACCAACACGTCTAGTGCTTAATCGCGTTGGTATGGCCAAAGGATCGGAGGTTGGTCCAAAAGATTTTGAAGGCGCCACCAAAGTGGAGCCGACATTAAACATCCCATTTGATCCGAAACTTTTCAGCGTAGCTCTTAATAATGGCCAATCCGTTGCAGAGGTTAGCAAGCGTGCAAAGTCAACTAAATTGTTTAGTGAACTTGCAACGATTGTGAGTGGGAAAATGAAGGCTAAGCAACAACGTTCAGGGCAAGGGCTTATTAACTTTATGAAATCTAAAAAATGACTACTTTTGGACGTAGAGTTAAAACACTGGAAACAAAGGACTCAACCATACTGGCAGAGCCCGTTGACGACACGCCTACAGCAGATAGTCTAGTCGCCTCAGTGACCCCCCAGGAATATTCTGAACCACAGCCAACGGTCCATCCCGAAAAATTTAATGAACCAAAAGCTGTGACAGTGCCCGTGCTTGATATGGCTAAACTCGAGGGCGGGGAACAGGAAACGCAAATAAGTGTGGGTAGCGAACCACCACCGAGGCAAGGCCCGCTTGATGAAAAGTTGCAAGAAATAAAAGTTAGTGTTTTTAATTACTTAATTGAAGCGGTAGACCTTTCGCAACTCGCGTCTCTCGAACATTCAGAGGTGCGCGAAGAAATTAGTGACATTGCTAGTGAAATAATTGGCATGCGAGGCTTTGTACTTAGTGCACAAGAGCAGCAACACGTAATAGAAGATATTTGCAACGATGTACTGGGTCTCGGACCTTTGGAACCACTTCTGGCCCGTGATGATATCACTGATATTATGGTGAATGGCCCGGATAAGGTGTATATCGAAACCAAGGGAAAGCTTGAGCTTACCGACGTTAAGTTCCGCGATGCTGCACAACTCATGAACGTATGTCAGCGTATTGTTACAGCTGTTGGGCGCCGCGTTGATGAAGCTAGCCCAATCTGCGATGCGCGATTGCTTGATGGATCACGAGTAAACGTCATAGCCAAACCATTGTCTGTTGATGGGGCGACACTCACAATTCGAAAATTCCAGAAGGAAAAATTAACACTCGATAACTTAATAGACTTTAAAAGCGTATCGCCAGAATGTGCACAGGTCTTAGAGGTCATCGGGGGTTGCCGGTTAAACATCTTAGTTTCAGGTGGAACGGGATCAGGTAAGACCACATTACTTAATTGTCTCACAAACTTTATCGAGGACGGCGAGCGTGTTGTCACTTGTGAGGATGCCGCAGAACTACAACTTAAAAATCCACACGTCGTGCGTTTAGAAACTCGTCCGCCAAATCTTGAAGGCGCAGGCGAGGTAACAATGCGCGATCTCGTACGGAA
>CAJWFK010000095.1 GCA_913031125.1 uncultured Woeseia sp. | reverse complement strand
TGCACATTTATAGCTAATGCTTAGTAAAATTAATAAGTTTTATTCCTAAAAAGGAGTCTTTAATTGGCGACACAAACATCAGACAATTATTCTTCGATAGGCCGCAGGCCTGTTAGGCATGACGGTGCAGACAAAGTAACCGGAAAAGCGCTATATGGTGCTGACACAAATTTACCAGGAATGCTTTATGGCAAGGTGCTTCGGAGCCCACATGCCCACGCAATAATAAAGTCAATTGACATTAGTGAAGCTTCCAAGCATCCGAGCGTGAGAGCAATTGTAACTAGCGATGACCTTGCTCCATTACCAGATAAAAACTCGGAAATCGGAGAGGACCTATACGCTAATGCTAAATATGTAAGCGATAGGATTTTAGCCTCAGATAAAGTCCTCTTTAAAGGACATCCAGTGGCGGCTATCGCGGCCGATAGTCTTCATGATGCAGAAGAATTATTAGAATTGATAAAAATTGAATATGAAGTACTTCCTTCTGTTTTCGATGTTGAATCAGCAATGGCAGATGATGCTCCCATATTGCATGAAACAATAAAAGCAGCTTCTTTAAGCGGGGAAACTGCCTCAGGATCCAACATCGCAAGCCATGAGCAGTATGTCCTAGGAAATATTGAAGAAGGATTTAAGGATGCAGACCTCATAGTAGAAAGGGAATTCCGGACGAAAACCGTTCATCAAGGCTATATCGAGCCTCAAAACGCGACAGCATCATGGAGATCTGATAACCATGTCACTATCTGGTGTAGTAGCCAAGGGCACTTTGGAATAAGAGATCAGGTTGCGACAGTTTTGGATATGCCAGTATCGCAGGTGACCATAGTCCCAATGGAAATAGGAGGCGGGTTCGGAGGAAAACTACCAGCATACCTAGAGCCAGTAGCGGCATTGCTATCCCAAAAAAGTGGTTCACCCGTTAAGATGTTCATGACGAGAGCAGAAGTCATAGAAGCAACGGGACCCACTTCAGGAAGTTATGTCAAAGTAAAAATCGGTGTAACCAATACAGGCATGATCACTGCCGCTCAGGGCTATCTGGCCTTTGAAGCTGGAGCCTTCCCAGGATCACCGATTGGCGGGGCAACTGCATGCATGCTGTCACCATACGACATTAAAAATCTCACTTTAGATGGATATGATGTGGTAGACAACAAACCTAAGACAACGGCATATAGAGCCCCCGGTGCACCAATTGGCGCGTTGGCGGTCGAAACTATCATGGATGAAATAGCTGAGAAATTAAATATTGATCGTATGGATCTACGACTTATGAACGGGGCGAAGGAAGGTTCTAGGCGTGCTGATGGGGTGGTAAACCCGAAAATCGGCATGATAGAAACAGCAGAAATAGTTAAAGCTCACGATCACTACAATAGTAAACTTGATCAAGTTCCTGGCAAGCTAAGAGGCCGGGGAGTCGCTATGGGGTATTGGAGAAACAATACGGGCCCCGCAGCATGTATAGCTACTGTAACTCCAGACGGAAACGTTAATCTATCAGAAGGTTCGGTTGATGTAGGTGGATCTAGGACGGCAATAGCCCAACAATTAGCTGAAGTACTAGGTATACCGGTCGAAGACGTAAACCCGCAGGTGGCTGATACAGACTCCATTGGGTACACATCAGTCACAGGTGGAAGCGGAGTGGCTTTCAAGTCGGGTTGGGCAGCTTACGAAGCTGCCCAACATGTCAAAACACAGGTGATAGAACGAGCAGCACTTATATGGGATGCTGACACAGATGAAATTGAATATGAGCAAGGGACAGTCAGGCACAAATCTGACCCAGAGCTCAGTTTGACATTCAAAGAAGTCGCATCAGGATCCAACAACACAGGTGGTCCGATTGTTGGAAGTGCTGGAGTAAACCCAGTTGGTGCAGGCGGATCATACGCAGCCATGATAATTGACCTAGAAATAGATAAAGAGACCGGGAAAACCGATATATTGAGATGCACCACATTTACTGATGTCGGCAAAGCTATACATCCTGATTACGTGGAAGGGCAAATCCAAGGCGCATCCGCTCAGGGGATCGGTTGGGCTCTTAATGAAGAATATTTCATGAGTGATGATGGGAAAGTTTTAAATTCCAGTTTACTTGATTATAGAATGCCTACCAGTTTGGACATGCCGATGATCGAACCTGTAATTGTAGAGGTACCAAATCCGGGCCATCCTTTTGGGGTCAGGGGCGTAGGCGAATCTCCACTAGTGCCACCGTTAGCAGCCGTGGCCAATGCGATATACAATGCGACTGGGGTCAGGATGAATGAGTTACCCATGTCTCCAGGCGCGATAAAGAAAGCAACAACAAACGAATAAAAAAAGCGTAACTTAGAGGTACAGATATATGGCTAAACAATTCCAATTTAAGGGGGATGCCAGAGAGCAGCTAATGCAAGGCATAGACTTGATGGCTAGAACATTGGGAGTCACACTTGGTCCAAATGGTCGCAATGTAATTCTGGAACAGGAATTTGGTCCGCCCCAAATATGCAGCGATGGAGTCACCATTGCCAAAGAAATAGAACTCGAGGAACCATTTCCTAACATGGGGGCACAGCTACTAAAAGAAGCTGCATCCAAAACTAACGATGACGTTGGAGATGGCACAACTACTTCAACAATCTTGGCTCAAGGCATATTGAAAAACGGGTTCAAAAACATAGCCGCCGGTGTTGATCCAATGGCATTGAAGAAAGGGATAGATTTGGCTGTGGTACTAATGAAAGACGAACTACAGAAAATGTCACAATCTGTTACTGACGATGAGCAAATAAATCAGGTCGCTGTTCTATCTGCTCATGACGAAGCCATGGGCAAAATGATTGGTGAAGTGATGAACAAAGTAGGAAAGGATGGAGTCGTCACAGTCGAAGAAAGCCGCGGAATGAATTATGAAATCGAATATGTCGAAGGAATGGAAGTCGACAGGGGCTATCTATCACCTTACTTCGTTACTGATCAAGATCGGATGGTCACAGAACTGAATGAACCTTATATCCTCATAACCAGTGAGAAAATATCTACTGCGGAAGAGATAGTACCTTTCCTAGAGAAGTTCGCACCAGTAGGTAAAGATATTGTTATAGTCGCCGAAGACATTGAAGGGCAGGCTCTGGCCACTCTGGTCGTTAACAAAATGAAAGGGAACTTAAACTGTTTGGCAATTAAGGCCCCCGCATTCGGAGATCGCCGAAAATCAATTCTGGAAGACATGAGTATTCTTTTTGGAGCAGAAGTCATAAGCTCTGAAACTGGGCGAACCTTAGACTCCATCGAAGTATCAGATCTAGGTAGGTGTCGGAGAGTCATATCAACAAAAAATGAAAC
>CAJWFK010000094.1 GCA_913031125.1 uncultured Woeseia sp. | reverse complement strand
AACAGGCGAGAAAAATGTACAGGATTACAAAAGAGGTCGAGCTTCTGACGCACAAAATCGAAAGAGGGTTACTACCCCCTGCGTAAGCAAGTGCTGCAAATGTGGAATTGGCCGCGAAGCTTATGGCAACAATGGTGGCAAGACTGATTGCGCGCCAGTTTGGATGCTGGATATTCTCCACAAAAAGATCGTTTATGCCGTAGGCGGAGATTTTGTTACGACATTTTTTGGTTTTATCAGCTCGACCGCTACAACTGCAGTGATCACTATTGCAAACCCTAATAATTGCCAGCCATTAAGTGTTTCTGCGAGGATTAAGTAACCCAGCGCCACAGTCATCACCGGTTCGATATTCATTGTGAGGCTTGTTCTCAGTGGTCCGATCATCGAAAGGGCGATAAAAACACAGACAATTGAAAATGTAAAAGTGATCTGCGTGCCAATGAAACCGATCCAACCAGAGACGGTGTGCGGTAATAGAAAGTCACCAAAAAGTCCGCCTCCAACGAGATAGACAATGGTTGAAGCGCCTAACATATGTAAAGTAATCGGACGAGAATCGTTTCCAGACCGCACTTTCTCGATTACGGTTAGTAATATCGTTAGGCCGACTGCAGCAACAATCGCAAGGGTGACACCAAGGGGGTGTGGTTGAAACTCCCAAACATCTAAGGCGAGCATCAACCCAAGAAAGGCTATTGATAGTGCAATAGCAACTTCTGGTCGAAATGGCTCGCGCCCACTGAGCCAGCCGACTCCAGCCACGAGTATTGGGTAGGTGTAGAATATAATAACGGCAAGAGCGACCGGCATGTACTCGATCGCGCCGAGCAGACCGTATGAATAGATCGCCAGTAAAATACCGCACGCAAGCGCACCGTTTCGACGAGCGGGAGGAAGTTTCGTTACAACATTTTTCAACCTTAGTATGAATAAAAGAATGACCAAGGCGAAGATGCTGCGAATGGTAAGAACTGACAAGGCATTTGTTCCTCCAGCGTAGGCGAGAGCCGACAATACGGAGGTGGCGGAAAAACCAAAGGCTACGATGATGGCCAATCCGATTCCGCGCCATCCACTGTTTTTTACAAAGCTCATAGGCCGGGTCCGTATTAACTCATGAAGTGCTAATGTTTAGCGGACTAACTCTACTTTAAAATTTTAATTTTCAACAGCGGATAGCGGTCAATAGTACACAGTCGAGCAGTCTTATTCGTTATCACCAGTATATGGAGAATTTCGAGTATTTGTGCCAGGATTTCTGATTGTTTCTAGGTGAGAACGCACGATTTGATAGGTAGCCAGGTAGTTCAAGTAGAAAAACCAGGTGCCGTAGTCTAATTTGTTAAAACTTCTAACACCCGTCCCTAGTATTTAAGCTTCCGTATTAGAGGTAACGCTTTCCTTTCCCTGGTTTGATGGTAGAGTTTTGTCGATTATCGTACTCTTTTACTCACCAAACGATCAGTTAACACTGTGCCTATTATAACGTTTCGAAGGAGAGAATTATGGACGGGATCTTAGACGAGATTCTTGCGGCGAATGCTGGGTATGCCTCTGATTTTGGAGACAAGGAAAATCTGGAATTACCGCCGGCTAGGCGCTTCGCTATATTAACCTGTATGGATGCCAGGTTAGATCCGGCAAAATTTGCTGGTCTGATAGAGGGAGACGCGCATGTGATCCGAAATGCGGGAGGGCGCGCTAGTGATGATGCGATCCGATCGCTGGTAATATCCTACAAGCTACTTGGGACCCAGGAATGGTTTGTTATTCACCACACAAACTGCGGTATGGAGATGTTTAGCAATGAAATCATGGGCGATCTTCTCGAATCGAGCCTTGAAACAGCAACGATCGACGCCGATGGGTGGCACGACATAGGCAAGGGGCCGGGCACCGTGGACGGTCGCTTTGTTAACTGGCTGACTATCAGGGACCAGGACAGTAGTGTGCTAGATGATGTTAACCGTATACGTCGTAGTTCGATGGTACCGGCGACGGTTTCTATACACGGACTTATTTACGATTGCAGCACTGGTATTCTACGCGATGTAGCAGGAGCTAAGGTCTAGAAAACTGTTCCACTTGTTAGCAGGGCAAATGACATCACCTTTGGGAGGTGACCGCTACACATTGTGGACTAAAGATGGCCGAAATTCCCCATGATTTAACGATTTCAAAGCCCGATTATGGCGGCGGTTCGATAGTGAACTTAATGCGTTCTATCGGTGATGCTTGTGGTGCACCCGCCACGCAATATCTCCCATTGTCCGGTATGGCGGATCATTTCAGTGGTGTACAGCGTATTGTATTGCTTGTGATTGACGGTCTCGGTCATGAGTTTTTACATTCGCTTGGTTTTGACACCGTACTAGCAAGACATCAATGGAGTAAGATCACTTCCGTATACCCGCCGACTACGGCTACGGCCATAACGACATTTTTAACGGGACGTGCGCCTCAGCAGCATGGTTTGACTGGTTGGTTCATGCAATTTCGTACTATAGATGAGGTGGTTGCTATATTGCCTTTCGTTCCGCGCTTGGGCTCCGAATCACTTGAGGTTTCGGGAACAGCGATAGGATCATTGATCGGCGGACCTAATTTTTTCGATACGCTTCGATGGCCTTCATCGACATTGCTGCCTGACGATATTTATGATTCGGCGTTTAGTAGATTGTTCTGTGGTAATACGCAACCTGAACCATATAGCTCCCTTAGTAATTTCGTTGAAAAGCTTAAGTCATTCTGTGGAGGGGAAGACGGGAAGCACTATCTTTATGCTTATTGGTCAGAGCTGGATCGTTTATCTCATATGCACGGACCTTCGAGTCAGATTGTTGCCGCGCATTTGGCAGAGATAGATAATGCACTCGAGCCGCTTTTCGATATGTGCGCGGAAAACGATACCCTGTTGATAGTAACTGCCGATCATGGTTTTATCGATACGAGCTTGGAAGAACAGATTGATCTCGCTGACCACCCTGATCTGAATAAAATGTTGAGATTGCCGCTTTGCGGTGAACCCCGTTCGGCATATTGTTATGTTCACCCGCAATGCAGGAATACATTTGAGCATTATGTTGACTCAGAATTTCGCGATGTCGTTAATCTTGTGCCAAGTGACAGACTGGTCGACGAGGGGTGGTTTGGTTTGGGTAGCCCCCACCCAGAGCTTAGTGCACGTATTGGTGATTACACGTTGCAGATGAAAGGCCGCCACACCGTAACGGATGTACTCTCGGTAGAGAGAAAATTGAAGATGAATGGGGTGCACGGCGGCACAGCCGCGGCTGAACTCTACGTCCCGCTTATTTTGTCGAAACTTTAAATATTCCTACTTGATGGAATCAAGCGTGGTACACATTTCGGATATTGATGCACCGTTGATGACTTTGTTATCTAGATCATTTCAGAATATAGACTTTTAAACGGAGGTGACCATGTAACCCTTTTTGGGTGTCGTAAAAACCTTCTTTACCATTGGTGCAAACAAATCAAGATCGAGTTTGGGTTTGTCAGCATCGAAGGCTGGGTTATCGTACTTCGCAATAAATTGTTCGGTTAAATCGTAGTGCTCCGAG
>CAJWFK010000093.1 GCA_913031125.1 uncultured Woeseia sp. | reverse complement strand
AGTTCGATGAAAGTGGCGACGTTGGCGGAGTCTACGGCAAGAACGTGGTTAGCGGAGGGAAGTGGGTAGAGACATTGCTGGACTAAGTCACATATAGTCTTTATCTTTTGACAAAATAGCCCTCAATAAATGGGGGCTATTTTTTTGGCCTGGATTGCGTGAATAAATCTTATCGGGTTAGTGATTACGGTGTAGTCTTGATTGCTATTTTTCTTATGCCTTGATATTTAAGGAAGGTCGCCGTTCAGGCAAAATACCGCCTGCGTAACGTTGCAGGACGATCTGTAACAACAATCCAATCAAGAATATTCTGAAATAGGCAGCTTTAACAGCGAGTTCTGCAGGTAAGCGCCCAGTGAGTACCTCGGTAAATGACCAGATTGCCCATAGAAGAAAAGCCCCAAGTATCGCCCCACGGTTATTACCACTCCCACCGGCAATCAACATCACCCAAACAAGAAATGTAGTCGTCAAGGGTTCAGTGGCACCTGGCCCAATAAATTTGATGTAGTGGGCCATAAGTCCTCCCGCTAATCCCATTAGTACGGAACCGCAGACAAACGCTTCAATACGAACTCGTTCTACATTTTTTCCAGCAGCTCTTGCAGAGTATTCATTCTCTCGAATGGCTGTCATTAAACGACCCCATGGTGCGAGACGAGCTCTTTCAATCAAGAAATAGAATACAGTAACGATCACCAACACTAACATCATGAAGCCGATTTTGTTCCAAGGTTCGTTGAGGCTTTCGAAGGGGAGAGGGATTTTTGCGATACCTCGTGCACCGTTAGTTGCCCAGATTTCATTTTTCAGAATCAGGCGAAAGATCTCGCCAATTCCAATGGTCGCAATTGCGAGGTAGTCACTCCTTAGGCGTATGCAAAGCAATCCAACCAGCCAGGCTATCACTGCGGTTACGGCCATAGCGCTAATGAGACCGATTGCGACGGGTAAATCGTAACCTCCCAGGTGAGAGGTCGACGCTGCTGTAGTCAGAATGGCGGTGACATAGGCGCCGATAGCAAAGAATCCAGCAATACCTGCGTTAAAAAGACCCGTAAACCCCCATTGAATGTTGAGGCCTAGGCACATGATTGCGTAAATGCCGCCCATGGTCATCAATGAAACAAAGTACAGCATGTAGCCATAGGCTTGTGCTGAATCCATACTAGAAAACCCTGCCTTTAAACAGTCCACTGGGTCGCCAGATCAACATGATGATCATCAAAGCAAAGGCCACCCCAGCTTTGTATGCTGGTGAAAGCAGTGGGCTATCACCTATCCAGGGATATGCGGATAATTCTTCGGCAAGACCAACCACGAGACCACCCACCATCGCGCCATAGGGTTGTCCGATGCCACCTAATATTGCGGCAGCAAACATAGGTAATAACATGTAAAAGCCCATCATCGAGTGTAAGTGCGAATCCCATCCTAGAAATACGCCAGCGGCTGTGGCAAGGGATGCACCTAACACCCAGGTGGCTTTCACTACGTTCTCGGTTTTAATTCCAGTTAGTCTAGCTAATTCGGCAGAATCGCTCATTGCTCGCATGGCTTTCCCGGTTCTGGTAC
Organism: uncultured Woeseia sp.; assembly: GCA_913031125.1. Lineage (GTDB taxonomy): Bacteria > Pseudomonadota > Gammaproteobacteria > Steroidobacterales > Woeseiaceae > SZUA-117. Next base: position 2,169 of record CAJWFK010000093.1, on the reverse strand, counting down.
GAGTTAGGATTAAATGTATAACGGCCATCAAAGCTACAGAACAACAGACGATCCACACGTGCTTGTGTGAAAGACGCAGTGTATCGAATAGGATCATAGGCATTTGTATGCGACCGGATGAATACGAAAACGTATCTACACCCCAGATAATTTGGACTGCCGATCGAGCCATCAAGGCAATCCCAAATGAGGCAACAATAACAATGGTGGACTTAGAAGCACGAAAGGGTTTGTAAAATGTGTGATCAATACCGACAGCAACCAAGCTGGTAAACAACATAGCTATGGGCAACACCATCAAGGGATGTAGGCCGGTAAACACCATAAGCGAGTAGGTAATATAAGCGCCAATAAGCATAAGTTCGCCGTGAGCAAAATTGGCGAACCTGAGAATACCGAAGACTAATGAGACACCAATTGCGCCGAGCGCATAGATGCTGCCAAGGACAAGGCCGGGGATTAAATAAAAATTAATAAAGTCCATTTTAAAATTGTTATCCGCCCAAAAACATTTTTGCGATCTCGGGATCATTCAAAAGATCAGTTCCTTTGCCGGTTGTACGATTCTGACCGTCAACAAGAACATAACCTCGACTAGCAACAGCAAGGGACTGTTTGGCATTTTGTTCTACCATCAGGATGGGTACTCCTGAGTCGTTGATTTGGCGCACGATTTGAAATATTTCATTACGATAGATCGGACTCAGGCCGGCTGTAGGTTCATCCAACATTAAAAGTGTTGGCTCGAGCATTAACGCTTTACCCATAGCTACCATCTGGCGTTGGCCGCCGGAAAGTTCTCCAGCCGCCTGCTTCTTTTTTTCAGCCAGTGGCGGAAACATTTCGTATATTTCCGCCAGGCGCGGTCGAAAATCATCTTTTCGAATGTAAGCACCCATTTCGAGGTTTTCGTGTACGGTTAAAGTTGGAAATACATTGTTGGTCTGAGGGACATAGCACACACCTTTGTTAACAACTTCAGCGGGGTCCATGTTAGTAATTTCTTCACCAGCGAGATGAACACTCCCACCAGATAAGCGCAATAATCCAAATACGGCTTTCATAGCTGTGGATTTCCCCGCGCCATTTGGGCCAATTACAACGACAATTTCACCGGCATTTATTTCTAGTGAGATACCATGGAGAATATCGGCCTCGCCGTAGCCCCCCGACAAATTATCTATACTGAGTACAGACATCGGTCAGTTCGGTGCTCCGTGCACATCGCCACCAAGATACGCATCTAATACGCGAGGATCGGCGCGTACAGTATTCATATCACCCTGCATAAGTACTGCACCCTCAACCATAACAATGACGGGATCACACAGTCGAGCAATCATATCCATATTGTGTTCAATAATACAAAAGGTGTAATGTCTTTCTTTATTAAGACGCTCAATCATTTCAGCTAGATCGCCAAGCAGCGTTGGATTTACACCGGCACCGGGCTCATCCAGCAATATGATGTCAGGGTCAGCCATCATCGCACGGCCAAGTTCCAGTAGTTTTTTCTGGCCGCCAGATAGATTACCGGCGAGTTCATCAATCACATGAGTGAGTCGTAGAAAATCCAGCACATCGACTGCTCGGTCACGAACTTCCTTTTCGCGCACGGTAACGTTTCCAGGCGATAGCAGGGCATAGAATAGGTTTTCGCCTGACTGCGCTGCTGGAACTACCATAAGGTTTTCCAGCACCGTCATTGCGAAAAATTCTTGAGGAATTTGAAAGGTGCGCATGATTCCAAGGTGGAATAACTTATGTGCAGGTTGGCCAGTAATATTCCTCCCTTGAAATTGGACACCGCCAGTATCGGGCTTCATAGCACCCGCGATTACGTTAAAAATTGTCGTTTTTCCCGCTCCATTAGGCCCTATGAGGCCAGTAATTGAATGAGCTTCAATGGTAAAACTGCAATTGTTAACGGCGGTTAGTCCACCGAAGCTTTTACTGATTGAGTCTACGGTTAGCATTGTACTGACGAGCCAGCAAGAGATAGTAGCGTTATTGTTATAAAACAGAACGCCGCGAACTAACCGATTGTATCTAGATTCTGAGTCAGGATGGAGTGATCCTGATTGCCCAAAGGCAGCACGGGTGCTCGACACTGACCCACATTAAATCCTCGATAATTTGCAGCACTTTTTACAGCCGAATTGTAGACAT
>CAJWFK010000092.1 GCA_913031125.1 uncultured Woeseia sp. | reverse complement strand
TGTTATCAATGTCTCAGGACACCGCATGGGAACGGCAGAAGTCGAAAGTGCGTTGGTGTTGCACGACACTATTGCCGAAGCTGCTGTCGTTGGTTATCCGCACGAAATCAAAGGTCAAGGCATCTATGCCTTCGTGACTCTAATGAAAGGGATCGAGGCAACTGATAACTTACGTGATGAGCTAGTAAAACACGTGCGTACAGAGATTGGACCGATAGCGACTCCTGACGTCATTCAGTGGGCACCAGGTTTACCAAAGACGAGATCTGGCAAGATCATGCGTCGCATTTTGCGCAAGATAGCGGCGAACGAACTCGGTAATCTCGGAGACACCAGTACACTTGCTGATCCAGCGGTGGTTGAGCACCTAGTCGAAAACCGTGCGACTAAGTAGACAGACGTGAATTGAGTAATGCCAGACGATCCAAACACCGATATGGATTTGGAGCAGCAATTCGGACAGCTTTGCCTAACTCTGGTTCGTCGGGGTAGAAGTGGCAGTAGTGATGGAATAGAGGAGCACAGTTCGAACATCAATTGGGATCAGCTTGGTCCGGCGATTTTTAGCCAGGGCTTGAATCAAAGCTTGGGCCATCTAATAGGGGCACCACTCCATAAGTGGCTATTCGGCAGCGTTGCAGGGAATAATTCTTCTGATAACAACGAGTGGTGCCTAACGTCGCCGTCCGAGTTTAAGGTAATCGAAGACCCATCATCCTTAGGTCTTAGTTTGGAAGAGTCCCGCCGCTGTGAATTCGCTGAGGTGCTTCAGGATCAAGTTAACGCCGCCAATGAACTTAGCCAACAACTAACGGATGTTTTGGAGAGAGCCTCGGCGCGCTTTCAGCAATCGATTTCCGACGATAAAAATGACGATTATGAGATCACTAGCTTACGTGAACTCTATGACTTTTGGATCTCGATTGCCGAGCAAACATACGCTGAAAAGGTCATGACAGTGGAGTACTCACAGATATTTGGTCGTTTTATCAATACAAGTGCCCGCATGCGGAAAATTGCTCAGGAGCTTGGAGTAGCAGGGCCGCAGTTTGCGAGCCTGGGCAAAAGACCGGAACCAGCTTCTGTTAGTGAGCGACAGGTTGATTTGCAAGGGAAGGCTCACGCTTTGACTGGAACGCTGTTAGGTGATGATGACCTCACGTTGTTGATTACTCGAATTAAAGATTTTGCTCGGAAAATAGACGAGTTAAGGGAAGTCGTTCAAACAACATCAACGCCGCCAAATCAGCTTTGATACTAGACGGCCGCAAGAATAGGACTATGCCTCGAATCTGCCTTACTCCGGAGAAAGTGAGCACAGAACTATCCGCTGTTGCAGGAAAGCTAGCTGCCGCTAACGTAACATGGCCGGTCGCTCAAAATGTAGAGCTTGGATCGTGCGCAAGACAAGAGGTCTTCCGGATCGATAAGGTTGTACTCTACCGGTATCGACCGCGTGCGGCCCTGTGTAATCCTGTACCAGTACTCATAATTTATGCCTTGGTCAATCGCCCGGACATGATTGATCTTCAGCAAGATCGGTCACTGATCCGTTCTTTATTGGATCGTGGCCTAGATATCTACCTCATCGACTGGGGTTATCCGGATGACGCGGATTGTGGACTCACTTTAGAGGACTACATCTGTCGCTATGTTAACGCTACAGTAGATTTTATCTGCGATGTCACAAAGCAGCCTCGGATTAACCTTCTCGGTATCTGTCAGGGCGGCACGTTCAGCGTATGTTATAGCGCGTTGAAGCCAGAAAAAATCCGTAACCTGATCACTACAGTCACGCCTATCGATTTTCATGCCACTAAAGATATGCTTAGTCATCTATTCAGACACATTGACGTCGACCTATTGGTTGACAGTAGCGGCAATATTTCTGGCGAAATGCTCAACATAATATTTTTGTCGCTAAAACCATTTCGGCTTGCGCAGCAAAAATATGTGCATATGGTGGATGGACTCGATGATGTTGAGGCCATCCGGATGTTTTTGAGGATGGAGAAATGGATATTTGATAGTCCGGCACTAGCAGGTGAGGCGTTCAGGGAATTTGCGCGGTACTTTTATCAAAATAACGATTTGATAAAAGGTAAAGTGTCTATCGGAAATCGCCGTGTAGATCTGACAGCGTTGCGGATGCCGGTGTTGAATATCTATGCATCGGATGATCATTTAGTTCCACCCCCAGCGTCGCTTGCATTGGGCGAGTATGTTGGAAGCGACGATTATGAAGTTTTGGAGTTTCCGGGAGGGCACATCGGCTTGTATGTGAGTCTTGCGGCGCATGACCTTTTGCCTAGCGCGATTCGCGAGTGGCTTAGCTTAAGATAAAATACTGCTTTAGGCAGCAAAGGCTGATAGCCGCCGAGTAATATGCAGTGAGCGACTCAATTGCGCACGCTTGGAGTGTTCCAGCCGCGGCATCCTGAAGAGATTGTATCGGGTAAACTTTGCGAGACACCGTATCAAATAACCGCGGCTATCGCTCTTTTTTTTGTTGATTGATAGGATCTTTGTATGTTTCCCGACTGCAGATGTTTGTTTGAGGCGAACAACCCAGTGAGTAGGGCGTGTTTGGGTCGAATGGCAGTTACCCTTTTCAGAGTGATAAAAATACCCCCCGGTGATCTGGAACCAGACAACCAGGGGGAATGAGGGCCAATATCAACCGTAATGCTGATATGGTTTGGGGAATTAAGCGGCTGTTTTGCTTGCCGTTGAGGCGGCTGCGCTTTGCAAACTGCCTTGTAACCACGCCTGGTAATCGTCTAGGGACCCAGCGAGGATGTCTGTTGCGTCTTGGATCATTCCAATGACCTTACCGGTGTATTCGCTAGTCAGTTGCGTCTGCTCAGTTACCAGAGTCTGGACGTCCTTAGTGTTCCCAAGAAGTGAGACAAATTTGTTATTTATCGCGACGCCCGAGTTAAATAGTTCCATATGTTTTTGGTTAAGCTGAGCGAAAACCTTGGCGTTGATTGTTTCGAGCGCTTTAGCCGACTCTCTTGTTGTCTTACCAAAAGTATTTAACTGTTCGAAGTAATTGTTTTCCATGAGTTTATTTCCTGTGACGCGTAGAAATTCAATATGCTGCAATGCAATATGCTGTGGTGCACAATATTATGATAAACATCCGGTGTCAACCCATTGGCTAAAAATATACGGAATCCCATCGAAGGAAGACAGGCACGCCGTTGGAACCGTGGCGTACTAGGTGCAGAGAGATTTGTAGATAATTGTAATTAAATTGAGAAATCGGTATGTCCGACCTTCAAATTTGCAACCGGGTTGGTTAGGATTCCTGGCTTCGCTTTCGCGCTCCATAGGTGCTACCCCAAAGACGACAAATTTCGAATTGGACTTCAAGATTTTGCCAATTCGAGGAGATATTTTTAATGACGAATAATCCCGACCTGGCCGCCTGGATAGATGCGGTCGCGGCAGCAACAACTCCAAACAAGATCCATCTCGTCGATGGTTCAGACGACGAATATGAAAGGCTAATCGAAGAAATGTTGGCTGACGGGACGTTGGAGAAACTGGACGAGAAGACCCACCCTAACTGTTTTTTGCATCGATCCGATCCAAGTGACGTGGCTAGAGTCGAGCATCTTACATTTGTCTGCACCAGCGATGCCGAGGACGCAGGCCCAAACAACAATTGGATGGCGCCCGAAGAGGGGCACGCTAAAGTAGATGAATTGTTTGCTGGCTGTATGGCGGGACGTACTATGTATGTCATCCCGTAC
>CAJWFK010000091.1 GCA_913031125.1 uncultured Woeseia sp. | reverse complement strand
TGCTAACATATTTAAGAAAGTGGTTTTCCCTGACCCAGATCTACCACGCCTATCGACTAAAAAAACACGCCGTGAGAGCACGCGATCTATGAGATCAAAAAGAAATCCCATAGTCCTCTCTACTGATAACGGATACCTGCTTCTCTCAGGTGAACGAAAACTATCAGCAGCACGCGAGGCCGGTGAGGTTTTGGTCGAATGCACCGTAAAAAACGTTGTCACCGATCAGGAACGTTGGGAGTTTTCGCTCGCAGAGCAATACCACTCAGCACTGGTACCGCCAATGCAACTTGGCCGTGCCTTCATGGAATATCGAGACAGTCATGAGATAACCCAGCAGGAATTAGCTCGTCGCACAGGAATTACACCAGGGACTATTCATCACTACGAAAGCTTGATTCGCACTTTAGATCCAGGACTTGGAGATAAAGTGGACAGTGGAGAGCTGACATTTAAAGAGGCTCGTTCAATCGCCGATATAGAAGATCACGTAAGACAGCGAGAAATAGCTAAACCATTCATTGACGGAAGACTTTCCAGCGTACATGTTGAACGTATTGTCGGACGCGCAAAAAACTCGACCGCAATGTCAATAGAAGACATTATAGACGAGGTGGTAAACGGCAAACGGGCACCAGAACGCGAACCAGAGCCTACACCAGTTATCCAGCCAGCCATGCCGGTCGAAGCCGACACTGCACTAATTGAAAACGCTGTACTAAAAATCGCAGGCGAACTAGATGTAATGCAACTCCAAGTAATCCCGGAATACCGACGCCTAAAGCTCATTAGTAGTCTACGAATTTTAGATAGCCGTCTCAAATCTGCCTTGGCAAGTCTTAACGGAGGTGTAGCAGGAGCTTCTGCAGTACCACAGCAGATCAGTTCCACAAAAATCCCAGTGTAGTCGAGTGAGACACAAATAGGGATTCTAACGCCAAAAATCGAATATCGCGTAGAGACAACTTATTGAAAAGCTAGGGTTCGTGCGGACACACGAACCTTATGCCGTCAACAAACTTCACGGGCTCTGAAGTTGCTGACATAGTCTCCGCTAGTGAGCCTATGCGCCTCTCCAAATTACGCCTCCGGAGAGGCGCATTATTTTAATCTAATAGCTAACCGATTCCTAGTATTTAATTAAGTTCATTATCGCTTAAATACAAAATCAACAGTAGCAACAGCAGCAGCAGACTTAAAACCTATATCCCCAAGATCTTCGCTGCATTATCTCGAAGAATCAGTGGACGAGCTTCATCGCGAATGTCCAATTCGGCAAATTCTTCCATCCATTTAACAGGAGAAATATAAGGATAATCCGAACCGAACAATACTTTCTTTCTCAACCTTCCACCTGCCTCCATTATCAGTTCTTTAGGAATATACCTTGGCGCCCATCCTGAGAGATCTATATAAACATTTGGCTTATGCAAAGCTACTGCAATCTGCTCCTGAATCCATGGCCATGCTGGATGAGCCATAATGATTGTTAACTCGGGATGACGCGCTGCTAGCGAATCGAAACCAGGTATCGGACGCGCATAAGCTAACTCGAACCCACCACCACCAGGAGTATTCGCACCTGCAGCGGCATACCCTGAATGCATAATCACCGGGACCCCCAACTCTTCAGCTTTAGCGAACAAGGGCGTGAATTTAGGGTCATCAGGAAAAAAAGCCTGATGAATCGGATGAAGCTTCAAACCACAGAGTCCTAATTGGGTAACTGCTCGTTCGAGCTCTTCAACAGCTAAGTCACCTTTTCGTGGATCAACACTAGCAAATCCAATCAACACATCCGAGTTTTCTTGAACTGTCTTAGCTATATATTCATGGGGGTCAGGCAAGTCACCTGTTTCAGTCTCCGCATCAACAGAAAAAATCACCGCTTTAGTATCAATAGAACGATAAGTTTCTACCATCTTAAGCACGTCGTCTGGCTCATCAGTCATACGAAACATCCGACGCAATCCTGATTCTATGCCGTATTCAGGGATCCCTGGCATTCTTGGAATATGAGCGTGAATGTCGATAGCTTTCATCAATATCTCCTTATCAGGCGTGCCTAAACCTTACGTATTTCGATTGAACGCTAGCTAAGTATTCGATCTCGGCTGTCCTTATCAAACCCTGACCTTCATCGGTAACAACAAAGACAAAGCAGCACCCATAGCAGCAATGATCCCTGCAAAAATTATGACGCCGTGAAAGCCTGTCTCTTGATTAATAAATCCAGCAGCAATAGGAGTGAGCGAACCAACAATTGATCCGCCGGTAAACATCAGTGCTGTTCCGGAACCTTCGGAGCCTTTATCGATCATATCCATAGCAGCAGCATTAATAATCGGCATTACTGAAAAAAAGAAAAGCCCTAACACTGCTATCAAAATCGTCATAGGTAAACCAGAATCAAAATAAAGAAAAAGAAATATCAGCAGTGTCATTGTGGTCATAGCAAACGAAATCACAGGTCGACGACCGATTCGGTCAGACATGTTGCCCATAATCGGAGTAGAAACAATTCCAGCCATAGTAATTAAGGCAACATGCACACCAACTAACGTATCTGAATAGTCCAGTTCTTCTCGCATATATATAACCAAAAACACTTGAAAAGAATTGTGGACAGCGCCTCGCATCGCTCCCAACAACGCCATTCCTAGTACTCCAGTATTGGTGAACATCTTTTTAGCCGAGCTGAAATACTCTCCTAAGCTGATATCACCTTTGGACTCAGCACCTGCAGTCTTAAAACGAGTAATTACAGCCAGCCCGGTGAGAAACGTAGGAATCGAAATGATCGCGCAAAGCCATCGCCAATCGATTCCGCTAAATACAACCCATGACCCGATGGATCCTGCAAGCAAAAAGCCTATTATCAATGGAGAAGTAGTATTCCCAATTTGAGCACCTGTTAGATGAGCGGCCATCGCAAAACCGCGTCTTTCGGGATATCTCGCTGCAAGAGTCCCAAACGCGGGAGCATGCCATAGCGAAGTACCAAACCCTACAATCGTCACACCAATTAGCAAAGCCCAGTAAACCGGTGAAGACCCAATAATTATGTAACCCACACCCACCATCAGCATCGATGCTAGCAAAATCCAGGCTATCTTTTTTCGGAACATATCTGTGAGTATTCCGGCTGGAATATTTGCTATCCCTGAAGAAATTGACTGAGCAGAAGACATCCCACCAATAGCAACATCGCCTAAACCAAGCGTTGCCCTGATACTAGGAATCATTACAAGTAGAGCTCCCTGCCCAAAGTGTTTGATCCCATGGCCTGCTGAAAGGCCGTACATTAAACCTAGTCCAGCGTGAGTCTCAGAACTGTTTTCGAGTTCGGTTCCAGTATCTCCAAATGTGGTCGATAGCGATTCGTTAGAAGGTTTTATGTTTGTCAAAGCGAGCGCAGTTTACCCCTGACAGAGTTCAGGTGCGATACGATTTATGTTCCAATCACCTGTATTAATTCAGGTAACAAATCAAAAGCGACGTATATAAATCAGTTCATAAAACATGCGTCTAATGCTGGGTAAAAAAACATGAATCTAGGAATCTCAGGACGAACCGCAGCCGTAACTGGCGGAAGCGAAGGAATAGGAAAAGCCGCTGCACACATACTCGCTGAAGAAGGAGTAAATGTCGTCATACTCGCAAGGACACGCAGCAAATTAGATGCTGCTATAGAAGAAATTCAGTCGACTGCAGTAGGTGAAATTGAAGGAATTTGCTGTGATGTGTCAGATCCATCAAGTGTTGAATATGCATTCTCACAAATCCGAGAACAACACGGTGACATTGACATTCTTATAAATAACGCTGGACACGGAAACGCTAACACGTTCGAGCAACTAGACGAATCAATGCTTGATGAAGACATGCATCTTAAAGTT
>CAJWFK010000090.1 GCA_913031125.1 uncultured Woeseia sp. | reverse complement strand
CCCGTTAAGTTTATTTAGCTAAATTATTAAGTCATTGGTTCTAGTGGGAGGCATGGATTCTAACATAAACACCATCGCGCATTTCATCGAAGAATTGATTAAGAAACGGGTGTGCTACTGGTTTCCCCGTCAAATCAGTTTCTAGATTTTTCTCCGCGACATAGGTTGAATGTTCGGCTTGGTGGACCAGCACGTGATACCACGGCTCATCCTTGGGCGGATTAGATCGTGCCATAGTGTTATACCATTCCTCCGTACCGGAAAAACTTGCATCAACATCAACAACGACCCCGCGATAGTCGAACCGCCTGTGTTGTACCAGTTCGCCAACATAGAACTTCGCCGTCTTAGCACTCATCGTTCTCACCTTTCGTCAACTAGCCGTAACGTAAAAATTTAATCCAGTAAAACTCAAACTACGATGGTATAAGGATTTTTGTAATTTCCAATAAACCTTAATAAGGATGAGCTCGGGCAACCCATTATAGTTTTTTCTCTTTTCCTGGTATCCAATCAGTTCCCGCAAGTGGTACACGTGCCATGGCTGCCGCTTCAATCGTTAGGGCTACCATATCTTCCGGTTCCAAATTTAGAACATGGGATTTACCGCAGGCGCGGGCAAGGGTCTGAGCTTCTAATGTGAGAACCCGTAAATAATTCGCCAACCGCCGGCCTCCAGCTATTGGGTCTAACCGTGAGCCGAGGTCTTCGTCCTGAGTTGAAATACCGGCCGGGTCTTTACCTTCGTGATAATCGTCGTAGAACCCTGCAGAAGTACCGAGTTTTTCATAATCTTGCTGCCATCTCGGATGATTACAGCCCAGAGCAATTAGGGCCGCCGTTCCGATCGATACCGCATCAGCACCAAGTGCAAGACATTTAGCAACATCGGCTCCAGAACGGATGCCACCCGACACTACGAGTTGGATTTTTCGATGCATGTCCATTTCCTGCAGCGCATCGACCGCCTGTGGTACCGCCGCCAGTGTCGGTATACCGACATGTTCAATAAACACATCCTGCGTCGCCGCAGTGCCCCCCTGCATGCCATCTAGTATAATGACGTCGGCCCCAGCTTTCACTGCAAGCATTGTATCATAATAGGTTCGCGTCGCACCGATTTTTACAAATATTGGAACCCGCCAATCCGTAACCTCGCGCAATTCAATAATTTTTATTGCTAGGTCATCAGGACCAGTCCAATCCGGGTGTCGGCAGGCACTCCGCTGATCAATACCAGCTGGCAAAGTGCGCATATCCGCCACGCGATCAGTAATTTTTTGTCCTAATAACATGCCACCACCGCCTGGCTTTGCCCCTTGACCTATAACCACTTCGATTGCATCAGCTTTACGGAGATCGTCCGGATTCATCCCATAGCGCGACGGCAAATATTGATAGACAAGCTTCGTCGAGTAGCGACGCTCTTCGGAAGTCATGCCGCCATCGCCGGTAGTGGTAGTGGTACCGACCTCAGACGCGCCGCGACCGAGCGCTTCTTTGGCATTTACGGAAAGGGCACCGAAGCTCATTCCCGCAATTGTAATTGGGATATCGATTTCGATAGGCTTTTCGGCGTTCACCGTACCTAGGGTTACATTGGTATCACAGCGTTCACGATAACCCTCAAGAGGATAGCGAGAAACACTCGCCCCAAGAAAAAGGAGGTCGTCAAAGTGTGGAAGTTGGCGCTTGGCCCCGAAACCACGAATATCATAAATACCTGTTTCGGCGGCACGTTGGATCTCATGAATGACGTCACGATTAAAAAGTCTGGATTCTCGTATTCCTGGATTCTGGCTGGTCATTATAGGTACCTTTCCTAATACGCCAATGCGTTATCGACTTGGAAGTGATAGAGGTTCCGCTGAGAACCGTAACGCGTAAACTCCGACACATTTTCATTTAGCCCATTGGCGTAGAGCAGTTCTTGTAATTCCTGAACATGTTGGCCACGCATTTCCTTCTTGACGCAGTCAGCGCCAAGTGATGCAACACTGCCTTTGACGTAAATCCGTGCCTCATATAACGAATCTCCCAGTGCTTCGCCGGCGTTGCCGCAGACAACCATTCGGCCCGCCTGCCCCATAAAAGCGCCCATATGCCCGATCGACCCTTTTACCACGATATCTACACCTTTCATTGAAATACCGCATCGCGCTGCGGCATCGCCATCAATCACCAAGAGCCCTCCACGTGCTGTCGCCCCGGCCGATTGACCGGCATTTCCCTGCACGAACACACTACCAGACATCATGTTCTCTGCCACACCGACGCCAACATTACCCGTAACGGTAACATCTGCTCGCTTATTCATGCCGGCACAGTAATAGCCGGCATGCCCATCAACCCGTATATTTAATTCCCGATCAAGTCCGCAAGCGATATTATGTTTCCCGCCAGGATTCAGAATCTCCCAGCCAACATTTTCGTTACCCTCGGGCAATTGATGAAGTGCATGGTTCAAATCCCTGACACTTTGTTTTTGTAAATCAACGGTATTCATTTCTAAGTACCTTTGTTGGTTCGTGCAGCCTTGCGGCCCCAGCTGTAAACCTGTCCGGGCTCGGGTTCCCAGATACGGGCATTTGCTATCCCAGGCAACCCAGCGAGCGACCTAAATTCAGTCGCCATTGCCACATAATCAACCGTTTCTGCCATGACCGCCTGTTTGCAGGCGATCGGATCACGTAGCACTGCAAACCCCTCCCGCGTGCCGACGGCAAATGTGTAAAAACCGTCAAGATCACACAAAGCCGTTTCTAGCGCTTCCTGCAGGGTCGCTCCCTCGCGCAAACGCCAGCTTAAATACCCAGCCGCAACCTCCGTGTCGTTATCGGTTTTAAACTTAATATCTTGGCGTTTTAGCCAAGACCTTAATCGGTTGTGATTGGAAAGTGACCCATTATGTACCAAACATAAATCCATTCCCGTTGAAAACGGATGTGAACCTTCCGTGGTCACGGCGCTTTCGGTCGCCATTCTCGTATGCCCAATTATATGGGTGCCCTTCATATCTGGAAGGCCAAACCGATCAGATACCATCTGAGGCAGCCCTATTTCCTTCCGAATCTCTATGCCCCGGCCGATACTCATAATCCGTAAATCGGAATAATTTTCTTCGAGTAAATCTCGGACTGCAGATTCGGTAGCCTTCACCCGGATCACGGCGGCTGTCGCATGCTCGGATAGGTCAGCCTCTTCACCTAATTCATCTGTTAGCCAAGTAGCAAGATCCGCCCACGGAAATCTGTCGTTAGTGTGTTGTAGCGATAGCTTAACGTACCCGTCAGCAACTTCGTCTCCATAAATGGCAAAACCGGCGCTATCTGGACCACGGTCGGTCATCTCTATAAGCATCGGCGAAAAAAGCTCTCCAAGACGGTCTTCGAGTGATGGGTTTTTAAGATATAAACCGACAATTCCACACATACTTAGTCTCCCCAGCTCAAAAAAACTCAAGATACCGGTCAACTTCCCAATCTGAAACATGACGCATGTAATCTGTCCATTCCATACGCTTTATCCGAACAAATTCATCGATAATTCCTTGTCCGAGTGTTTCCGCAAACAACGTGTCTTTTTCTAATGCGTCGAGGGCTCGGTCAAGACTTTGAGGCAAAATATCGATATCCATTGAGGTAAGGTCAGCGGTGTAATGATTGACGTTAAGTGGCTCCCCTGGGTCCCGCTTATTGTCCACACCATCCAGGCCGGCAGCGATCAATGCTGCTGTGACCAGATAAGGATTACAACCACCATCAGCCAAGCGGAGTTCTAACCGGCCATAGGGTACGCGCACAAGCGCCGAACGATTATTGTCACCATAGGAAATAAATGCCGGGGCCCAAGTCGCACCCGAAATAGATTCTCCAATGACTAAACGTTTGTATGAATTGACGGTTGGAGCCGCAAGTGCGCAC
>CAJWFK010000089.1 GCA_913031125.1 uncultured Woeseia sp. | reverse complement strand
GCAGCAAGACCTCATGTCCGCTATTTCGAATTACCTCAGCAGTATTTTCAAACAAATCCCCACTGTGCCACGCACCATGAACAAGTACATAGGTAGACATGGGCTGCTCCTCGCTTTTCAGATTAGATTGCTACAAAAGATGTGGAAGTAGGCCGCAAATAATCCTTTCGCATTTTTTTATTTTTCCGAATCTCCTATCTACAATGAGGGTAATCTACGATTCCGGTGCCTCTTCTACTCGCTGTCCTTTCATGGGGTGGTTGCCACTAACTTCGGGATTTTACCCCCGATGTTCAAATTACAGCAGAGTATGCTCCTTTCCTTATTTTTCTTTCGTTGAAGAACTGCCCAGTAGCGATATTTAATTTAAATCAACCGCATATAAGCGCAATTTATCCAATGACACTACTTCTAGGGCGCTAAGGTGGGTCCGCGTAAGATGAACTCGGGGGGCAGCACCAGCCTCTAAGGCTTCAAGCCAGCGTGCAGCACACAAGCACCATCGATCACCTGGTTGTAGCCCTGTAAAAGCTAATTCTGGACGGGGAGTCGATAGGTCATTGCCATTAGAAGTCGAAAACTCCAAAAACTCCCGCGTTAATTCTACGCACACTGTATGCGATCCAATATCATCATCCCCGCTGTTACAACAGCCATCTCGAAAAAACCCCGTCACCGGGTCAACTGAGCAGGATTCAAGCGCTTCGCCGTAAACATTTAGTGATTCATACATAGCCATATTCTTCCACATAAAACTGTGTATTCTTACAAGGTTTGTTCCTCAGAACACTGATCAAGGCAGGAAACCATTAACTCATGCAGGGGGGAGAAAAACGTCGATTATAGAACGGAAAGCAGCTATACGCTTTACATGAGTCAAATGATAAAATTCACGCTAACATTAAATCTTTCCATCCAATCCCATTTGAAAATATTTGTGCGTCAATTTATCTTGATTCTCCAATAACCAATCGATCGACGGTTCGTTATTCATGGCCTTATGAATTGCCGTCGCTGTTGCTTCCCGATGGATATCGAACAATATCTTGTGATCTAAATTATCATCGTCGGCTACCGATGGGTTTAGCCAAACCGAAACAATGATTCCGATATCGTTAGCTTTCTCTTTTGGAATATCACCGACCCGCACCGAGTCGATGACCGCGTTAGCAATGGCGGCTTGTACAGTTCCCATTAGGATATTGGTGTAGCGACTTTTCTTAACGGTGACCTTACTCACCATCAAAGTAGCGGGGCGCACCATAATATCTGTATTAAGTATTGCAAGGACCCGCGAATGACCTTGCACCTGGTCACCAAGCAATGTCCCAAATGCGATTCCCATTGGGCCGTCCATTTCCCCTATAGCAACTTCAGGCTCGGCAGCAGTACCAGGTGGGCCACCCGCAACGAGACACTCCCCCACACGCATCACAATTTTGTCGCTCATAAAATCGTCCTATCTCTCATTTTTACAACGTCCACTAATAGTAACAGCCCTAGCTAGGGTACGTCGCGCAAATTATTTTCGAATTAAGCACAACAGCCAAATCCATCAGGTAGAGAAAAAAATATATTAAGAATCAGCGCGACCCAGAATAACGATATAGACTGAATAACTATATGCTAGAGCGGATAGCTAAGAAGCCAGCAGAAGGGACTAAGTATTTGAAATCCAAAAAGGTCTACGTAGCTGGATTCTCGTGCAGAACGCTAGCCTCATATAACTCCTGTATCTTGTCCGCTTTATAACCAAGCATTCTAGTTAATATCTCGACATTGTGCTCGCCCAGATGTGCAGTCTGCAAAGGGATATTATGCGGATAGTCGGAAAACCGAAGGGGCATCCCGGGTAGATCAACCTCTCCAAATTTTGGATCCGTAACTGTCCGAACTGTCCCGCGCTCTCTTAAGTGCGGCTCCCTAACAGTCTCCGCTATGCTCAACACTGGAGCGCAGGGCACCCGCTGTGCTTGGAGTGCTTTCAGAATCTCCTCATCTGATGATTTGGTATCGATCCAGTCTTGTATTAGTTGATTAACTTCTTCCTGATGATCGAGGCGTTTCGTATTTGTACTGTACCGCTCATCATCGCATAACTCGGGACGCCCAATCGCAACACACACCTGCTTCCACTGCGGCTCTAGAGCAATAATAAACAAATAATGCTCTACTCCCTTGAACAAACCTAATGGACAGACGGCATAGTGATGCAGTCCTGATCTGGTAGGCTCAATTCCTCCATTACTTGCGCTGTAAACCTGGACATTTAACTCGTGACTATGGTAGTAGGAGTCAAGCAACGAAATATCCAGGTACTGTCCTTTCCCAGAACGTTCACGGTGCAACAGGGCAAACCCAATTGCACACGCTGCATGCACGCCGGTATTAACATCACCAAGGCCGAGTAGCGGAAAATATGGGGGGCCATCAGCTTCCCCAATCATGGTAGTAACCCCGGCGTAGGCTTGCGCTATGTAATCGAACCCTGGCTGCTGTGAAAGTGGTCCTTCTTGACCAAAAGCAGATAGAGAACACATCACAGCACGAGGGTTTATCTTTTTCACCCGTTCCCATCCTATACCAAGTCGGTCTGCTGCGCCTGGCGCGAAATTCTCCATTACAACGTCAACCTGCGCAATTAATCCATCAAGAATCTCACGCCCTGCATCTGTCTTGCCATCAACACAAATGGATTTTTTCCCACGATTTTGTTGCAGGAAATAACCGCTGCGCCCATCTTTTATCATCGGCAGTCCGCGGGACACATCACCGGCTGGTGGGAATTCGACTTTTATCACTTCGGCGCCCATTTCAACCATAAGCCGTGTTGCCGAGGGGCCGGCTAAAACATGGGTAAAGTCTAAGACTTTATAACCAGTAAGAATGTGTTCGGGTAAGGACATTTGGTTTTTGAAAAGAATTACGGAGGCTCCTAACCCCGTTGCATACCCGGACGCACGAGTTCACGGCGTCCTGTTCGTTCGTATTTTTGTGCTGGGGTATTCTCGACAATTGCCAGTTCCGGTGCCTGGAAAGCGACACTTTTCCGCGCCGAGGACACGTCGCCGTAGACTGTGGAGCGTTGCCGCGGAATCCGCCCCGCTGACTCAATCATTCGCACCATCGTCTCGGGCGATGTCTCCTGTCCATGCCCTGCACCTGCTGCCCGGGTGATACTCTCATTCATGAGCGTACCACCAAGATCATTGACACCTGCAAGAAGTGATGCACGGATACCATTAGGCCCCATTTTCACCCAAGACACCTGAATATTTTAAGGGAAAAACCATCGTCATTACGGGGGCTGGAAGCGGAATAGGGCAGGCAACGGCAGTAATTTTCGGGCGCGAGGGAGCGAATGTTGTATGCGCTGATATAGATGAGCAAAATGCTAAGGCGTCGGCGCGGAAAACCGAGGTTGCAGGTGGTTTGGCTACTGGTATTTATGTGGACGTAACTCAGCGCAAGAGTGTACAGGCCATGGTTGCTAAATCAATCGATGTTTATGGCCAGGTTGATTTTCTATTCAATAGCGCAGGTTCCGCGATCAAACGCGCCAAGTTTCTTGAAATTGACGATGACCTTTGGGACCGAACTTACGATCTAAACGTCAAAGGCACATTATATGCGATGCAGGAGACTATTCCCCATATGCTGGAGCGGGGTCAGGGTGTGATTGTAAATGTAGCCAGCATGGCCGCTCGTATGGGTGGGCCGGGTAAGTCCCCTCATTATGCCTCTGCGAAAGGCGCTGTGGATACGCTTACCATGGGTGCGGCGCGAGAGTTTGCGGATAAGGGTATTCGGGTGCTCTCGATCTCCCCCGCCATCGTGGACACTCCCTTTCAGGATATAAACGAACCCGGGATGTTGGAAGAGGCAATTACGCGCAATCCTATGGGTCGGGCCGGACGGCCGGAAGAAATTGGCGAACTAGTGTTGTTTATGTGTTCAGACGCTTGCGAGTTTATGACTGCGGACACCGTTAAGGTTTCTGGAGGTAGTGGCTGGAAGTAACGGCGTAATGACGGTTGACACAAGCCGAAAGATAGGCCC
>CAJWFK010000088.1 GCA_913031125.1 uncultured Woeseia sp. | reverse complement strand
GAGCCTTGCGCGGGATCTTTCCTTATTTGAAGCCTTATAGCGTTGCAATAGCCGGAGCATTGATTGCATTAACGATTGCAGCCTCTGCGGTTTTGGTAATGGGGGAAGGTCTTAGATCGTTAATTGACCATGGTTTTAGTAGCGGAAATGAAGAACTTTTGGACCACGCTTTGGTTGGGTTGTTTATAATTATAGTGAGCCTAACTGCAGCCACTTATGCGCGCTTTTTTTTGGTCTCATGGATAGGTGAAAGAGTTGTCGCTGATATACGCAAAGATGTCTTCAATCATGTGCTGCATTTGGACACACAATTTTTTGAAACGACGCGCGTAGGAGAAATTCTATCTCGGCTTACTACAGATACAACCTTATTACAATCTGTCGTTGGTTCACAAATCTCCATTGCCTTGCGTAATCTATTACTGTTTTTCGGCGGTACAGCAATGCTTTTCATTACTAGTCCACGGCTGACAGGGTTTGTATTCCTTGTAGTACCGTTAGTGTTAATACCAATCATATTATTTGGGCGGCGTGTGCGATATTTATCGCGTAGAAGCCAGGACAGAGTAGCGGACGTTGGAGCGTTTATTGAAGAAACCTTGAATGCTATTCGTATCGTTCAACTCGAAGATTTGACTAAACCTGTCGAATCTGACCGCGTAATACTAACAATTCAGACGGTTGGACATCAAGAGATACTCTAATTATGGAAGATAACAGTTCAGCAGAACCAACAGGGATTCTTGCTCTGTGGAATGACTGCAAAACGAACAAAGAATCTTTGTACGAACATTGGTATCAGAGCGAGCACCTTCAAGACCGCGTGAGCATTCCCGGCTTTAAGCTAGGCCGTCGTCACCAGTCTAGTGACGCCACCCCAAAATACTTTACCTATTATGAAACTGCTTCGGCTAAAGTGTTGTTTTCGGAGGCCTACCTATACCAGCTGGATAACCCATCCGTACTGACACGTGAAGTGATGCAGGGTACATTTATCAATGTATCCCGTACAGTCTGCAGCCGAATTCACTACGTTGGTGAAATGCGAGGCAGTCACGTCATCACTGCCCGTTCAAGTAGGCCATCAGATAAAGATGGCCTAAAGGCATTGGCTGATCAGCTAAGTAAGACCTCAGGATGCCTGCGATCTGAAGTGTGGGTCCGATATTCACTCAACTCAAGCGCTGTAGAGTACAACCCCAGGCTCGAGGAACAAATGCGTGGACGCGATTCCCGTATCGAGTGGTGCGTGGTCGCCCATGCGCTGAATGAGTCAACAACGGAACAAATTGAAAGAGAATTCCAGCAATTTTCCTATCCAACACTACAACTTGGCGTCTACCGGTTTATGTGTGAACTGCGACACGAAGACTGAGATATTTCGATCGAAATTTCACTTAAAGCGCGAGGCAGTTCCTAGAATAAACGCAAACTATCAACCAACACCAGATGCCACCAACATTGACATTTATCCCACCCGGCGAAGCTAGAGCTTTTTCAGTTTCTAAAGGCGCCCTTATCCGAATCATCAATTCGGAAGGCCACCAGGTTGTGGATACCTGGGCATTTGACAGCTCATCCTCAAATGAGTTTCTTTCAATGGCACACAGCCGATCTTCTCTTTACCGCCTATTTTTTAAACCGGGTGATACGCTAGTGAGCAACCGATTTCGACCGATGCTGACGATTCTCAAAGACACTTCACCCGGCTATCATGACACCCTTCACGCGGCTTGTTCACTAGAGAGTAACCGTTACTACGGTGCAGAACACCTGCGCCCGAATTGCCAGGATAATCTCAAGAAAATTATGCATTCACGAGAGACGCCGCTTCAGGCCATACCTTGCCCTTGGAATATATTTGAACGAGCCGTCATCCTGCCTGATGGGGAATTAAAAGATGAACCATCGCTTGCCGCGACAGGAGACTACCTGGAATTAAACGCAGAAATAAACCTTGTGCTGGTGTGTTCTGCATGTCCTTCACTAATTGGCAATATCAGCAGTGGCCGGCCTCGGGGAGCAACAGTTGAGATAATTAATCAGCAGTAAATTGTACTTAACAAAACACGGCAGACTCTTCGTCATACCTATTCCACACCCAAAACATGGCGAACCTCATCAAGTCTGTTTGGATCTCCACATCCAAGTGTATCTTTAGAGAATTCGTCACTAAGAATTCGACGTGTCACTTCTC
Organism: uncultured Woeseia sp.; assembly: GCA_913031125.1. Taxonomy (GTDB): domain Bacteria; phylum Pseudomonadota; class Gammaproteobacteria; order Steroidobacterales; family Woeseiaceae; genus SZUA-117. The sequence continues at coordinate 1,874 of CAJWFK010000088.1, read as the reverse complement.
GGCCAAAAGCTAACATAAGCGCCTGATCTTTAGATTCACTACCGGCTTTAGGAATACGTGCAACGGTATTGTGGCAATAAGTTGGCCTTTGTTCCGATCCCACAAAATCTAACCCCTTTGGGTTCTTACCACGCGCAACTGCCCGAATTCCACGTCTGAGCAATTTCCGATACAAAGTAACTCCACGATCTGTTGTAGCCAAATGCTCTCGGCTATGTAGTGTGATCGGTCCCTGAGAAGACCATGCATCCCAGTCGCCTGGTGCCCGTTGCCGGTCTTCATAGCTGGGCTCACCGGTCTGCCCGACATCTCCTGCCCCAACTACATGTCCATCCTTTTTAGCCTGTCGATCGATATACCCAGAGCGATCAGGAAGGTACAGTGTCTTATCAATATCACTCCAACCAATGCTAAAACAATTTGTATCATCAACTGGTACCACCCAGCTGAGAGAACTACCCCGCCGATCAAACAATGTTTCTCCTTCCGCATCATCAATGCCTGCGACACGCACGGCATTTGGCATCAACATGTCGTTTGTGCGCAAATAGAGATGATCTTTCCAGCGCCGTACAGTGATGTATAACATTCCAACTGGTGTTTCGACCCATTCCATCGTCGGAATCTCACCATAAACAGGCTCAAACTGGATTCCGAACAGTCTCGTATGCAGAAAGGTCAGGTGAATTGGATCTGTTTCATTTTCGTTGACCTGGAGCCAGTTACATTGGGAGTGATTGACACGCAGCCGACCGATTGCGGTGTCATGTTCAAATGCATCGAACACAGGAAACTCAGGGCGCTTATCCGGTGGACCCATATATGCAAAAACAACACCGCGCCAACTCTGCACTGGATAGGCACCCTGACAGATCTTTTGTCGAATAGGGCTGTCAGAAGGCTCTCCAGGTGTATCGAGGATAGTACCGTCTACATCGAACTGCCAACCGTGGTAGCAACAACGAATCCCCTTCTCGACAATCTTTCCAAATTCGAGTGACGCACCTCGGTGGACACATCGTCGTTCCAGCAATCCGATATCTCCCATACCATCACGAAAAATCACCAAATCTTCACCCAGGATTCGAATCGCCGTGGGCGTATCATTTAACTCTGATTCCACGAACACCGGCTGCCAGAATCGGCGTAGATACTCCCCGCAGGGTGTACCGCGTCCTACGCGACAAAGCTCCTCGCCGACGCGGGTGCGGATGTCATCAAGGTCGAATTACCGCCCACGCCCGACGATAAAAGCACGGCGGACCCAGTAAAAGCTCGCCATGGGCCAGATTTTCAAAATCTGCACCGCAACAAGCGCAGCCTCACACTCAACCTGAAAGAGCCAGACGGCCTCGCTCTTTTCAAGCGCCTCGCGGATAAGTCAGATGTCGTCATCGAAAACTACCGCCCAGACGTCAAGCACCGACTTGGCATCAACTATGAGACACTTCGCGAGTCCAACCCTCGGCTGGTCTACGCCAGCATTTCTGGCTTCGGTCAGAACGGCCCCTATGAAAAGCGCCCGGGCTTCGACCAGATTGCCCAAGGCATGGGCGGACTGATGTCGATTACTGGTCTACCGGGCCAAGGACCGGTGCGCGCCGGTATTCCCATCGCCGATTTAAGCGCCGGGATGTATTGCGCCATTGGTATCCTCGTTGCGCTGTTAGAGCGCGAAGTTTCGGGCCAGGGACAATGGGTACAGTCCTCCCTCCTCCAGGCGCAAATCGCCATGCTCGATTTTCAGGCGGCCCGCTGGCTGATCGATCACGATGTACCGCCTCAAGCAGGTAACAATCACCCAACCAGCATTCCGACAGGCGTCTACCCCACCGCTGACGGCCATATCAATATCGCTACGGCGGGCGGCCAAA
>CAJWFK010000087.1 GCA_913031125.1 uncultured Woeseia sp. | reverse complement strand
AACAACCACACAGCCATTATAATTTTTTTTTTTCACAAATAACTTTTAATCCTCCATATCTATCTAAATTAAATTTTTCGGGATAACTCAGAGTATTATCCATTGCATCATAAAATGGCAGGCTATAATATAAAAATTGGGCATCTATCTCTTCTTCAAAACTATAAAAATAGTCTGCTAAAGGTTTTCCACCTAGATTGGGATCATTAAGGGTATTTTTTCTTGTACAGGTCGAGGATTGTTGTAGGCATCATAGATCTCAAAATACTTGCCTTTAAAAGCAGGGCTCTCTTGCGAGCACATCAACTTGACTATCTGTATAGTTTCATCGAGTTGTTCCAGGCGGACCTTCAGAGGTGGAAACTCATAACCGTGAGCTAAATATTCTTTATCCTGCCAGCCAGCCCCTAGACCAGAAATAAACCGTCCATTGGAAGCCTGATCCAAAGCAGAGATTATCTTTGCCAATAGGGGTGGAGAGCGAAAAGATGCAGCAGCTACGGCCGGTACAAGTTTTATTTTACTCGTAGCTCCAGCTATCGCCGTCAGAGTGGTAAAACACTCTAATTGATTAGATTGCGGCCCCCCGAGAGGCGAATAAAAATGATCATTGACGGATACCGAGTAGAAACCATCGCGCTCAAAACCCACCGACGCCTCAACTGCAGTGAGAACGTTACCATCTCTAACGTCTGCATCAGACAAGAAAACCCCAAACTTCATCCTTCAACCTCCTTTAGAAAACTTTTCTTTCCCCATTTATAATCCCATTTGTTTAAAAAGAAAAGGTTCAAAGTGAAAGTCACTTCATCCAATATTAACGTCTTGAGCTTTCTCGAGCTAGAATGATAGGGTAGGTGTATGCGAAATTGTTCGAAATGGATTTTTGATCTGGATGGTACTATAAGCGACCCCAGCGTAGGGATATCTCGGTCAATCAATTACGCGCTTGTCCATCATGGATTTGAAGAATGCTCTAGAGAACAGATCTCGAGTTTGATCGGTTTGCCTCTTGACCAGATGTATTACCGTCTCGCTACTGATGTTGATGAAAGGCAAATATCGAGCATGGTAGACAAGTACCGGGAACGCTACCTGGAGATCGGCTTCAGCGAAAATGTAATGTATGACGGTATGCGGGAGGTTATCGATGAACTCCACCAGCTGGACAGTTGCGATCTTGGTATCTGCACGTCGAAGCGAAACGATATTGCGGAAAAGATACTGCAGATGTTTGGTCTGACAGACTATTTTGGATTTGTCAGTGGTGGGGAGGTCGGTATCAGTAAGTCGCAGCAACTGGCAGTGTTATTGGAAACATCAGTGATTTCTGGTCGTTCGATGATGATTGGTGATCGGTCAGTCGATATCTTGGCAGCCCACGGTAACGGACTCCAATCGACTGGTGTCCTCTGGGGTTATGGTAGCCGCCGCGAACTTGAAGAGGTCTGTGCTGGGCATCTTTCTGATGCACCCCGTGAGCTCCTGGGGTACTTGAATGCGCAAGCTAGATAAATCGCTTCAGCATTAGGTGTAGTGATTAGGGGTTGGTAGCCTAACTCTGGATATTTTTTGGAGGGTAATAAATCTTGGTCTAGAGCATCTGCGCAGTGTGTCTGAGTCTCGTAAGATAATCTCTACGCTGGGGCTTCGACGTGAACTGTGTTCCGTAATCACAAGTTCAAATTGGTTGGCTTTCAATTGCACGCTAGTCACTACTCATCTTGAAGAGCGTTATACTTTGCTTAGTATTCGATGCCCTGTACATTACAGTAACTTTCAAATGTCTAATCGCTCGGAACAAAGCCATGATTCCTGCCAGACCACTAGCTAACCTTCTTACCCACGATGTCGAAAATATGCCACCGTATATTGGGGACCAGGATCTGTGGTCGAATGATCAAGCTCTTCACGAAGGTATAGAGCGAGAAGGTGCTGGTTGGGCGCAAGAAAGATTGAGTGAATTTGGTAGGGACACAGGGTCGGCCGAAACCTTCAGAAAGGCTGATCTTGCCAATCGTTATCCGCCCGAGATGCGTGCTTTCGATCGCTATGGGATGCGTATTAATCAGGTTGACTACCATCCTTCCTACCATGATTTGATGGCCTTGGCGATCGAAAATGACGTTCCGAGTTTTGCCTGGAAGAATCCACGATCCGGTGGACAGGTAGCACACGCGGCGTTGACTTACCTGTTTACCCAAGCTGAGGGTGGCGTACTTTGCCCTATGGCAATGACCTATGCAGCAATACCGGCGTTGCGGACGACACCCGTCATTGGGGATGAATGGATTCCCCGATTGTTGGTAGACAAATATGATTCTCGCGATATTCCGGTACACCAAAAGTCCGGCGCTACCATGGGCATGTTCATGACTGAAAAACAGGGTGGTTCGGACGTGCGCGCTAACTCTACTCGAGCAATTCCTGTGGGAATCCAGACGGGGGAGGCCGCTGAATACTATCTCACTGGACATAAGTACTTCTGTTCGGCGCCGATGTGCGACGCGTTTTTAACATTGGCCTACACAGATCATGGTTTGTCGTGTTTTCTGGTTCCGCGGTGGCGACCGGATGGTGAACGTAACGCCCTTTCTATACAGCAACTCAAAGATAAACTTGGTAACCGCTCAAATGCCTCCTCGGAAATGGAATATCAGGATACCTGGGGGTTGATGGTTGGCGAGGAGGGTAGAGGTATCCCGACGATCATTGAAATGGTGCGAGGCACTCGATTCTACTGTTGTGCCAGTTCTGCTGGCCTGATGCGCCAAGGACTGGTGCAGGCTATTCATCACGCAGTACACCGGACTGCCTTCAAAAAGAAGCTCATTGATCAGCCATTAATGCGCAATGTGCTTGCTGACCTCGCGCTTGAATCGGAGGCTGCATTGGCACTGACATTGCGACTTGGTCGTGCAATTGATGAATCAGTCGAGAACGAGCAAGCAGCAGCATTTGTACGCATTGTTACGGCTGTTGGTAAGTACTGGATTTGCAAGCGAACGCCTGCTCATTGTGTTGAGGCACTTGAATGTCTTGGGGGCCCGGGTTATGTCGAAGACTCGATAATGCCTCGTCTTTATCGAGAGGCCCCATTGAACAGCATCTGGGAGGGGTCAGGAAATATCATGTGCCTCGATGTATTACGGACCATGTTTAGAGAGACCGCAGCCATCCCAGCAATCCTGGCTGAACTCGAGTCCGTGCGGAATGAAAATAATTTACTAGACATTGCGATAGACAGATTGGTTGCAGAACTAGGTAACCCTGAAGATTTGGAAACTCGGGCACGACAGTTGACAGAACTGATTGCTTTAACGTTGCAAGCTGCGCTTTTGGTGCAGCACGCACCAAATCCAGTGTCGGATGCTTTCTGTGCAACTCGGCTTGGATCCCACTGGCTAGGTAGTTACGGTACCTTGCCTGCCGATACGAATTTCAATTTGATTCTTGAACGAGCATTACCCTTCGGGTAACACCAAAACCATAAAATAGTCTTTCACCAGTTGTTTGGTTTTGGGGAGAATCAATGATCCTTTAGTCCAGGTCGGGAAACTTGCTGGGTGGAAATGTATCTACATTGGCAGAGCGCTGCTGAACGAGAACACCACCATCGATCACAATGCGGTGTCCAGTGATGTAAGCCGCATCTGAGGAGGCCAGAAACACAGCACTGCCAGCAAGGTCAGCGGCTTCTCCCATACGGCCTAGCGGCACAATCGCGCCCTGTTTCTCTCGAACCTCCTCACTGGCCCCGTAGGTGTCAATGAACCCGGGTACCAGGCAATTCACACGTACGCCGTAGGGACCCAGGTCCAACGCAAGTGCGCGCGTCATCGCCTCAATACCACCCTTGGAGGCATCATAGGCGACAAAAGCTCGATGTGCCTTGGTTGCTCCTCCGGACGACATGTTGATTATGCTGCCCTCCCCATTGCGTGCCATGATGTGAGCTGCCCGCCGCGCACACAGAAAAGTGCCTGTGAGGTTGGCTCCAATCAACCTATCCCACCAGGCCTTGTCAACTTCCAGAACATGCTTGACCGGTGAGATAAGGCCTGCGTTATTAACCA
>CAJWFK010000086.1 GCA_913031125.1 uncultured Woeseia sp. | reverse complement strand
TTTGCGTCAAGGGCATCGAAAGCGGCAAAAGCCGCAGTAATCGGGGTCGTGCAAGCAGCATCGGGCCGTTTCTCTCTGATCTTCGTGAAAACCATTTCTTCGCCAATCACCATCGACGCTGAAGTGCAACCGAAGGCTACCACATCAAGTGGTAATCCTGGCAGGATGACATCGGTCTGGTCCTCGATCAGTTTTTCCATTTCCTTCAGCGTTTCCGGCGTGATCCGGTTAGAATTTGGAATACGGCTTTCGTAGTAGGCGACGCCTTGCTGTTTAAATATGAAGCGAAATTCGTGTTCGATCGTTTGATCAGTGGACAGAACGATCAGGCCTATGGCGGCACGATGTGCAACGCCAGCGTCGGTTTCGAACGGAATGTGGTTAATGTTTGCGGAGGTGGCGCCAGTGGCGTTTTGCTGGTTGGTCATATTAATCTTTCCTCCATTAGCAGGATTGGTAACTCATAGCCGAAGCGTCGATCTCGGGTTCCCTACCTGCCATCAGGTCGGCCAGAACTCTGGCGGTGCCGCAGCTCATGGTCCATCCCATATGGCCGTGCCCTGTATTGAGCCATAGATTGTCAATCGGCGATGCGCTGACGATTGGCAAGCCGCTCGGCGTCATCGGCCTCAAACCGGCCCAATATTCTGGTTTAGAGTAGTCGGCCGCGTCAGGGAATATTTCGCGAGCCTTACGGGTCATGACGTTAAAATCGGCCGGCTTGTGGTTAACCTCGTAACCTGCGAATTCTGCCGTTGCCGTAAGGCGGAAGCGATCACCCATGGGGCAATAGGCAAGCAGATTATCTTCATCGACTCCACCCAGTGTTGGAGGCGTATGTTCTGGTTTAACAGGCATTGTCATCGAGTATCCCTTGACCGGATAGATAGGTAGCCTCAACCCGATATTTTTGACCAGTTCGGGACTGAAGACGCCAAATGATAGCACATACTGATCGGTACTAAGGCGTTGCCCGTCGGTAATTGCGCCGGTGATCCTGTTTCCATCACTTTCCAATGCCTTAAGAGTTGTTCCCATCAGGAAGCGCGCGCCGCGTTTTTTGCATTCCTCGGCCAGGGCGATCGTAAACAGTCTGGCGTCGCCGCTTTCATCGGTTGGCGCGTAGAGGGAACCGACAATTTCGTGCTCCGCATCGGTTAGTCCAGGATCTCGGGCTATGGTTTCGGCGACATTCAGGACTTCTACCTTAATTCCTTCTTTTTGCAGTATTCCGCATTTGGTTGCCGCGAAATCAAAAGTTTTGGCATGTCTGTAAAAATACAACAGGCCACCGTCATTGGCATCGTAGGGAATACCTGTCTCGTTCGCGATTTCTTTGATCAGCGGTTGGGAATATGTACAGATACGGGACTTTTGCTGAGTATTGACGAGCGCCTTTTCAGCGGTACATTGCTTCAGAAATTTTAACGACCATAGCCATAGTTCAGGGTTTAGACTTGGCCGAAACCGAATCGCCTGATCCTCACGATAGAGGGAGCGCAACATCATTGCAGGAGCGCGTGGCGACGACCAGGCATAGGCATGCCCGGGAGCGACCAGGCCGGCATTGGCGTAGCTGCTGAATGAAGCGACTTCTTCGGCCCGGTCAATGACCGTGACTTCATGTCCGTCCTTCAACAACTGAAACGCTGTTGTGACTCCAACAACACCCGCCCCTAACACCAATACCCGCATGGTGTCCTCCGATCCGGCTATTCTATTGCTGCGACAATAGCAATTTCAACAATGAATTGCGGTGCCGCCAGCTTTGATTCGACACAGGCACGTGTTGGCGTGTTGCCAGGCGACACCCAGGCATCCCAGACCTCGTTCATGGCTGCGAAATCGTCCATATTTGAAAGCCAGATGGTGGCCGATATGGCTTTGGATTTATCCGTTCCGGCTTCGGCAAGCAAATTGTCGATGTTGGCGAGAATATTCTCCGTCTGCTCCTTGACTGGTTCACCTGGAGCGCCTAGGGCGACCTGTCCAGCGGTGGTGACTGTGCCGTTGAATATCACGGCCTGACTCATCCTATCTCCAGCCTTAATCCTCTTAATTGACATTTCAATCTCCAGATTTTGGTTTTTCTTAATTAATTATTAATGTAACTAAATTATATGCAAATGCAAGTCTCTTGAAGATTCAACATTTGAAAAAGTTTGTAAGCTGGCGAATGAGGAACTTGAGCAATACGAGATTGCAAAAGATTTTGAAATTAACAAATCAACAGTTTCAAGATACTGCCGCAGAGGGAAGGAAGAAGGTCTTATAGAGATTCAAATTTGATTTATTAGGAGAGGTCTAATTTTTAATATTGAAGGCATCAAATTTCAAAAAACCATTGTTTCTTATTATTCTACTTTGAAACTTCTTGTTTCAGATTCTGCACTACCACCTCTAGTATCTGAGGCAATCACCTTCCAGTAATAGGTTGTGTTGGTTGTCAAATCTGAAGTGGTATAAGTTAAAACAGAGGGAGAGTATCCTTCTTTTTCCCAATCTTCGTATTCATCTTTTTCACTACTACAGGAGATGATGGTGAGACTGAAACAGAAGATTAGAAAAATGAACATAAACACAATTCTTCGGTGTGTAATATTTTTCACTGATAAAGACATGAAACCACTCAACAATCCAAGCAGGCCTAACATAATAACCCACTTGGGTATCATAGAAGGATCTTGAGAAATTTGTTGGGAGATCGTCGCAGCATGGAGGGGGCTTGGCCACGGGATCAGATTGTCATGAAAATTTTGATTTAATGGAGGAACAAAGTTAACACCTGCAGTGACACTTGCTCCAGAACATCCGGCAAAACCACTGTCCGTGCATATGTAGATTTTATAACTGACTGTATCACCATCTGGATCTGTTGATTTTATCCATTCGAATGTAACCGGTTCTGCTACAGAGGAATTATCTGCGGGGGATAGGAGCTTTGGAGAGGTAGGATCAGCGTTAATGACACTAGAAACTTTGAGACCAAGACTTTGGTCTTTGGTCATGCTGGCATTGTCAATGGAACGAATGTTTACTGCATAAGTAGAATTGTCCATTGAAGAGACTGGTGAAAAATTTATCGCAAAGGTCGTAATGCTTCCTGAAGTTGATGTGGTAGTGCTCCAAATACTACTGTCGTCGGAAGGAGGATTCAATACAGAAACAGTTGGAGCAACTCCGCTATCATCAGTGGATGTGATTGTGAAGGTTTTTGTGGTTCCGATTGTAACGGTTTGTGTCGTTGTGGGAAGACCGAAAATTTCAGGGGGGTTATTTGAAGCACTGGCTATTTTAAAGAAAAAATCTATTGGGATATATGACTTTACTGATCCATTGTTGTCCAAATCTTCTACCATTACTACAGATGTCCAAAGGCTTCCTTCAGTAGCGTTATCCGCTGTCCACACACCTCCCGCAGCAGTAGTACTATCTTTGATATCCCATTCAATTAAACCGGAAGTGCTTAAAGTCATTCCAGCTGGCTGTGTAAAATAATCAGTGCTTGTGGGCCCTGCGCTGCTTCCCCCTGGATCTAAGAAAAATTCATTTAATTTCCCCCATCGGTAGTTAAGTGAGTCTCCGTCGGCATCAGTCACAACTAATTGATAATTAAAAGTTTTATTATCCTGGGCCTGTATAATCGGAGGAACAGCACCTACAGGTGACTTATTGCCATCGTATGCTCCACCTACATTTATCTTTGTCTGGTTGCGCCATTCTCCCCCACAGCACGCACTATCATCAGGAATATTGTTAGTTGCAGTTCTGGCATAACCACCCCAGCTTAAAAAATACTCGGTTGTTCCATTGTCTGCGTATGAATGAGTTGCTCCAGTTGTCCATGTTCCGGAACTGTATTCACCCATTTCAGAAATAGTACTATCTATGCATTTTCCTGAAGTTTGATCGTTTGAACCTGTACAATCGCTGGAAGCGGTTCCTGTCGAATTATCTCTTGATATAATTTTGATATCAACATCTTTGGTAGTCCCATCACCCCAGTAAATTCTGAAGAAATCATTATGAATTGAACCCACGAATCCGGATACGAAAGTATCGTAGTCGCTACTTTGTCTAAAGGAGCCATGATTAGCTGTCCATCCATTTTGCATTTTAACCCTGATGGTCACATGAGTTCCATTATCAGCAGTAGGCTCCCATGAAATAGTTCCGTAGCGGAAATGATTTGCGGACAAACCTGCAGGAAACATCAGTAAGATTACTATTCCTACCGATGTCAATGCTAAAATGATTTTGTTTACTTCTGCTTTAAAAGTATTCATGGTTCAAACCTTGGAACTAGAAAAC
>CAJWFK010000085.1 GCA_913031125.1 uncultured Woeseia sp. | reverse complement strand
AAAGGAGCTCGCGGTAATGCACGAAGGGGTTAACACCACTGCCGGGTGAAGGCCATTTGCCTCCCGGTGGAATATTTAACCACGAAAGATTCATCGTACTTACAAAGTTTTAGACCCCGGGGGTTAAATACCACCGGTAGTTGTAGCTATTGCAAATTTTTCCTCCCCCACACAAACAAAAAGACAGACTCCGACCCTTACCTAATTAAATCGAGTACACCTTGTTCAATAGATAATACGGCTGTGCCCTAATCTTGGTGTAACTAATCGACACTCGGACCCAGCTACACTATCGACCCGAAAACACTTTATCCCTGGTAGATGAGATGGTTCTTCATTTTCTCATTAAGGCTCTCGACATTCTTGAAACTTTGGGTCTCGACTAATTTGTTCACGAATCTTCGGCCATACTATTTTCTCAATTTCTAGGGCAATAACGTCTCGACCAGCCGGAAGATAGTGCACATAATCACCAAAGTATGCTTCCTCTGAACTTTTTTTATCAAACAACTTACTGAGATCCGCTATTGTTACGTATTTAGAATCATTAGCAGCAATTAGTTTCGCGAACTCTTTTCTTACGCGAAAGTAATACAGCTGTTTACTGTCTCTTTTAGGATACCCATGAAATTCAGACGCATAATTGTCCTTAGCGAGGAAATCTTTTTCTCTGTTAGTCAGAAATGATTCCATATACGGCAACATTGTTGGCTGAAAAAAGTACGCAACACCCGTATGATGATCTCCAAATCTTGTCGCAAGATCAACATTAAACATATAACGATTTACATGCTTTTCAACCCATTGTGCCATAGCAACTTGATCATCTTGTTGCGAGTCTTCTTCCGACTTCAACACATCTTTATCTTGGATTTGTCGCAACCATACCCTCGGATCGTTTAACGTTTTATGCAGAACAAACATAAACGCCGAATGGCTTGCCAAGTTCCGCAATAGGGCATTCAGAGAGCCTCTAAGCGACGTGACTTGATTAATTTTCGAGAAAAAATCTTCAGTGTATCGGTGAACATTATCTTGTAACGCTGGAAACTTTTCTCTTGGCCAGTATTTTGGTTGACCCACAGAATCATTTGATCCATCGAAATGCAGCACATAGTCTGGTTTTAATGAATATTTGATATAAAATGCATGTTCTAAGAGCGTCTGCACTGAGATAAACGCGGGTTTTCCAGCATTTATTACCGAGAAAGTTATTTCATAATTGGAGAGGCGCTGATTCATTAGATTCTCGAGACGAGCCGGTAACGTATCATCTTTATGATCCAAGTATCGACCCAACACAGTACTCCCACCAAGCATAAACACTCTAAATTCACAAGTATCTTTTTGCGTTAGATCTCGTTGTGCATCATCGTTACTGTCTAAAGTAAAGCCATACCTATCTCTTCCCCCCTCATAGGGTTGGTAGGCATATCCAATGTAAGGTCTATAAACATACTCATATTTGGTGTAACCCCACCCATCCCACCGGCCAAATAAATAAAAGGCACCACGTACCAGGAACTCTAGCGACACTATTGCAATCATTATGCTGATCACAGCAAATAGAATTGTTTTTGCTTTTCTCATTTCGTTTAATTGGCTTTCATTTTGATCAACCTAATCAACCCATGCTAGGAGAATATTTATCCCAAAACAATTCCCAGCATTGACAACATACCATCACCTAATTATCTTAGATGTAGCGGTCAAGTGCCGTTCCAGGCTCAAGCATGACTGTGGGAATAACGACTCAATAACTAGAAATTCGAATACGATCTCATTTATCGACTGGTTCTTAAGCCGCCAGTTGACTGTTTCATATCTTCACGTCTAGTAATTATGCTGGATTCATACTTCGGCCATTCAACGCAGATAACAAAACGCCTCTAGTATTAATGTGAAAGATGATCAAGCTGACAATTGGCTCAAAAAATTGTATAGATAAATGGTGCCAGAGCGCTACCTTGTACGAAAACAATCAGCGTTCCCAAGAGCACTAATACGATAATGATGGGAGCCAACCATAATTTCTTACGTATTCGCATGAAATCCCACAAGTCTTTGACAAAGTCAAACATCAGAAAGGTCTTTCCATTCGCTTGGGATTCGGGTCATCACTAATCACACGATACGTAGGTAGTTTCGAATCCCATTTTCTTCTAAGCGGGTCAATGCCTCTAAGCCGCAGCACCATGCCGAATGGTAACAGCATAAAGTAAAACACGATCCCCAGTACAACCCTGTTAACGATGGCGCTCACGATCATCCCAAACCGCATCCATATCCGGTAGAAGGGGCGCACCTTGATCGGGGCGATCACAGCCACGGCAGCAAACACGATGCCGATCGCCCAAGGAATCCAGAAAAACTGGGTTGCTCCAAATAGCGGGATAACAATACCAAAGAAGATAACGACAATTGCCGAAAAAATGAGCGCAAAATGACGTAAGCCCTTACTATTGAGTTCTGGAATCACTCTGTTCATATGAGATTTCTCAGAGGTGCTTGGCTGCCTGCCTGTCAGTCGGGTACAAATTCATCTCGCCTGGTATCCGTTTCCTCCCACGCGGGCTGGACAGATTTAGACAGCAGATAGTTTTCGATGACGAGGTAGTCCATTTCAGTCCGCATAAAACAGCGGAAGGCATCTTCTGGAGTACACACAATCGGCTCTCCACGAACATTGAAGGAAGTATTTACCAGCACTGGGCAACCTGTCTGACGGTGAAACTCTGTTAACAACGCATGAAAACGAGGATTGGTCTCCGTATGTACCGTCTGAATCCGGGCAGAGTAATCCACGTGGGTTACCGCAGGTATGTCTGAGCGTTGCTGCTTTAACATATCGATCCCGTATGCTGCCTCAGAAGATGCATCTGGAGCCATCCGGTGTTCTCTGCGGACATTGGACACCAAAAGCATATAGGGGCTCTCGACTTCATGCTCAAAATAATCATTTACATATTCCGATAGAATCGCTGGAGCGAATGGGCGGAATGACTCCCGGTACTTGATCTTTAGATTCATTACAGACTGCATATTTCGACTTCGGGCATCGCCAAGAATAGAACGCGCACCCAAGGCTCTCGGACCAAATTCCATCGCTCCCTGAAACCACCCAACCACCCGGCCTTCATCTAGAATCTTCGCAAGGCGAGGATACAGTTGCTCATCATCAAGCTCTTCAAAGCGTGCGCCCAAAGCCTGCAAAGTAGTGCATATCGAATGTTTTGAAAAACTCGGACCAAGATAACTACCACGCATTCGATCGCGGCTAGAGACGCTGACTCGCGATCGATTCCCGTACTCGAACCAGGCTGACAGGGCGCAACCCAATGCCCCACCAGCATCCCCGGCGGCAGGCTGGATCCAGATGTGTTCAAACGGGCTTTCACGCTGTAGCCGTCCGTTGGCCACGCAATTAAGCGCAACGCCACCTGCAAGACACAGATTTTTTGAGTCTGTCTCTTTATAGAGGTTCGTTGAAATAGCAAGAACAATTTCCTCAGTCACTTCCTGGATTGATGCGGCGATATCCATATCCTGCTGTGTTAACGGGGACTCAGGTTTCCGGGCTGGACGCTCGAAAAGTTCGGAAAAACGGTCGTTGGTCATCTGTAGACCTGTTACAAAATCAAAATAGTCCATCTGGAGGCGGAAAGTACCATCGGGTTTGATATCAATGAGCTTGTTACGGATAAGATCTGCATAGCGTGGCCGACCATAAGGGGCTAAACCCATTAGCTTGTATTCACCAGAATTCACCTTAAAGCCTGTGAAATATGTAAAGGCCGAGTAGAGAAGACCCAGAGAATGGGGAAAGTCGATATGCCACAGTGGGTGAACCCGGTTCTTTTCTCCAACCCAGGTCGTAGTCGTTGCCCATTCGCCCACGCCGTCCATGCATAAGACAGCCGCCCTTTCAAAGGGGCTTGGGAAGAAGGCCGAAGCGGCATGGGACTGGTGATGGTCGGCAAATAGAAGCGGAGGGAGTTCTTCTTTGCCGCACTCTCCAAGTGTTATCAACTCCTTTTTCAGCACAGACTTCAAATAAAGCTTTTCCTTAAGCCATACCGGCATTGCTGAAAGAAAAGATGAAAAACCCTTCGGAGCACTCGCAATATAGGTTTCGAGCAGGCGCTCGAACTTTATCAGTGGCTTGTCATAAAAAACCACTTGGTCGACGTCCGTAAGTTTTATACCGGCAACTTCTAGACACCAGGCTACAGCCGCTGATGGAAATCGGGCATCGTGTTTTTTTCGAGTAAAGCGCTCTTCCTGAACCGCGCCCTCAATCTCCCCATCCTTTAACAGGCAAGCAGCTGAATCGTGGTAGTAGCCGGAAAGACCAAGGATATACATGGGGATAATTCGCCGAATTGCCTTTTAAAAATACTCAGTATCAATATGAATCAGTTTACCGCGATACACCCGACAATAGCATTAACAGTACGAGATGGTTTCGAAGCTTACCTACCTGCCGGCCGCTTCGCCTGGTAAATGTGGTCACGACGGACCGATCAACTTGCCTGAAGAACAGTTCGTCAATATCGTCCAGCAAACCGGGTTCATTGTCGTCAAAAATGCCCACCACGCTTATGTAGGCTTGGGATCTGGTTAGTTCAACGCCTCACTGACGGCCTATAAAGCTGTAACAGCGACTTGATCCGCCGCCGACAGCCAGAGTCACGGTCGAATTCTGGCACCCGTAAGCGCCTCATAGGA
>CAJWFK010000084.1 GCA_913031125.1 uncultured Woeseia sp. | reverse complement strand
GAGATTGTGGACATTTGGCACTTTGGGTTAAGTACACGTATAGGATCGGATAGAGACCATAAGGGAACTGCGGCTATCATTGTTGATGAATGGCTCGAGCCGTCCAATTCGCGTAGTTTTCTTCAAAACGTGGAGAGCCTAGCTGGATTCGCATTGAGAGAGCAAGGATTCTTGATTTCCATGGTTCCGCGCTTACTGGATGATCTTGGCCGTGGATTTGACGATCTTTATCGTACTTATGTAGGGAAGAACGTGTTGAACTTTTTCCGTCAGGATCATGGGTACCGGGATGGTAGTTATGTAAAAACTTGGGATGGACGTGAAGATAACGAGCATCTAATCGAGATCTTAGGCGTGCTGGACGTTGACGATGCTGAATTTCAGACGCTGGTGTACGCAGGATTAGAGGAACGCTATCAAAAGCATAGTTAGTTAGAAAAATTATACAGAAAATATTCGGTTCAGCGCGTCGATTCTAGATAGCGATCTGCATCTAGTGCGGCCATGCAGCCCGACCCTGCGGAGGTTATCGCTTGTCGGTAAATTGCATCGGCAACGTCTCCCGCTGCAAATACACCAGGGATATTTGTCGCTGTGGCAAAATTTGAGTCGCCAAGGCCGACATTTATATAACCCCCTGTCATATCAAGCTGATCTTGGAAGATCTCGGTATTCGGTTTGTGTCCGATGGCAATAAATGTCCCATGCACCTCAAGGTGTTTTACATTGTTTGATTTCGTGTCGCGAATCCTGATGCCGGTTACACCCATATCGTCACCTAAGACTTCGTCAAGTACATGGTTCCACTCAATGGCAACGTTGTTGTCTTGTTTTTCTAAGAGTCGTGCACTAAGAATTTTCTCCGCGCGAAAATGATCGCGCCGGTGCACGACAATTACTTTAGACGCAATATTGGACAAATACAGGGCTTCTTCTACTGCAGTATTACCGCCGCCGATGACTGCAACTGGCTTGCCCTTGTAAAAAAAACCATCACAAGTCGCGCAAGCAGAAACCCCTTTCCCTTTGTATGTTTCCTCTGACTCCAATCCGAGATATTTCGCTGTGGCGCCTGTTGCTATGATCAGTGCATCACAGGTGTATTCACCTTGATCACCGCTTAGTCGAAACGGTCTTTCGGACAGGCTCGCATTATTAATATGATCGTGGATTAATTCAGTACCGAAACGTTCTGCGTGGCGTTTCATGCGCTCCATCAGTTCCGGACCTTGTACGCCGATCTCATCACCAGGCCAATTATCTACATCGGTAGTGGTTGTCATTTGTCCGCCGATTTCTATTCCAGTAATTAGTGCTGGATTGAGCGCAGCTCTCGCTCCATAAACTGCAGCTGTGTATCCAGCTGGACCAGATCCTAAAATTAGCAGTCGACAATGTTTTACCGGCATTATTAATTCACCAAAAAAATGTATCCGCCTGTGTGATACTAGCATGCTGGATGACGTCAGCGGATGGTGACATGGTTACAGTTTTTGTTGGCCTCGGGGGCAGGTGACATATACTGCATCTGGGGTAGTAATATAGAAAGGTGACCTATGACAGTTCCTATGACCATGAAGGCGGTCGAAATCACCTCGGCCGGCGATCCAAGCGTTTTGCGACTATGTACGACTGAGGTTCCTAGAATTGGGCCAACTGACGTTTTAATTCGAGTGTTAGCAGCTGGCGTTAATCGTCCTGATTGTATGCAACGTAAGGGACTCTATAGGGTGCCGACCGATGCGAGTGCTTTCCCCGGTTTAGAAGTTGCGGGAGAAGTGTTTGCGTGCGGTGACAAGGTTGAACGTTGGCAAATAGGGGATCGAGTTGTCGCTTTGACACATGGGGGCGGATACGCTGAATATTGTTCTGTGAACGGTGGTCATTGTCTTCCCTGGCCCGAAAATATGAGTAACGTGGAGGCGGCCGGACTACCGGAGACTTGTTTTACTGTTCAATATAATTTGTTGACACGCGCTGCGCTTACTGAAAACGAGACGGTCCTTATCCACGGCGGTAGCAGTGGTATTGGTTCGACTGCCATTCAAGTTTCTAAATCCCTCGGTGCGCAGACGCTTGTTACTGCTGGGAGCGATGAGAAGTGTGCATATTGTATTGGTCTTGGTGCCAATTATGCTATCAATTACCGGACTGAAGACTGGCTTGCTAGGTGCCTGGATATTACCGATGGTCGCGGCGTCGATGTTGTACTAGACATGGTCGCAGGTGAATACGTTGAACGGAATCTCCAGGTGCTGGCGTTGGATGGTCGGTACGCGATGATCGCTTTTTTGTTGGGATCCAAGGCCACAGCTGATTACATGAATGTACTCAGCAAACGGTTGACGATAACGGGCTCGATGCTGCGGCCTCAAACCGCTGAGGAAAAATTAGTAATTGCTCAAAATTGTGAATCTAACCTGTGGCCAATGATTGATAACAAGGAATTGAGATCGATTGTTGACACAACCTTTCCTTTGAGCGATGCCGCTGGTGCGCATGAGTTAATGGAAAGTAGTCGGCATATGGGTAAGATTGTTTTGGAAGTTTCTACATATTAGCAAGCCATAGACCGCACCTCCGTGACAGTGCTATTCGACCCTCATTTGTTTCTGACGCCCTATAAACGGCGCAAATTCTTTCAAATTAAGGCATACTACAACGCTTAATTTTTCATGAATCCTAGCTGGAGAATCTTACGTGCGGTCAAATTATTTGTTTACTAGTGAATCAGTATCGGAAGGACACCCGGATAAAGTTTGTGATCGAATTTCGGATGCCGTAGTCGATCAATTTCTACGTGCTGATCCTATGTCACGAGTCGCGGCGGAAACATTGACTACAACAAATAGAATCGTAATAGCTGGCGAAGTGCGCGGCCCTGATTCTGTTACCCACGAACAAATTATTGAAGCCGCCCGTTTGGCGGTGAAGGATATTGGATACGAGCAGGCTGGATTTCACTGGAAAAATTCAAAGGTTACATGCCATTTACATAAACAATCAGTCGACATTGCGCAGGGTGTAGATTCATCTGGCGATAAAGATGAAGGAGCCGGAGACCAAGGCATCATGTTTGGCTTTGCATGCACTGAAACGGACGCTTTGATGCCTGCTCCAATATATTATTCGCACCGGATATTGCAAGATTTAGCCGTAGCACGCCATGACGGTAGCGAACAAGGACTCGGTCCGGATGCCAAAAGTCAGGTCACTCTCAGTTATGAGAACGGGAAGCCTGTTCGCGCAACCTCGGTTGTAGTGTCTACTCAGCACGACGCTTCTTTGTCTCAGGAAGATGTTCGGGAGATTGTTCGGCCTTACGTTACCAAGGCTCTACCGGACGGTTGGATGTGCGATGACAGAGAGTTCTATGTGAACCCAACCGGACGATTTGTTATTGGGGGTCCGGATGGGGACGCAGGGTTAACTGGACGCAAAATTATTGTTGATACTTATGGTGGTGCCGCACCGCATGGTGGCGGTGCCTTTTCAGGGAAGGATCCCAGTAAGGTTGATCGTTCCGCTGCTTATGCTGCGAGATATCTGGCAAAAAATATTGTGGCAGCTGGGCTCAGCGAGCGCTGTACTATCCAGCTATCTTATGCAATAGGGATCGCCAAACCATTATCGGTTTATGTCGATTTGCACGACCAAGGTAATGTTGATCCGATGCAGCTCGAAGTTGTATTACAAGAGGTCATGAACCTAAGCCCGCGGGGCATTCGGGAGCACTTGGAGTTGAGTAACCCCATATATGAACGGACCGCCGCGTATGGGCATTTTGGCCGAGAACCGGATTCCGACGGAGGATTCTCTTGGGAAAAAACTGATCTTGTCGATGCACTTAAATTGGCGATCAGTTAGTTTTGTTAGTTAAAAATTTAGTGCTTGTGATTAATGACGTGTAATAAGGAAAAATGTTGTGAGTAATGTAAAGCCAATGCGTAGAGTAGCCAGAAATAAAAAGGCCATGCAACTGGAAGCGCTACCAGACTATGTTGTAAAAGATATCTCGCTGGCGGGTTTTGGACGTAAGGAAATCGAACTTGCTGAACAGGAAATGCCGGGGTTAATGGCTATGCGGGAGGAATTCGGCAAATCAAAACCGCTCAAAGGAGCTCGCATCACAGGCTCCCTACATATGACAATCCAGACTGCAGTTCTCATTGAAACGCTAGAAGCGCTTGGAGCAAAGGTCCGTTGGGCGAGCTGTAACATTTTCTCAACGCAGGACCATGCTGCGGCGGCGATAGCAAAAGGTGGTACTCCCGTGTTCGCGGTTAAAGGTGAGTCGGTCCAACAATACTGGGAGTATACCGACAGAATTTTAGATTGGGGCAATGGTAAAGGACCTAACATGATCCTCGACGACGGTGGGGACGCGACGATGTTTGTTCAGCTCGGCTATAAGGCCGAAGACAACCCATCGGTTCTCGACAAGTTGCCCGAAAATCCAGAGGAAAAAGCTTTATACAGCCAATTGAAAAAATCGTTAAGGCGTGATCCACAACGCTTCCACCGCATTGCTCCGGAGATCCGGGGAGTCACCGAGGAAACTACCACCGGGGTGCATCGGTTATACCAGTTGGCTGCGAAGCAGGAGTTGTTATTTCCAGCGATGAATGTAAATGACTCCGTCACAAAGTCTAAATTCGATAACCTATACGGTTGCCGTCATTCGTTGGTGGATGCGATTTTTCGCGCGACTGACGTAATGTTGTCAGGGAAAG
>CAJWFK010000083.1 GCA_913031125.1 uncultured Woeseia sp. | reverse complement strand
GACAGAATAAAAAATGGCTACTGTTTTAGAACTTAGAAATCTGACAAAAAAGTTCGCTGGTGATGTGACTGCAGTCGATGACGTTTCGATGCTGATAGAAAGTGGCGAGTTTATTACGTTGCTTGGGCCCTCCGGTTGCGGCAAAACAACTATGCTTCGAATGATTGGAGGATTTGAGTATCCTGATGCCGGTTCTGTTGTGCTTGATGGTGTTGATATTACAGATTTCCCACCCTACGAAAGACCGGTCAACATGATGTTCCAGGACTATGCTCTATTTCCACATATGACCGTCGAAACTAACATTGGCTATGGTCTTAGGATTTCAGGAATAGAAAGCCGGCAGGTGCAAAATGAGGTCGGTGAGATGCTGGAATTAATTGATTTGCCAGGAATGCAGAACCGTCTACCTTCAGAGTTGTCTAATGGTCAACGACAAAGAGTTGCCCTCGCCCGAGCGCTGATCCGCAAACCGAAAATATTATTGTTGGATGAACCAATGTCGGCGTTGGATGCAAAACTTCGTCAGTCCATGCAAGTTGAATTGCTTTCACTACATAAAAAAATAGGCATCACTTTTTTAATGGTTACTCATGACCAAACTGAAGCTATGGTGATGTCTGATCGGATTACAGTCATACGCGATGGTGCAATTGAGCAGATCGGAACGCCAACTGAACTCTATGACCATCCGACCACACCATATGTCGCGGAGTTTTTAGGTCAATCAAACATGATTCCTTCCGCCGTCGAGCGTAGCAGTCAGAGCAGATTGATAGCAAAGTTCAGTGGTAACGAGTTGGATGTAACTGATGCCACAGTTGTCGGTACCTTAGGTGACAACGCAACACTATGTATTCGACCTGAAAGAATACGTTTGTTGGATGACAGTAGTGAAGCAGATAAGGATATGCAAGTAATCGATGGAGTTGTAGAGCAAGTTCTTTACAGCGGTAACTCACTTCATTTTGCTATCTCGCTAGACAATAAACTAACAATTAATGTTCATTATCCATTGAATACTGTACTTAATTCGTCGTTATTAGCGAATGTAGGAGACTCTGTCCGCTGTGGCGTCGTCCCCGCTATGATTTCTATATTTCCTTCTTAAATTTTAAGTCGGACAATTTCGAGTGAAGCACAGCACGAGAACAATTAGAGACTTTTGGTTACTGTTTACCGGTCCGGCAATTTGGTGGTCTTTAGTGTTGCTAGTACCGTATGTCATCATGTTGATGATTAGTTTTTATACGAGGAAATTTCCTTTTCATGTTCCTGACTTTCAATTTGGGAACTACCTAAAGCTAATTGAGGACCCACAGTACTATTTGGTTATCTTCCGAAGTCTTAAGATAGCTTTTCTTGTTGGGGTAACTGCTTTTGTTATTTCCTATCCGCTAGCCTACTGCCTGGCCCGGAAAATAAAATCTAGCCGTTTTCGCCTCCTGCTTTATGTGGCAACCATTATCCCTTTGTGGGTATCGTATCTGCTGCGGGCATATACCTGGAAGACAATTCTTGGTAGTGAAGGGATACTCAACTCATTCCTCATGTGGACAGGTATTATCCAGGAACCGAGCACTTTTTTTCTATATAACCAGTTTGCGATGGTAATTACGATGGCATATATTTTTACGCCTTTCATGGTTATGCCAGTCTATGCGTCGCTAGAAAAAATTCCGCCGTCACTTATAGAAGCTTCCAAAGACTTGGGGGCAGGGCGAATCAAAACTTTCCTTAAGGTTACTCTT
This sequence comes from uncultured Woeseia sp., assembly GCA_913031125.1. Classification (GTDB taxonomy): domain Bacteria; phylum Pseudomonadota; class Gammaproteobacteria; order Steroidobacterales; family Woeseiaceae; genus SZUA-117. The sequence goes on along the minus strand of CAJWFK010000083.1, from coordinate 2,983 downwards.
CCGCTGTCTATGCCGGGTGTTTTGGCGGGTTTTACGTTTACTTTTTGTTTGTCAGCGGGTGATTTTATTTCACCAGCTTTGGTAGGTGGGCCTTACTCGAATATGGTCGCGAACGTAGTTGCGACCCAATTTGGAATAGCAATGAATTGGCCACTGGGTTCAGCTCTGGGTATGGTGCTTTTATTTATAGTTCTTGCGGTAATTACTTTATCAGATCGATTGGAAAGGGCAGGTCGCATAAACCTGGCCTGATGGTCAAAAAATGATGAATAGTAGAACTCGAAGACGTCGTCGAATTGATCTAGGCAATACTGCGCTTGGTATTGCCGCTGCGTCCGCGATCGGGTTTCTTTATGGACCCATTATTACATTGATGGTTTTTAGTTTTAATGACAATCCGATTACTAAATTACCCCTAACAGGATGGACATTAGATTGGTATTACAAGGCATTGACGAATTCGGATCTCCTCGCAGCACTTTGGAATAGTGTTATTGTGGCAGTGGCTGCAGTAATAATTTGTCTTGTAATTGGTATACCTACTGCGTTTGCACTGGATCGATTTGATTTTAGAGGCAAGACATTGTTCCGCAGGCTGGTTATTCTGCCTATTACTCTTCCAGGTATTATCACAGGCGTGTCTATACTTGCTTTCTTTTCGATGGCAGGCGTAAAACTTAGCCTTGTGACTGTAATTATCGGCCATGGTACTGCGCTAACTGCAATCGTTGTGACTAATGTTTTCGCGAGATTGCAGCGATTTGACCGTCGAATCGAGGAAGCATCAGCTGATATTGGCGCGAGACCATGGCAGACCTTTGTTTACATTACTTTGCCAAACATACGATCTGCAATTATTGGTTCAGCGCTCATTGCATTCACCCTGTCATTTGACGAAATTCCAGTCACTTACTTTCTAACAGGCCGAGATAATACGCTACCGATGTATATCTGGTCTGTTGTGCGTCGTGGCATAACACCGGAAATCAATGCAATTGGGACGATTATTGTAGCGCTCTCGATCGTGTTGATCTTTTTGTCAGTTCTACTCATCCATAGTGATGGTGGGACTAAAAAGAAGATGCGTTAGAGTCAAACATTTGTAATTTATTGATACGCAGAAACAAATTATGGCTGTAGGTCACCCAATTTATGAAAGCCTGTCGCATCTTATTAGTGAGCTTAGGGCACAAAAGCAAACTATTGCACATGTTGGAATATTTGACCTAAATGCTTATTTTCGCGAACGCCGGATTCGGATCGACAATCTTGAGGCAGTGTTTGGCAAGAATGGCACGTTCGTGAACGTTTTACCGAGGTGGGACACAGGGGAAAAGGTCCAACATCCTGGCCCATTCGTCGGTGAGAATGTCAACATAGATCTTGGATCTTGTCGCCCCTATCCATTCGAAGAAGACGCCGTGCTATTGGTCGCTGACTATGCTGGAATTTCTCAATCATTGTCGCCGCGTGAACTTCTGCGTAAACAGTTGGCAAAGGCCACTAATCTTGGATATGGAATTAAGGCGGCATTTGAATTTGAATTTTTTGTGCTCAGCGAAAATGGCGAGTCTTTAAGAGAAACTGAATTTTCTGTGATTAAGAAGTACGCGCCAGAAAATCATTGTTGGGCTGGTGAAACAGGTGCTGTCTATGCGGAATTTATCGCTTCTCTAGAGCGTGATTTAATTAATGGTGGAATAGAACCACTTAGCGTCGGTTCGGAACTCGGGCCAGGTTGTTTCGAGGTCACGTTGCAGGACACCGATCCACTCATGGCCGCTGATGACGCAGCATTTTTAAAACTATTTACAAAAGCTAATTGTCGAAGGCAAGGCCGGACTGCTTCATTCATGGCGCAAATGAGTGCTGAAAGCGCCGGCTTGTCGGGTCACTTGCATCTTTCATTGTATGAGTTAGAGACTGGGAAACTTCTATTCCCCGATTCGACGGACGAGAATGGTATGAGTAAAGAGTTCAGTAATTTTATCGCCGGTGTGCTGAACTTGGCTCCGGAGGGGTTAGCATTCAGCCATCACACAGTAAACTCGTACCGACGGCATGCGAAGGGCAACTGGGCACCTCGAGTAGCTTCTTGGGCGGTACAGGACTATTCAGCTGGGATAAGGGTAGTGCCGGAACCTACTGATAAATGTCGAATGGAATATCGCTTGCCTGGCGCTGATACCAACCCATATATGACTCTGGCATTTGTTATAGGTGCCGGCCTACATGGTATTGAGTCTCAGCTTGAACTATCACAATCACTCACGAGTCCTGTTAGTTCTGATGAGAATCATGGCTTAGATAAATCTCTACCGAACGATTTGCATGAAGCAACGACCCGACTAAATGCCTCACAGAAGTCCAGAGAAATTTTCGGTAGTAGATTCGTTGACTATTTAGTTAGTGCGTGTGTTTACGAATCTGAAGAGACCAAACGGTATGTTAGTAATTTAGAACGCCAGCGATACCTTGAAATTGTGTGAGTAAAAGAGTTTGACGAAAAGGAGATGAGATGACAGATCTTGCAGATTATTTATCTGAGCCAGTTCGGGAAGAGCACATCATACAAGTTAGAAACAAGATTAATGAGCTCAGCATAGATTACATCTACTGTCAGTACATTTCTATTACTGGTCGAATTATGGGAAAAGCAATCCCAGCCTCTCATTGGGAACGATTAGCGGTTGAGGGCATGCAAACCTGGTTAGGTGGGGTTACTAATGTATTTCCTGATCGACGAGGAAATTTAATTGGGTTCCCGCCAAATGCATCTGAACTTCTTGCGCTACCCGATCCAGAAACATTTTGTCAATTACCTTGGAATAAGAGAATTGCAAGAGTTTTTTGTACGGTTTTTTGGAGTCGCGAAGATCCTGATCATCCAGAAAAGTTTCTTGACTCAGATTGTCGCGGAAATCTAAAGAGGATCCAAACGGAATTTGAGGATAAACACGGTTTGCATCTTAGGGTTGGTTGT
>CAJWFK010000082.1 GCA_913031125.1 uncultured Woeseia sp. | reverse complement strand
TAGCCAATATTGTGCTGCAGTGAAATAATTTCAGAGAAATTTAGTGAGTTAGCGACCCTTAAAGTGTCATCGGTGCTTGCATCATCAACCAAAATAACCTTGTCAACAAATTCTTGTGTTAGAACTTCGTTGTATACGTGTTCTAGCGTTTGTTCAGCATTAAACGCAGGTAGGACGACGACAACTGACTTATTACCAAACATCTCGTCAAATCATCATCAAAAAGGGGTTGCTAATAAGCGGTCCATAATAAGATGGACGATCCACTAACCTGGGTGGTGCTAGGGCTGCGCAACCATTAGGAATTTCCATTAATAGGGTCACCCTGTCTCTCCATGATATAGATTTCTGTGTGATCGAATACAGCGTCAAGAACGGGACGAGAAAATAAACCGGTCGTAAAGAGGGTGTCTTCGATTAGATCTACCGCATTTTCCCTATATAGCGTATTTACAACGATTACTATCCGATGGCTTGATGCCATTTCATTTGCCGACCAGGTTAGCTTCGTTGTCGAGTTAAGTTTGTCAAGATAATATCGGAGATTCGCACTTGAGTAGATACCGGTGGTAACGACATCAGATGTATCGGCTAATTCTGTAATATACCGTGTAGCTATTTCACCGCCTAAGAAAGTCCCTGTATCGGTGGCGTGTCGGACTCCGTTTGAGGTGAACACGAAAGTCGAACATAAGAAAAAACATCCGAGAGGAATAATCCACAAGAACAGCATTCGATGTAGACCCGCACTCAAGGCGAGATGTGAACCTATTGCGACGATTCCATAGGCAGTGGCACCGAGGAAGAGAGGGGTTAGAAATAGCCAAATGCGAAAGTAATAATAGACAGGGTGCAGTAAATAAAGGCATAGGAAAATTAGCATCGCAATAAGAAAGAAATTATGTTTGTGGAGTCTGTTAGTCGACTTCATGAATAACGATAGTGCGGCCATCATTCCGAAAATAAATGTCATGGGGGTAGGTAGGTCTCGAGTTAAATATAAGGTCAAATCTTGAAGATAAGTCACAGACCTCGATAGCTGAATGGAAGTGCTTCCGAAGCCTCCCAGATGAGATAGCAATTCATGGTGTAATTCACTGACCACAGCGACAGGCCAGTAAAACATCGCTGTTGCCAACATAATCACCAATGTATGGCCAGAAATTAGTTTCACTATTTTGAGAAGTCCAAGTTTCGAATCATCAAACAACGCAGAAAAAAGAATCCATCCTACAGTCATCGCATATACATAGATTGTGGTGGGGACTGTTGCGAGCCCGAGAACGGCGGTCAGTGAAAAAGCACACCAGGCAGCCCGGTTCTCACTATTTCTTACGATCGTTGCAAGAGCAATCAGCAATACAAAAAATAGAGACTGCAAGGAATAACCTCGCGCATTGACTGAATATTCTATTAGCGGAGAAGAAGAGGCTACAAGTGCTGCAGTGAGTAGGCCGACGTGAACAGAGAATAGGCGGGTAAAAGTAAGAAAGACTGCAGGAATGAGAGCCAGTCCACTGAGAAAGGTAGGGAGACGAATCGTCCAAGGTTCGTTTCCCATTAGAAGGGTAGAAAAATGGACGAACAAGGTGTGAAGAAGGTGATTTCCAGGATTGTAATACTGAGTTAGGCCCAAGAATAACGGGCGCTGTGCGAACTGCGTGTAGGTATATGCTTCATCGTGACGAATGGGTTCGAAGAGATAAAGATATCTCAAGGCAAACCCAAGTAATAAGACTATTGCGAAAGAATATACGCTAGCTGGGTGCCGATGAAAAAGCTGCCAGCAGAATGATGTCACTTCTTTGCAAAAGCATCTGAAATCCAACAAAAGATTATGGAAATATTGTTGTAACTGGCGTTTGTAAAAGTAAATGAGGTACATCGACCAGATTACTAACACAATAAAGTATTTTAGTTGGCCAGCGATTGGCTCTACGTTAATTGTTTGTGAAACACGTTGATTTGAGTGCCCAAAGAACTCAGCTGTAGAAAACAGTACAGCTGTAGCTACACTATCAGGGAAAAATAGAATAATAGAAGCAGACGACAACGTGACTACCGTCAAGCAGGCTAAAAGCATAGATCGGCAGAGCAGTTTTTGAAACAATGTTGGTTTTAGCGATTGCCAAGACATATGGACGGCATGTGTAGTCTACAATCGAGCCTGCTTGGATATAAGGAGATGCGAGAGGTGTGTAACGGTTAGTCTTACCGAGTATGGTCATATACGACCTTAGCACCTAGCGACACACCATACCATGGAAGTAGCGGACAATTTTATTAGTATCCGAAAGAAGGCCAAAGAGCGCCTTCTTCGAATGCACTACGAGGCAGGAGTGGGCCACATCGGTGGCAGTTTGTCTGCGCTCGATGCCATGTTGTATTTGCATCATTACGTGATGTCTACTGAGGATCAGTTTGTTTTGTCAAAGGGTCATGCGGCAGGAGCGTTGTACGTTACCTTGTGGAGTCGCGGGATACTGCAAGAGTCGGATCTCCGGTCGTTTCATGAGGACGGGACGCTGCTCTCAGGGCACCCACCGCCGGGCCGTCTTGGTGGTATTCCGGTAGCAACCGGTAGTTTGGGGCATGGCTTGCCTATGGCTTGTGGGATGGCATTGGCCCGCAAGCTGAAAAGTCGGCCCGGAAGGATTTTCTGCCTTTGTTCTGATGGAGAATGGCAGGAAGGCTCTAACTGGGAAGCACTTATTTTTGCTCGTCACCATCATCTCTCAAATCTCGTCGTGTTGGTTGATGTTAATGGCCTGCAGGGCTTTGGGAGTACTCGGGCAGTGGCGTCGATGAACGACCTTGGAAAACATATGGAGGCCTTTGGCCTTCGAACGCGTGAATTGGACGGGCATCTTGAAGCGTCTCTTGAGCAGATGCACGCTCGATCTGGAGAGGATCGATGGTGTTATCTATTGCAGACGGTTAAAGGCAAAGGCATTTCCTTCATGGAGAATCGTCTCGAGTGGCACTACCTGCCATTAGATGAAGCATCCTATTGTCAAGCGTTAGCTGAGCTGAACTCGTGAGAGCGGCTGCCTGCAACGCGTGGGTCAACTGCGTAACCGATGAGGGGTTCTTATTCTTAACCGGTGATCTTGGCTATAACGCGCTCGAGCCGCTGCGGGAGCGATTGGGAGAGCGCTTCATTAACGCCGGGGTGGCGGAACAGAATATGGTGTCGGTTGGCGCAGGTCTTGCGATAGAAGGTATGAATGTGTGGATCTACAGTATTGCGCCTTTCTGTTATGCAAGGCCCTATGAACAGATTCGAAACGATATCTGTCAACACCGATTGCCCGTTAAATTGGTCGGCAACGGGGGCGGTTATGGTTACGGGGCTCAGGGCGCTAGCCACCATGCTTTGGAAGACTATGGTGCGTTGTTGGCGTTACCCGGAATGAGGGCATTTGTCCCCGCGTTTTCTGTTGATGTACAAGAGGTCGTTGATAGAATGCATCAAATTGATCATCCCGGTTATCTGCGTCTCGGTCGCTGTGAGCAGCCGCTGGGCCAGGAAGTTGAGGCATTCTCTCCCTGGAGGCGGTTGGTGCGCGGTGGAGGCATCTCAATGATTGCAGTGGGTCCATTGGCTGGACCGTTTTGGCAACACATTTTATCTATGACTGAATCTACGCGGCCGGATCTTTGGGTATTGGGGGAATTGCCCGTGACTGATATGTCCAATATGCCCTCGGATCTCTTGAACAATATAGAGGCCAACGGGTTATGTGTCGTTGAGGAGCACGGATTGCAGGGTAGCGCCGGGCAGCAGCTTGCTGCCTTACTGATGGGGGGCGGCGTTATGCCACCCCAGTTCTTGCATTGTTATGCCAAGGGATATCCGTCCGGCACCTATGGATCACAATCATTTCATCGACGTGAGTCCGGTCTAGAGCCCGGCCAAGTGATGGAGGCTTTGGGTATCGCACCGTGACATCGTTGTCGAACAAGATTGTGATGCTGCCTGGACCTATATTGGTACTCGGTGCCGGTGGGTTTATTGGTGCTAATCTATTTCGACACTTGATTGAAAGTCGTGACGATGTCTTTGGGACAACCAGCAGATCGAATGCCTGGCGTTTACAAGGTGTTAATGACAACGCGATAAAGACTGTTAACCTGCTTGCTGAATTTGAAGTAAAACATCTGTTGGATAGCGTGAAACCGCGCACGGTTTTTAATTGTGCAGCCTATGGCGCTTATTCTTTTGAGACCAATGTCCAGCAGATTTATCGCACCAATTTTGACTTGGTCGTCACATTGCTGGAACGGCTTTCTACTTTTGATATTGCCAGTTTTGTTCATGCAGGCACATCATCAGAATATGGCCAGATGTCGGCAGGCCCCAGCGAAGAAACACCATTGTTGCCTAATAGCCATTATGCTGTCTCTAAAGCCTCGGCGGCTGCGGCCATTGCCTATATGGGGGCAGGGCGCGGTTTGCCGTGCGTCAATCTCAGGTTGTATTCCGTCTATGGTCCGATGGAAGATTCATCTAGATTGATTCCCCAGGTCGTTATCCATGGCGCCCGAGGGCAACTCCCCGAGTTTGTTGATGCAAAGGTTTCGCGTGACTTTGTATATGTTGATGATGCGGTTGAAGCATTCGTTGATGCGTCGAGACAGATGACCCCAGCGCTTTATGGACAAGCGTTCAATATTGGTACCGGTCGAAGGACTTCGATTTTGGATGTCGCCGAGTTGGCACAAGAGTTGTTTCAGATCAAAGAGG
>CAJWFK010000081.1 GCA_913031125.1 uncultured Woeseia sp. | reverse complement strand
GCAGGATTCGAACCTGCGCATGACGGGATCAAAACCCGTTGCCTTACCACTTGGCTACACCCCATTCATCCGCACTATCGCGGCAATTGTGGGCTTACCCCTAATAGCTGTCAAATGTCAGATTTCTCCGAGTAAAACGACCACTTATCTATAAACACACGAACTTGGTTATCATTCATAGAAGCTTTTAAACGTTTCGGCATCAGCTGGCCATCTACACTAGCATACAAATCTATCGCAACATCCCAGCCTCGTTGTCGCAGAAAATTCAATTGTTGATTCTTGTTAAGTTCGACTTCAGCTGGAACAGTAGGGTCTGGAATACCTAGAATCCAGAACCTAAGAGATGTGATTGGTATTGCCCATCCATAACGCGCGTTTAAATCATTTTCAGCATCGGCGAGACTAATAACATCACCCCGCTTATCTATCAGAGACGCTTTAACACCAGCACCATCAATATGTATAGCGTTGGAGCCAAAAGGCCCGCTCAATATAGCGCTATAATAGTCCCCGTCTTGGTGCCATCTGACCCTTCCGGTAAATCCTTCCGATCCACTATTGATCACAATTCGCCCGGCAAACTCCCATTTGTCCATTTTTTGAAGTGAAATTTTTCGAGTGGTCCAATCTACAAATTCAGGCAACACGACAGGGGTTGCCGAACAACCAAATATAGTTAGCAAGAAACATGCAGCACTAATTTTCAGCCAACTGGGCCCCATATAGCTAATCTTGTAAAGTTGATTGTGTATCAATGCGCTCGCGTAACCTGTCCAAAATTTTGCTTTCCGGAAACAAAATTTGCGCTTCATTAATTGCGGTTATGGCCTCACCGTGTCTCCCCATTACCCATAGAACTTCGATAATGTGTCCAGCTATTTCAGGATCACTCAATTTCTGATAGGCCTTTTGCAGATATTCTAATGCCTCCTCGTTTTTCCCTTGCCGATACAAAACCCAGCCCCAGCTATCAATAATAGCTGCACTCTCCGGCTGCATATTTAATGCCCTTCGAATTAGGCGTTCTGCTTCATCAAATCGGTCAGTCAGGTCTGCGAGTGAATATCCCAACGCATTTAAAGAAATTGCGCTATCAGGCCAACGCTTCACCGCAACTCGGTACTGTCGAATAGCCTCCTCAACATCGCCAATACGCAATACCAATTCTGCGCGAACCAAGTGGACGTTCTCGTCTTCAGGCCGATAAGTAGCGACCCTATCGAAGTATTGAAGCGCCTCTTTATAGCGCTCAAGACTCGCCAAAACCTGAGCCTTTACCCGAAGCATATCGATTGCATAGACTGGGTTACGCTCAGCAAATCTATCCAAGTGCTCCAGCGCTTTTCCGACTTCTCCGTTCTGCACAAGAATACCGGCCGCCCTACCTTGTGATTCTACAGCGGTGCTACCGGTCCTCACTTGCCCGTATAGGCTTATTGCATCATCTAGGTCGGTCCTGCGCTCGGCAATACGTCCAAGATAATAATAGGCATCCATACTGTAGTTGCCGGTTGCCAGTAAGTCTTCAAAATCCGCCTTTGCAGCATCTAGTCTATCGAGTCGAAAATTAATGATTGCCATTAACCGAAGCCCATCAGTCCGCTGCGGTTGCTCTAATAACACTTGATTCACCTGGCTTAGTGCATCATCGTCACGCCCAGCAGAAACCAGCATAATGGCCAATTCGAGTCGAGCCTCGGGGTCCGGTTTTGGATTATCTCCGATCAAACGAGCCGTATAATCAATCGCCTCTGCTTCGTTACCTGACACAAGTATTGACCTCGCATATAAAAGATGAGGCCTAACCCAGTCGGGGCTAAGTCCGATGGCTTTTTGTGCGCGTTCCTTCGCAACCTCGATATATCCGGCGTCAAGGGCAATTACGCCAACCGAGTAATGAGCATACGGGGAGTCTCCATAAGGCCTCGCCAGCTGTCTAATGAGATTGTATGCATGTTCGGGATGTTCACGTCCAAGGATGGGAATCAGTCGCAAAAGCTGTTGGTCGATAGGCCCATCACCAAGGCGCAGCAACTTCTCAAAATTACGACGTGAATCACGTATTTTTCCAGTGCGCAGGTATATCTGAGCTATATAGAGAAGGCCTTCTTTACTCTCCGCATCTAATCTTAACCATCGACGTGCAGATTTAAGTGCGTCTTGATTAAAACCGTAGCTATACCCAACGCGCGTTGCTGTTGCGGCAACTGATACGTTATCAGATAAACCTGCCGCAATTCGGTACTCAGTAGCCGCCTCTTTATAGCGTTGCTCTGCTAAAGCCTCCTCTGCTGCTATGATATGTGCCGATGCTTTATCGTTATTTGCATTGGCCGACGCCCAAACCAAAAAACACGTTATTATTGTGGTCAGCGTATTGGATTTCCTACACTGTTTCGAAAATGTTACCAATTTATAATACTCGTAGTGTTTCGATGAAAAGGAACTGTGTAATGAGTTCGCTTATCATTAGGTATTGATTTCCACTTTGGGACCACGAAACTGCGATGTCATTGCACATTCTCGGGCTGAACCATAACACGGCACCTATCGATATACGCGAACAGGTCGTGTTCGATAATGATGAAGCTAAACGCGTTCTCACAGAAGTGACCAAATTACAGGGCACCACTGAAGCTGTTCTGCTCTCTACATGCAACCGTACAGAATTTTACCTTGAAACTACAGATCATGGTGTCGAAAGCGTCCGGTCATGGCTAATTAATGACCAAAAATTAAAGGAAGAGGCGATGGCATCACTTTTTATGCGAAAAAATGAAGCGGCTATCCATCATCTTTTCCAAGTTGCTTGCGGCCTCGATTCTATGGTGCTCGGCGAACCTCAAGTTTTAGGACAGCTAAAGGATGCATTCCGCCATGCTGAAAGTTGTGGTGCTGCGGGAAAACAACTGAAGCAGCTATTTAGTTACACATTTTCTGTTGCAAAAAATGTACGTACTAATACCGAAATAGGAGCTAATCCAGTTTCAGTAGCTTCTGCAGCAGTTAGCCTCATCGGTCAATTCTTATCCAAGTTACCTCAAAATACTGCTTTATTGATAGGTGCCGGACTCACAATCGAATTGGTTGCAAAGCAGCTTAAACGAAAACAAATTGGACGATTATTTATTGCGAATCGAGATCTGGCACGCGCAAAAACACTGGCAACGCGTTTTGGAGGATTTGCCCTACCTTTATCAGAACTAGAAGGCACTCTGCCAGAAGCAGATATATTAATCAGTTCAACAGCTAGCACAACGCCGTTGGTTACTGACGAAGAAATGAAACAGGCTATAAAACTGCGCCACCATAAGCCTGTGGTCGCTGTGGACTTAGCAGTTCCGCGTGACCTTGATCGAGACATAGCGAAACTCCAGGATGTCTACCTATACACAATTGACGATCTTGACAAAGTTATAGTGGAAGGACAGTCGAATCGAAAAGCTGCAGCAATTGATGCCCAGAGAATTTTGGAGGTTGAAACAAAGCGCTACCTAACCATGGAGCGGTCTAAAGATACGGCTCCTTTAATTACGGCGTTGCGCAATCATGGCGACAAGCTTCGTCAAGAAGTGTTGATACAGGCTCAAAGAAGACTTGCCAAAGGTGATAATGTGGACGAGGTGATTAAATATGCTACATCAGCACTGTTGAAAAAGCTCCTGCATGACCCGAGCGTTCGACTGCGGGAAGCAGGTGCTAATTCTGACGCGGAATTCGCCAAGGTTGTCGCCGAATTATTTAAACTCAACCGAAACGATCAGTCATGAACGCGTCTATAAAAAATAAACTAGAAATTACGCGCGATCGCTTCGAAGAAATTGCGGGTCTGCTCGCGGAGCCTTCAATAATAAATGACAATGAGCAGTTTCGTAATCTGTCAAAAGAATACTCGCGGCTAGAGCCCATAATGAAGCTATTCCAAGAATACGAGCACCTTTTAATTGAAATCACCGCAACAGAGGAAATGACCCAAGATAGTGATGTGGAAGTCCGTAACATGGGGCGAGAAGAGCTTGATGTTCTAAACGGACGCCGCAATGCGCTTCAACTACAACTTCAGAAATCTCTAATTCCACCAAACCCATATGATGACAGTAATGTATTCTTGGAAATACGCGCTGGCACAGGTGGAGACGAAGCTGCAATCTTCGCTGGAGACTTGTTTCGTATGTATTCAAAGTTTGCCGAAAATCTGGGCTGGCCAATGGAAATCATCAGTGCTCGCGACGGTGAGCATGGTGGCTTTAAAGAGATAGTCAGTCGCATTACCGGAAAAGATATATATAGAAAGCTAAAATTTGAATCTGGGGCCCACCGGGTACAACGTGTACCTGAAACAGAATCCCAAGGACGAATTCATACGTCCGCTTGTACGGTAGCCGTTTTACCAGAAGTGAAAGAAATCGAACAGGTCGATATCAATTCCACTGACCTCCGGATAGATACATTTCGTGCTTCCGGCGCTGGAGGACAACACGTTAACAAAACAGATTCAGCCGTGCGGCTTACACATATACCGACTGGTATTGTTGTCGAATGCCAAGATGAGCGTTCTCAACACAAGAACCGGGCCCGTGCAATGTCTCTACTGCAGGCCAAGCTACTCGATATCGAGAATAAACAGCGCGAAGAAGAACAAGCACAAACACGCAAGTCACTAGTTGGATCGGGTGACCGTTCCGAACGAATCCGAACCTACAATTATCCCCAAGGACGAGTAACCGACCACCGGATTAATCTAACCCTCTATAAACTTACAGAAATTTTGGATGGTGACCTCAATCAGGTAGTGAACCCCCTAATTAGCGAATATCAAACCGATCAACTAGCAGCTCTATCAGAGCTGTAACACAATCCATTAAGGCTCATAGTATGGTTACGGTACGTCCTTACTATCACAGCTTTTGCAAATGCGGGACAATCAAAAAAACTGCACCAAACCGCCAAATTGCTGTTTTTGAGAAACTCGTCATATTTTTTTCTTTTCAAAGCATGTAATTTATTCTACGATTATTGAATGTATCAAGAGCA
>CAJWFK010000080.1 GCA_913031125.1 uncultured Woeseia sp. | reverse complement strand
AAACCACGTCGTAGCCGGCGCGCCATTGCTGAACAAATTCGATAATTAATTCCGGCGGATCCTGCAAGTCACCATCCAACAACACCACGGCATTCTTAGTGGCTATTTCCATGCCACTTCGAAACGCCGCCTGAGAACCAAAGTTGCGGGAATGACTAATGCCCACTACTCGATGATCTGTTGCGGTCAATCTCTGAATCACTTCCTCAGACGCGTCTGGACTGGCATCATTCACAAAAATAATCTCATAATCGAGACCCAGCTTCCGCAAAGTCTCACTCAGTCGCTGATAAAGAATAGGAATGGCTTCGCCATCCTTGTAACAAGCGACAACCGCACTGACGCTATATCGTGTATCTGGTTGGACTGCCTGTTTGGTTTCATTCCGAAACCGTTGCTGTTCTCCTTCATCCAGCCCCAGATACCACTCAGAAGTCGCTGTTAGCCCTGACCTGAAGTCAATTTGCGCCTGCCAATCCAAGAACTCCGCGGCACGACTGGGGTCAGCATACCAGTCATGACGATCCCAATGACGGCTTTCCATGCTAAATACAGGCGCCTCTTTGATCTGAAACAACTCTTGTGCCAACTCGGCGACATCCAAAATCGAAGTTCTTCGACCGGTACCAATATTGAACACTTGCCCAAACAGTGCTGGAGTCATCTGTCTTGACGCATCAACGAAGGCTTCAACCGCATCATCAACATACACAAAGTCGCGCGAGACCTCTGCATCAACAAACTCAGGGAGTTGCCCTCGGTTGCCATGGATAACAACCTGGGGAATCAATCTTGATGAATCCTCCATCGGACCATAGACAGAATACAATCTGAGATTGACACACGGTAAACCACGCTCTGCCCCCATATAAGCGATCGCCGCAGCCGCCGAGGCTTTAGAAACAGCATAGTGGCTATTGGGAACCAATGGTGTTTGTTCACTGGGACCCGCTGACATCCGGCCATATTCTGATGACGTGCCTGCATGTACAAAACTGGCAATATCAAAAGTAGAAAGTTGCTCCAGCAATTTGACTACCAAGTCAAAATTGGTCCGATAGATCTGCTCAACATTAGTCTCAAAAGAATAAGCGCCATACGCTACGCAATTAAAAATGGTGCGAGGCTTCACGCTATCGAGCAGCTGTTTTAATTCAAAATCAGCAAGCAGATTAACAACCTTTATTGCGTTGTTATTAACACCTTGTAATCGCCAGGCATTCGATCTGCTGGCTGTACCAAAAACATCGTCTCGATTTTTGATCAAATGTCGAAACAGGTTAGCACCAATAAACCCACTGGCACCGAGCACCAATATAGGCCCAGGCAACATCGCAATCTTGTTCGACAACGGTGTCACGGTGCGATACCCAAAGCCTCCATCACTTGGCCAGGCTCAAGACCAGACTCATGCCGATGAAATGATTGTGATCCATAGGTGCCTGATGGATACCCCTTGGCATAACAATGCAAGAACCGAGGTGGAGTAAAGCCGCCACCCATCAGCAAGGCAGCAAGCTGCTGACCGACACTGCCCTGCAATCCGTGCTCCTCAACGACACATAATCCGTTGGCCCTTATATTCGTCAAAAGCGCTGGGGGCATATCGGATATATCAGTCACGGGCAGTTCCCCCAATACCCAAAGATCCGGCCGCGTAGATTCATTCATAGACAACATATGCTGCCAAAACAGTCCAGCCAATGGCCCCACCACAACCACCGAAATGCCCCCACCACGAACCAATCGTCTCCAGGGAGAGAATGCCTCAACTTCCTGGCCTGGCGGTTGCTCACAGCGACCGAGTCGCAGATAACCGGGATGATCAATGTGATGCATTCTATCAATGACCGCTTCTACATCAACAGAAAACGCAGGAACAAACGCTTTCATTCCGAGTAACGTCAACAATGCGCCATAATCCTCCAAGGCATGGTGGCTAGCACCCTGAGCGCCATAACCATAACCGCCTCCGTTTCCGACTAACTTAACGGGCAACCGGTGTTGGCAGATATCGTTTCGAATCTGTTCAAAGGGCCTTGCATAACAAAAAGGCGCAATACTATAGATCCATACATTCATACCTTCTATCGCAAGACCTGCGCCAACTGACACCATATTCTGTTCGGCCACGCCAGCGTTAATGAATCGATCTCCCAATCGCTCCCGCAGAGGCTCAAGTGCGTTATAGCCAAGATCACCTGTTAAGAATAAGAACTCTATATCAATTGCGCGGTTGACCCAGGCGTTGCATGCAGCTGATCTCACGGGCCCAGCTCGGCTAACGCTTGACGATAAGACGCTTCATCTAATGGGAGGTAGTGCCATTCAAGACGATTTTCCATGAAGGAAATGCCTTTGCCTTTAACCGTCTGCAGTAGATAACACCACCGATCTTCGACGGATCGAGTATTTATCTGCTCAAGAGATGCTTCGAGATGACCATCCAATTCACGCGTTCGAAGGCCAAAGGCTTCCATATGTTTTCCAAGGTCGTTCATCGACGCCACTGTCTGCGTACTCCCAAACCCCTGCAAACCATTGACATCAACCAACACAACAAGATTTGAGAGCTTATGGTGACGGGCAAAAATAAGCGCTTCCCAATTAGAACCTTCTTGCCATTCCCCATCAGAACAAAGACAGAAGATTTTTCCGGGTTGATTTTTTAGCTTCCGGGCCAACGCCATTCCACAAGCCATCGGCAAGCCATGCCCCAAGCTACCCGTCGCCACTGGAATACCCTCAAGACGGTCCGGCGGTGGGTGTCCAGAAAGCAGCGTGCCGTCGTTATGAAACGAACCAAGATCTGACTCCTGCAGGATCCCGCAACTCCATAATGCGACATATAAGGCACCTGCCGCATGACCCTTGGACAAGACAAACTGATCCTCGCTGGACATCACATTATGATGCAAATACAACATGGCATCGAGCGCAGAAAAATTTCCACCGATGTGGCCCACTCCGGCCTCATAATGCATTTGCAACAATCGAAGCCGCGCCTTGATACGAACTTCTTCAAATTTGCTTTGCATCATCAAATCAGGGCCAAAAGATCGGTCATCACGATGTCCAGCATTCTATTATGCAAACCCATCACGCATCTAAATGCAATAAACACATAGCCGATAAATCATTTCCAACACTTTCTTCGTTATCAATTGGAATCCGTCCGCAGCATCACATACAAATCAGTCTCACGCCATCGCTTTAGCAGGCGTGGTTCGTCAAATGCCGAATCGTTCAATACCCTTGACTCAACAACACTCGACGAATTTTCTCCGTAAAGCGTATTCACGACAATGAATATACGCTCACTTTGCAACATATCGGAGACAGACCAAGTTAACGTCAATAGCGCTCCATTTTGATCCAAATAATACCGCAAACTAGCAGATGAATAATTACTCGAAGTAACAACATCACGCTTGTTGGCATGCCGCAGCAACCATTTAGCTACTTTTTCACCACCAAGCAATGTGCCAGTTTGTCTTGAATAGCGGACAGACTCGTTTGCAACCGTGTGTCCACCCAATAGGAGGGAAAGTATTATGGCTAATATCGCTATCAACTTAGTCGGATACTTGAACTGCAGTCGAGTAACGTAACCCACCAACCCCATGAATCCTGCTGCCGCCTCTCCCAGAAGAATCGGCAGAATAAATAACCAGAGGCGCGGATAACCAAGCACCGGTCGCACGAGTAACAGCACAGCCACACACACCAGAGTCACTAGCAATATCGACTCATTTGGCCTACCCAACACTGACGCAATCAATGGCCGACTGATCGCACACACCAACACGCCCCACACGATAATTTGTGGCCAATCCTGAAACCAAATACCTGCGAGTGTCCTTACATACGGAAAGAGCCCCTGAAAAAATTGGGCATGCGATATCGTGTAGTAATTGCCTAACACTTCTTGACTACCGCTCACAACCAGCACGGGCCAGTAGATAATCATGGTTAAAGCCGCCATCAACAAAATACTGACGGCCATTACAATGATAAATTTAATTTTGTGCTTAGTTGCTGAACAATAAGTATCGAGCAGCAGCCACCCACAAATTATCCCACAGGGGTACACCATGATTGGCAACGCACAGAACCCTAGCACCCCCAAAACAATGAACAATCCCCACCCAAAACGGTTATAGGAGTTACTTAAGAAAGTCGCTAATGCCAACATAGCCAAGAAAATACACAGCATCAACATGTACCCACGCGCATTAACTGAATACTCAATCAGAGGGGCAGATGATGAAATAAACGCTGCGGCTAGCAATCCAATCGCTGGTTTATATAAACGTGAAAAAACAACGTAGGCTATCGGTACTACTAACGTCCCACAAATTAAGACAGGCAGCCGCAGTACCCACGGTTGATTCCCAAAAGTTAGGTAAGAAAAATGAACAAGGATGGTATTCAACAAGTGGTTATTGGGAATGTAATATTGTGTTAGGCCAAGAAAGAGGGGCCTCTGTGCGTACTGGGTAAAAGTATAGGCTTCATCACCTCTAATCGGTTCATTGAGGTACATCAGACGCAAACTCAAACCGATGAGGGTGACCACACCCAGGCCGATCATGACAGCTCTGTTGTTCGAAAAATGCTCGCGACCAGAACGCAAAGCAAAATTCCATGCGGCTCGAGCATCCCGGCCAAATTTCCTGGTCCCCGCGCAGACATATCGATAATTAACAACGATTACCGAGACAACTAACAACCCCAGAGACAAGACGTAAGGGAATTGTTTGATAATGGGATCTAAGTTGACGGTTTGGTCAACTCTTACCGCGTCATGGCCGAATCCCTCTGCCAACATATAGACCAGGGCCCGACCCCATTCCACGGGAAAGAAAGCGATTAACAGCACTGAAAGAAAAATCCAGAGAATAATGACAACCATCTGGGTCACTGCTTTCTTGTAATTCACGTGAAACCCGCTAGGAAAAAAATAAAACGTTAAGTTCCTATCATCTTCTTTCTTCGCTTGAAAGAATTAATACCAATACATCTTTTTCAAAGCACAATAACATGACCGAAATCCACTAGTGCATTCTACGACGTAGCCTCCGATGGTTAGTTGCTACCCCCAAGCGGCCTATTACTGCGAGAAACTCTCTAAACAAAGCACCAATTATTACCTGTATTTTTTCTCAATACACTCTATAGCCGCCTCTGCTATTACAATACCCATCAATTCGTTGCTCGTTGTGTTGCCCTTGCTAACCATGCCGAACGCCCCCCGTTCTGTCACTTCTCTTCTCCCTGGAATGGCGACGTCGGATGGGGCCGGGGTTCGCTTGACCCGATACATTGGGTCACCAGAACTCGACAGCCTCGATCCCTTTTTGATGTTGGATTTCTTTGAATCGGATGACCCCGATGATTACATCGCCG
>CAJWFK010000079.1 GCA_913031125.1 uncultured Woeseia sp. | reverse complement strand
CTAAAAAATTTGTTAAATTAAAACCACATTTTAAAAAATGGTATAATTTTTTAAAAAGGAATCACATGAACAAATATGCTCTACTCGGGGCAAGCTTGATTTTAAGCTTAAAAGCCCAAGCGGATGTATCTTTTCTACTGGATACTGTGCATTTCCAAGTAAGTGCGCATGAATGGGTAAAAACCGAAAGCGCGCTACTTAAAGTCAATATTCATGCCACCTTAAACAATACAGATTTGGTTAAAGCGCGTAATACCATCATGAGTCATTTGGCAAAAATTGCGCAAGGATCATGGCATATTACCCAATTTAACCGCACACAAGATAGCTCAAGCAGAACAACGTGAAGTCAAATTAATAATAGATGTCGAATCGGGAACCTATCACGTAGACAAACAGCCCAGCATGTCAATACGCCCAGCCGACACAAATCTTAAAGTAACCGCGGCGGGTTCCGAATACGCCTCGAAAACCACGGCCGGCATTCGATTTTTTCCTGATGGTAGCTCGTCTGGTGGACGCGTTGATTTATTTTTGGCCGGGCAGCATCACACCATAGTGATAGATTGGCTAACCGGCTTTGTTAAAGCCACACAATGAACTCTCGGCGTAATACACAACTTGGATTTACTTTACTTGAGGTAATAGTTGCATTTGCAATTGCGGCAATAACACTTGGCATCTTAAGTCAGATATTTGGGCAAGGCGCACGTAATTTAACGCTAGCAGGTGATTACGATCATGCTTTAACTCTAGCAAATTCGTTACTAACAGAATACAGCACAAGGACAATAGATAAGGAAACGTCGTATTCCGAAAACACAGGCCAGTTCCACTGGGCAGTTTCAATCGAACCGCACTCTGTTCGAGAGGCGGCGCCAAGCTTATCACCCAGTGAAACTCTTCCCCCAGCAGATCGTCTACGACTTATGAAGATTAATGTCAACGTTGCTTGGCGACGCCATACTACCCCACGTTCAATAAATTTAAGTTCATTGCGCTTAGTGAGCTCTGACAGTGATGGCTAGGAATTTTAAACATCACAATATGGGCTTCACGCTCCTGGAGATGCTAATTGCATTGTCTTTATCAGTGATTCTCGCCGCAATGCTTTTCAGCTCATTGCACACTTATGCAGTAGGCACTAAGGCAGGGCAATTACACTTTAACGCCAAACAAAGTTCCGGCCACATTTATCAATTTATCAGCAATCAATTACGTGAATCTATTCCCCTAAGCCTGAAAGTCGGTCGCAAACGAGATTTATTATTTCACGGGGATAACCGACAAATTATCTATGTCGGTCATGTCCCTCGCCATAGATCAATTGGCGGTTTGCATAAAAATTCGATAATAATCGATGGAGAAACACCACGGCAGTCATTAATCTTTTCCTATGAACGACTTGCCGCCGATGGGCTCTTCGACATAGGAACATTCGTCGAAAAGACTCCCAGCAACTCAAATGTATTAATAGCTGACGCGCATGCTATCGAACTCGAGTACTTTGGGGTTACTGCGAAAAATACTAATCCAAATTGGGTTAGTCAGTGGCCGAGAACTGACAGACTGCCTCAATTGATCCGACTTCGAATTGAGAAATCCACCGAAGCGCCACCGATAGAGATAGTCCTACCGGTGTACGCTAACAAGATGTCAAGACGCGCGGAACTGACGCTGGATACTTCAACACCATGAGTGCTAAACCAACAAAAAGAGCACCATCTTATAGGTCGCTAAAAATAGAACACCGATTCAGAACCAAATCTAGAACAAGTAAACGAGTTGAAGGGGCCGCGTTGATAATAACAGTGTGGCTTATAGCTCTAGCGAGCGCCCTGGCTTTAAATTATGCAATGACAGTGCGAAACGATACCAAGTCCGTAGCATTTGAATTAGCCAGAGTTCAAGCTCGTGCAGCTGCCGAGGCCGGATTTTGGCGGGCGGTCTATTCACTTATGTTGCCTGAACAATCATGGCCGACCAACGGCAGGGCCGTTAACCTCGTTTTTGACAGTGCCAAAGTTAGTATTATGACACAAGACCTCAGTGGGCTTGCTGACCTGAACTCTGCGTCCCCGGAGCTTTTAGAAGCACTTATTAGCCACGCCTTGCAAGAACCAAAACGTGCGATTCAAATCGCAGCTCGTATAGCCGATTGGCGAGATCGAGACAATCGCACTAGACCCGCAGGTGCCGAAAACGAAGACTATATGGCATCGGGTTTGGACTACACGGTCAAAAATGCGCCATTTAACGCTAGAGAAGAGCTAGAGCTGGTTTTAGGCGTGTCACTGGCCGATTACGACGCCATTGCGCCTTTTGTAACGGTACACTCTCAAAAAACATCCATTGATCTTGCGGTAGCCCCTCGCTATATAACTAACGCGCTATTCAAAGCTGACCGCACGGCCACTTTGAAAACCAATACAAGCAATCATGCTCTCGAACAAAATACAATTCTTTACTCGCACCGAAACCGACGCGTTGCCAATTTCGAAATACGGGTCCAAGCGAATGTCAATAATGTCATAAGCCGCCTCTCAGCCTCTATCGAAATCGATCCTAGTCGACGGAGTGGCCAGTGGATTGCTATTCTAGCATGGCGTGAAACTTGGCCATACCAGCTCCCTAAAATTTACTCGAATGAAAATACTTCTACTGGATAAGTTCGATAACTTTTTGCAATGGTGGGCAGATGGGCTCGCTCAAATTGTCCCTACCAGCTGGGGTTCTCGCCACAAGCAATTAAAGCAACACCTCCTGCTTCACTATAACGAGAAGGAGTTACTAATCGAGCATTTCGCCCAAGTCGCTGATGAAGCGACAACTCGACACTTAATCTCCACCTACGATGAAAGCGACAAAAAAAACGTACAGGAGTGGCTAGCTAAATCGCCAGAACTGTCAACTCTCCCCACCATTTTGCGTCTTCAGTCAGACCGTATCTTAGTGAAACGCCTTAGATACCCGGCTGCCGCACGTGCAGACCTTAGAAACGTTATCTCCTACGATATAAACCGACAAACGCCATTTTCACGCGAGGACGTCTATTTTGACTTTGAGGAGATTGCCACTAAAGACGCAAGTGCACATATCGAAGTTGATCTTTTTCTAATTCCAAAAAAAGAACTTGAGCCGCTTGAGTCGACGATTAAAGCGCTCGAATTAAGATTAACTGCGATAGACATCAGCGGCCCGACATCTGTATCTGGGGTTAATTTACTACCAATACAGAGCGAAAAAAAATGCAACCAACCTCCATACCGAATCTGGTTCGGTCTATTCATACTGTGGCTATCTTTAATTACACTTATACCAGTCAAGCTAATCCTCGACTCTAACGCAACTATCATTCATTTAGAGCAACAACAGAAAAACGGGATCACAACGATCCAACCCTTAAAAGAATTGCGAGACAGATACGCAAAACACGTCAATAAATCTAAATTTTTGAACCATCTCAGATCTAAACATATAGGTGCGCTAGATTTGCTCGGCGAAATTACAAATTTGCTTTCAGACAACACCTGGATCCGGCGGTTTGAATTCAAAAACGGCACATTGAGATTACAAGGAGAGTCGACTAATGCATCTGAAATCCTCGGGATTCTTGATGGCTCTCCAAGATTCTCCTCTCCAACTTTTTCTTCGCCAGTAACTCGCAACAATTCTAATGGGAGTGATCGTTTTAAAATAGCCGTCTCAGTTACTCCGAACAGTGATTTATGAACAAACAACGACATATGCTTTTAGCTTTGGGATTGCTGGTAAGTATCGTAGCAAGCATTGCCGTGTTCGTATGGTTACCTTTAATGGAGTCAGTAAAGAGCAGCCGAGAACGGATCTCATACCTGAACGAACGTGTTGCCCAAACAGAAGAATTAAAATCAACACAGCAACAACTACGAAACACACTAGCACAATTGCAGAATTCAACTGATGCAGGGAATTCAAATCAGTTTGTAGCAGCGAAATCGCCAATCCTTGGCGCGGCAACACTGCAACGCAGAATCAAACAGACAATAGCAGCAAATAATGCTCGTCAGATCAGCAGCCAACCTTTAAGCAGTCCTGAAGAAAACGGACTCCATAAGCTTCAGGTGGCGGTTAGTTTCTCTGGTAACTTACGTGCATTGCACAATATATTATATGAGCTAGAAACAGTGGATCCAGAAATTTTCATAGATCAACTACTGATTGCGAAGAAGCCCACTCGCAGGGCCCGAGGCCCGCAACGACAGGGTGCGACATCTGACTTATCACACATGAAAGACTCGTTGTCTGTTCGCCTCTTAGCGACAGCGTATATGCAACTTAACGAAACGTCAGATGCGCAATCTACGATTAGATAGCGTCACGATCGTCCTGATCGTAGTTTGTGCCTTCACTGCAGCTATGGCCTTAATATCAAACCCCCTTGAGTCTTCATGGGAAGAACACACGGGAGAGAATGGCACTGTTCGCAACAAGGGCAATAAAAAGGAAATCGGATCCCCGAGAAGCAATGTTCCCGTTAATACTTCGATTGCCGATTACAGCGAGATTCTTAAACGACCCCTATTTGACTCCTCACGACGCCCCAAAGAAGAAGTTTTCGATGATTCAATTGACAAAGTGCACAGATCGCCTGTAGCGTTAGCGCCCAAGCAGGATTTGCTGCTAATTGGCATAATAATAGTCGGAGGAGATCAAATTGCGTTATTACAAACCAAAGGGAGCCGGGCGATTGAAAGGGTCCAGGTAGGCGACTTAATCGAGGGTTGGCTTGTCGTGTCATTGAGCAAAAGCACAGTGACCATGAAGCGAGGTAAAGAGATTAAAGCATTGGAAATAGCGCGCAACAGCGATCCAAGATTCGCGCCGAGGACACCTAAAATGAGACGGCGCTAAGCACAGGAATTCCATAGAATCTAGCCAATTCAGCCTAAATCATTGTATCCTTTAGGTTGTAGTGGTTTAGGAAAGTACACAATCGAAGGAGATAGAAATGAAAGTTGGATTTTCAATCCACATGCGGTACCCGAAGCAGTTCCGCACCAAGTCGTGGACACAACTGTATCAGGATGAAATCGAACTGGCGGTTCATGGAGAATCCCTTGGTTTTGACAGCTGTTGGGTATATGAACACCATTTTACTGAACCCGAAGGACATTGCCCTTCACCCATGGCTGTGTGTGCTGCGCTTGCTTCACGCACTAAGCGAATGGAGATCGGACCGAATTTAATTATGCCTTTGCATGACCCGGTGTTTATCGCGGAGGAATCAGCAATAATCGATTTAATGTCGGGAGGGCGATTTTGCCTTGGGCTTGTCCAGGGATATCGTGAGGTTGAGTATGACGGTTGGGGAATTCCGACTAGTGAACGGGGCCCTCGCATGACAGAAGCGGTGGATATCATCCGTAAATGCTGGGCAGGCGAAA
>CAJWFK010000078.1 GCA_913031125.1 uncultured Woeseia sp. | reverse complement strand
TTTTTTCAAATTGAAAAAAAAAATAATATTATTGGCTGGTGTCCAGTCGAAAATACTCTCCTTATCCTTGTCGCCCCCCATTATGCGATTGCCGAATATGCAACCACTCCCAGGCGAGATCAGGCACCTGAAAACACAAAGGTCTCCGCGGACTTTATTACCGAGCTTGTTTCCGGGGACCGAAGACTAAGTCAACCCCAATTAGCGAAAGTAGCTCACCTACTCCATATAGAACCGAAAAAGATCGAACTCCGTCAGTCTCTGACTGAAGGCTCCATGGAGATCGAAATCATTGAAAAGATGATCCGCAGGTACAGCGTGAATTATGTCGCTAGCCGGGCCGTTACATTATTCGATATTGTCGGTTTTGGGCTACTCAGCCCATTTGAGCAGATGACCCAACTCAATAGCTTGTCATACTCATTAAACTCAGCGCATGCGAAAATGCTGGAACTGGACGTAAAAATAAACTTTGCTCGCTCAACCACTGGAGACGGGTTCTATATCTGGAATCGGGACGAAGGCATAACAGCGAACGTAAACCTATACCATTTCATGCATCTGGTACTAGCTGATAATGCCATTGCCAAGCAAAAGGCTACTACAAATAGTGTACCAGAACTGAGGGCCTGTTTTCATGTTGGTAGTTGTTACGAATTTCATCAGGCAGAGGGGCTGAATCCAACAATCCACAACTTCATAGTAGGTGAGGTCACTATTGAATTAGCCCGAATGATCGAAGCAGCCCAACAGGGACAAATACTGGTTGGGGACTTTATGACCGGCATATTAGATCAAGAGGTAAAAGGCGCTACAGCTAACTCGGACATTGACGCTATTAGCTTTCTACAGAAAGCTCAAAACAGTCTGTCAAATCTCGATGGTTTGGTACTCTCTGGCGAACGTGTTACCGCAATCAAATGTTACCTCACGGGCGAAAAACTGAAAGATGGTAATTTTAGTATCCGGAGCTTAGAGATCACTGACAAGCACGGCCAAATCCGCACAGCCTATAATGCAAAGATCAATATTTATCGTGATCAAGAACATCCCATCTTGCTCGGGATCCAAGACAAAAAACTCCAATTAGAAAACACTGAACACTGAGGCCTCATAGTGCCTTATGGGTCTGGTGAACCTGGATCTTCATATATTGATGCTTCGTGATCCTCTAAAACCTGATACAACGGGAAGTCGACCCAGGTATCGTTGAGGTAATTGAGTTCAGGCACCTCTTCTTTTGGATCGACAATCAGGTTATAGACAGAAGGGTATGCCATCTCCCTGATTGCATAGGTGTCTTCATCCATTTCTCTTAGTAACACCTTCCAGTTACGCCATTTTGCGCCGAAAAGTACATTACCTATGTATATAACTACCGATTCCCTGGCGGACTTATCCGTTTTCCCCATCAAGAAAGCACTTTGATCAACACCGTCATATATACGGTCGGTCGGGAGCTCAGCACCAATAATGCTTGCCAGTGTCGGAAACAAATCGATTTGGTGCATAATCTCATTTGATACCTGCTTGGCCGGGACTTTTTCTGGCCACCTCATTAGGAAAGGCACTCGCAGCGAACCTTCATATGGAGAGAACATTCCGCTCCTCCACGGCCCAGTAAAACCAAACGATCGCGGGACTCCTTCACGACCATTATCGCTCGTGAATATAACGATCGTATTATCTTTCAAGCCTAATCCATCTACCGTTTCAAGTATCTCACCAACATAATCATCTGTTTGCGCCAAAACATCCGCAAAACTGCCATTACCGGTCTTGCCGTAATAGTCTGGATGTGGATCAACCGGTTCATGCGTTTGAGTATAAGAAAGAAAAACAAAAAACGGTTTATCTTCGGATGCTTTGCGTTTCATGAAATCAATAGACTGGTCCGTGATCTCCCTATCCATAGTCTTGCGTTTTTCCCGCCCGAAAACCTCGCGCTCCACGGGGATTTCACCTCGTTTAGACGACATGACCCGCGTAAACACAGCATCCGGATGACTATTAGGCGTGAAGCTGTTGCTATCCGGCCAAAAGGCACGATCAGAGGATCGGGGAATCCCAATCCATTCGTCGAATCCTTGATCTGTGGGAAAACGACCTTCCGTGTCTCCAAGGTGCCATTTTCCAAAAATGGCTGTCGCATAACCTGCATCTGACAGCATCTCAGCTATCGTAGTTTCCCACTTGGTGATTCCATACCAAACTCCTCGCGGAGGACCATCCGGACGCTGCCTGGTTCTGATCCCATAGCGACCCGTCATCATGGCAGAGCGTGACGGTGTACATTCAGCCTCGACATTGTAATTTGTTAACTGCACGCCCTCTGACGCGATGCTGTCAATATTCGGTGTTGCGGCCCCGCGCATAACGCCGCCGCCATACACACCGACCTCCCCCCAGCCGAAATTATCCATGAGCATAAGGACAATATTTGGTCTATCAGCGCTTTCCCCTGGCGCTGAAAGAGCGATTGAACTAATAAGCAAAAAACTAAGCGGTAAGATTCTGTACATGATTACATCAATATAGCAGATGTCGACCCATAATCCCGAAGGTGGTTAATGTGCATACTTGTTGTGGTAAAGACAACAAACCTTCCTTCGGGTATAGATAGAGCTAAATATTTCCGAAAGATCTAATGAGTACTCTTAGTCAGGTCTATATAATGGCTTTCCGGAACAAAATTCTTACCAACAATGAAAAATAAATTGCTATCCTTATTTGGCCTCTTAGCGGGGCTTTCCCTAACCACTGGCTGCAGTGATATCTCTGATAAGCGAGCGGCTGACAATCCGGTTACTGCGGAGCGCATTATTAACGCTGATAACGAACCGGAAAACTGGTTATCGAACGGCCGCACCTACGATGAGCAACGTTTCAGTCCACTAACCGGAATTAATGAAGCGAATGTATCCTCGCTTGGATTGGCCTGGCATTTTGACATCGATACAAATCGTGCCATGGAGGCGACACCGCTTATAGCGGATGGCGTGATGTACGTGACCGCTGCGTGGAGTGTCCTGTATGCACTCGATGCAACGACGGGTAAATTGTTGTGGAAATATGATCCGCAGGTACCGAAGAGTTGGAGCACCTATGCGTGCTGCGATGTACCGAATCGGGGTGCGGCACTTTGGGGGGACAAAGTTTATGTTGCAACACTCGATGGGTACCTTGCTGCAGTAAACACCCAAACCGGCAAAGAAATCTGGAAGGTTGACACGATCGACCGGATGGCACCTTTCACCATTACTGGTGCGCCCAGAGTGGTCAAAGGTAAAGTAATCATCGGCAACGGCGGAGCAGAATACGGTGTGCGTGGCTTCGTCTCTGCGTTTGATGCCGAAACCGGTGATTTAATCTGGAAAACTTATACCGTTCCCGGTAATCCAGCAGATGGTTTCGAGTCCGATGCTATGCGCATGGCAGCAGACACATGGAGCGGAGAATGGTGGGAAATGGGTGGTGGCGGCACAGCCTGGGATTCTTTCGCCTATGATCCGGAACTGGACCTTCTATACGTCGGTACGGGCAATGGATCTCCATGGAATCGAGAGATTCGTAGCCCAGATGGGGGAGACAACCTTTTCCTCTGTTCTATCCTAGCTTTACGTCCGGATACTGGGGAATATGTTTGGCATTACCAGACGACACCAGGAGACACGTGGGACTACACCTCCACACAACATATGATTCTCGCTGACATTGAGTTTGGAGGTGAAGTGAGAAAAGTGCTGATGCAGGCACCTAAAAACGGTTTCTACTATGTACTGGATCGAGAGACTGGAAAATTAATCAGCGGAGATGCCTACGTACCACTGAACTGGGCATCGCATATTGATCTCGAGACTGGTCGGCCGGTCGAGACCGAAGGCGCCCGTTATGAAGAAAATTACAAGATTATCTTTCCGAGCTCCTGGGGCGGCCATAACTGGCAACCGATGTCATATAGCCCCCAGACCGGCCTTGTTTACGTGCCACTTATCGGTCAATCCGAAACCTTCGCCAGCACTAGCTGGAAGGATTTTGCTTTCTTCGAAAATCATCTGAACCTCGGGCTCGACCACAAGGAAATATCCGAGGCCGTTCCAGACGAGTCTTCCGAACACCCCTTCATCACAGCACGAATATCCGCATGGGACCCTGTAGCCAGAAAAGAAGTGTTTCGTATCGAGAGTGGCAGCGGATGGAATGCTGGAGTGCTCTCAACCGCAGGTAATCTCGTTTTCCAGGGCGAGGCCAGCGGGGAGTTCGCAGCTTATACGGCTGACACCGGAGAACAACTCTGGTCCAGTTACGCCAACACCGGCATCATGGCACCGCCGGTTACCTTCGAGGTCGATGGCGAGCAATATGTTAGCGTCGTGGGTGGATGGGGCATTCATATGGGCGTGTTCGAAGGTGACCCAATCGATGATAGCAGCCGCGATGCGATCGGTCGGGTACTGACCTACAAGCTTGGAGGAGCATCATCGCCACCAAGCGCGTCAGCGATAACCAGATTACTGCCCGAATTACCAGAGATAGCCACTACGGCAGAACAAATTAAGGTGGGTGAATTGCTATACGGAGCACGTTGCTCATGGTGTCACGGCACCGGTGTTAGAGGGACGGCATCAGTACCCGATCTGCGCTACACCTCCAAAGAGATACACGACATGTGGACAGCAATTGTGCTCGACGGTGCCTACGTGCCGCTGGGTATGCCCATGTTCAACGAAGTCCTAACGGAAGAGGAGGCATTTGCAATTCAAGCCTATGTCCTAGACGCGGCGCGGGAGTTACAGCTGCCTGACGGACCCTTAACTGATTAAAGGCTCACGCCTTGATGACTTCTTTCATATACCACGCAATAAAATTTGAAGGCGGCCCCTCATGCATGGAAAAACGGCCCGAACGATATCCACTCGATTTAACGCCCGCGTGATTGTTTTCGATAACCCAGGTATCTTCTAGAATTGTGATATCAAATAACGCCATCAATCGTTCAACTTCGTAGTCTTTCCCTTCTTCCGCGTCCGCATGGACCAACCAGCTTATTTCACCATCTGTGAAGCCGGGACCGCGCGGTGTGAACCGTATCAGCACAATATGATCATCGTAACATTGCCAGTAACCAGCTGAATGATGGGTCGAGGCCCAATCTGTATGGTGAGACCAATCAGTAATCCCGGGTAATAGAGGTGCAACCGGTTTACCATCTACCGAGCCGGTGACAAACCCAGGATTCAGCTCACCGTTATGTGTATCGCCGCCGTATCCCATTCCATGGTAGTCCCCCGAACCTTCCTCTAGCCAATGTCCAATGTTCCCACTACGCCGTTGTTTTTGTGCATCGGTCAGTGTGTAATCATAATTCATACTTTTGATGAGATTCTGGTGGGAAGGCCCACAGTGATAGCACTCTAGAAAGTTCTCTAATACTAGTTTCCAATTTCCCCTGATCGGATAGGAATGCCGAGCGGCAATCTTCAAGTCCTCAAAGCTGTATTTATTTCCAATCCAGTTCAACCTTTCCGTGGATGCAGATGCGCTGCTGGAATCAGCGTGCCCATCAAAACTTGGCGGCTCTGCCGAACGTGAAAAATTCAAAAAGATGTGACCTTGTTCGACGCGGAGATGGCAATCAATCAGGCTGTTAGCTGCCATATCAAAATCATCCGGCATGTCATAAG
>CAJWFK010000077.1 GCA_913031125.1 uncultured Woeseia sp. | reverse complement strand
TCCACGGGTATTGGAGAGCCCGAATTCGTTTTTAATAGGCGGATCTGTAGGCACGTCGATCGGGCCTACGTAAAGCTCAAAGCGATAAGCACCCCCCTGCGCGACAAAATCATCAACAACTCGATGAAAGTAGGTACCGTTATAATCGTTTCGATTTACATAATTAAGGAAATTCTGGACTGTGATCGGGGCTATTTCGTCAAGCAACTCGATAGAAAAATCACCTATCGTGGTGCTCACACGCACGATAGTGCCTGCTTGAGCAGTAGGCGAAAAAAGCACTATAAAGAGGATAAGCAAAACATAGACAGCCTGCATATTTAGTTTCCATGCTAGCTCTCTCATTAACGCTCCTAATTTATTACTCAGCCCAGCTACTCTAAGAACTGACGAGCATAGGTTAAGTTCAATCTATATTCAACATTATTGTTAGTCCTATATAGTACCTGAACGGCGCAAGAAAGGCGATTTTGCTGGAACCTCCTAAATAAGTTATTCTAACAAGATGTTTTTCTTTATAGCTTATGTATCGATAATCACTAATTTTTATCCATTCGTTCAATATTATAAGCACATATGAGGATGATAAGTGGCAAGGCAAAACCAACCTAAATCCACCAATTTTTTCGGCATCGGTATAGACTTTGGTACTAGCAACAGTGCAGCTGCAATTTATGACGGAAAAGAAGTCTACATGGTGAAATTAGAGCCCCATACGACCGTAATGCCCTCGGCAACTTATATCGACCGCGAATTCCAAATAGCTACCGGCCAGACAGCCATAGATTATTATATTGAAAGCAATATCGGCCGGACTGTAGAACTCAGCGCTGAGGTTTTGGGAGAAAGCAGAAATTCGACAGGCCAAATTGGCGATTTTGGGCTCCCCGAAGAGGCAGCTACGGAAAAGGTATATGGCCAATCGATCATTGACGGAGGACAAAAAGGAAGGCTATTCCGCGGAATAAAGCGCTTGCTAGGAAGTTCGGCGACGCAGCGACTGATGGTTTTCGACCGCCCCTTTCGACTAGTCGCCTTAATCACTCCTCTTCTATTAAGAATTAAAAGTAGCACAAGTAAGATATTTTCAAAGCTAGATATGCAAGCTGAAAGTATTAATCATGTATGTATTGGTCACCCTGTAAATTTCGAAGGCACCGATAAAAACCGAAATCTAGTTGCTCTTCAGCTTTTATCTGAAGCCTATGGTTATGCAGAATTTAATAAACAGACTTATTATCCTGAACCAATAGCTGCTGCGTTATCTTATTTACATGAATATCCCGACGCAAATGAAGAAATTTTACTGGCAGTTGATTTTGGGGGAGGCACTCTTGATCTTTGTGTATTAAAATATAAAGATCAAAATTTCTCGGTATTAGCAACACATGGCATAGGTTTAGGAGGAGATCATATAGATCAATTATTGTTCAAAAATCTTCTACTACCGTTATTAGGTAAAGGTGAGCGTTGGCGCCGCGCAGGCGAAGATCGAGAAATTGAAACCGTCTTTCCTTTTAAGGATTACGAAGAATTATTGCTTAATTGGGCGGTGAGCTACATACTAAATCAGAACAAATATACCACGCCCTTAAAACAACGAATTGAGTATGGCGACGAAGCTGCGACTAAATTTCAACGCCTTTACGATTTGATAAAAAACAATCATAGCTATCTTGCTTTTCAGTCAATTAAAGAACTTAAAGCCACACTATCCGTAGAAGAATCTGGAATAATCGACATTCCGGAGCTAGATATTGAGTTAATGGTTACCAGACAGGAATTTGAAGTAATGATTAAAGAGGTGCTGGAAAAATTCAGGGAAGCAATATCCAATTTATTACAAAAAGCAAATCTAGAACAGCAGGATATTCAGTTAGTCATTAGAACTGGAGGCTCTTCTTTGATACCTGCAGTGAAAAATATATTAGATAATATGTTCCCCAATAAAGTCATTGAACACGACCCTTTCACTAGCGTAGCAGCAGGCCTCGCAATAGCAGAGTACATGAAACTTGGAAACAGCCTTTCTTCATAGGGAGGTATACATATTGAATAAAATCTGTGAATCCGTTTTAACTACAGAAGATTAAAATCGCTCTTATCTGCCATTCAAATCTCTTACCTAAAAATAACATGATTAGAATGGCAGTAAGTTTTAGAAAATTAGTGGATCTTTAAACTTCACCAATCTAAATATTATCAGTCTGTATTTTCTTTCTCATCTCTGCGAGCTCCCGCCAATATCCCTGTTAACGCATAATTACCTTCATGACACGCATACTCATACAGTAAATCGTTGGTTTTCCTCAATGGGATCTGAGCTGTCCATGCTTGTGTGTAAGCCTTTCTGTCTTCAACACTAAACTCATAGAGAATTTCTTCAGATCCAATTCGGCTAAATCTTTCAGTAATTTTTGCTGTAGGAGGTAAATAAAGGATATGTTTTATAGCAAAACGGAAGCTTTGCTGCGGATGAAAGTTAATGGTTTCTACAACAAGCGTATCGCCTTCCCAGTGGCCGATTGAATCACCCATCCATGGAGCATAACCATCATGGTGATGTTCAGAATTTAGACGGATAATTCGTGCATCGTGATTCATTTCAACGAGGATCATCACATAATCTTTGTTTTGAACAATTTGATAGTGATTATTGTAAAGCACTGGCAACATTGGCGGTCCACCACTAGAACCGAATCCAACCATGCAACGCTCACCGAGGGGCCGCTGTTCCGGTCCATCATAACCCGCAGATTGTCCATATTCCAAAAACGCCAAGCCCGCGGCCTGAGTATAAGGTACCTGGCCATCCGCAGGGTCAACTATCCAAGAAGTCCTATATTCACCGTTAATCTGGGCCAAGCGAGCTCCTGGATCGATCCAAAAAGCATTGTAACCAGTATCAGTATCTCCGTCAGTTGGCGGAGCTCTATCTGGGTCGCTAGGTGCACTATCAGCCTCAGTCAAGACATTGAACGCTGCAGACTTCTCCAGCCGCCTTGCTTCTTCTGCGTCGACTATTAACGTGTTTCCTAATGCAGGATCACGCTCTAAACCTGTTATTGAA
This sequence comes from uncultured Woeseia sp., assembly GCA_913031125.1. Lineage (GTDB taxonomy): Bacteria > Pseudomonadota > Gammaproteobacteria > Steroidobacterales > Woeseiaceae > SZUA-117. The sequence goes on along the minus strand of CAJWFK010000077.1, from coordinate 2,734 downwards.
GCAGAAGTCCACACACCCTGAAGGTCAGGTTTGCCCCAACTGGTCTGGGGGATATTTGATGTTCCAGGGTTGTTTGTTTGAGCCAACAAGAAAGGCGTATCGAGTAAGCACAGTGAGACAAGCGCGATAGTCACATGTTGCATGATTTGCTTGTACGGAGTTAGGTGTGTTCGAGTCATAGCGGGTTGTCTCGTGGTGACGTCAGCTTATTGATTGCCAGCTTCTTCGGCTTCCTGATGTCGCGCACCGGCGAGAATGCCTTCCATTCCGATATTGCCTTCGTGACAGGCGTATTCGAAGAGTGCATCGGCACTACTTCTGAGTGGGATCATCGCGGTCCACGGTTCCGTCCATGTGGTCGGGTCATCAAGCGTGACTTCATACTGCAGTACGTCTTCACTTACGCGCGTGAACCGTTCTGTGACTTGAAGATTGTCGGCCGCTCCCATGACGCTCGCGTATGGCGAGTAGTTCTTTGTTTCGACTACGAGCGTGTCATCGTCCCAATAGCCGCGCGAATTTCCCAGCCACTGTCGTATGTTGTCGTTGACGTGTGGTCTTCCATCAAGGGGAATGATGCGAGAGTCATGTCCCATTTCTACCTGAATAACCACGTAATCTGGCGTCTGTAGCACTTGGTAATAGTTGTTGTAACCAGCTCCCAATCGCGGCGCTCCAAAACTCAGGCAACGTTCTCCAAGACTTCTATCGTCTGTCCATACGGCATGCCGTTGACGTTTTTCACCGGCGGTGGCTGCGCGCATTTTTGCCGCTTGCGTGCGCTCTGGTATGCGTCCATTTTCGGTACTGGTGATGAGAGATGTGCGGTTATCCCAATCTCTCTCAACCATCCAAAACTGATTGTAATTACCTGTCGCTCGGTCATTGGATGTAAAGTTCTGAACCTCAGCTAGTGCTGCCGTGAAGACGGAGTCACCGAACGCGGCGTCATCGGCGTCTAGCGCAAAGAGTTCGGCGGCTTTTGACTGGATGGCGGATAGCTCTTCATCGGTGAGGTATGCACGGTCGCCAAGTACTTCCGGTCGTTGCAATGGAGTTGCGTTGTTATTTGCCCACGTGCCTTGGAGATCAGGTTGCCCGAACGCCGTACGTGGAGCGGTCCATGAGTTTTCTTGGGCAGTGACTGTACTGGTGACAAAGACAAGCACGATCAGGAATGTTGTTGCGGCGATGAGAGTCGTTTTGCTCATGAGGTCTCCTCGGCTATCGATGGTTATTGTTCTAATGCTGGGTTTCGTCAGCGGCCCGAGCGTTATTGAGAATATTCTCCAACCCATAATTGCCTTCGTGACAGGCAAATTCGAACATGGGTTGATCGGTCTTTTGCATTTCGACAGCCACGGTCCAAGGCTGAACGAAGGAATCCGGGTCAGTGATGGTGTACTCGTACAGCAGTTGATGCTCGGATGTTCGGGAAAACCGTTCGGTCAGTCGCATGTGTTCGCCTGAGCCTGCAAACGACGTATCAGCTCTGAAATTCGTTGTTTCAATAACCAATGTGTCGCTATCCCAGTGTCCCCGCGAGTCCCCACGGATTTGCCTGATCGTGTTGGGGACGTGCTGTCGTCCGTCCATGGGAACAACGCGGACTTCATGTACCATCTCGTTATGTAGGATGACGTAGCCGGGAACCTGAAGGATAAGAACATTATTGTTATAGGCGCCAGGGTTCATTGGTGGCCCAGCATTGAATCCCACCATGCACCGTTCAGTAATACTGCGGTCAAGATGACTGCGTGGAGAAATTCGGCGTAAGGCTGCTCGGGCCTCTGCTCGTTGTTGGCCTGACGTGGTTAGCGCAGGGATACGGCCATTGGTGGGTTCGATAATGAGTGACGTGCGAAGGTCCGGCTGCAAGCTTCTTCCATTATCTAGCCAAAATTTTGCATGAACGCTTGGGTTTCGGTTGACGTCGTAGGTGTCACGATCCGAATTAGTTCTCGTTTCGTAGGCTGCGGCTTCTTCAGCGGTCAGCGTCGCACGATCAGCGAATTCACTCGGACGCTGGAGTGGTGTCATTGTTCGAAAATCCCAGACTCCTTGAAGGTCGGGTTCACCTGATGTCAAGCGGGGGGACTGCGCGGCGGCCGATGTTGCTATCGCACCAGATACGGCGATGATAAGTAGAAAAACGATGAACTTGGTCCGGTCAACATTCATAAGCGCTTCGACTTACATTCAATTGTGTTTAAGATAGCAGTTTTCTGAGCTGTTGGTGCTGATTTTTGATTTCCAGGAGTGTTCTGATGGTGGTGCGAGTGATTAGTGTGATGTTGATAGTCGCCGGTGTGAGCGTATGGCTCATTGGCGACGTGGGCGCACAACAGAGTCCTCTTGCGGAGTGGCCACAGTTTCGTGGTTTAACGGCCGGAGCCGTCGCCGACGATCCCTCGCTTCCTGAGCAATGGAGCACAACCGAAAACGTTGCGTGGACGGTTGATCTTCCTGGCTTGGGTTGGAGTTCGCCTGTGGTGGCTGGTGACCATATTTTTGTGACGGCGGCCATTAGTAGTGGGGATGAACGGGCACCTGTTCCTGGATTGTATGACCCGGGAGAATCCTTTGGTAAAACTCGTTCTGATGCGACGCACCAATGGATGGTCTACGACATTGATTTTGAGAGCGGGGCTATTCGATGGGCGCGAGAGCTTGAAGCTTTGGTTCCAACAGAACTCAAACACGTCAAAAATAGTTTTGCGTCAGAAACACCTGT
>CAJWFK010000076.1 GCA_913031125.1 uncultured Woeseia sp. | reverse complement strand
GCAAGGGATAATGTTCGGATGGCTAGGCAATGCCTTCTTCGCCTTCCTTTATCACGCCGTACCAATACTGACTGGCTCTCAAGTGACCAGCAAAAGGGTCGGTCGTTGGCTATTCGCAATATGGAATTTTGCCGTGATGGTGCCCGGTTGGCTCCTTTTACTTGCGGGAGTCAGTCAGCCACTGGAATGGGCTGAATTTCCCTTGATCATAGACCTTTTTATTCTCATCAGTTTTGGACTAGCTGCGGTACAGTTTCTGCCACCATTTTTTAAACACAGCCTAGAAAAACTCTACGTCTCCAGCTGGTACATTATTGGCTCACTGATTTTTACCCTTCTTGCATTCCCGATGGGTAATATTGCACCAGAGTTCGTCCCTGGAGCAGCAGGTGCAGCAATCAGCGGATTGTGGATTCATGATTCGGTCGGCTTGTTTGTTACCCCGCTAGCGTTAGCTATTGTTTACTTTGTCATACCTGCAGCAACAGGTAGACCTATTTTCAGTCATTTCCTGTCCATGCTTGGGTTCTGGGGGCTCTTCTTTTTCTACCCGCTAAACGGGACGCACCATTACATCTTTTCCGTAATTCCCATGGAGGCTCAGCTCGGAGCAATCGCCGCATCAGCTTTATTGGGGGTCGTCGTTATCATTGTAGTCACGAACCTCCTCTTGTCACTGCGGGGAGCTGGAATCTTCCCCAAGGATATTGGACTGCGTTTTGTTGCCATGTCCGTAATCTTTTACATTGTCGTGAGCCTGCAGGGTGCATCACAGGCTCAGATGGTTTTTAACCAGACCGTACATTTTACCGACTGGGTTATAGGCCACTCTCATCTTGCCATGCTCGGTTTCGCAACTTTTGCGGGTATTGGTGGAATTCTTCATGCGTGGCAACGGATACCATCTGCACGCTACAACCCCACTCTTCTTAACTGCTCCTATTGGTTACTCCTCGGTGGGATTTCTGTAATGGTAATTGACCTGACAATCGCAGGAATCCTCCAGGGGCAGGTCTGGCAAAGTGATGTTTCATGGCTTGAATCTGTCCGGGTTTCAAAGCCCTATTGGGTGGTTCGCTCCCTTACCGCTATACCAATTGCGGCCGGTTTTATACTTTTACTCCTGGGGCTAATCACCGGACCAGCAGGTTCAAGAATGTCTTTCTCAGAAAACATTAGCGCTAATACAGAAAACCATGAAGTCAAACCCGTTACAATCGATGCAGGACACGAAAAAAGAAAACGGGGTTCCGGATTAACAATGTCCTATCTGGTTGCCTCAGTCGCCGGAATTGGTTTTTTCGTCTTATCGGTAGGTCTTCTAGGTATTTGGCCGGCAAAGGTACTAAACGAGCAAAGCTCTGCATTAGCCCCGCAGCACCCGTTGCCCTTGACCAACTCCGAGGAACGTGGACGCAAGATATACGCACGTGAAGGCTGCGCCTATTGTCACACCCAGCAAATACGTTATTTGCAGGCTGATGTGAACAGGTTCGGAGCCCCTACCCTTGCTTGGGAATCGCGTTTCGACTATCCGCATCTAATGGGCACAAGACGCATTGGTCCCGATTTGTCACGCGCCGGGAATGTCAGGACCGAAAACTGGCACTACGTGCATCTTTTTTCTCCTCGCGCAGTCGTTCCTCAGTCCATCATGCCGGCTTATGCCGCCCTATTTGATGGTTCCCCTGATAACCCTAAACAAGAAGCACGGGACCTTGTAGCCTATATTGAATCACTGGGCCGGGCACGAGAGCTCGCATGGCCTGAAGGTGATGTCCTCGCTCGGGAAAAAGCAGGAGAAAATAAGTGGGCCATGATGTCATTAGAATCCCCAATACTGAACAGGAACCCAGCAAAAACCCAACGAGGGGAAAAATACCCCTTACTTTCTATACTCGAATCAAATGAATTAGCAGACAATTTGTGGTCGGATAATTGTGCTGGCTGTCACGGAGAGAATGGACGCGGTGACGGGCCTGCCGCGAAATGGCTTGAACCAATGCCCGCCAATTTATCCGAACGCGAATTTAGCCTCGAAAAGCTCAGCGATGTCTTGTGGAATGGGGTACATAATACCGCGATGCCGGCCTGGCGCGATCATTCCGCGGAGAATCGTTCCTTACTGGCTGCAGTCGTCAGAGGATTTAGCCTGCCGCAATCAACTAATGAAATCTCTGAAGAAACATTGGAAATTGGATCTTCAATTTACAAGACACATTGTGCGGAATGTCATGGGGATGACGGAGACGGCAATGGATTTGCTGCAAAAGAATTTCCAATCATGCCAAGCGACTTCAAGAACGAGCGCGTCAGTATGAAAGAAAGCGTCCGAATTCTAAAAAACGGCGTAAAAGGAACCTCAATGGCGCCGTGGGTCGATCGGCTCACCGAGAGAGAAATCATTGCAGTATCCCTTTATATCAGGAGGTTCTTTGAAAAAGACAATAATGCTGAGGCCGTTCAATGATCTCAGAGTTCATCGTAATTTCTTCCTTAATTCTAGCCATCGCCTTCGCTATTGCTTGGATCACAAAACCAGGCCTTCGCCATCGCATAGAGCGACCGAAACACCTTTTTGCCGAACAATTGAAGCAGTATGATCAAGAGCATAGCGAATTAACCAAAAAGTTTGACGAGCCCTTGAAATGAATTTCAATTTAAAAGGAGCGAATTTTCAAAAAATCATATTGGCTGCTGCCGCAGTCGGCGCGGTCATTTTCGTTATAACTCTCTATATCGGATCAGAACTTTCGAGCAAGGCTGACGCATGGCCGGAAGAGGCAACGGCCGAGTATGGCAGGCGCCTGCTGCGTGATACGGCACGTTATTTAGGTCCGGACCATGGTGACCCGAACATGCGTTTCTCCGGTACTCAAATGGCTTGTGCTTCATGTCACCTCGATATCGGCACGAAACCCGGGACCTTGTCATTACTCCCCGCAGCGCCTAAATATCCGCGTTTTTCCGGCCGTGATGGTGGTATGAGGGACCTCCGGGACCGAATTAATGGATGCATGCAACGCAGCATGAATGGACTGCCCTTGCCACGTGATGGCATAGAGATAATGGCAATGGAACGATATATATTGGGACTTAATGAGCAATACCGGGCTATGGGTGATACGCGACGGTCTACAGACGAACAACCAGCATTTATCGAACCGGATCGTGCTGCAAACGTCAATGCCGGAGGCGAGGTCTATGAATCTCGTTGCCAGGTGTGCCATGGTGCGGATGGGTTGGGACTCAAAGCCACAACTAACCCTGCCGACGGCTATTTATTCCCACCTTTATGGGGAGATGATAGCTATAACAACGGAGCAGGCATGAATCGTGTTCTAACCGCGGCAAGATTTATTAAAGCGCGAATGCCGCTTGGTCAGGCTGACCTAACAGACGAGCAAGCTTATGACGTTTCTTCCTACATAAATTCCAAGCCTCGACCGATCAAATCAGACCTTGAATTAGATTATCCTGAACGCGCCAACAAGCCCTTGGATAGCCCATACCCTCCCTACGCGGATAACTTTCCGCAACAGCAACATATACTTGGACCTTTTAAACCAATCCGAGAATATTACCAACAGCTAAACGAAACACCGTAATCGGCAAACAATAAAAAGCCGGACTACGCGTTGCATAGCAGTAGCACGACTCTGAATAATCCCGTGACGCTAGTTAGATAACTCAGTGCTATTGATAGGAATCATTAAATGAGCGCTTGGCGTGCCTTCACGCATCATCCATGGACGACCCATTCCAGCCAGTGACTGGTCACGCTGTGCTACCGTTGACATACCTAGTTGCTCAGAGGTCGCGTTAGGTAGATACACGACCCATAACAGCTTAAGACGATCATCTTCTTCATACATTCGATAAATCATCGAGCCATAGGTAGCTGAGGGCACTGTACCGTTTTCCCGAGCCTCGACGACAGCCGCGGAAACTTCCTGAAAACTCATACCCTGTGCCGACAATTGAGCTCGATAGTCAGTTTGGGCACCGAGGCGTTTATGTCCACACCGGGTAAACCCTGTCATCGCATTCCGAGTGGCACACTCAATCTGGTTTGTACCTTCCCGAAGAACCTGACGATTACCGTCTTCATCGTAACTGACCACCTGGGCACCGGCACGAAGATCTTCCGGTAACGGCAGCGTCGCATGCAAAATCGCGTCAGTCTCATATAACGCTTTTGTATCTAGCGGTTCAACACTAGCACTAGGGTTTGATTCCGCCAGGCCATTAATAGGAATCATAAGATGAGCACCGGGTGTGCCATCCCTCATCATCCATGGGCGACCCATACCAGCAAGCGACGGATCACGCTGACTCTCAAGGGACATCGCCGTGTCCGCTGAACTCATATTTGGAAGGAGGACAACCCATAGGAGTTGGATGCGGTCACCATTATTGTATGTCCGGTAAATCATTGACCCCGGATGCCAAGGCTCCACTTCACCATTCTCCTCCGCTTCGAGCATCGCCGCCTGAACCTCTTCGCGAGACATATCCTGAACGGACAGCTTTGCCTGATAATCTCGGCGTGCAGAACTCGCCATCGGATAACACCAGTTGAAGCCGTTTTCGTCTAACGTCTGGCATTCAACATGGTTGGTATTCTCTCGCAAAACTATTCGGTTACCCTCCCCGTCATATTCAAAAACACCTGCGCCCCCTCTTAGGTCCTCTGGCAACGGAAGCAAAGCCTGCGCGATTTTATCAACGGGCTGTTCTGCCGTTGCTGGCATCGCTGTATCGCCGATAGCCTCATCTTCTGTAGGCTGGAGACATCCACTTACGCCAACTATTAATAAAGCACCCAGCGACAAAGTTAATTTCTTCACTCTTATCATTTCCCTCACCCTTTTAATTTTTTGAACCCCTGCGCCCATAGAATTTTTAAGATTCAAGATTACGGCGACACAAGCATAAGTCTAACCGAGCCCTTACCTAGCGTCATGCCAAGATTTGAAAAGGCTATCCCCGCGATACCCTATAACAACCTAATAGGCCATTGCATAGCAATCTCGCCTGGGATCAGCCGCAGCTATTCTTGTTCTGGTCAACGGATCCAGCATCACAGCCGTAGCGCATCCGGAAATACTATAGGGAGGCACAACCGTTACGTCATGCCCCTTCCTTCGGAGCTCTCCTATCACTTCGGAAGGAACATTGCTTTCTATGTTAACGCGATTAAACCCCGTTTCATGCGGCCAAAATGACTCAAAAAAATGGAGCGTCTGAATTCGTGGCCACTCAATTGCCGAATGCAGATTAGGGTACCAGTCATTGTGAAACTCTATTACGTTCAACAATGTCTGCAAAATTGTCTGTTCCTGGTTATCACCTCCGGGTGTGCCAATAGCCAGGAAAGGTTTCTCATTCTTAAAAACAATACTGGGAGTCAATGTGTAACGCGGCCTGGACCAAGGACGCAATTGATTAGCCCGTTTTTCATCCAGCCAAAATTGCTCACCCCTTACACTCATTCCGATACCCGTAGTACCCAGAATCACTGCACCACCAATCCAGCCACCACTCGGTGTGCTATCGAATACATTTCCATCTTCGTCAATTATGGCTATATGGGACGTATCTTTAAGGGAGCCCATATGATCTTTGGAATCTTCCGGTAACGGTGTGCTTTTTACAGATGCCCCCGCTATCCAATATGGCCATTCAGTGACGGTACCGTCAAAGGGTAATGGGTTCCCCGCGATAAACTCCTTTTCCGCCTGATCCATATCAATCATTTTCGCACGGGTTTTCGCATATTCCTTGGAAAGCAGCCCGTCTCGGGGAACATTCACAAAGTCCTCATCCGCGTAGTAGGTATCGCGATCCGCATACGCCCGTTTCAGGGATTCAACAAGGATATGTAGGTAATCTGCGCTGTTATGCCCCATTTTTTGCAAATCGTAATTTTCTAGGATATTGAGTGCCTGCAATAGTGCCGGGCCCTGGCTAGTGAACGGCTGTTTATAGACTTTATATTCTTTGTAAGTCGTCCAAACCGGAGCCTCAATACGTGCATTAAATTCGGCAAAATCCTCCATAACATAAGACGCATTGTTTTTTTGCAAAAAAGCAATCATTTCCTCAGCTATGTCACCTTTATAAAATCGATCGCGAGCTGCAATAATTCCCCCAACCCGCCCCCCGCTTCTTACGGCGAGCCGCTCAGCCTCTA
>CAJWFK010000075.1 GCA_913031125.1 uncultured Woeseia sp. | reverse complement strand
CGGTCGGCATCTGGCCAGTTAGTTGGACCCAGCCGTCCCATTCAACGGCATGACTGAAGGGCGCCACAGGAATCGGCGCATTCGGAAATCGAAAAAAAATGGGCTCGTCAGCCATAGTTATATTGAATATCTAAATTGTTTTCGACTATCCGAACCCAAGTCAGGTTCAGCGGTTTACCAGCTACTACAGCAAGTCATTTCGAAAATAACACCTCTCCATACACTCCACATCTATCATCGCCTCTTCAACATGATACCTTCTGAAGTGATTTTGACACACAATACAGTTATGTTGTGATTTACGCGGAACTGAGGCGGGCCTGAACTACATCAAAAGGCATCCTATTGCTTGTCGAAAACAAACTGACAATTTCTGTCACAACGTTCGGCAACAAACAAAATTGATCCATCAGCTAACAGAACGTGGTCATACCTTTTGTACCAAGTACAACAATACTCCTTCTCGCACCATTTCTATTGAACAATATTGATACTAATTGCGCGCTTTAGGCCATAACTCTTTTCCTGTATATTTTGTTTTTTCAATTTGCAGCTAATTATGATGCGAAATCGTCGATAGCTACCCATCATTTACATACAGGAAAGGCTCACCACTCCCTAATAAAGATTGAGCAACGAGTCACTCTTATAACAGCTAGTCTTCTAGTGAAGTCCGGCTGATTTGATCTAATGGCAAATCAAACCAGAACGTTCACCCTTTGGTTCGTGTTGATTGCGGTCGGCTATGTTGCTTATGCCGCTATTTTTATTTTTCAGAGCAGTTTTGTAATCTCTGGAGAACGTTTTTTCACACTGTTTGACGACGCCATGATTGCCATGCGCTACGCGCGCAACCTGGCAAATGGATTCGGCCTGGTGTGGAACCCGGGCGGTGAAGGGGTAGAGGGATTCACTAACCCGTTATGGACCTTATATATGGCTTTCTTCCATCTCTTGGGGATTTCACAATCCAAGATGGGATTACCACTACAGGTAAGCGGCGCACTTTGCCTGTTAATAAATATCTATTTCGTCGGAAGACTGTGCCATAGCCTTTCACACGGGGCGGTCTTTGCCAGTGTGTTCGCGATGATCTTTACTGCTTTCTACTACCCATTGAGCAATTGGGCTTTGTTAGGAATGGAGGTGGGTGCATTGACACTGCTGACGACCGTTTGCGCGGGTATCGCAGTGGGTTACATCAGAGCTAAGCACTGTTCACCAGGCCTATACCTCTTGCTCGGTCTTGGCATTCTAGTTCGCCTAGACATGGTCGTCGTTTTCTTAACGATATGGGGTTTCCTTGTTTTTGTGGACAAGGATAATCGAAAAGCTCACCTTATGTGGGGCATCCTGACGCTCGCTTTGGTTGTTGGAGGACAAACGCTTCTGCGCTGGCTGTATTTCGGCGAGGCCTTGCCAAACACCTATTTTCTTAAGATGGCAGGCATTCCCCTCTGGTTGAGGATTGCCAGAGGGCTGTATGTATTTGCACAGTTTGTCTGGGATTTTAACTGGGTGCTATTTCTATTTCCTTTATCTTTATTGTTGTTCCGTAGAGACAAAGCCGTGCTGGTTCTGTTTGCACTAGTGACAGGGTCTTTCGCATATAGTGTTTACGTCGGCGGTGACGCCTGGGAACATCGCGGGGGCAGTAACCGCTTTGTCAGCATCGTCATGCCACTATTTTTTCTTCTATTTGCACTGACGATAAACGCACTATGCACATTGCTAATAAAAATAATATCCGGCATGTCTGTGCCAAGCAATCCACAAACACTGTCCGTCCTCATACGTAGCGTCGGCACTGGGTACGCAATATTAAGCCTGATCACTTTTAATGCACTCGTAGATATCAGTTCCTTGCGATACTGGTTATTGCTCGAGCCTTCGATCTTTGTATCGGCTAACGAGCGTTGGGTACGAACGGCCAAAGTTCTGACTGACATCACGTCAGACGATGCTGTCCTTGCAGTATATGCAGCCGGCTCAGTACCGTACTACACTAATCGGAATAGCATCGATATGCTGGGCAAAATGGATAAAGTCATTGCTCGACAAAAGATACAACTTCCCCCCACTTTTTCGACTATCCGACACCTGAGACCTGGTCACGACAAGTGGGATTTAAATCATTCAATCGGCAAACTTCAACCGGATGTAATCGTAGGGATTTTTCACAACAGGCACGGTGATTCTTACAATCCGCTCCCCATGCTTGAACGGTACTTTCCGGTTCAATTCGTGAATTTGCGATCTTCAAAACATCCATCTCCCCCAAAGCCCATAGATTACGAGCGTCAGAGATACGTTGCGACCCAGGACGATATTCACCACGGTGGCCTCAGGCGTATCCAGATACCTGGGCTAACTGAGGGATTTATGGCTTACTTTCGCAAGCGGTCGCCGCATATTCACTGGACAACTTTGGGCTGGAATTAACTGCTTTTTTGGGCCATGGCCTTACCGCTCAATAATCAGCAACCGGCTCACCGCCAGTTAAATTGAGCGAACAATGATGCTCCAATCCGTCCCAAGCAAAGCATGACATCACACGCTTGATCTACCTTTGTGCGTTGACATCGATGGGACTGTGGTCCCTTCTAATTTATTCCTTGAATTAATAACCGGGCTACTCAACAGAAGCCTACTCTGGTTTTTTAATGCCTCTTTGGTGGCTACGCGGCAAGGCCTGGATACAAGCAAAGATACCCGGCAAGGTTGATCTTGACGTCAAAACCCTGCCTTATCATGCGCAGCTATGAGCCTTTGCCGTAGATGTAAAAAAGAGGGCGATGCCTGCTTATAACCGTTGGTACCAATCAAAAGAATGCCCATCAAGTAGCACAATTCCTAGGGCTTTCAATGAAGTCATTGCCAGTAACAACACGATCAACAACGCAGGCACGCTGCAACATGATGGGTTAGTCACCGGGTGCGCTGTTGAGGGTTTTGACTAAGCAGGGGCAGCCTAACAGATCTTGCTATCTGGACATCCACCAACCATGCCACGGTTCGTGGATGGTCGGCCCCAGGTGCGGAAGCGTCTGTTGCGGTAGCGCCCCACCGCCACTGTTTTTAACAGCAATCGTCGAAGAGGCAAGGATTAAATGACCGCATTACGTCTGCACCAATGGAGCAAAAACATTGAATACCGAATCAAATTAGCGCATCCTTAAACTTGCTAGGAAAGCGAGCTTAATGGGAACACCAATGTACTAATTCGACCTACCTAAAATGCTAGGGTCTAGCTACCGTGACACAGCGTGGTGTTAAACAGGCCATGAACAAATCAAATCACCGTCCCAGCAAATTGCTATGCTTTCGGATACTTTTTCAAGCATTTTTCAACACTAAAAATTCTATAACCGTTGCTCGTCACAAGGCATCTGCGGAAGTTAAGCAATAACTACGTCTAAGTCATGACTTCTTACACAAATTGGGCAGCTGTTGTTCCCATGGCTAACGAGGAAGCTGATTTCCATCCCTTCACCGATCTGCTCGCACAGACTATGGATGGCCTGGGTACGGGAAAAGTGTATTTCGTGATTGATAACGTGAGCCAAGATGGAACACTCAAACTAGCAAAGGCACTCGCTGAACAAGACAGTCGGTTCGAAGTGATCTGGTCACCGGCAAATAGGTCTGTAGTCGATGCTTACCTCAAGGGGCTTCGCGTGGCTTTCGACAGCGGTGCCGAAACAATCATAGAAATCGATGCCGGCATGTCACATGACCCTAGGGCATTACCCATGTTTTTGAGGGTTTTGAACGAAGGCAACGAATGCGCATTTGGGAGTCGTTTCATCAACGGTGGCAGTATGAGTGATAGCCCCTTCAAAAGAAGGGCGCTTTCCAAAATCGGCACTATTGTGGCCAACGCGTTGCTTGGAACGCGTATGCGAGACATGACATCAGGTTACCAGGGATTCCACCGGAACATCGTAGGAAAATTGCTGGAGTACCCTTTTAAATCAGAAGGCCACTTTTATCAGACGGAAGTGCGATATCTACTTCGCAATTGCAGAATATTTGAGGTGCCGATCCACTACAAGGCCCCTTCACCTCTCGTATCTTCCGCGTCCATCAAAAACGCCTACAAAACCCTTTGGAAATATTTCATCATGCGCCTAACCTGTAATGCGCCATCCATCTAAGTAGCATTTGTATGAAGATGCCATTGTAAAATGAATCAAACCGCCTTAGTTATTACATCGATCGCTGGGTCAGATTCCTCGACACTGAAAATCTATGCCAAAGAATGTTCCTACAGGAATATTCCCTTCATTGTAATCGGCGATACAAAGAGTCCAGATACATTTGATCTACCTGGTTGTGATTTCTGGAGTATGGATCGCCAATTGAAATTTAATTCCAAACTGGCACCTCTCATACCCACGAGACACTATGCCCGGAAGAACCTAGGTTACCTAATCGCTCTACAGAACGGCGCTAAAACCATCATGGAGACCGATGATGATAACGTGCCGCTAGGTAACGATTTTTGGGATTTTTGCAGCCGTTCACCTATGGTGGAGGCGTACGGCGTCAATGTCGAAGGGTGGGTCAATGTATACCGTTATTTCTCAGAAAAAGTTGTCTGGCCACGAGGATTACCTCTTGAAGAAGTGAGAAAGCCGACCAAGCCACTGAAAGAATTGGAATTAATCAAGATATGCTGTCCAATTCAACAAGGCTTGGCCGATGGAAATCCTGATGTGGACGCCGTATACAGGCTAACCTATCCTCTCCCGCTCAATTTTGAGAAAGAAATTCAGGTGGCGTTGGGTAAGAATTCATGGTGCCCGTTCAACAGCCAGAACACTTTCTGGTTCAAGGAAGCCATGCCGCTGATGTACCTTCCCGCTCATTGCAGTTTTCGGATGACGGATATCTGGCGCAGTTTCATCGCCCAACGGATCTCCTGGGAGAACGGCTGGAGTGTTCTATTCCATGAGGCCACCGTATGGCAGGAGCGTAATGAGCACGACTTGCTCAAAGACTTTGAAGATGAAATTCCCGGCTACATGAACAATACGAAAATCGCGCTAGCACTTGCCGCGCTGGACTTGCCCAAGGGGAGGGAACACATCCATGACAACCTGATCAAATGTTACGACATAATGATCGAGAATGGGTGGGTGGGTGAACAGGAAGCACCAATGGTGCGCGCCTGGTGTGAAGACACAAGCCGGATCACCGGTTAAGAAACCAATCTGATTTACCTGCTTTACTTTTAGTATCGTGGCGCAAGGCCAGTAGAATTCAATTTTGATCGGGCATGGTCTGACACTCAATCCGACTGAGTGTCAGAACGACTTGTAAGTATTTTGAGGTGCACTTGCGTTATTTTATGCCCTCTTGGGTATCGTCTTCTCTGACTTTTGCAAAACACATGGCCAAAACTGTGCGTGGATGAAACACGATCGATCTCCGCTGGTTTGTGGGAGTATCTAACCCGCTACAGTACCAACTTGACTGGAGTTCTGGAAAAACTAGCAAAAGCAAACGAGAACAATTGCGATTCCTCATGTTGACAACCCGAGGCCTTGAAAAACTCTACTCTGGCCGTGGGCCAACTCCACTAGGCAAAGAATCAACCATCTGCCGTATATGCTCGATGGTCGTACCACAACAACCACCAATAATCTGGACGCCGGATTCCACCCATGCCCGACAGGCGCTCGCAAAATCAGGCTCAGAAACCTTAGTCTGTGTCCGTCGCGGGTTGTCATCGAACATCATGGTCTCTGGATAAGCCATCACGGGGCCCGACCAGTTCTCAAATAACGCTGCCAATCCTGGCGAAGTCGTTTCAACAGTGCTGTGCATAATCCCAAAAGCCTCCCCGCCAATCGATTTCAGTGCTTGAATAATCTCCACCAACGCCGGTGTCTCCCAAGCAATGTTATCGTCGACACTGCCGACTGCAGTCGGATTGCGCCGGCGCGGTCCGCGAACCCGACCCTCCTGATTAATATCCCACCCTACCAACGTCCCATCTGTCAGCTGGCTGCAGCTGATGCCAACCCATACGGGTAATCCGGTGGCCACTGCCGCTTCCATTAGACGGGACGCGTGCACTACATCGAGCATCATCTCAAGTAGCAGAAAATCCGCGCCAGCATTTGCCAGCGTGTCAGCTATTTCACGGTAGTTCGCCACTTCCTCGGCCGGACTCGGGATATATTGCGGATCAG
>CAJWFK010000074.1 GCA_913031125.1 uncultured Woeseia sp. | reverse complement strand
GCCTTGTGCAAAAGACAGCGATTATCCCATATGACGAGATCGCCCAACCTCCATTTATGACGATATTGGAACTGTTCCTGAGTGGCATGCTGCAACAATTCATTGAGCAAGTTCAGTGCGTCAGCCTCTTCCAACCCGTCGATTGCAGCGATACGGATTGGATTAATGTAGATCGTTTTTCTGCCACTCTCCGGATGAGTCCGAACAATCGGATGATAGACCGCTTTCGGCACATTCTTCTTTGCTTCATTAGTGAGATCCATTAGTTTACGAGCGCTGTGCTTACTTTGATAAACATGCATCGCTTTCAAGTCGACAATACGTTCCTTGGTTGCTTCAGGTAACGCATCATAGGCGGCAGCCATGTTTACAAACTGTGTATCGCCGCCAGTGTCCGGCAGTTTAATAGCCAGCAGCAGGGTCGCCTTTGGTGGCATTTCAGAATTAGAGTGATCGGTATGATACCCCGCGCCGGGGATATACCGGGAGCCATCCGGGTAACGGTCTTGGTTCGAAAGATAGTGGATTTCCGGACATTCAGGCAATGCAAAACGCGTGTTATGTTGTGGAAAAATTTCGCCAAAATTCCGAACCCCGTCGCGAAGTTGCGTTGCCGTCATAGTTTGATCTCGAACAACCAGTACCGAACGTTCAACGAAAACCCGGTTTAATGCCAATCGTATTTCTTCATCCAGCGGCCTTGAGAGATCGACGCCCCTAGCTTCTACTCCAGTATGTTCTGATAGAGGAAAAAGCTCGTAACCCAATTCCCTAGTCCTATAAGTTATTTAAAATAAATAGTTATTCTGACTCTCTTGCACATACCTTATAACTTATTGAAATAATTGATATTTACTTTTACTTAACACATAGTTAGTAACAAGTCACATCCTGTTGTTTTCAATATTGTATTGATTTTTAAAAGATTCGGATAGCATGTTTTTTAACGACTGAAATTTAACAATGTTCTGTCCTATCATCTAGCCAGCAAGCATCTTGTTTCGGTTCTTTTAATATTAAAAAATTTTTATATTGTTGGTAGAATAGGACTTCTTCTTAATTTGTTACGAGAATAAAATAATGGTAGGCAATAAAAAAATTACGTCAAGAGTTGATGAACTAATCGAAAAATATTCGAATACGTCAAAAAGTATCTCTGAGCTTTTATGTGATAATTATCCACCAGATAAGTTGGTATACAGAATAATTAAAGATGATTTCACCGAATATGATCTGTCATATGGAGAGTTAAAGACTGAATCAATTTTGTTAGCTAATGGCTTGCGAAAAAAAGGAATAACGCCTGGCGACAGAATTGCCACCCTAATGGGAAAGAGTAGAGAATACATAATCACTTTAATGGCCATTTGGAGAATTGGAGCTGTTCACGTTCCTCTTTTTACAGCTTTTTCAACGCCTGCCATCACGCTACGGCTCAACGGGAGCCAGGCTAAGGTGGTTGTTTGCGATCTGTTCCAGCAGTCAAAGTTAAAGCCATCGGCTAGTTTTATATTGGATAAAAAAGTTGATGTTATAACTACAGCCAGTTTTAATGAAACACCCAATTGGGCCGAAAGATGGGAAACATTTTTGGTTTCAGACGATAATCATGATGAAAACTTTAAGTTAAACCCCGAATCACCTTTAATACACATATTTACCTCTGGAACAACAGGGCAACCAAAAGGCGTTGCACTACCCGTAAAAGCCCTAGCTTGCCTTCAAGCTTACGCTGAATTTGCATTTGGCCTTAGAGAGGATGATATTTTTTGGAACGCTGCCGATCCGGGATGGGCTTATGGACTATATTGCGGTGTATTAGCTACTTTAACTACAGGGACGCCAGCTATAATTTTTGAAGGTGGTTTCAATGCCCAGAAAACCATTGCCATTATAGAAAAACAAAAAGTGACCAATTTTGCTGCCGCCCCAACAGTATATAGATCCTTACGTGCCGATGGCGTAAAAATCAAAGGCACCCTGGAATTGAGAAGCCTATCTAGCGCTGGAGAACCTCTCACCCCGGAGATCAACGAGTGGGCAAGATCCTTTTTTGGACTCCCAGTTCACGATCACTATGGTCAAACAGAAACAAGCATGGTCATAAACAATCACCATCACCCCAGCTTAAAAACTGCTCTCAGGAACGGCTCTATGGGAAACGTCATGCCAGGGTGGTCAGCAACCATTTTGAAAACCAATGAAGATATTCCGGAAGAACTAGGCGTTCCGGGTCGCGTAGCGTTTTTAATAGATGAGAGCCCTTTCTCATGGTTTTCGGGTTACCTTGGGAATCCGGAAAAAAGTGCTGAAAAGTTTAGTCAGAATGGAAAATACTATCTTACAGGTGATACTGGTTCGGTCGACGAAGACGGTTACTTTTATTTTTCTACAAGAGAAGATGATGTAATCATAATGGCAGGTTATCGTATAGGACCTTTTGAAGTTGAATCAGCATTAAGTACTCATAAAGCTGTAGCCGAATGTGCGGTTATTGCAACTCCCGATGAGGTAAGAGGTGAAGTTATAGAGGCTTTTGTGGTTTTGATGAGTGGTTGCAAAGAAACAGAGCAATTGACTGATGAACTTCAAAAATGGGTCAAAACCAACTTTGCTGCCCATGCATATCCAAGAAAAATTATTTATGTCAAAGAATTACCTAAAACCCCCAGTGGCAAAATACAAAGGTTTCTCCTGAGAGAACAGCGAAAGAATGAGCTTACTAAGGAAGCTGAGAATGAATGATAATACTGAATTATTTGAGATAAATAATATAGTAAGTAAGATAGTTAGCGAAAGATCTTCGAAGAGAAGCTTTCTCCCAGATGAAGTCAGTATCGATTTGGTTAGAGATATAATTGAAAAGGCCTCAAGGGCTCCTTCCGGAACAAATACGCAACCGTGGAAAGTTACCTGTGTCACAGGGAAAACAAAAAGTAAATTGACGAGAGCTGTTTTAAATGCCGCAGCAGAGGGAGAAGCAAAAGTAGAATATGAATACATGCCTTCGACCCTTAGAGAGCCCTATATCTCAAGAAAAAGAGCCGTGGGATACGCACTTTTTGAGCTTTATGGAATTAAAAGAGATGATTATCCAGCTAGAAAGGCTGCTATGTTACGAAACTTTGAATTCTTTGGAGCACCAGTGGGACTGTTTTTTCGCATGGATCGGGACCTTTTGCACGGATCTTGGTTGGATGTGGGTATGTTCATGCAAAATGTAATGATTCTCGCTAGGGGAAAAGGACTGGAGACTTGCCCCCAACAAGCATGGTGTAATTTTGGCTCCGTTGTGCATGAGGTATTAAATATCCCTAATGATGAAATCATCATCTCTGGAATGTCTTTGGGCTATGCTAAAGAGGCCCCTGAGAACACTTTAGTAAGTGATCGAGCTGATATAAATGAATTCACGACATTTTTGCAGTGATTTTAAGTTCTCGAAAAATGTTCATTAGGATGCATAATCATGCCCTAAACTTGTAAGGCGCCGCTTTAGCGCTATGTTTTATTCCCACTCAATAGCAACCCAACTTAAATACAACTTATTATCACGCACTTAACCAGAACCAATAATACGTGTGTAACAAGTGTGTAAGCCGCCTTTTTACTGCACTATTTTCTTGCGTCTATATTCCTATTATTTGTCAATAATTTAGGGAATCACTGGCTGCATATTTTGCATTGCCTGGCGTGCTATTGCAGCTCGATCACGAACCCGCCATGTCTGGAACGCCTGACAATGCAGTCGGGGGGTACGACAACCGTACTGAGCGCGTCGTCGATGAATAGCGGGCCGTTAAGTGGAACCTCTATTGGAAAATCGTGACCAACATATACAGGCACGTCGACTAACTCGCGGATTTCCTTCAAATAGGTTCGGCGATGGCCGGCTGGCTTAGCAGAATTCACACCAGAAGATGTGGCCAGCTCGGAAACTGTCACGTCGGCAAGCTGGCCAATCGCCTGGACATTCCACTCCGTCATTTCGACCGAGTCAATCTCGCTGCGGACCGAATAAACGCCCTCGTGCGCTCGATGAAAATTTTCTACCAGCAGCTCCAGCGTCTTCCGATCTTCTATTCGCGAATCTGGGAGCGGGACCGTCAATTCCCAAACCTGTCCTAGGTAACGCGCTTCGCAGCTATATCGTAAAGATCTATCCTTGGGCTCAACTCGCATACGCTCAAGATAAGCATCGGCCTCGATTTCAAGTTCGGTCAGCGCAAGATTGACGCTTTCGAAATCGAACCGGTCGCTAACCGTCATTAAGCTGCGACCAAAATTAAAGCCGATATTACCAGTCAGTATGCCAAATGCGCTGAGTACGCCGCTCATTGCGGGCACGACTACACGGCCGATGCCAAGCTCTCGGGCGATTGCGGCGGCATGTAGGCCGGCTGCTGAACCGCCCGCTATCATTATGTACTCCCGTGGATCAATGCCGCGCTTGATGGTCAGCTCTTCGATCGCGACGATCATGTTCTGTTCACAACCATGTGTGACCAGCGCTGCTGCCTCGTGCGGCGACAGGCCGAGCGGCTCCGCGATTAATTTGGTCACTGCTTTTTCGGCGAGTACCGGGTGAAGATCGAGACCTTTGCCAGAGGTAAAGGCATTTCCCATTAGGCCACTAACCAGGTTCGCATCGGTTACGGTTGGCAGGATGCCGCCATTACCGTAGCACGCGGGTCCCGGAGTTGCCCCCGCGCTTTCTGGACCGACGTGCACGAAACCACCGCTGTCAACACGAGCGATGCTGCCACCGCCAGCGCCAATGGTATGAACCTCGACGGAGGGTACGCCGAAGATGTGACCGGCGATCCGACCTTCCCGATGCATGGGGATTTGGCCTTCGGTGACGATACTGACATCGAAACTGGTGCCACCCATGTCGACGGTGACCACGTTGCCGTTGCCAATCCTTTCGATCTCGGCAAAACGCCGACCAGCCTCAGGCGCAGCGGAGGGACCAGAAAAGCAGAGATAGACTGGTTTATCGAGAATCTCTTCGGTGGAGGTATGGCCGCCGTTCGATGTTACGAAGGATAGCGTGCCAGTAAAGCCGTTCTCGATAAGGCGGCTTTGTAGTCGGTTAATGCTTTGGGTTACAATAGGTTTGAGTGAAGCATCCAATGCCGTTGCCGAGGTTCGTCGATATTCCCGCATGCATGGGTTAACTCGATGACCGAGACTGACCGGTACGTTTGGTAACCCGCCAGCGAGCAATTCACCGATCCTCAATTCGTGGACCGGATTAGCGATGGCCCAGAGCAGCGCGACGGCGACCGCCTCGACTTTTTCGTGCCTGCATTGGTCGATAACTGTTGTGATGCTCTCTTCATTAAGAGGGAGATAAATTTCCCCTTCAGATGTTATTCGTTCCTCGACCTCAAAAGTCAGAAACCGCGGAATATAAGGCGGCGGATAGGGCTGGCTGATGTTGTACGTGTCGTCCTTTCCTCCCTCGCGCACTAGCAAGGTTTCCCGAAAACCACGGGTGACTAGCAGAGCGGTTCGAGCCCCGTTGCCTTCGAGAATAGCGTTGGTCGCAGCGGTCGTGCCGAATGAAAATCTGGCGGTTTCGGATAGTAAGTCCAAGAGACTCTGCCCTCGCGCATCGGCTATCAGCATCAGGCCATCGAAAACTCCATCGGTTAGATCAGCCAGTGTGGTTGGCGACTTGTAGCCATGAATTTGACCCGTGGCATCGTGCAGGACCAAATCGGTAAAAGTGCCGCCCACGTCGACTGCGATATGCATGCTTCACGTCCCTTCGACGCTATTGTCAATAGCCAAGCCGTAGCGTTCTTGCGCCGCAGTCGCGCTTAACCAGCCTTCCCGCACGTGCTCGCGAACCCGTTCCATATCCCTCTTGCTGGGATCGCCAAATCCGCCACCACCATTCCCATAAGACAGTAGCTTTTCCCCCGGCTGAAGTGTTACGTCGACGGAGATTCCCAGATCTGTCCGATTGCCGTTTAAATCTAGCTTATAGATGCGGGTAGGTGCGCCGGCTTGGCCACCAGCTACGCCTGGTGGTGGATTGTCGTGCGCGCCAGCATTGACAGTGAAACGAACTGGCGTGCAATGGGCTTTGAAGACTGTATAGGCGCCAGGCGCGCCTTCCCATTGGCCAGCTCCACCGGAATCTTGACGGATCGACATTTCCTCGACCATCAGTGGTTGCTGATATTCCAC
>CAJWFK010000073.1 GCA_913031125.1 uncultured Woeseia sp. | reverse complement strand
CGTTGACGCTGTCCGCCCGACAATAATATCCCCCTATCGCCTACTACAGTCTCAAATCCTTCCGGTAATTTCCGAACGAAGTCCGTAATGTGAGCAGCCTCAGCTACCTGCAATAATTCTGAGCGACTTCGCTCTTTCAGCTGCCCATATGCCAAATTATTTTCTATCGTATCATTGAATAAAATTATATCTTGGCTGACTAAACTGATATTAGAACGAAGATTACCTAGCTCATAATCCTGAAGAGGGATGCCATCAAGCAGGATTTTCCCGGATGCAACATCATAGAATCTTGGCAATAGCCCAGCGAGAGTCGATTTACCACTGCCCGAATGCCCCACTACGGCTATAGATTTACCAGCTTCGACTGTAAATGAAACATTCTCCAGAATAGCAGGATCAGCGTTCCGATATGAAAAGCCGACATTACGGAATTCGACCTGACCTTTTATATTATTATTAGCGTGGGTACCGTAGTTATGTTCATTAGGCTCGTCAATAATTGTAAAAAGACTATCGCCCGCAGCGATACCTCTCTGCAAGGTTGCGTTGATATTAGACATCCGACGCAGTGGCTGGAGCATTAACATCATCGCCCCGAAGAATGACATAAAGCTACCAGGACTAAGTTCACCATTCACGGACTCGATCCCAGCTGCATAAATCACTCCGGCAATCCCAACACCAAATATCACTTGTGTCACCGCAACCCCAAGGGAACGTGACCGAATTAACTTCAGATTCTGTTTCCGGTTCCTGTCATCAACTTCAACAAGACGTTCCATTTCATACTGATCGCCACCAAAAACCTTAACTATACGATTTCCAGAAAGAACCTCATCAGTCACCTGAGTTACTTCCCCAACGGAATCTTGGATCCGCCCACTATAGCGGCGAAAAGCTCTACCGAGAATTTGGATGAGCAGCGCAATGATTGGCAATAAAATGGCGACAAAAACGAATAAACGCTGACTTTGGTACAACATTACTCCAATGGCCGCGAGGACTGTCAGAAAATCTCTCACCAAAACGGTTACTACATTTGTAACTGACTCCGCGACCATTTCTACGTTGTAAGTCATACGGGACAAAAGCGGTCCGGTAGCATGCTTCTCTATAAAACCTACTGGTAAAGTGAGGAACTTGCGAAAAACATCCTGGCGTAATTTACTAATAACACTCCGCCCTATCCAACCAAGTGATGCCTCTGTGCCATAACCGGCTAAGCCCCTAGCTATGAAAACCAGTACAAAAGCAATCGGCAGCCACCGAGCAGTTTCGAGATTGTGGGCGACAAGCGTTTCATCCATGAGTGGCTCAATCATCCATACTATGGCTGCTTCTACGACAGCTGTGCTGGCCATAGCAACCACAGCGATTGCTCCAATAACCTTGTGAGGTAAAACATATCCCCAAAGACGGCTATATACTTCTTTGAAGCGAGGATCGAGACGCCTAGACATTCAGAACCTTTTAGACAATCTGACCACTACTCACTCGCAGGATCTTTTAAAGTCGCAATGCTTATGGTTGTAAAACCAAGCCTACCCGCAATATCCATAGCGGTTACAACATGTTGGTGCCGTGCATTCGCATCAGCACTAATCATTAAGGGTAATGAAGTGTTTCCTGTTGAAACACGCTGCAATGCATTGCGGATTGTTGTCGGACGATTGTTGACCAGTTCTCTGCCATTAACCAGATAAGTACCTTGTTCCGTAATCATAATTTCTATCCGATCCGGAGCGTTCTCCGCTACGGCCTCATTTTGGGCTTCGGGCAATCTGATAGATATCTGTGATTCTTTTACGAAACTCGTGGAAACCATAAAAAATATTAACAACAGCAATACAACATCGATAAGGGAGGTCAGATTGACCTCCGGATCCATCTTGGCTTGCAGTTTAAGCCTCATTAATCGATTTCCTCAGCTCACGACATCCGGATTGGATATCTTGCTAGAAGTACTATTATTTGCTTGGCGACGATGTAATGCTTCAACAAGCTTAATCGCCTCTTTTTCCATATCAACAACCAAGCTATCAATATGATTGCGATAATATCGATATCCAATCAGTGTCGGAATAGCTACAGTCAGGCCTGCTGCAGTCGTAATAAGGGCTTCAGCAATACCGCCCGCAAGTACAGTTGGGTTACCCACTCCGTGCGTGGTTATTGCCGCAAAAACTTTAACCATCCCAATCACAGTACCCAATAGACCCAACAAAGGTGAAATTGCAGCAATTGTTCCCAACGTATCCAGATAACGTTCAAGTTCATGAACCACATGCCGGCCCGTATCTTCAACACTATCTTTCATTACAGCTCGATCTCGATCCCTATTCAGCAGACCAGCTGCAAGTATCTGACCAAGTGGTGATCCCTGATGGAGGGTCTGGATCTGTGACTGATCTAGCTCATTACGCCTGACCCATACCCATACTTGACTCGTCAAGTCTTTCGGAATGACTCTTTTTTCAGCCAGTGTCCAGTGGCGTTCAAGAATAATTCCCATAGCAACAATCGCGCACAAAATGATAGGCGCCATCAACCAGCCACCTGCTGCAACAATTTCAATCATATAGGCACCTATACCGAAAGAAATAATATACAGGTACAAGAGTCAAAATTCTGCAACTGACACATTAAATTCTGATATGTGTCTATCACAGACCTGCCGAATACAAATCTGGTATTAGGAATATTCCTTCTCAGGCACTCAGACGACCATTTTCAAGCCGAAGCACGCGATCCATTTTAGAGGCAATCGATTCATCATGAGTAACAATTACAAGGCTGGTCTCTAATTCTAGATTCAATGCCAGCATTAACTCGATTACATGCTGACTATTCCCTGCATCTAAATTCCCGGTTGGCTCATCAGCCAATACCAGCTTTGGGTTGGTTATCAATGCACGCGCTATTGCAGTGCGCTGTCGTTCACCACCAGAGAGCTCACTGGGCTTATGACTTAACCGGTCACCAAGTCCAACCTTAGATAAGAGTGCGCCGGCCTTTCCCATGGCTTCTTCTTTCTTGATGCGGCGAATCAATAGAGGCAGTGCCACATTTTCCTGTGAAGTGAACTCTGGAAGAAGGTGATGGAACTGATAAACAAAACCTAAATATCTGTTTCGGATTTTGCCCTTTTCCAGTTCGTTTGCACCAGCAAGCGATTGACCATTGACAAAAACCTCACCAGCGGTCGGCTGGTCCAATCCTCCCATTATCTGCAGTAATGTTGTCTTGCCTGAGCCTGATGCCCCGACAATTGCCAGGCGTTCTGCTGCTTGTACCGAAATATTTGCATCATTAAGCACTTCAATCAATGAATGTCCCTGTTGGAAACGGCGAACAACACTTCTACATTCCAATACTAAATGGTTAGTCATATCTCAAAGCCTCTGCTGGAATTGTTTTAGCGCCGCGCCATGCAGGATATACAGTTGAAACTATTGCCAGCACCAATGCTATAGAGCATATAGTGATCACATCAATAGCTCTAAGCTCTGCTGGCAAATCACTTATGAAATAAACCTCTGATGCAAGGAAAGTGATGCCAAATGTTGCTTCCATAAACTCGACAATATTCTCTATATTTAGAGTAAACAAGACTCCAAAAATCATACCCAGCAATGTGCCTACTGCGCCGATAACAGTTCCCTGAGTGACATAAACGAGCAAGATACTTTGCGGAGACGTTCCAAACGTACGAAGAATTGCAATATCAGACTGTTTATCCTTAACAACCATGACTAGGGTCGAAACAATATTGAAAGTGGCAACTGCAATAACCATCAACATAATGACAAACAGAATTGACTTTGTTATCTGGATCGAACGAAAAAAATTGACGTGACTGCGAGTCCAGTCACTAACAAGAACACCTCCACCGCCGGCAAGAGCAACTTCTTGAACTATGCCTGGCGCATCGAATATATCGGTTACCGATATACGGACACCAGTTACAGCCTCACCTAGACGAAAAAGTCTCTGGGCATCTCTCATGCTAATGAAAGCCAGTCGTCTATCGAATTCGTACATTCCGACACGATAGATACCAGTTACTGTGAAACTGCGGTTACGCGGAATAATTCCAGTTAGCGTCACTATTCCTTCTGCTAGAGTAACGTTTACAACATCGCCAATAGATGCTGAGAGTTTATCTGCCAATTCACTGCCTAACACGATATTGTAACTACCCGCCTGTAAACTTCCGAGGTCACCATGCAATAAAGTATTTGCGACGTCTGAGACCAGTGATTCCCTTTCCGGATCAATACCACGCAACTCAACTCCGGTAACCTCATCACCCAGCCCCACAAGTCCCCTGCCGGTAACGTAAGGAGCAGCAGCTGTCACTTGCTCATGGCCCTCGATAGTACTTAACCAACTAAACCAATCATCCAAGCTTGCATCGGAACTCTCGACGTTGGCATGTGCTGACATTGCAAGCAACCTATCTTTCAATTCCCGTTCGAACCCGTTTACCACAGAAAGAACAATGATCAAAACTGCAACCGCTATAGCAATGCCAAACATCGAGATTGCCGAAATCAATGAAATAAAGCCGTTCTTATTGCGGGACCCAACATAACGGCTAGCAATCCAGGATTCGTATCCAAAAATCAAATTACTCGTACCTCAAGGCAGCAGCTGGCTGTACCCTCGCAGCTCGACTTGCAGGGTACAAAGTGGCCAGTGCCGTCAAAACTAAAGCGGTAACAGCTATGATAAGGACATCTTCTTTCACAAGCACCGATGGGATTACAGTGACGTAGTACACATCAGCAGGCATTATCTGAAAACCCATAAATTGCTCTAGTAATGGAACCAAAGTAGGCACATTTACTGAGAGTACGATACCTATTAGTACGCCGGCTAAAACTCCTAACCAGCCGATAACAGCTCCCTGTATGAAGAAAATCTTCACAATATCAGTCGAACTCATACCCAGGGTACGAAGAATAGCAATATCCGTAGTTTTATCCGTCACTACCATGACCAGACTCGCGACGATATTAAAAGCGGCGACTCCAATAATCAGTGATAACAGCAACGACATCATCATTTTTTCAATACGTATCGCACGGAAGTAACTCTCATTTTGTATAGTCCAATCACTAAAAAGATATGTATTACCAAGTTTTTCTGTCAGTCTTTCTGTGGTCTCTGGGGCTGTCATAACGTCATCAGTCAGAAAGCGGACAGCTGTCGCTTGGTCACCAAGCGACAGCATACGTGCAGCATCCTCAATATGAACAAGGGCCAAATTCGCATCATGTTCCTGAACACCAGCATCGAAAACTCCACTAACAACAAATCGTTCCAGAACAGGCTGTAAATAAATATCTCCGGTTGCCCGCGGCACTAGCAAAACAACTCCGTCACCAATCCGAACACCCAGCTGCACCGCTAAAAATCGTCCGAGTAAAATATGCCTACTATCTGTTTCTAAGGTATTAAGAGATCCTTCAATGAAATTTATGGTAGGACCTGAAACAGCTCTCTCAGCAGCAGGCAAAATACCATGGATAAATATGGGGTTTAGATAACTTCCGGCCCTAATCATCCCTTCAACCTCTACAATCGGTGCCGCTGCTATCACGTGCTCATCGGCAATAACTTTACTTGTCAGTGCATCCCAATGCTGAATACTTCCTTCCTCACTAGTAACATGTCCATGCGCTGTCATGCTCAGAAGGCGATCGCGAAGCTCTCCCTCGAATCCGTTCATCACCGATAAAATAACTATTAAAGCAGCAACTCCCAGCGCAATACCAACAAGGGATATAAAAGTTATAAAAGAAACAAACCCCGTCTGCCTCTTTGCCCTCAAATAACGAAGACCGATAAATAATTCGGCTGTATTAAACATCGGGGCATTAAAACATAAAATAAAAGCTTGTCCGCACAAGAAGCAAAAGAGCTTAATATACAAAGAACGATAAAACGCTCAATTATTCCATATGGAATGTCCGTGCACCTCAAAAATGACCTAGAAAATTGCTTACCAGACATTCATTTAATAATTATAAATTATCCTTTAAATCAATTATTTACTGGATATTTCTTAGGTGATATAGTCGATTAATAATTTTAATCAGGAGAATGGAATGGTTAGGGCTGCATTACAATTGCTCATTGCAGTGGGAATCGGACTCACAGTGAGTGTAGGGGCCCAAAACCTCAATATTGGGAGCGCAGAACAATCTGCAGCGACAAGCCCTTCTGGCAAACCAATACGCGGCATGAAAAGCGATCAAGTTCGCGCAAACTTTGGGATGCCGCAAACGATACGCAATCCAGTTGGCAATCCACCCATCATTCGTTGGGAATATAGTGATTTTGTGGTTTTCTTCGAATACGACACAGTCATTCATACGGTAAATAAGCGCTGAATCAATCTCTCTGCAAATTTTTCACTCAAATACTTTATGTCAGTATTGTTTGGTTACCCTCATGTTCGAGTAACTCTGTGCCATAATTCGCGTCCTTTTTAAGTTCGATTTTCTTCTCTGTGCCACAAAACTTCCTTCTGAGTTCGACAATAATTAAGCGCCTTCTGGATGGCGATAAAAATTGTGTTTCTATTGGGCAGCTTATAGGTCCTAGTGCTGCACTTGCAGCTGTAGAAGTGGCAAGCACTAGCTCGCGTCCAGTACTTTTACTAGCCAATAACCCCATACACGGTGAACAACTAGAAGCTGAAGTACGGTGGTTTACTAACTCAGATGTACCGGTTCAGCATTTTGCCGATTTAGAAACTCTCCCCTACGATAGCTTTGCGCCGCATCAAGATATTCTTTCTCAACGATTAAACCTGCTCAGCTTTCTACCCAAAATGACTAAGGGCATAGTCATCATGTCCAGCCAATCGTTGAACCAACGACTTCCACCAGTTGATTACATTACCAGCAGGACCTTGACTCTCCAAGTAAATCAAGAACTCGCTCGAGAAGCTTTTGTTACTTCATTAACATCAATTGCATTAGGAATAAAAAGATATCCATCTTCTTCCAGTATTTCACTTAAATTAGTATCGTTAGCATTTGATAACGATGATTTTTTTAATTTCCCTAGAAGATTCTCTGGAACTTTTTTTCCACCTATTAAAGCATTCATAATTATCTTTCTTAATAAAAAATTCAATTGTTGAAAGGAAAATCTTACATACCTTAATTAAGAATATCTTTTTTCAATAAATAAGAAAATAGAATAATTTCTTATTTTACAACTTAATTTTGATTCATAAATTCCACATTAAAATCTTTTCATTAATGTGATAAAATAAATTAAAAATATGGGTTTGTTAATTTATGGTAATAAAATCAATAAAAACAAAAATTGTTTCAGTTCCATTTTCAGACCCTCCAAAAACAGGTTTTCTAACATTAGAACAAATTGATCTTTTAATTGTTCAAGTTGAAACTGATGAAGGGGTTATAGGAACTGGTCATTTGCATCCTTTAGCTGGTGGTTTGCAAACTTTAGAAATGTGTATAAATGAAATGCTGAAACCTCTTCTTATAGGCAAAAAAATTAATAACGTAGAATCTTTGTGGAATAAAATGTGGAAAGCTACATTTATTCAGGGTCGAATGGGAATAACTTTAATGGCTATGTCTGCATTAGACATAGCATTATGGGATTGTTATGGAAGAACCTTAAATCTCCCTTTATGGAAAATTTGGAAAGGGACTTCAAAAGAATTTCCAGTATATGGTTCAGGCTGTTACAGAGGTTTGGGGCATGATGGTATGATTGA
>CAJWFK010000072.1 GCA_913031125.1 uncultured Woeseia sp. | reverse complement strand
CTGAAATGTACACCCAAAGTGGTGCTCGTCGAAAATTACTCATATTTACCGAACATAAAGATACGCTTAATTACCTTGTGAAAAGGATAAGCGACATGCTCGGTAACGATAATGCGGTAAGAACAATTTATGGTGGCACTAACCGAGACGAACGAAGAAAAATTCAAGAAGAGTTTCGCAACGACCCAGACGTAATAGTGTTAATCGCCACCGATGCGGCAGGGGAAGGGGTGAACCTTCAAAACGCCAATTTGATGGTTAACTACGACCTACCGTGGAATCCAAACCGATTAGAGCAAAGGTTTGGTCGTATTCACCGTATCGGACAGACAGAAGTATGTCACTTATGGAATATAGTCGCTGCCGAGACACGTGAAGGCGAAGTCTTTAATAAGCTATTCGATAAGATTGAGATAGAAAAAGAAGCTCTAGGTGGTAAGGTTTTCGATGTTCTGGGCGAAGCATTTGATAATGTGTCGTTAAAAGATTTGCTTGTCGATGCCATTCGTTATGGTGAGTCTCCTGAAACCAAAGCGAAGATGAATGAGGTTATTGATGGTGCACTTGACCAAGAACACCTAAAAGAAATCCTCCGAAGAAATGCCTTAGTCGAGCAGCATATGGGGCTCGAAGAGCTTTACGCCGTAAAAGAAGAAATGGAAAAGGCCGAAGCGCGTAAGCTTCAACCTTATTTCATTCGCGCATTCTTCACCGAATCGTTTCAAACGCTGGGCGGCGAAATGCGTAACCGAGAATCAGGTCGATTCGAAGTCAGGCACGTGCCTGCTGCCATAAGAGAGCGTGACAGAGTAATAGGTGAAACGCGCACTCCTGTACTGCGCAAATACGAACGAATCTGTTTCGAGAAACATCATGTACGCCAGCAGGGTAAGCCCATGGCAGATATGATTCATCCGCTG
The DNA here is from genome assembly GCA_913031125.1 of uncultured Woeseia sp. Classification (GTDB taxonomy): domain Bacteria; phylum Pseudomonadota; class Gammaproteobacteria; order Steroidobacterales; family Woeseiaceae; genus SZUA-117. Next base: position 7,290 of record CAJWFK010000072.1, on the reverse strand, counting down.
CACCCGCTAATGCACGCTACGACAGACTTGGTTCTTCAAGCGCACCGACCAAAACTAAAGCAAGGCGCTGTTCTGGTTGACCCTAACGATGATGGGCTAGAGCCTAAAGTATTATTTATGGTCGATCATACGGTGCGAGAAGCTGGGAATAATGATGATGTCGCATCAAGACGGCTGCAATTCGTCGAGATAGACGAAAAGGGTAACGCGATTAACGCTGGATGGGCTCCACACCTTGACCTTCAGCCTATCGACGATTACGACAGAAAACTAGTCGGAGACATCTTACTTTCTCCATGGTTGACCAATAATCTGGAAGGTCTGGCGTTAAACCATGCATCTCAACAGCTCGTGCCGGAGCACTATAATGAGGTAAGAGACAGACGGGAGCGTCAGGCAGATAAAACGCTTCAAGCGGTAAATGATAGACTGGTTAAAGAAATTAACTATTGGTCAGACCGCTACATAAAACTCAAAGATGATGTAGATGCAGGCAAGCAACCCAAAATGCAGCCAGAAATGGCACGGCGTCGAGTCGACGAGCTAACTGCAAGGTTAGAACAGCGAAAATCTGAGCTGGCAAACCTCAAGAATGTTGTTTCCAGTACGCCAGTAGTCATGGGCGGTGCGTTAGTAATACCTCAAGGTCTTCTTGCACACAGAAAGGGTGAAACACAATTCAGTGTCGACGCTGAAGCACGGTCTCGAATTGAGCAGATTGCGATGACTGCGGTCATGGATGTTGAGAAAAGCTTTGGTTTTGATGTTAAAGACGTAGGCGCAGAAAAGTGTGGGTGGGACGTGACGTCTCGCCCTCCAAGACAAGAAGATGGCTCAATTAAACCCGACAGACATATTGAGGTTAAAGGAAGAGCTAAAGGTCAAAGCACGATCACAGTAAGCCGAAATGAAATTATCTATGGACTGAACCAGGCAGATAAATTCATTTTAGCGATAGTCGTAGTAGATGGTGATGAGTTCGAAGGCCCTTACTACGTTAAAACTCCGTTCAAAGGTGAGCCAGACTTTGGTGTCGCTAGCATTAATTATGATCTCAGTGACCTTTTATCGAAAGCTGTATCACCGGAGCAAACAATATGAAAATAAATAGAATAACTCTTGAGAACTTTCGTTGCTATTCGAGTCTTGATATAGATTTCCACCCTGAAATGACAGTTCTAGTTGCAAATAATGGCCAAGGTAAAACATCGATTTTGGACGCTATTCGCATAGCATTGTGGCCTTTTGTTAGCCAATTTGATTTGGCAAACACACCTTATAAAGACCCAGCAAATACAATCACTATTGATGACGTTAGAATTATAAAAGCTACGAGTGCGACAAAGGCTACTGCTTTTGGGGTTTTAGACGAGATGGTAAGGCAACTGCCTGCTTCAGTCACTGTAGAAGGCAACTATGGCTGCGGAGTAACTCAATGGAGACGGTTTCGTGATAGTGAAACGGTTAAGTCACAGACAAAAGATGATAAGAAATGTCGTGAGTTAAAATCTTATGCAAGAGATTTACAAAATAAAATTCGCGAATTATCAATTGCTCCTATCACTTTGCCTGTTTTCGGTTACTACGGAACAGGTAGATTATGGAAGGAAAAGCGCCTTACTGAATCAAAGCGCGGTCAAAATGCTAATGATGAGAATATTCGTACGTTTGCACTACGGGACTGTTTAGACCCAGCATCTAGTTATAGACAATTTAATGATTGGTTTACAGACGCATATAAAAAGGTATTAGAATATCAAATAGCTCAACTGCAACAAGGAGCAACATTCATTGATGTAGACCCGAAGTTGAAAAATCCAGTCAAAGTCGTACAAGACGCAGTAAATGAAGTTTTAAAACCAGTCGGTTGGAAAAACTTGCAATTTAGCCAGCGCGATGACGAGTCCTTGGTTTTACGGCATGACGACTATGGAGTTATGAAAGCTGACCGGCTGAGCGATGGTATAAAGAACGTTCTTGCTATGATTGCTGATATCGCTTATCGAGCAGCTTTACTCAATGGGCATTTGGGAGAAGATGCTGCAAAGAAATCCCCAGGTATAGTGATGATAGATGAAGTCGATATGCACCTACATCCACAATGGCAGCAAACAGTGATTGGTTCATTGAGAGATGCTTTTCCAAACATACAATTTATTGTAACTACACATAGTCCACAAGTCTTGTCGACTGTGCCGGCAGAATGCATACGTGTAATACAGCACAAAACCAACCCCGACACTGGACAGACCACATCAAGTGCTGAACAGCGGGAAGAGCAGACTATTGGTATCCCAAGCAGTGACATCCTTATTGATTACCAAGAGGTGAACCCGATACCTCCTGTACGCGAGGCCCAGTTGGTCGCTGAGTACACTGCACTAATTGAGCAAGGCCAACATTTGTCAGGAGAAGGTGAGGCGCTTCGAGCAAAACTTATAAAAATATATGGCGAATCTCATAGAGTTTTATCCGATGCAGATAAGCTCATTCGCTTTCAGTCCTTTAAGCAAAAGAGCAAGAAGGATTAATCAATGCATAAGCTTGATCGAGATAATACAGCAGCACCGCCATGTTTAAGTGGCTATCACCACACAACACACTCATGGGATAATTTCGGTAGCAAATGTAAAAAGCAACTGCGTGCGGCGCTGGTTAAAATGCAGGGTATACCCGGCGTTACAACGGAGGATGCATCTGAATATGGTGTGCGCTGTGCCTATTGCGAAGATGCTATACACCATGCAGGACATATTGAGCATTTCCGCCGTAAAAATAAAAATCACTTTCCAGAGTTAACCTTCGACTGGAGCAATTTGTTTTTGGCGTGTGGTTCTAAAAATCATTGCGGGCACTACAAAGATCGTTCCAGAGCAAATCCCTATAACCCAGATGAATTGATTAAGCCCGATGTCGAAGACCCTGAAGAGTATTTTTATTTTCATTCTTCCGGAGAGGTCAGAACGCGTGCAGGGATAGATGCGGATAAAACGCACAAAGCCAATGAAACTATTCGGGTTTTCGGTTTAGATAATCGAACGCTGGCCGGTAATAGAGCGCGAGCAGTAAAACCATATAAAAAAATGTTGGAAGAAATAGCCGACTGGGAACCCGAGTTAATAAATCAGTATATTCAAGAAGAAATTGAGAAGACCCAGTGGGAAGCATTTTCTACAACGATCAAACACTTGTTGGTAGATGTTTGCTAATGGAAATAGCACTACTTTGTTAAAGCCAATAAATTCATTTTAGCGATAGTGGTAGTAGATGGTGACGAATTTGAAGGCCCGTACTACGTGAAAACACTGTTCAAAGGTGAGCCAGACTTTGGTGTCGCTAGCATTAATTATGATTTAAGTGAGCTGCTATCAAAGGCAGTTGCACCAGACCAAACACTTTAAAGGCAGATAGATGTCAGAAATTAAAATACCTAAAAAATTAATAGAAGTAGCACTGCCGTTAGATGATATAAACGCGGCAGCAGCTAGAGAAAAATCAATTCGTCATGGGCACCCCAGCACTCTACATCTATGGTGGGCGCGTCGGCCACTTGCTGCTGCTAGAGCAGTGATATTTGCTCAAATGGTAAACGACCCCTCGGAAACGGTAAGCGGTGACAAACGACTTAGAGAAACAAAGTTAAAAATTCAGAGTGAGCGGGAGAAGTTATTCGATATCATTCGAGATTTGGTCAAATGGGAAAATACAAATAACGAGATAGTATTGAATCGTGCAAGGGCAGCTATCAAAGAAAGTTGGCGTTTTACATGCGAATTAAATAGAAGTGTTCCTGAGGCTTCGGAGCTTTTCGACCCTGAAAAACTTCCAGCATTTCATGACCCGTTTGCTGGTGGTGGCGCAATACCACTTGAAGCACAAAGATTGGGCTTACAGAGCTTTGCAAGTGACTTAAATCCAGTGGCTGTAATGATAAATAAAGCCATGATTGAAATACCTCCAAAATTTGCTGGAAATAAAGCGATAGGCCCCTTGATTGATTCTGACAATCAGTCTGATTTGATAGATAGTTGGTCTGGCGTAAAAGGCTTGGCAGAGGACGTAAAAAGATACGGTCATGTTATGCGAGAAGAGGCATATAAACGTATCGGATATTTGTACCCAAAAATAGAAGTTACTGAGACCATGGCTGCGAGCAGAGCAGATCTCAAACACTTGATTGGAGATAAGTTGACAGTTATTGCTTGGTTATGGGCCAGAACTATACCGAGTCCGAGTCCAATCTATAGTCATGTGAATGTTCCCCTTGCTTCTAGTTTTGTAATTTCTAATAAGAAAGGTAAAGAAGCTTATGTCGAGCCTGTAATTACTGGTGATAGTTACGAGTTTGTGGTTAAAACAGGAATTCCACCTACAGAAAGTAAAAGTGGCACAAAAGTTGGCAGGGGTGGAATTTTAAATGTTTGTTATCCGAGGCTTCAATTCCTGTCAAATTGATAAGAGAGGAAGGAAAAAAAGGGAAGTTAAAAGAAAGATTAATGGCTATCGTCGCAGAGGGTAAAAACGGTAGGGTATTTTTGTCTCCAACTAAAGAAATGGAGAAGTGTTTAGTGTTGGCAGAACCAGCTTGGAAGCCCAACACAGCAATAAATCACAATCCGCGAGATATAAGGACACAGCTTTATGGTCTGATGGAATATGCCGATTTGTTCAATAAACGTCAACAAACTGCGTTGGCAACATTGTCGGATTTAATTCCCGAAATGAAAATGCGAATATTGCATGATGCAATAAAAGCAGGAATGGACGATGACGGCATCGGCTTGGCTGATGGGGGTGTTGGGGCCCAAGCATATGCAGAATCAATCTCAACTTACCTTAGTTTTGTAATTGGGCAAGTTGCAAACCATTCTTCGACTATATGTGGTTGGAATTCCGCTAATACTCAGATGCGAAGTGTTTTTGCAAGACAAGCTCTACCAATGACATGGGACTATGCAGAGAGTAATATTTTTTCTTCCTCATCAGGTAGTTTCAATAATCTCTTTGAAAGGTTAGTCAAAGGGTTTACTGCACTCGGCAATGGTTGCGTTGGTTCTGCCGAGCAAGCTGATGCGTCGACACAATCTATATCGAAATTGAAAGTCATCTCTTCAGATCCACCTTACTATGACAATATCGGATATGCTGATTTGTCCGATTTTTTCTACGTCTGGATGAGGAGAGCACTCAAAGATAGTTTTCCATCGCTGTTCTCAACTATGGCTGTGCCAAAATCAGAAGAGCTGGTGGCTGCGCCATATAGGCATGGTTCAAAGGATATTGCGGATAGCTTTTTCCTTGAAGGTATGAGTAAAGCAATTAATGTAATGGCGCAGGACGGACATCCTGCGTTTCCCGTAACGATATACTACGCATTCAAACAATCAGATACCAGAGAAGATAAAACAGCAAGCACTGGCTGGGAAACATTTTTAGATGCAGTGATTAATGCAGGCTTTTGTATTGATGGCACTTGGCCCGTTAGAACTGAGAAGGAAGGGCGAGCAGTTGGAATTGGGGCTAATGCTCTTGCGTCTTCGGTTGTTTTAGTCTGTAAACGAAGGGCCTCTAGCTCTACAACAATCACTCGAAGGCAGTTTCAAAGAGAATTACGTGAAAAAATGCCCGATGCTCTAGAAGCCATGATTGGCGGCAATGTTGGCGTTTCACCAATAGCTCCAGTTGACCTCGCTCAAGCTGCAATTGGGCCGGGGATGGCTATTTATTCTAGGTACGAGAGTATATTAGAAGCTGATGGCTCAAATATGAGTGTCCATGATGCTCTTATTTTAATAAACAGAGCAATTACTGAATATTTGAATCCTGACAGTGGAAGTTTTGATAGCGATACCCTGTTTTGTGACGACTGGTTCAGTCAGTACGGCTGGAGTGCAGGCTCTTTTGGCGAGGCTGATACGCTCGCGAGAGCTAAAGGGACATCTGTAGACGGTGTTCGCGACGCTGGTGTAATCGAGTCCGGTGCTGGAAAGGTTAGATTATTAAAATGGAGTGAATATCCAAAAAACTGGGACCCTAAAACAGACGATAGAACACCAGTTTGGGAAGCCTGTCACCAGATGATTAGAGTACTGAACCAGCAAGGTGAAGCTGATGCTGGTGCTTTACTGGCACGTATGCCAGAGCAAGGAGAGCACATTCGCCAGCTTGCTTATCACTTATATACCCTGTGCGAACGTAAAAAGTGGGCAGAAGAGGCAAGAGCCTACAACGAATTAATAGGTTCATGGCACGCAATCGTGGCTGCTTCTCAAGAGGCCGGTGAACGTGGTTCTCAATCAGAACTTGGATTTGATTTTTAAGGGGGAGATGAAGAAATGAGTTTAAAACCATGGCGAGAAATAGCGCGCCCTCACAAAGATGTTTTGGAAGGTACATTTAAACAGTCAGAATTTGCCGCAGATATTTCACAGGTGGCTTCGGGAACTGCGACGCCTGAATACCAAGATGCTGAAAAGTTTTTCTCTAGAACTTACATAACCGAGGGTATGAGGCTACTCCTTATATCTGTTGCTCAGCGGCTTGCGGGGCAAGGCGGCGACCCAGTTATTCAGTTACAAACAGCATTTGGTGGTGGTAAAACTCATACCATGCTCGCGGTATTGCATCTAGCCTCTCGGCAGGTAAGTACAGATAAATTGCAGGGGATACCGCCTTTATTAGATGAAGCCGGTATTAACAATTTGCCAAATGCGAAGGTTGCAGTGATTGACGGTATTAAGTTGTCGCCAAGTCAGCCACAGCGTCACGGAAATGTATCGACTAATACATTATGGGGCGAATTAGCTTGGCAGCTTCTGGGTGACGAAGGGTATCAGATGGTCGCCCAAAGTGACGCTGATGGTGCATCACCAGGGAAGGAACTTGTTCGTCAATTAGTAGAGAAAGCAGCACCGTGCGTTATTCTGATTGATGAGTTGGTTGCGTTTATTCGTCAGCTGGAAGTTGGCAAACAATTTAATGCAGGTACATTTGATAGCAATATTTCCTTTATTCAGGCGCTAACCGAAGCAATGAAGTCAGTGCCTAACGCTATTTTGCTCGCATCACTACCTGAATCAGAGATAGAGGTCGGTGGCACTATGGGCCAACGAGCTCTAGAATCGCTTGAGAAATATTTCGCGCGAGTAGAGTCTGTTTGGAAGCCCGTCGCCAGCACAGAAGCGTTTGAAATTGTTCGCAGAAGGCTTTTTCAATCTGCTGGCGAGCGCGCAGAGGTTGAAGGCATTAGTCGTCAATACTCTGATTTTTATCGCGCGAATAGCGATAAGT
>CAJWFK010000071.1 GCA_913031125.1 uncultured Woeseia sp. | reverse complement strand
TCATCGATAGGGGTACGCACCCGAGGTTCGCGATTGGGGAATCCTCCACGCCACTGACGAATCTTTTTCTTCAACAACTGGCTGAACAGTTCGATCTTCCACAGTTGCTCCCGTTCCGGCGCTGGGGGGAATGGCAGCGTGAATTTCCGGCGATCGGTTGCGGTTTGAAGCGGGGGTTTTCCTTTTTTCATCATAATCTTGGCCGGGATTTTTCCGACGACGAGAAACGGCAGCGCCAACTACTCGTTGCGGCCAGTCCGCGGGATGAGGTGGCTGATACGCACTGGTTTCGAGCTGATTTTGATCAGCATTTGGTTGGAGAAGCCCAGCGACTGGGTGTTGAGTATTTTGATCGAACTGAGCTGACCGCGTTTTGCGAAACTACGGACGCGGTCACGCTGCGCGGGGAACGAGAAGGTGAACCCATCGAGTTTCGGGTTGGCTTTGTTGTGGATGCCACCGGGCCTCGTGGGTGTCTTTTTCGGTTGCTCGGCTTGGCCAAGCGCAAGCTGCCATCAATGCCTTCGACGAGTGGGTTGTTTGCTCATTTCCGAAATGTCGGCGTTTGGCCAAGCGCGGAAGGTGTGCCTTACCCGGTGGAGAATGCGGCAGTGCATCATGTGTTTAATGGCGGCTGGGTGTGGGTGTTGAAATTCAACAATGGCATCACGAGCGCCGGAGTCGCAGCGAACGAAACACGAGCGAAGTCATTGCGGTTGGGCGAGGGGCGCGCCGGCTGGGATTGCTTGCTGGATCAGCACTGCCAACACTATGTCTATCGAGGCGTCTGCCAGGGGGGGCAGTGCAAGGTCCCGCTCTGCACCTCTGATGGGGATTGCGAGGACGAGCTCCTCTGCGTCGAGGGCAACTGTGGGGTCCCACAGTGCGACTCCGTCACGTCATGTGCCAGCGACGGAGCTTGCCTCAAGCACGTCTGTGTCTCGCCCGCGTGCGGTTCAGCCGGCGTCTGTGAGAACGACGACTCCTACTGCCATCCGGATCTGCTCCTATGTGTCCTGCCCGACACCACGGAGTGTGTGACCGATGGGGATTGTCCCCAGGGCGAATGCATTGCTGGGAAGTGCATCGGCACCATCACCGATGACAGCGGCCATGAGCCCGACCCCGGTGATCATGGATACGGTGGCCGAGCCTTGAGCGATCCGGATGAAAGCGGTCACGCCCCAGGCCAGCAGAACGTATGAAAGATCAAACTCCTCGGCAATCGCACCGACGGACTCCCCTACTCCGGACATCCGGATCATAGCGCCGCAAGTCCGCAGTATCGACCATGTGATCGTGAGCACCATATGCAAGCGAAACAGGGCAGGTTGAGTGACTCATCAGCCGATCCATATCTGGTTCAGAAATTTTGTTAACTTTTGCGTCCAAAGCAAGCATCCACTGGCCATCAGCAGACTGCCTCACACCATGCCGTGCAAAATTCGCCGAACCACCCGTTATACCAGCAAGCCCTGTGGTTTTTTGGTACCACTCTATCGCCCCCTGCTCGCTTGAAAACCTTTTTGGAATTTTCTCGGCTAAATAATTCATACGGGCCAATTCTTCTCTCGTCCAAAGAGTTTTAATGCCCAGGCCAAACACGCTCTGCGGATTAAGCTCCCAGCGTGAATGCATGAGCTCAAGTGCCAGTACCCCTCCATATGAGTGTCCTAGTAATACACACCTTTGCAAATTTTCTATCTTGCGGTGCAATGTATCGACGATACATTTCGCCACCTCCTTTATTCCATAGTCATCCAGATGTTCGGAGGCACCGTGACCAGGTAAATCCATAACAATAATTCGACCTGTAAAACTCTCTGGCCGAGCAGCCACAACCGGCGACCAAACATCAAAGGTAGCGCCTAAACCATGAAGCAAGATAAGCAACCCAGAGTCACCGTCAAAAACTTCGGAGTGTAATTGAGTCATTGGCTGTTTTTCCGCAACGAAAAGGCTGAATGCCAAGTATAGTAAGTGTATGAAAAAAAATGTTCAGGAAAAACAATGATTCTTTATGACTATTTTCGATCATCGGCAGCCTATAGGGTCCGAATTGCCCTCAATTTCAAAAATGTCAGTTACCAAAGATTTTCAGTTAATTTACTAAAAGGCGAACAACACAGCGAGGACTATAGAAAGCTTAATCCGCAACGCTTGGTTCCTCTGCTAGAAACCTCTTCCGGACGACTGACACAGTCGCTGGCCATCATCGAATATATTAATGAAACTTATCCTGATCCACCTTTACTATCTGACGACCCATGGACCCGCGCAAAACAAAGATCCATGGCCCACGTCATCGCATGCGACGTGCATCCGTTACAAAATTCGCGCGTGCTCAAGTATCTACGCAAAGAAAAGCAATCAGAGCCAGCTATCAAGATGTGGATCGCAAATTGGATGAGGGCTGGCTTTGAAACCTTGGAGCAACAGGCAATAGCTACGCCATATCTTGGTGGAAACACTCCGAAATTACCGGATATTCTCCTTGTCCCCCAGATTTATAACGCGGGCCGATTTGAGGTTTCCTTGGATAATTTTCCAAAACTCTGCGCAATAGCAGAGCGTTGCAAAACATTACAGCCATTTTTAGAAGCATCCCCCGATTACCCGCAAGGCGGATGAGAACTCTGTTGTTGATGGGAAGATGGCGCCGTGGACGGCACTCTACCTTGTCGAGTGGACGAGACGTCCCCCGACCACTGTTTTATCCACCTGCACATCTTTTAATGCATCCACCGGAATCTCAAAAGGATCCTGAGCAAGCACAATCAGATCTGCCAGTTTGCCGGGTTCAAGCGATCCCTTGCTGGCCTCTTCGAAACCTGCGTAAGCGGAATAGTTCGTATAGAGTCGAATCGCCTCTAACACGTCGAGACCTTCCTCCGGACAGATTAAACGACCTGCACGCGTCTTTCGCGCGACAACGCACCAGATACTCCACCACGGATTCAACGCTTCGGGTTCGGTTCCCATACAGTCAGAATTACCAGGCGGCATGAACCCTTCATCTAACAACGTTCGATAGGGGACGACTTTTTCGTCCGAAGGATTAGAGTCGAGCCAAGCATCTCCATACCACCCTAGGGAGCTATACGGAGTCGGTATTGGAATAATTCCCGATTTTTTTAAGCGCGCTAGGCCTTCCGGCCAATAGTCACCCGCAAAATGCTCGATGCGGTGACGATGGTCTTCTCTTGGGAAATCGCTAAGCGCAGCTTCAATGGCACGAATGGCCATTTCCTGACCGTCACGTGAAGTCGCATGCATCATCACACGAATACCTGCACGGTGAGCGCTCGCGACTAAGGTATCCAGCCGCTCTTGCTCAATTCGAGGCCATTCTTCCCCAATACCATGTTCATCGCATCCTTCGCCATCAACGAAAATTTTTGCGCTACCAAATTTGAGCCAGTCGTCACCGAAACCCGTCTGCCAGCCAAGATTCAACAAGGCATCCATCTCAACCGTTTGCATCATTCCCCACACACAGGGGCAAAGCTGGACTCGGAGCGGCAGCTCTCCATTTCGATAGAGTTCCTGATAAACGCGCGTACTCTCGGGCCAGCTGACAAATTCGTGTATTCCCGTCACACCAAATCGACTAGCTTCCTCACAAGTCTGTCTAATTGCACGACGTAGATCTTCATATTTCCACGGACTGCTCTTTGGAAAAATCCAATCAATGCATTCATTCACGACACCGGTCGGCTCGCCAGATGCGCTATCACGACGTATTTTCGCGGCGGGAGCAACTTTGTCTAACTCTTCTTGTGTCGGGTGATTTTTTGAAATGGCCGCGAGCTCTAGTGCCTTGCTATTGAGTAGCTGTGAATGGGCGCTGTACCGAATCATGACAGGATGATCTGGGGCAACACGGTCCAGTTCTTCCTTGCTGGGTGAGTTACCTTCAAATTCTAGGCTGAACCGTCCCTGACCGATAATCCATTCCCCAGCATCTTTCTCCCTCGCAGATTGATCTACGAAATTAAGAATAGCGTCTTTGGAACCGGTGCTTCCCAATACCTCCACATATTCGACAGGTGGAATATGACAACTAGTGGCTAGTTTTGTATTGACGGCCGCGCAATCTACGTGGACGTGGGTGTCAATAAAACCCGGAAGTGTAACCCGACCTTTCAGATCGATCTTCCGAGTATTCTTGCCGCTCAGGGATTCGACGTCACTATTACTACCAATCGCCATTATCCGATCGCCGCTAACCGCTAATCCCTGCACCGTCAAGTTCTGAGCATCCATGGTGAATATCTTGCCATTCACAAAAATTAGATCGGCTTCCATTTAGCTAGCCCCTCACTTCACTTTATCGAGCCGCTGGGTCCCACTTCGCGGTTCCGACATATAGAACAGAAATTTCCCAGTCGAACTCCCGGTATTTTTCACCTTATACTTCCAGCCTGTAGGATAATAAGTGCAGTCGCCTTCTTTAAGTTCATAGTACTCAGTCAGGTTAGCGGCATCCTTTCCCCACCAAACCGTAAACTCCCCATACAGAATGTAATAAAACTCATCGCAAGGACCGTAATGGTGCAGTGCAGTGCCATCGTCTTCTTCCTCGATTCCGAAGACGCATGTTTCATCACCCGGTTCCATGTAGCAAACACCGATGCCCCCCACATCATTCACCTCGAAGAGCGATTTGATGGGAACCGATATGTAATGACTATCGTCATAGCCGGGCCCTACCATCTTTACGTCGCCTTCACTCACGACCTGCGGCTTGACTTCAACTTCGCTCATAGCTTTTTCTCCTCTGCGGTTTGGATAAATGCGGTATAGCTTACCTGACGGTATACACTACATACGGGATCAGGGAGTGTAAACTCGGACCTACATACGCAAATTTATATTAGCGGATTAACCTGATACTGAGCGGCGCATTTGGATATCTACACTACAACGATCGCTATAAGCGTGCTTATTTACGTTGCCATAGGAAACTATGCTGGTCGCAGTATAAAACGTCTTGACGACTATTATGTTGACGGTCGTCGAGCACCGAGCCTCTTCATATTGGGAACGCTTATCGCAAGTGTGATGAGTTCTACAATATTTTTGGGAGAAGCCGGTTTTGCCTACGCCGGTCAAGCCGGACCTTACGTTTTATTTCCACAGATTTCGTCCATGGGTTTCGTCCTCGGCGCTATTTTATTTGGGCGATATTTGCGAAGGAGTCGCACGAAAACGGTCGCCGACTTCTTCGGTCGTCGATTTAACAGCAAGCGTGTCCAAGCGATGGCCGGGATAACAATTATTCTGGGACTAGGAGGCTATCTATTGGCCGTCACCCAAGGTGCCGCCATATTGTTATCGCAACTCACTGGCCTTAACTACGTCCAGGGAGTCATAGTCGCATGGCTGAGTTATACATCGTTCACTATGTACTCTGGATCCCGCGGCGTCATTCTGACCGATACTATTATGTTCATTCTTTTTACTTTTGTCAGTCTAGGCGCTGCTGTGTACTTGGTCAGCGAGTTTGGAGGGTGGCCGAGCGCTATTCATAGATTAGTGGCGATCGAAGAGAAGGTGGATTTGATGTCCTGGCACGGCGTCATTGGTCCAGGCACCGCATGGCCAACAGCTATGGACTTCTTAATTTGGGAGTTAGTTGTCGGTGTTAGTTGGATTTTGGTTATAGCTGTCAGTCCCTGGCAATCGAGCCGCCATTTGATGGCCCGGAACGAACATGTCGTGCTTCGAGCGGCATGCCTTGCATGCCTTGCCGCCACCTTACTGCAAGTCATTGTGTACGGTATGGGAGCTATCGTAAATCTCGGCAAAACAGATATCGTACCGTATGAAAGCGCAACCATATGGGCTTCATTGAATCTATTGCCAGAACTCCTTGGCGCCTTGATGTTAGCGGGCATTATGGCTGCGGCATTATCGTCCGCCTCAACCTTTCTCTCGCTCGTCGGCTTTAGTGTTAGTAACGATCTGGGGCTCCAAAAAAAGGCAGAAGAGCGGACAAAGCTTAGATTAACCCGTCTGATGATGCTCGCAATGGGGTCCATAGCTTTGATCGCAGCACTGTTTTTCCCGCCCAATATCTTCTGGCTGACGCTTTTTGTTACGACAATATTCGCCTCCTCTTGGGGTCCAGTCGCACTAATGAGTATCTGGAGTAAAAGCATTACTGCATCCGGTGCATTTTGGGGCATGTTGTCCGGCTTAGTATTTAACGTTGTACCAAAATTCTTCGAATTTATTGGCATGCTTGATTTTCCTTCTTATCTAAACCCGGTGATTATTGGCACTGCAATGAGCCTTGTTGTAACCGTAGTCGTATCGAAACGCACAACCGTAAGTCATGAAGAAGTCTCCTATCTACTGAAGTTACACGAGACGCCAGCCGATGAAATCAGTGCGGAAAAAACGCGAACTTCCCTTTTTCCTCCGGCACTGTTGATTGCAAATGGAGTGATCATGCCTTTTCTGCTAATCACCTACCATGTGCGCCCATACCAATCAGCGACTGGGACCTTGTCAGCGGATGGGTCTCTCGATTGGTTCGCAGCCGAAACCATAATTGCGATGAGCTGGAGCGTTGTGTGGATCTCTCTGGGTCTATTCGCGATCAAAGCTATTCGAAGAGCGTACATGCCTTCAGCACAGTAATGTATAAGAATACAATTCGGGAACGGGAAAAGAAAAACCAATAAAGGAAACGCCGGTTGTCACAACAAGAACTCAAGTCGTATCTTTGGGAAGCTGCGAATACTCTTCGCGGATCTGCTGTCGACCGTACCGACTGAAAGAGCTACTGAACCTGGCAAAAGATGTTGTCGCAACCGAAAACGCAGTTCCACCCATTGAGGAAGAGGAACGTGGCAAAGCGGCGCTGACCGAGTTGTTTGAAGAGGCGCGCAACGGCGATACACCCATCATTGTCGAGCGAGTGGTCGAAGATATCGATGAAATAGTTCGCATCGTTAGATTCGATGGCTGGCAAGAGACGCATGCCGGTGAAAGAGAAATCAAAAAGGCCCTGCGAAAAACTCTTCTGAAATACAGACTGCATCAGGAACAGGAGCTATACTGGAAGTAACTGGTGTCAATGGAGACAAGATTACTACTGTTAATATCCTTGCAGCGGGTTCAGGGTATAGCTCAGGCGAAATTGTAACAATAACAAATCTGGTAGTTTCGAACTCTAGTGCAAATGGAGCTGCATCTTTTATTGTAACTACCATAAGCACTAGCATAGAACAAATTATAGAAGTATCAGGAACTGATGAATATTTTGCATATCATAATTACAAGATGAGGCTACGAAGCGGGGAGTTATTGGTTTCGAATATAGATACAGATTGTAAGATAGTTGAGATTGATGATGGAGTAACTGGAATAATAGAACATTGCACTGAGTTAGCTATATATAATGATCTCGGTTCTGTCGAAATGAAATTTATAGACGCCACAAATGAAATATCAATATATTTCAGATACGGAAATTGCATTGTCATTAAGGATAAGAGAATATCTGCCACTAATGCAAGTGATGCCCCGACAATTACTATTTTAGGAGACAATCCGTATTATAACGAATATGGTCACGTTTTCAGCGACCCAGGTATATCTGCTTATGATAAAGACGGAGTTGTTATTACAGCATGGGAAGTTTATAGCAATGTTAATATAATAGACATAGGAGATTATACAGTTACCTATAATGTGACAGATTCTGCCGGAGAATCATCCACTGCTGTGCGAACGGTAACAGTACGTGACACTACTGGGCCAGAGATTATAATAATAGGAGACAATCCTTACATGGGAACAGCTTCAGCTTTCACGGATCAAGGAGCAACAGCCTTTGATAAATTGGGAAGAACCCAAACTGTAGTCACGAGTATATATGATGGCAGTAATTCTTCAGTGTCAACTATAGATACTGCGGATAATTATACTATAGTATATAGTTCAACTGATAGTAATTCTGGCGTTACATCTACTGTTACAAGATATGTATATATATTTGATTCTCGTTATTAAGGTTCAAATAAAGTTCATCTGCTATTGTTGATATTGTAAAACAAGCACCCGACGCATCGTGTGTATCTCCAAATTCAGGATATTCTATTGGATTTTCACCACCATTAAATTCAATGAATCTGAGTGCTTGGGAATATGTAGTAAAAACTCCTAATATATCAGAATACTTATTACACGATTCGTGAAGATGGAGTGGAAGATACTGACGATATGTGTCATCGATATCTAGCTTTATATGCATAGTAGTCCCTCTCTCCATTGTATATTAAATGAATACTTTATAATTATTATTATATTAAAATTCAATTTTTAATGTTTTTTGTTAGAAATCCCTAAAAAAATGACAATCAAAATCAATAATACTTAAATGAAATATTCAGAGACATAATAATAAATTCAAAAAACTTTTTAAAACATATAAGATTTTTTTACATAATTATAATTAACTTATAATTCACATTTAACTCATTTACGAAACACATTTAATTAAAAAATGTATCCCTGGATATTAGGTTTTGGGTTAGTATTCGCTCTCTATAATGCGTGGGGTATTGGAGCAAACGAT
>CAJWFK010000070.1 GCA_913031125.1 uncultured Woeseia sp. | reverse complement strand
TACGGCGAGCCGCTCAGCCTCTACCATCCTCTTCAAGGTACGAGCCATATCTGGAAAACGAATTGTTTCCCCGGCCTCATAAAGAGAGCCATCAGATTTCATCCACATCAGCCGGTTAAAAGGCCATTCGTTTATAAAATCAATGGATCTTTTTATAGATTCGACTGTTCTGGGTCGCAGCGGGAAACCTTCCTCAGCATATTCTATTGCCCGGCTTGCAACTTCCTCAAAACTCATGGTTCCCCAGCGCTCAAGCACCGTCAAAGCTCCATGTAAGGCGCCGGGAACGACAGAAGGGTCTAGCCCCTGCCCCATTAACGTACGGCCCTCTCGAAGATATTCAGCGATATTTGCAGACGCTGGAGCCCAACCTTGACCAGTAATTGAGACCACTTCACCCTCAATCACCGGATACACCAGAATCAATGCCTCGCCGCCAATACCATAAAGATCCTGTTCCACGACCCCACCAACTAACAATGCAGCTACCCCTGCATCAAACGCGTTACCGCCTTGCTGGAGAATTTCTGTAGCCGCCGCTGTGGTTAACGGGTGCCCTGCGGAAATTCCGGCATTTTTACCCATGACCGGAGGTCGCAGCGGCCCGGTCGCAACTGCCACCGAAGGGGCCGTTTGGGACTGCGATAAGCTTGCCACATTCGAACAAGCGCTGGACAAGGACAATAATATGAGAATCAGAAATATTTTATGCACTATATGCTCACAGCTACAATGAATAAATGAATTATAGCCGACTAAACTTTTACAAATATTTACACAGCACCAAACAATAGCCAATTCATGACCAGAGTTCGCTAAAATACTGGAAAATCACCTATCCATGGAAATGCCCAATGAAAGAATGGCTTAAACTGATTCCGATTTTTCTTCTTTTAAGCGCAGAACACGGCGCAGCGCAGCAGCAGCAACATTTCGATTATTTCTCCGGAAACCGGCAAATGGTCCGTAACGGAGTTCAGGCCATCCTAACGTGCAATGGCCTTTTCACCTCCCACCGCACGTTGGAACAAGTTTTCCAATATGAACTGGCCTACCTTAAAAGCGACCGGTTTGGTGGAACGGTCGGTACAATTGAGGGTGGAGAATGGGTAGTGGATCGCGAACGTAAGGCGGTCGCGATCGGTGGGCCGAGATCAGGTCCGACCATACGAGCTGCATTTCGTGAGGGTATAGGCTGCGTGGTGATGCCGCCTGACCAAACATTTGACGATATCGACAAGCTTCCAGAACTAAACCTGCCATATCCCGACTTTGAGCCCGAATCAACGGCATGGCCAAACGGAGATTTAGTCCCGAATAAAGACTTACCCGGGTATATTGATGCAGAGAATTTGCAAGCGGCATCAGACTGGGCCTTTGACAGGCCTACGTCAGAGCAAACCACATTAAGCCTCATCGTAGTTCACAAAGGCAGCATAATTCATGAGCGCTATGCCCAAGGAGTTAATAAGAATACCCGGACCCGAACCTGGTCTACGGCCAAAAGTATTGCGGTCACCTTAATCGGGATACTTGTCGACCAGGGAAAATTAGCTTTAGATGACCCCTTGGGTTTTACCTGGAATCCTGAATTACAGGATCCAGCTTCTGATCCTAGAAACGCCATAACGTTGCGTCATGCGCTACATATGTCGAGTGGCCTTTATCCCGTGGACAGTTTTGGCATGGAGTATGCAACCGGTTCCGGCCTGGCCTACTGGGCCGGAGAAAGTTCAATTGAAGGTATGCGAGATAGAGGCTTGGTCCGACCACCGGGCACCTTCTGGGACTACGAAAATTACGATACCCTACTCGCTGTCTATGCCATGAAAAAAGCACTTCAATCCGATGTGACGTATCAGGAATTTCCCCGTAGAGCCCTGCTAGACAAAATCGGCATGAGAAACACACTAGTGAGCGCTGATCGGTTTTACGATTTTATTCTAAGCTCCCAGGTTTACACTAATGCCAGGGACCTAGCTCGCTTTGGGCTGTTATACCAGCAGAATGGTGTATGGGACGATGAGCGAATCATTTCAGAGGATTGGGTCAATTTCGTGCGCACGCCAGCGCCCTCGACCGCAAACAGAGGGAATTTTTACGGCGGGCAATGGTGGCTGGTGCCGGATGACCGGTCTGATATCCCCAAAGATGCGTATACGACCGCAGGTAACCGTGGCCAATTTGTCATTGTTGTTCCTTCCTATGATCTAGTTATTGTCCGCAGAGGTCTGGACTGGGGTCGCCAAGGGTTCGATGAATGGGACCTGACCCGTGAAGTTATTACGTCATTTAAATAGCAATATTTCAACCAATTACATTATCTTTCAAGAAATCATATTAATAATGAAACTACCTAAATTTCGCCCTGCATTATTCCTTCTTTTAATTCCTTTTCTCGCAAACTCGCAATCCATTGAGGAAGAGGCGTTAGATTGGTTAACAGAATACATCACGATCGATACGATCAACCCCCCGGGAAATGAGTCTCGCGCTGTCGATTTTATTGCAAATATTCTGGAAGCCGAGGGAATTCCATACCAAACCGCAGAAAGTGCTCCCGGCAGAGGTAATTTATGGACCCGATTAAAGGGTGGTGACCAGCCTGCGCTCGTAATGTTACAGCACACTGATGTTGTGCCCGCAGATGAAAAGTATTGGACTGTGGATCCCTTATCAGGAGAGATCAAAGATGGATTTCTGTGGGGCCGCGGTACGCTGGATATGAAGGGCACCGGAATATCGCAATTAGCTACCTTCATCAGCCTACACCGAGCCGGTGTGCCGTTGAACCGAGATGTTGTGCTGGTCGCTACAGCGGATGAGGAAGCCGGCGGGTATTTCGGTGCGGGATGGCTGGTAGATAATCACCCCGAAATTTTTGAAGGTGCTGGTTTATTAATAAATGAAGGAGGAAACGGCGAACAACGGGAAAAAGAGCTTCTATTCCAGGTTGAGGTTACACAGAAAGTACCCGTTTGGCTGCGCCTTACAGCAGTTGACACACCCGGGCACGGCTCTATGCCCAATCCCACCTCATCCATGACTCGCATAGTGGATGCATTGAATCTGATTCGAACAAACCCATTCCCTCCTCGTATGGTTCCAGCGATTGATGCCATGTTTCAATCTCTTTCTCTGAGTGCTTCCGCCGAGTGGGAAGAACCGTTCAGTAACATGAGTCAAACCATAAAAGACCCTGATTCATTACTAAAGCTACAAAATTATTCACCCTTTTTGCACGCACTCACGCGGGATACCTGCTCAATCACGCGTTTTGAAGGCTCTAACAAAATTAATGTTGTACCTCCTGAGGCTTGGGCCGAGTTGGATTGCCGCATCCTGCCTGACCGGCCAAGTGAGTTTTTTGTGCAGGATCTAAAAGACCTGATTAAGGATACCGGCGTGGATGTTGAAGTGATCATGGCATTTACGGCAGCTATATCAACCACAGATACGGTCTTGTATGAGGCGATTGAAGAGGTTACCGGGGAGCGGCATCCTGGTTCCAGGGTGACTCCGTATGTATCGACGGGGTTTACCGACAGCCACTTCTTTAGGGACTTGGGCATCCCCAGTTACGGATTCGACCCAACCGTGGTGCCGGAATCAGAATTTGTACGGATTCATGGCAACGACGAACGAATCAATATAGCCGCCTACAAACGTGGTGTGATTGATCATCTGGCAATCATAGCGACGGTGGTATACGACTAGCCCATAGCTAGCACAGCACTAAATACGGAGTATTCAATGGAATTCTGCAAGCAAGGATTAGTAATCATTTTAAGTTTAGCTATTTCCGCATGTGGTGGAGGTGGAAGTTACGGTGAGCCATCCTCCCCTCCGCCGGCACCGCCGCCGGCAGCGGCAGCTCCTGTAGCAAATGCCGGCTCAGATGAAACTGTTCAGGAATTAGCATTGGTAACACTCTCAGGCAGTGCTACGGATGCTAATGGAGACGACATAAGTTATTCCTGGGTTCAAACAGGAGGCACAAGCATAGAACTTAGTAATGCGGATACTCCAACAGCCAGCTTTACGGCTCCGGATGTCACGGAGGGTAATCCGGAAGTTCTAACATTTGAGCTTACGGCATCTGACCCAGGAAACCTTTCGGGTACCGATGAGGTCGAAATCACGGTAGAAGATCCACCTTCGCTAACAACTACTTACTGCCACGGCGGTTTTAATAAACTCCTTATCCATAACGACAATGGACTTGAAACCTATGAGGTAGTAATGGCCCCGCTAGGATCGACGGTCCTAACTGCTACAGGATCCCGAAACGGCAATAGCCTGTTACTTCAGGCAACCAGTGGTGACTTTTCACTCGACTACGATGTAACTATTTCCTCCGATGAAGCAACAGTGACCGCTGCAATTGATGTGTCGTTTGGGGACTCAAATATTGTATTGAACGAATATGGAACGCTTGGTGATTGCGCGACGTTTGACCTGGATAACCAAGCGGTACCTCAGCTAGCGACTGCAGATTTTACTGATGTAGCGACCTATATTGAGGATATTTCGTTATTTCGGTCTGCCGCAGGACACGACTACAGTGACAGCTTTGAATCCTGCCGGTCGATGAAACACTATTTTTCGCCAAAACTTGAAGAGCGCCTGAATAACAACGTGCCGGTATTCGCCCCCTTTGCCGGAACCATTGTGCTACTAAATACGGAATGGGAAGGATTCGTGGATGACGGTGTGACCGACCAGAGAGTTTTTATTCGCTCTGAAAGTAACCCTGCCGTGCTGACCGTTCTGTTTCATATTGACCTGATGTCAAATGATCTTGTTGTTGGCTCTACAGTGACATCCGGAGAGCAATTAGGTCATGCGCGTATGGATAATAACGGATCTGTCACGCATGACTTCGATATTGGTGCACATATCAATACAGCCGCGGGGGTACGCTACGTTTCATACTTTGAGTTAATGGGGGCCGATATTTTCTCTGGCTACAGTAGTTTTGGAGCCAATCGCAGTGACTTTATCATCACGGAACCAGAACGGGATGCCGACCCACTGACCTGTGACGGAGAAACGTTTACAACTACCGGTTCCTTGTGGAGTTGGATTTTTGGACTTTTTAGCTGATCGAGAACATTGTGTCCCTGGAACTACTGTTCCTTGTATACAACCCCACCCTTCATCACAAAATCAACATCTTCCATCTCGGTAATGTCATTTAAGGGATTTCCGTGAACAGCAATAATGTCAGCATACAAACCGGACTCTATCGCTCCGACCCGATCTTCCCAGCCTAACAGCTCTGCCGTTAATGATGTAGCGGACTGCAGTGCCTGGGCAGGTGTCATCCCAAAACGGACCGCCCGGGCAAACTGCTTGCCATTATCACCGTGTGGATAAACTCCCGAATCCGTCGCAAAAACGACCTTCGCACCCATCTCGACTGCTAGGGTGAAACTTTGGCGTTGGACGGTACCAACCTGCCGCTCTTTTGCGATGTTCTCCTCTGGAAGGCCATTGGCAGCGCCCATTTCTAGCGTGTACTCGGTGTTATAAATATCCAGGGCGAAAAAGGTACCACGGTCAATGCCCATTTGTATCGCTTCCCGGTCAAGAAAACTTGCATGCTCAATTGAATCTACGCCTGCCGTAATCGCTCGTTTTATACCGTCATTACCATGTGCATGCGCTGCTACTTTGCGTCCATGAGTATGTGACTCATCAACAATAGCTTCCATTTCCTCCAGCGTGTACTGGGTCATACCGACATTGGTGCCTTTAGACATTACCCCGCCAGTAGCACAGAATTTAGTGAGGTCGGCCCCATACTTGACGTTTTTCCTGACCTGCTCACGCACAGCCCATGGACCATCAGCAACCCCGTCCCCTCGCTCTTCGTAAGAAAAATTCAGGGAATTGCTATCACAATGGCCACCGGTGATACCCAGACTCGGGCCAGAAACCGCAAGACGGGGACCAGGTATCTCACCGGCATTAATAGCATTGCGAATAGCGACATCTGCATAATCACCAGCACCGACATTACGAATGGTTGTGAAACCTGCCAATAAGGTTATATGTGCATTAACAACCCCGCCGATAGTGGCTCGGTGCGGGGATTGGAAGTAGCCACTGAAATAATTGTTCGAGAGATTACCCACAATATGCGTATGCATATCCATGACACCCGGCAACACAAATGAATCTGAAAGGTCGATCACCCGGGCGCCTTCAGGAATAGGTTCATCTCCGTCCGTCACACCAGCAATGCGCTCATCCTGCACAAAAATCAGCCGATCCTGCTCAACATCGCCACTTCGAGAGTCAAAAAGTGCTCCGGCCCGGATAACCGTAATCTCCTGTGAAACGGCAGCCGTGCTCAGAAAAAGCATTGCTAATGCAACATACGCTGTGAATCTCGCCTGGGAAACCATACTTATTCCTTTTTCATTATTTAGAACAGACTTTAACAAACCTGAAATTACAACAATACAGACTTTGCATAGGAGCGCAAAATGAATACGATAACAAGCTCCAAGCTCTGATTAAGGTAGGGTAAATGCGTAAATTTATTTTAAGCATCATTCCTTTTGGCGCAATAGCCACTGCATTCCAACCATTAGCATTCGCAGAATCCAGTGATGACAGCATCGTTCTCACTTTTCTCGGTACCGGTGCGCCCCGCCCCTCCCACGATCGCTATGGACCAGCAATTCTCGTTGAGGCCGGCGATAACAAGATTCTTGTCGATGCCGGCCCTGGTATGCGTGAACGTCTTTTTCAAGCCGGTGGATTTGAGCTACTAACTGCAATCGACAATATTCTGATCACACACCTGCATTTCGACCACACCATTAGCACTCCCGGTCTGTGGCTTACAGGTTGGCTATTTGGGCGTAAAGAACCCATGAAGGTATATGGGCCGCCGGGAACAACGGAAATGATGGGGCATTTTAAAGCTGCGTACCGCTGGGATGTAGATTACCGCACTCTTGTCGGTGTGCATAAAGAGGGCTCAGAGCTACTGGCAACCGACCTCACGCCTGGTGAGTTTTATTTAAGCGATGACTTAAAAATCACGACTTTTTCCGTGGAGCATATGCCGACGAACACAGAGACTGGTGAGAGCCTCGGCCTGGATGGCGCAACCTATGGATATCGTATCGACTACCGGGGACGATCTGTTCTTTTCTCCGGCGATACCCGCTCAACATCTGACAGTGATATTGTAAAGATTGGAAAAGGGGTTGACGTTTTAATACACGAAACCCAGGTTCCAGCCCCAGGTAATTCACCTGAAGCGATTCTCGCAAATATCAGCCTTGTCGTGCACACAACTCCCGAGCAAGTCGCTTATGTATTCAATCAGACAAAACCACGACTCGGCGTCTATTCGCACATTATTCCACCAGAGATCGGTGCTGAAGAATTACTACCTATGACTAATTACGACGGCGAAATGCTCGTAGCAGAAGATCTCATGACGCTAACGATCAGTGACGAAATCACGATTGGACGGGCAGAAGGCAGGGGCACGGATATCTTTACCGAAGCCCAGGTGGTCGACGAGTAGAATTGAACAAAAAGTCCTAATTAAGCCCGTCTATATCTCGTATCAATTCCTGACTACACATGTATCCCGGGGTACCGGTAACTGATCCGCATGGATAAGTACCGGAACCGCACATGTAAACATTTGCAAGATCACCAAAACGATAAAAATTAGTGGTCGGCTGGCCAGAGTAATTCCGATCGAAATAGGTTTGTCCGCCAGTCAGCACCGTATGGTCTATATTGCCACCCGGAAAAAGGAAAATATCTTTCAAATCCTTAGGTGTCAGCAGACGATCCCAAACACAGTCAGCAGGGTTTTGGATGTACTGGAATAGTTGTTCTCGAACTTGTTCCCTGACATGCCCGGAGTCAGCCCCACTATCACCCAGTGACAAGTTTTTGAAGAATACAGTTAACCGGTCGAAAGGCTCATTAAGGCCCAGTTGACGCATTGACGCCCCTTCACAATAGATCTGCAGATATCCCGGTTCATAGGCAATGTCATCCTCCAACACCCTAAGTGTGGCTTTTTCATATTCCTCAATATCCGATACCGAGAACATAAAACGGAAAGGTGTGTCTGAATCACTTGCATCAGAACCATGTTTCCATCGAACTGGATTCTCGAACATTAAAGTCAATTTGCCGCTGCTACCGCGGAATCGTTGCTTCTCAGTCTTTGTAATTTCTGCGCCGGTGCCAACAAGCCGAGCAGCGGTTAATGGATCAGTCGCCATTACAAGGTAGTCAAATGCAACGTTCTCGGTCTGGTTTTCGTTTTCAAAGGTAATAGAGCCGGCTTTCGTATCCACTTCGGATAAAGTACTGGACAAACTAATCTTTACGCCGAGTTCACTGTTGATACGAGCTAATTCTTCCGTTATTCGCCAGATTCCGCCCTTCACATACCCATAGTAGCCGCCGAAAATTGAACCCGAATCCATCAGCGGTAGAGTAAAAGCAGAATATGGATCATCGAGTGAGACCGGCCCACTTTCGGTGACGGTCATCGCCATATAAATCTTACTGCGTTCACTTGTGAAATAATGGTCCATCAGGGCCCGAGCTGATCCCTTAATCCATAATTCGGTTAAGGTTTTGCCGAGGACATTATTTGCGGCTTCTACCGTCGGAGGGATCGCCCGACGATATCCATCCTGTAGGAACTGCACGACCGCCGCCTCGTCATCTCGGAATGCCTGCACGTCTCCTTTTTCACCCCACTTACGCTCTAACTCAACATCC
>CAJWFK010000069.1 GCA_913031125.1 uncultured Woeseia sp. | reverse complement strand
AAAGTGGTAGCTGGTGCTGCTCGTGCAGGATCGTCGTCCGAGGGTACGTAACGCCCTCCAGGGCCAGTTGTAAGGTTGATGATTAAGTCAGTACTACTTTCACGGATTCTTTTTACAACCTCCC
Organism: uncultured Woeseia sp.; assembly: GCA_913031125.1. GTDB lineage: Bacteria > Pseudomonadota > Gammaproteobacteria > Steroidobacterales > Woeseiaceae > SZUA-117. Next base: position 8,788 of record CAJWFK010000069.1, on the reverse strand, counting down.
GGTAGTATTCGATATTCATACTCGGAGTTCCCGTTTCAGGCTCACGAACGTGGATATGGCAAATCGCAGCACCGCTCTGCGCCGCAGAAAAACATTCGTTGGCTATTTCTTCTGGGGTAACAGGGAGATTGGAATTATGCTCCCGCGTAGTGAAACTCCCCGTTACGGCGCAACTCAAGATAGTTGGTTTCATAGCTTTTGTCCGTTGTGTTGTTCTGGGTCGAAGTCTGCATTCTTGATATTATTCCCAATAATAGCGACTTAGCTCAAGAACGAAAACCTAAAAATACGAGACCCATCATGTTTGCGTTTATCAAAGGATGTAAATATGCTCGCAACAGATGGAGTAATTTCTAAACATAACAAATATTAGACAAGAGATTAAATGAGTCAGACCACTTGCATTCGTGGTGTCGATTGGTTGATTGGTTGGGATGGTAGTCAGCACGTTTATTTACGTAACAGTGACCTTGTATTTAAGGGTCCTGATATCATTTTTGTCGGTGACTGCTATTTGGATCAAGCTGATATCGACCTTTCCGGCAAAGATTGTATGATTATTCCAGGCCTGGTTGACATCCACGCTCACCCTACCACCGAACCAATCCGAAAGGGAATTACAGATGAGACAAGATCTCCAGGATTTTGGCACAGCTCGCTCTATGAGCATCTGCCAGTATTTGATCCTGTTGATAACCAGGGACGTTTATCCTGCCTCAAGGTTGCGCTAGCTGAACTATTACTGTCTGGCGTAACAACGCTCGTTGATCTCTCTTCACCTTTCGAAGGTTGGGTTGAAACACTTTTCGACAGTGGAATCAGGGGCTTTGTAGCACCAGGTTTCCGAGATGCGCGTTGGTTTACGACCAACGGGTACTCGCTTGAATACGATTGGAATATCGACGCTGGATATAAAGCATTCAGTACTGCCCAGAAGATAATTGAACTTGCAGTTAATCACCCATCCGGTAGATTGTCTGCTGTGGTAGCTCCATCCCAGGTTGATACCTGCTCGGAATCATTGTTGCGAGATAGTCACGCATTCGCTCAGGATCATAATCTCAGTTGGACGATACACGCGGCACAGTCGGTCACGGAATTCCATGAGATGCAACACAGACATGGCATGACCTCTGTTCAATGGCTTGATAGCATTAACGTCTTAGATGACCGCACCTTGATAGGACACGCCATTTTTCTTGACCACCACCCTTGGTTGCATTGGTCGAGTCAGAAAGATCTTGCGTTACTATCTACCAACGGAGCAACCGTTGCACATTGTCCCACGGTGTTTTCCAGGCGAGGAATTGCTTTAAACACTTTCGGTACCTATCTAGACAACGGGATTCAGATGTCCATTGGTACCGACACTTACCCTCACAATATGCTGGACGAATGTCGTACGGCAGTTATAGTTGCCCGAATCATTGGCCAAAGTGTTGATGATCTTGACTGTGTCGATATATTTAATGCTGCCACAGTCGGCGGTGCAAAAGCTCTCAATCGCGATGATATTGGACGATTAGCAGTAGGATGTAAAGCTGACTTTTCAATAATCGATCTAACGTCACCAAGTATGCGTCCCGTTCGGGAACCACTTAGAAATCTCATTACAATTGCCGGTAATCGACCAGTAAAAGACGTATTTATTCATGGCGAACAGGTCGTCAGTGATGGGGTCGTATCCAACATTGATTTTGAACTTGAACTAACTCGCTTGCATGCTGCGCAGAAAAATATGTTGGATGTCGTCTCAGAAAGGGACTGGAACAATCGCTCTGATCAAGAATTAGCACCATTAATGTTAGATACAGTTGAATCTATCTAAACAATTAGAGCAAGTGTTCGAGGTATACGTGATAAATATAGGTGCATACTCAAGTCTGTAGCTGCGTTGAACACAACAACAATTAGGATTTAAGTTATGAAAAATTCACTAGAAGGAAAAACGGTATGGATAACAGGTGCCGGTAGCGGTATTGGCCGAGCCGCTGTCAACTCATTAGTACAAGCAGGTGCACGGGTAGCCTTATCTGGTCGTAGAGTCGATCCACTTGAAAAAGTTCTAAAAATGATTCGCTCAATTAATGGAAGTGGCATAGTAGTTCCGGTCGACGTTGCTGATAGCGAAGCAGTTTTAGTTGCTGCGGCTAAAATTCGCGCCGAATTAAATCAAATTGATATTCTCATAAATAGTGCTGGTATTAATCTTCCCAAACGACGCTATAGCGAAATGAAAATCGGTGACTGGCGAAAAGTAATCGACACCAATCTAAACGGTGCATATAACTGTATATTCGCTGTGCTACCGGAAATGAGAGACAGAGGCGATGGCCTAATAGTTAATGTTTCGTCTTGGGCGGGGCGTCATGATTCATTTGTTGCAGGCCCCGCTTACGGTGCCTCAAAATTTGCAATGTCCTCAATGACCGCGACAATAAATCTCGAAGAAGGTCGATATGGAATCCGTTGTTGCTCCCTGGAGCCTGCTGAGGTTGCTACGGAAATTCTTGATCGTCGGCCTATTCCAGTCGCGGGTGAAGAACGAGCCCGAATGCTGCAACCTGATGATCTTGGTGAAACTATTCGTTTTATCGCAGAAATGCCAGCGCATGTATGCCTAAATGAAGTATTGATTAGCCCTACGTGGAATCGATCTCATTTCGGAGGATCTGACTGGTATCCGGGTCTCCCTTGTTAGCTATCCTACGCCCTAGAATTGCAAACCCCCAAACAATTGAATACAAGGAGTGACAAATATGATTTGTGTAATAGCAACTATAAAAGCTAAAACTGGTCAGCGCCAAGCTTTACTAGCGTGCATCCAAGAAAACCTATCAAACGTCCACGCCGAAGCTGGGTGTCTAGAATACCAACCCATGATAGACACTGAGTCGTCACTCGGTGCGCAAGAACTAGATGAAAATATTGTAACTATGGTCGAAAAATGGGAAACGATGTCTAATTTGAATGCGCATGCCGTGGCGCCACATATGTTGGAGTACCGTGAAAAAGTAAAGGATATTGTCGAAAGTGTGTCCTTGAAGGTTCTAATCGCAGCCTAACATTTGGGCCTGCATTAGAATTATTGTTTGGTTACAACAATCACCGGATAGTTATTCGGCATTAATTTCTGATTGAACTTTAGATTCAATAGAAAAAACGTGTCGATCTGTTACGCCTAGGTCCCGTAGCGAGTTCGCCAGATTATTCAGATACTCTCGATTTGACCCACTCGGTCCTTGAGCCGAGAGAATTTGCGTGACAATATCAGCTTCGGATGCTGGACCCAGGTAGTCTGAATTATCCGGACCTGCCACATACACCAAGCCTTCGATGGTACTGCCGTCAATGAAATTCAATGTCACTGACTCTCGGTGGTAGCCACCTTTTTCTCGATAGTCCAGCTTCTCAATAACTTGCTGGCTACCAGATTCACCACATTTGTATGCAACACCCCAGCAGTGACCTGCCGGCTCAGATATCAAGGTAACAACTCGGCCTGGATAGCCTGGCACTCCCCTATGATCGGTCGAGCCTTGCCAAAAACGCCGCACCCAATTGTCCAAACGCGCTAAACGACGATCCTGGTAGGAAAAACTTGGATTCCAAATCAGTGATCCATAACCAAAAATCCACATACTTGAGCCGCCACCTCCGGTGATTTACAGAAGGTTGAATTATGCCCGTAATAGCTAGAAGGTATTGGTTGATTCTCGCGACAGCATCATCAGGGATGCTACTAGCGAGCTTGGATTTCAGCGTTAATGTTGGATTACCAGAAATTGCCGACAGCTTTGATACCGACCTCACTTCAATCTACAAAATAATTACTGTTTATCTGGGTGCAACTGCCACTGTCCAATTAATTCTCGGCAGAGTCGCTGATGTTTATGGGCTAAAACGGATTTACATCCTAGGATTGTTGGCCTACGGAGTCGCAGTATTTTTGATTGGTGTTGCAACAACTCTAGAAAGTGTAATTACCACCCGAATTCTTCAAGCACTGGGCAACGCAGTCTTTTTAGCCCTATCACCCGCGATAGTTACGGCAAGTGTCCCCGATAGGTTTCGAGGACAAGCACTGGGATGGATGACTGCTATTGGTATGATCGGTATGATCCTTGGTTCGTTCGGGGCTGGTTTTGTTATCGACCATTACGGCTGGCGTTGGATATTCCTGGCACGTGTGCCGCTGACAATTCTGGCTTTAGCTATGTCACTCTGGTTTCTGCCTAATGTTAGAAAATCGCCCGAAGCGAATCTTGATCTAATATCAGGACTACTAATAGTTGCGAGTATTTATTTTTTGATGGTGTTTCTCCACCAAATACAAACAACCGGTTGGCTGTCGTCCAGTTCTATAATCTACTTCGCATCGTCACTGATTGCATTCTGTTACTTGCTTAGGCGGCAGGTAACCATATCAACACCATTTATACCCAGAGGATTGCTGCGTCGAAGCGCAGTATCACTTGGGTTAATTTGTAATTTTCTGATGTACCTCGCTATCTTTGTAAATTGGTTCGTACTGCCATTTTTTGTTGCGGAAATTGTGGGAATGGGTCCGACCAGTATTGGTGTTTTCCTCACCATTCCTGCGATGTTTTTACTGATTGCTTCACCGTTTGGTGGTGCGCTTGCTGATCGCACCCATCCAGCTCTGGTGAGTACATTGGGCATGGTTATTATTGTCGTCTGTTTGGGCTCGTTCCAGAGCGTAGACCATCTATCAACAAGCTTTGGATTCGCAGTAAGAATGGCTGGATTAGGTGTTGGAATGGGAATATTTCAGAGCAGCAATCTCAGCCTTATTATGGGAAATGTCAGCACTCATGAGTTGGGCATAGCCGGCGGACTATCAGGACTGTCACGCAACTTAGGGACGGTCTGTAGCGTTGTATTTCTAGGTGCTATTTTCGTAACGTTGAAGACAACAGGACAAGACCTAGGCGGGGCAAGCTCTGCCCAAACTATCGACGCAGTAACCATCTATATTGGCGCATTTAAATTTGTCTATGGCATTGCCGCCGCTATTGGATTTCTAGGCGCTATCCTTAACTTCTGGTTGTGGCGGAATCGAAAAACTGATTCCTATTAACATTTCAGTAAAAAGGTCGTTGGACCATTGTTAACCAGTGTCACGTCCATCTGTGCACCGAACACACCGGTTTGTGTGGGCAACCCTAAACCACGCATTTGTTCAACAAAAAGGTCGTATAAGGGTTTAGCAATTTCAACACTAGCCGCACATAAGCTCGGGCGCAGCCCTTTTGTTGTGTCTGCACTTAAGGTGAATTGAGAAACAACAAGGATTGCTCCTTCGGCTTGACTCACATTTAAATTGAGCTTGCCGTGCGCATCCGAGTATATTCGGTATCCGGCCACCTTCCTGCAGAGTTTTTTGCAAACCGTGGCGTTGTCATCAGCTTCGATGGCAAGAAAGACCACCATGCCTCGACCAATGTTTGCGACTGTTTGACATCCTATATCTATGCTGGCTTCAGAAACTCGCTGGATCAGAGCAATCATATGTGGCATCACAATTAGTGAAAAATAAAACGATTGTCAGCTCGAGCTCACTCAAGGTGTTATAACGTTACCTGGGTTAGGTTTCTGGTCAGTTTTCGCAAAACTATAATCACCAAATTGTTTGTCGCGGTTGTGAATAGCTGCCCCCACCCCATCCTCGATTGCTGTGTCCAGGAATCTTTTTCCTTCCGGTGTGTTCCGCATATATCCGTCGAGTAAAGTGCCCATAACCTGGGTATTTGCAATACCCAAATTCTCATAGGCCTTATTAACAACAAGTTTCATTGCAGCAAGCTGGGACAGCGGCATCCGAACTAGTTTATGAGCTAGATCATTGACTTCTTTTTCCAGTCTATCGAAGGGTACAGCGCAATTAATCAACTCAACCTCCGCAGCATCTTTACCCGACAATGGTTCTCCCGTTAAGGCATGCCATTTACACCGACTAAGTCCGAGTCGATAAATCCACATGCCGGATAAGTAACAACCCCACAGCCGAGAATAAGGCGCACCAATTTGAGCATCATCGGAAGCAATGATTAGGTCCGCACACAAGGCCATATCTGATCCACCACCTACACACCAACCATGTACTTGTGCAATTACAGGCTTAGGACTGTGCCACATGCTCATAAACTTAGGCACATAGCCAGTCTGATGATTGATAGCGCCAATCATATCTTTGCCAGGATCCCAGTTGCCTTCGGTACTCAATTGATCCCCATACCCTGTTTCAAATTCGGGTCCAAAATCAAACCCAGCACAAAAACTGTGTCCAATACCGCGTAAAACAATAACTTTGACATCGCTGTCGAGATTCGCTGAATCGACAGCAGCAGCGATTTCCTCGGGCATTGGCGGAACAATGGTATTTAGTCTCTCGGGCCTGTTGAGTGAGATGGTCGCGATTGCATCATCGGCTGAATACAAGATTGTTTGATAATCCATAGTTACCCTCCAATTAATTTATCAGCTCAGGGATTATTGTCTTTCCATACTCAGCAATTAGTTTTTCCTCTTCGCCGTTATCAATATAAATATTAAATTGTGTGACTCCAGCTTCTTTTAACCGGTATAGTTTTTCAATGTGTTGATCAGGTGATCCCAGCACCGCAAAATCTGCGACAACATCGGGGGTTATAAAGTCTAAGAATGGGTTATCACTTTGGCCGTGTCTCTGGTAATCATATCCCCGACGTTTTTCAATGTAGCTTGCAAGACTCGCAGGTATCGCTGAACTATCAGTACCGTATCGCTGGACTATATCTGCAACATGGTTCCCTACCATAGCTGGAAACCATTTCGTTCGTTCCACACAATGATCCATTGAACCGATATAAGCTGGAGCCGCAGCCATGACTTGGTAGTCATCCATGTTTCGATTCTTCTTTACGCCTGCTTTAATTGTCTGGTCGGCCAGCCATTTACAAATCATTGGCTCCGCGATCTGAAGCACTACCCCATCGCCGTGTTCACCAGCCACTTTAATCGCTTTGGGTCCATAGGCGGCGATCCAGATGGGCAGCTCGTAACCGTTAGCCCATGGAAACTCTACTGGGGTTGGACAGTCTGAATAAACCGTTTGGTCTCCGCGAACCATTGATCTGACCTTGTCACAGAAATCAACCACTTCACTAAGATTCGCAGGCTTTTTGCCCATCACGCGAAGTGAGCTGTCTCCTCGTCCCACCCCGATATCAAATCGACCTTTACTCTGGAAGGCAAGACTTCCAAAAAGACTGGCGGCGACCGACCAGTCTCTTACCCCGGGATTAGTCACACACGGACCAAACCGCATGGTCTGTGTATGCTCGATACACATGGCGATCGTCACATAACTGTCCCTCCAAAGAATATGTGAGTCAAAAAACCAGCTGTACGTAAAACCAGCTTCTTCTGCTTGCCTCACCAAATAGCGTGTCCGCTCCGGTGATCCTTCGCCTTTGAACGTAATGCCGAACTGCATGATCCACCCTCCTTCTGAATCTAGACTAGACGACTGCCAAGCTGTGACTTAGACCGAGGCCTTTTCTTCAATTTCGAAGTAGCACTAGGACTAAATCACCCCTATCAGGGATAAATGGTGCGGTATAACCAAACAACAACGCAACTATCTAGAAATACAGTAAATCCCAATTTTTACCTATGATCAAGTGACGCCATTACCAATCCCTTACCAATCATCTAAGCTTAAACGCGCCACAAAGCGATTACAGAGGCCCCCAGGACCTAGAATATAATGGTTTATGAGCTGTAATCTTTTATGCTCTGACAATCTAACCTAAGCCCACTAACACAAACAAAACCCCTTCATCGTCAAGGTAACATCATATGCAAGTCGATCGAGATTTCGACGTACTAATTGTCGGGGGTGGAATTGCAGGTTTGTACCTCTTGTACCGGCTAAGGGGGATCGGGTTGTCAGCTCTTGCCTTTGAGGCTGGGCCCAACGTAGGTGGGACCTGGTACTGGAATCGATACCCTGGATGTCGCTGCGATGTTGAAAGTCTTGAATATTCGTATTCATTTGCCAATGATCTACAACAGGAGTGGAATTGGCCAGAACGTTACGGTACCCAGCCTGAGATACTTAAATATGTAAATTACGTGGCTGACAAATTTGATCTGCGTCGCGATATTCGGTTTAACACGCGAATCAAATCGGCTACCTATTCTCGTAAAAAAACACTATGGACGCTCTCCACTAATGAGGGTGAAAATATTCGTGCTCCGTATTGTGTGATGGCGACTGGGAACCTCTCAATTCCGCAAACACCAGATTTCCCCGGCCTTGACCGTTTCAAAGGTGATTGGTTTCATACTGGATTGTGGCCTCACGAAGGAGTTGATTTTTCTGGTAAACGGGTTGGGATTATCGGGACCGGTTCGTCTGGTATTCAATCTATCCCTCACCTCGCTCAGCAAGCCGATCATCTCTATGTATTTCAACGCACCGCGAACTTCAGCTTGCCTGCACGCAACGGTCCGCTTGACCCAACTATAGAGGAACGACACAAGTCAGAATATCCAGCGCGTCGGAAAGCAGCGTTTGATACACCGTTTGGAATTGCAGGTTATCCGCCACCTGATAAATCGGCCCTCGACGTTTCCGATGCAGAAAGAACGAACATCTATGAACAAAAATGGAAAGAAGGTGGGCAAATTAGCTTTCTCTATTCATTTAATGACCTCCTATTGAATAAGACATCAAACGATACTGCAGCTGATTTCGTCCGACAAAAAATTAGAAAAACAG
>CAJWFK010000068.1 GCA_913031125.1 uncultured Woeseia sp. | reverse complement strand
GATCTGGTGCATATCAAGGGGCTGACCAAGCTAGGGAATCTCGACCTCTCCTTCAGCCAAGTCACTCGCGCGGGCATTGCCGAGCTGAAGAAGGCTTTGCCGAAATGTAACATTGGTCGATGACCAACCAGCGCTGAACGTCACACGGCAGACCAATAGGTTCTCTGGCCCGGGGCTACCTCCTAGTGCAAGACGGAAGAGCAGGCATCATGGTAATTTGGGGGAGTAGCGTTTGGCCCGCCTGCAAAGCATCCGATACCAGGTTTAGATTCAAGCTCCTCTAGCTCTTACAATCGCTGTGCTTCAAGAGCCGCTTGGCCAGGAACTGCGACAGTTGAACGTCGGCCTCGTGCCTAATGGGAATCAAGAAAACAGTCAAACTGCTGTCTAAGGCACATCTATTTCTTAAACAAATAGTGTTTAACGACCCATTCTTGGCCTTCTGCAAAACCAAACAGCTCGGCAACAGCCAAAAAGAAAATACGCCAACGATTAAACCACCGTTGACTATCCTTACCATAGTGTTCGCCTAAACAAGCGAGAACTTTCTGCTTATTCTGATCAATCAATTTCACCCAAGCTTCGGCAGTTAGCTGGTACTGCTTACCGTCCCAAAGCCAGGAATCCTCAAGTGTCCAGTCGTTTGCTATTTCCGGAAGCAACGTCGCTGAGGGCATTATTCCACCGGTGAAAAAATATTCAGACATCCAGTCGGACGGCCCTTCCACGTCAAATAAATATGTTTTTTCTCGATGACAAAACACATGAACAAAAAGTTTTCCTTCCGGGGTCAGCCAATCCCACATACGCTCAAATAACATCTCATGATTTCTTACGTGTTCGAACATCTCGATCGATACGATCCGGTCAAAAACACGTTTGGGTGCAAAGCCATTGATATCTGCAGTAATTACTTGAATCCGGTCAGATAGATTTCTTTCTACAGCCTGCTTCTCAATAAACTTACGCTGCGGTTGCGAGTTGGATACCGCAGTAATTTGTGAATTTGGAAAAGATTCGGCCATCCACAAAGTTAACGATCCCCAGCCGCATCCTAGCTCAAGAATATTTGCACCATCGTATATCTGCGCACGATCGCAACTAGCTTTTAGCGAATTTACTTCGGCATCATCAAGGCTTTGATCCGATGATTCAAAAAAACAACAACTGTATTTACGTCGGCTACCAAGAACCAATTCAAAGAACTCAGGGGGCAATTCATAATGCTGTTGATTCGCTGCATCTGTCTCGTAGGCAATTTGCCCCAACTCTGAGCTGTCCGGATAAAGTGACGTAGCACTCTTAATAGCTTTTAGCCTTGCACGACATAAACGACGAATCCCGCGCCGAATAATCCAATCCGGCAATATTCCTCGTTCCGCAAATTCGATACCGACACTGCCGATCATTCAAAACTCCTAAATATTTGTCTTTTTCGGCCAAGGAACAAAAGCGGATGTATGCCTTTGATATTCACGATAATACTCTCCATATGATTCAACCATATGCTTCTCGGTTAATGGTATCCCTGTTTTAAACAGCAACAGATATAGCACTGTCAAAGGGTGAATCGCATATAACCAACCATAATTAAACTGCAATGCCAGCGGCAGGTAACTGCACCAATGAAGCCATTCAAAGAAGTAATTCGGGTGCCTGGAATACTTCCACAAACCGGACTTACATATCCGTTCGGTGGCGGCTTCTTCAAGCCTTAGTTTTCGATGGAGCGTAAGCTGATAATCTGAAATCGTTAACCCCAGAAGTGATAACGCAGCGACTACGGTCCCGGTAACATCATATATGCTTAGCTTCACTGGCAGCTTCGGTTCAAAAGAGAAAACAACGAACGGTGCGGCGAATAGAAGTGCAAAGATTGCCTGCAATTGATAAAACGCAAACATCTTGGCCTGCGCATTTGCACCCCATTGGCCCTTGGCTTTTTCATAACGAGCATCTTCCGGAAGCACCCGATAACGCAGATACAGAGTCAGACTTAATCGCAAGGTCCAGAGAGACAGGATGGCTATCACTGCATAATGGTGGATGAAAATCTGCGACGGGTTAACCAAAATGAGCGTAATCGCAAAAGCCCCCACACAAAGCGTCCACACCAAATCAACAAGGCTACTTTTGTGTGTTTTTCGCTGCCAAAGCCAAAGCATCACCATAACAGCCGCACACGAAATGTAACCAAGAACGAGAACTAGCATCTGGCTTGGGCTCTACATTTTTAAGAATGTCAATTGGGCATCAGTGCAACGGCGTTCCGAGAAACCGGCTATACAATACGACAGGTAGTAGTCCCATAACCGTGTAAAACGCTTGTCAAATCCCAAACGTGCTACTTCATCTATATTGTTGTGAAATTTTTCTCGCCATCGAGCTAGTGTTTTAACGTAGTGTTCAGTGATATCACGATAATTAATCAACTGGAGATCTGTATTTTTTTCAATTGCTTGAAGAATTAAGCGGTTGGATGGCAAAAAGCTTCCTGGGAATACAAATTCGCGAATAAAATCCGTCCCACGACGATATGTTTCAAAGATTTGTTCGCGAATAAGAATTGCCTGAATAAGCGCTTTACCACCTGGCTTAAGCAAACGATCGCAAACGGAAAAATATTGGGGCAGAAACTTTTCCCCGACCGCTTCGATCATTTCGATAGATACCAATTTGTCGTATTGCCCATCCAAATGCCTGTAATCCGAGTTCACCGGAGACACCAACGCCTCGAGCTTCTCCGCCTTTACTTTCTCATTAACGTGATTGAATTGTTCGGTAGAAATTGTTGTTGTGGTTACTTTGCATCCATAGTTCTTCGCCGCAAAGCAAGCCATCCCCCCCCAACCGGTTCCAATTTCAATTAAGTGATCATTTCGTTGCAGGCTTAATTGCTGACAGATATTATCCATCTTCAAATTAGCGGCCTCTTCCAACGTGCTTGAATCGTTTTCAAATTCCAGACAAGAGTAATTTAAAGACTCATCCAGAAATAACTGGAAAAAGTCATTGCCCAAATCATAGTGCTCGTGAATATTGCGTTTACTTCCACTGACGGAATTCTGCCTGCGCCATGTTTGAATTGCACGAGCCAGTCGCTTTATTATTGACACACGTTTATTGACCTGATGATTAGCTGCTTCAGACCTAATCATGATCCTAAACACATTAACAAGATCATCCGTATCCCACACACCGTCAATGTAGGCATCTGCTACCCCCAGTTCACCATCTCGAAGCAGTTTGCGATAAAATTCTGGGGATGAAATCGTCAAACCAGCCTTCAGCATTGCTGCTTCTCCATTTGACGCATTACCAGAAGTACCGTAGCTACCCCAGGGATCAGTGATGTTCAGGCAAACGTCTGCTAGAGATGCGAGCTCTTTTTTCAGCACACGACGCATTAATGGAGAGCGTTGCTTCATGAAAACACCTTCTAGCAGAACAGCCTATCAGCTAGATTCTCGACGAGTCTTTTTTGGATGGGAAAAGAATGTAACCTTCTTAAGGAACAATTTGAACGCCTGCAAGTAGATTCGAGCATAAACGAGCAAAGGCATGATCGGAAACCGACAAGACATTTGAAATGATCGCCAACGTGTAAGCGGTAATCGCTGCATTAATAAAGAAGCCTTTATTGCCAGCACTCCTTCTTCTACTACGCGAACACTGGCAAGCAGTTCTTTTCCCGGTTGGTTAAATCGCCATATATAATCCTGATTCATCGGCATAAACGGCGACACATGCAAGGACTTTTCCAGACGTCGCTGTTCGTCAAAAGGACCGGTCCATTGCTGTGGCTCCAAAACATAACAGTAACGCTCATTCCACGGTGTGTTATGAACTTCAGCCACAACATTTACCAGCGAAGGAGTGCTGTCGTCATTGTAAACAAAGTAAAACGACACTGGATTCATCTGAAAACCGAAATGCCGCAAATTCGTGAGCAACCGTACAGCCCCTGCTGGTCGATTTCCAGTTTCTTGCTCAACTAAATCTCTCACCGAATCCATCAGGGGCGTAGCAGGGTCACCCAAATGATCGCGTCGCCGAAACCAAAAGAGGTTAAACGATTTACATGACCAAAATAATCTTCGCTTAAAGACCTGGTCGAGCTCTCCCAGATCGAGAAAGACCATATACAATCCATAACGAAATGCATGAGTTCGCTCACGCAACCTTTTATGCAAAACGGTCCCGCGATAAATACAACTATGCATTTATCCCTGCTCTTTCGATAGCATTAACAACTGCCATGCCACTCTGAAGTCCATCTTCATGAAACCCATGCCCCCAATAGGCACCACAAAACGATAGGCCATCCTGGCAAATCAACTGATGGTGCTGACTTTGTGCCTCATGCCGCTCCCGAGTAAAGAGCGGATGCTCATACTGAAACTCACGCAGAACACACTCCGGCGCAATTGGATGTTGCGGGTTTAACGTTACGAAATGTCTATCCGGACAATCTAATTGTTGCAAGATGTTCATATCATATGTCAGCGTAGCAAAGGCGCTATCTTGTCTAGGTATATGGTAATTCCAAGCCGACCAAATTTGCTTACGTTTGGGCATCCAACTCGAGTCATGGTGCAAAACAGCAGTATTTGGTTGGTACGCAAACGCTGACAAAATGTTCTTTTGGCGATCACTTAGACAGTTGTCGGTAATCCGTAAAGCCTGATCCGAGTGGCAAGCTACAATCACATGGTCGAATACCTGATCCGCCTCACCATTGCCAAGCAATATGCGAAATTGACCATTTTGCTTGACAACTTGTTGCACAGGCGCGTTGGTTAAAAATCTCCCATTTGAAGTTTCAACTATCCGATCGACGTATGTTTTGGATCCCCCTGAGATCACATACCAGATAGGGCGGTCTTTGATTTGTAGCATCCCGTGGTTCTCATAAAATTCAATCATTGAGCGAAATGGAAAATCAACAACCTTATCTGTCGGCGATGACCAAATGGCAGCAGCCATGGGCAAAAAATACTTTTCATAAAAACGTCGACCAAATCTATTTTCCTCGAAAAACTCCCCGATGGTCATTTGATGACTTAGAGATGCGCTAACTGTTTTGGCTTTTTTATTAAATCGCAGGATATCCCACAGAAACCTAAAATGTTTGGCGTCGACTAACCTCCATTTTTGCGCGAAAAACGTAAAGAAGGAGTGCCCCGAATATTCGAGACCACTTTTGTTGCATTGAACACTAAAACTCATGGTTGTAGGACGTGCCTCTACATCCAATTCTTCTAGTAATTTGCAAAACCCAGGATACGTATTTCGGTTGAAAACGATGAAGCCCGTGTCAATATCTACTGAATACTCGGGATGCCGGACAGTAAAAGTATTAACGTGCCCACCTAACGTCTCATCTTTTTCAAAAACTGTTACTTGATGATCCGGGCTCAGATAGAACGCTGCTGCTAGCCCTGATATCCCGCTACCGATTATTGCAATTTTCATATAAAGGCTATTTCAATGTTTTAACTTGCTCGCTCACTAACTCGGCTAGCCTAATAATCATTCTTTTTTTAAAGAAAATAGCAGAAATGTCGTTGCAAAAAATCAGGCTGGGGTAAACGTCCAAGTGTAGACCATTAACTATCAATACATATCGTGCTTAAAGGCAACACAGATGCGATCATTTTCACATAAGTCTGCTTGTATTTTTTCACTTGTGGCAGTCATGATATCCACGTCAGCAGCACACGCTCAACTCAATTGGTCGCAATGGAGAGGGCCCAACCGTACCGGCAAAATTGCCGATTTGCAGCTGCCAACGGCACTTTCTGGTGATGCTATTAAGGTTGCATGGAAGTCGCAACATGGACCAAGTTACTCCGGACCTGTCGTTGCTGAAGGTATGGTTTTTACGACCGAAACTAAAGATCGAAAATATGAGGTTGTAACAGCATTCAGCGTGAATAACGGCAAGCCTGTCTGGAAAACAAAATGGGAAGGTGCAATGGCCGTTCCATTCTTCGCTAAGGCAAACGGAGACTGGATTCGCTCAACTCCAGCCTATGCGGATGGAAAATTATTCGTAGCGGGAATGCGTGATGTATTAGTATGCTTAGACGTCAAAACTGGTGAAATCGTCTGGAAAAAGGACTTCGTCAAAGAACTTAACACCTCGCTGCCATCCTTTGGATATGTAAGTTCTCCTTTAGCTCATGAAGGTAGTGTATATGTTCAGGCCGGTGCATCCATCTGTCGACTAGATGCTAACACAGGTGATATTATCTGGAGGGCGGCAAAGGACGCTGGAGGTATGAACGGTAGTGCCTTTTCCTCGCCAACTATTGAAGATATTCACGGTGTTAGACAGCTAGTGGCTCAGACTCGATCTGCGTTGTGTGGTATTTCACTAGAATCCGGACAATTGTTATGGCAACAAGAGGTTCCTGCCTTCCGGGGTATGAATATTGTCACTCCCTGCAAGCATGGGAATGGTTTTTTTACCTCAAGCTACGGTGGGGGCTCATTCTTTTTTGATATAAAGCTTGAAAATGGAAAATTTAAGAGCGTTGAGCGTTGGCGAAACACAATACAGGGTTATATGTCATCGCCGGTAATCATTGATAATCATGCTTACATGCACCTTCGCAATCGTCGCGTTGTATGTATGGACTTGTCCGACGGAGATGTTGAGTGGACATCGACACCTCAAGGTGAATATTGGAGCATGGTAACTAATGGTCGCCAAATTCTAGCACTAGATGCAAACGGCTCACTTCTGCTAGTAAACGCGACTCCGACAAAGTTTGACATTGCGGATAAATTGAAAGTCAGCGGCGAGCCTGCTTGGGCACATTTGGCAGTAATTAATGGATCGGTTTTCATACGCGATCTTAAAAATTTGACCCGCTTGTCTTGGGAAGCATCCGCAAACTAGTCAGAAGCATTTTATTGGTCATATATTGCAGCTAAACACTGCCATACTTCAACCCGTATAGAGTTGGAACTACTGGCGCTGATGATTGCGATCCGTGCCACTTCAGACTAGGTTTTATAATTTACCTCGTTGAAGTCACGATATATGGATTCCGATAAAATACAGTGGCTGCGAGTAACGCCGTTTCTGTTAATGCATTTGGCTGTATTTACAGCCTTCCTTACAGGTGTTAGCACAACGGCTGTCGTAGTGGCGGTAACCCTATATTTATTAAGAATGTTCGGAATTACCGCTTTCTACCATCGTTACTTCTCCCATCGAGCATTTAAAACCAGTCGTGTCGTTCAATTTCTCGGCGCATGCCTTGGAAATTCAGCGATCCAGAGAGGGCCATTATGGTGGGCCGCTCATCATCGCAAGCACCACATGCATTCGGACTCAGGCTTAGATGTCCACTCTCCACATCAGCATGGTTTCTGGTGGAGTCATGTTGGTTGGTTTATGACCAAGAAGAATTATCGATCAGATCACAAAGCGATAAAGGATTTTGCGGCATTTCCGGAATTGCGTTTCCTCGATAAATTTGATTGGTTCGTACCGTTGTGCTTATTTTGTTCCTTATTTCTGCTAGGTGAATATTTTCAATCCGCTGGATTTGCAACCAATGGCTGGCAATTGGTCGTTTGGGGTGGAGTGATTTCTACCGTATGCCTTTACCACATGACATTTGCAATAAACTCGCTTGCACACCTACTCGGGACACAGGACTTTAAAGTGCGCGATCACAGCCGCAATAACTGGCTGCTAGCCTTGTTCACATTAGGTGAAGGCTGGCACAACAATCACCACAAGTTTCCTGCAAGTGCTCGTAGCGGTCTGCGTTGGTGGCAAATTGATATCACCTATTACGTATTGTTAGTTCTGAGGATGCTACGAATCGTCCACTCTTTTCAGAACACTCCCAATGCGGCTGCTCAAACACGAGGTCGTTTACCGGCTAATTCCTAGCATTTTGCACCAGGTCCAAATCGTGTTGATTATCTTATTTGTTTTGATTGCCATTCGACCGTTATTAATCTATACCAACTCCCGATTTACTCATTCAAAAGCAAAAGGAGTTATAGAGGGTAGTTTAGCTAAGTGCTCAGTTCGTCCAAACTGTTACTGCATCAACTATTCCTACGGTGATACTGCTTCTGATACAGAGAAACTGCATGACATAACGAGCCAACACTGGAAGGTGCTATTGGAGGCCGTTGAATGTTTGCCAAGAAGTACCATCGTTACAGCAGAAGATCACTATATCCATTGTGAATCACGAAGCTTTTATTTCGGCTTCATTGACGATATCGAATTACTTCATAATGAACAGGATTCCCGTATTTGTTTTCGTTCAGAATCACGTGTAGGCTATTCTGATCTAGGTGTAAACAAACGTCGGATAGAAAAACTGGTGCGAGAACTAAACAACGTGACTTCTAACTAACACTTTTTTGTTTAACTCCCAACGACACCGTCATACTCTGGATTAATAAATGTCTGAATCATCTAAGCCCAAAACAACCAGAAAACGCTTGTTTCTTTACTGCGTAGGTTTCCTACTGGCCATTACATATCTCAGCGGGGGAAGCATCCTGTACAGCTACGAGGTAAGTTCCTCAGGTTCTGAAGGCTCTGTCATTTACCGTATCAATCGATTCACGGGCTCTGTCGCCAGACACCAATCAAGCTTCACGACCGGAGCAGCTTGGGAACCATTAGAGTAATGAACCCATGAACTTGAGATCTCACACAGAGAACTCCTGCCAAAATCCTTCATATGCCACAATATTAAGCGGCATTCTGTTGAGTGCTTGTGCAGTGGCGATAATCTATTTGACTTCAGATCAGCTAAGCCGATTCGACTTAGTTGGTAAGACGAAGCCCTTTGCGTATCCCTGGCGTTTACGAGAACCAAGCACTATGGCTCGGGTTACTGCGTGGCTGGGCTATTGCCTACACAATCTTTTCAGCTGGGTAATGATCTGGCTTGCGAAGCGTCGCTACGAGCATTTCAGTTCGCGAATGCGAGGCTTAAATTGGTGCTTCCTTGCCGGCCACATACTATTTTTCATAGCGCACTACATTCACACTCATATATGGTATGACGGACTTGCATCTGACGTTCCGGAGGTTACAGCCCTTGGCTCGGTTGCTTTAATGCTGATCGTCGTGCTACTGCTGGAAGCTCCACGGCGAGGTTTGTTCTGGGGACATGGCAAACGCTTGCCCAAACAAATGTGGATTACCCTTAAGAAATACCATGGCTACCTATTTACTTGGGCACTTACTTATACGTTCTGGTACCATCCAACTGCCAGTTCGCCTGGGCATCTAATTGGATTCTTTTACCTACTAATCTTGCTCTGGCAATCTGCGTTAATCTTTCATGAATTTCATCGAAATCGTTATTGGATTATCCTGCTTGAAATCATGGTTATCCCGCATGCGGTCATTGTCGCTTACTATCAGGGAAACCAGTTATGGCCAATGTTTCTTTTTGGATTCTTGGGGGTT
>CAJWFK010000067.1 GCA_913031125.1 uncultured Woeseia sp. | reverse complement strand
AGGAGTTCGCTACTGTCTGCCTAGCTACGTTGATATTCATGGGGTATCAAAGTCAAAGTTTGTACCGATTGCTCACTTTGATCGGATGATGAGCGGTTCCGAGTTGTGCACTGGTGCTGCGCTTGATGGTGTTCCGCAGGATGTCAGTGACGAAGAAGTTTCGTCGCATCCAGACCCCGAAAGCTTGATCGTTTTACCCTGGCGAAAGGATGTGGCGTGGTTCGCGAGTGACTTGTGGTGTGAAGGCAAACCGTTCGAGCCGTGCAGTCGGAATATCTTTAAATCGGTATTGGCACAGGCAGCCGATATGGGCTACACCTTTAATTTTGGCATTGAGCCTGAATTTTTTCTGCTTAAACATACGGACGATGGTGGATTCGGTCCCATTGGTCCACGCGATGATCTCGCGAAACCAGCCTATGATATTCGATCGACGCTCGATAGCTTCGAGCTTTTGGAAGAAATCGTCGACACATTAAACAGTGTTGGGTATGACGTTTATTCTTACGATCACGAAGATGGAAACGGACAGTTTGAAATCGATTTTATGTATCGTGATGGCCTCACTATGGCAGATCAATTTGTGTTTTTTCGACACTTGATACAAGAGTTGGCACATCGCAAGGGCTACTTCGCAAGTTTCATGCCCAAACCATTCTCAGATCGAGCCGGGAGCGGTGCTCATTACAATATGTCTCTCGCGGACATTCAGTCAGGGGAAAATCTTTTTAAGTCCAGTGATGATCCACGAGGTTGCGGAATCACAGATCTCGGTTACTGGTTCATTGGCGGAATTCTGAAACACTTGCCAGCACTGTCTGCCGTCATATCCCCCACCGTAAATAGTTATAAACGGCTGATAAAGACGGGCAGCATGTCGGGATTTACCTGGGCTCCAGTTTTTGCCTGTTTTGGTAACAACAACCGAACGAATTCAATTCGAGTCCCACTAGGTGGAGAGCGAGTCGAATTGCGTGCTGCAGATATTGCCAACAACCCCTATTTGGGCGGTGCAATGGTGCTTGCTGCAGGTCTAGAAGGAATACGCGAGCAGATTGATCCCGGTCCACCGCATACCGAGAACATGTACCTTAAGTCGGACGCAGAACTGGCCGAGTTAGGAGTTGGTTATCTACCGCGCAGCCTCGGAGAGGCCGTTGATGCCTTTGAGGCTGATAATTTGGGCCGAGAGGTGATGGGAGATCTCATGTTTCAGACCTTCGCTGAATTCAAGCGGGCCGAATGGGATAGCTATATGACCCATGTCAGTGACTGGGAAGTCGATCGTTACCTTAGGCTATGGTAATTACAGTTGTCCTGGACCTGACTAAGATTTAGATACAGACAATGATTGAAGAGATTATTGAATTTGAGTTGGGTGACGTTGATTTACTGTCGGGACAAACGCTCAAATCTGCAATACTGGTTGCAAAATCCTGGGGACAGTTGTCGGCGGCACGAGACAATGTAATTGTCCTGCCGACCTATTACACCGGCACTCATGATGGTTATGCGCCGCTAGTCGGACCCGCTAATGTTTTTGATACAAACGACTATTTTGTGATATCACCGAATCTTTTTGGAAATGGGTTGTCGACCTCACCTAGCAATTCGGTTGACTCGGTCTCTGGGCCCTATTTTCCGGCGGTTGATATTTATGACAATGTTTTATGTCAGCATCGTCTATTGACAGAGAAGTTTGGTGTTACAAACATTCAATTGGTAGCTGGCTGGTCTATGGGAGCTATGCAGGCTTTTCACTGGGCAGTGGCATTTCCCGACCTGGTTCAGCGGATCCTTCCCTGGTGTGGTTCTGCCCGTTGCTCTCCCCACAATCGGGTGTTTCTTACGGGTGTTGAAGCCGCATTGACGGCAGACCCCGTCTACGCAGAAGGCTATTATGATACACCGCCCGAAGCGGGCCTAAAGGCTTTTGGGCGAGTGTATTGTGGTTGGGCTTATTCGCAGGCTTTCTTTCGCAAGTCGCTCTGGCGAGAACTGGGGTTTGAGACAATTGATGCGCTGCTTTCTTTCTGGGAGGCAGACCATCTTGAATGGGACGCCAACGATCTTTTAGCCAAACTCAAGACTTGGCAGTCAGCCGATGTCGGAAATCTGCAGTCTCTAGAAGGGGGTTATGAACGGGCCCTATCGGCGATTAATGCGCAAGCAATTATTATGCCATCAAGAACTGATCTTTATTTCACGCCGGAGGACAGTGCTGTGGAAGTACAGCACATGCCCCACGCGGAATTACGAGTGATCGAATCTGACTGGGGCCACTGTGCTGGAGGGCCAGGCAGAGAGGATGGTGCAATGCGTCAGCTCGGTGGTGCTGTAGAAGATCTGCTCGGCAAATCATAGCCTGACTGTTTTAATAATTGATGCACAATTGTTGAAGTTGTTCAATTGGATCATTATCAATTCAAAGTTTATTCTTCTGTCCGATTTAGTCCGATAAGGAGACATCCATTTTCCGTTCGAGAGTTGTGATGCGTTCCAGGCGCGTAATTAACGAAGTCTCCCTTCCTTAATACAGTACCGTCACTTTCGATTAGGTCACCTTCAAGAATAAGATACTCCTCACGAGAGTCGTGTGTGTGTGGAATGGTTGCCGCGCCGGGTGCCATCCGGATGACATACCAACCCAGACCAGTGTCTTTGTTGTAGCTGAGATTGAGCAGCTGCATGTCCTTTTGCACGGGGCCGTCAAGGTCATAGGTCATATAGGGAGTGTCAAAAATATTGGTCACACGGCGTTCTAACGACATTACGTTTCTCCAAGTTAGGTGAGTTGTCCTACAGTGTCACAATACATTTAAATATTCGCCTGCCAACGTTCTACCATAATAATAATAGTCAGAACTGCAATGAAGTGTGATTCTGGGCATGTCTTCTGACAAAGAAGACATTTTTTATGATGCCGTATTCAATTTGTCGCTAGGGATAGAATTTCTTCAAAAGCCAGTTAGAATAATATGTGTAAATTAGTGAAGGAGAGATCTAGGACATGACGCGTGTGGCAATCATTGGGGCTGGCCCTTGTGGGCTCAGTCAGTTGCGAGCATTTCGATCCGCAGCTGATAAGGGAATGGAGATTCCGGAGATCGTATGTTTTGAACGTCAGAGCGATTGGGGTGGTCTATGGAACTATACGTGGCGTACTGGTACCGATGAGCATGGTGAACCGGCGCACTCGAGCATGTACCGCTACCTATGGTCAAATGGCCCTAAGGAATGCCTGGAGTTTGGCGATTACAGCTTCGAGGAGCATTTTGGCAAGCCGATTCCTTCTTTCCCTCCACGCGAGCCGCTACGTGACTACATCGTAGGACGTGCTGATAAGTCTAATATTCGTGATTGGGTACGGTTCAATCATGCAGTACGTGATGTTCAATTCAACAATGAGACAGGCCAATTTACGTTACGCGCCACGAATTTAGTTGATAACGAAGACACAGATGAATTATTTGATTATGTGGTGGTTGCAACGGGACACTTTTCGGTACCGAATATTCCTCAAATTGAAGGTATCGATACATTTCCGGGTCGTGTAATTCACGGGCACGATTTTCGTGATGCAGTGGAGTTTGCCGGGCAGCAGGTATTGGTGGTGGGTGCCAGTTATTCTGCTGAAGATATAGCATTGCAGAGTTTAAAGTACGGTGCAAAGACTGTGACTTGTACTTACCGGACCGGCGCTATGGGCTTTAAATGGCCAGAAGGTATAGAAGAGCTCCCCTTGGTCGATCGATTCGAAGGTAACACAGCCTATTTTTCCAACGGGGACACACGAGAGATTGATTCCGTTATTCTTTGCACTGGTTACTTACACCATTTTCCGTTCTTGCCCGAGAACCTGCGTTTAGCGACGCATAATCGGCTCTATCCAGGAACGCTCTACAAAGGCGTTGTCTGGATTGATAATCCAAAGGTGATTTACTTGGGTATGCAGGATCAGTATTACACCTTCAGTATGTTTGACGCGCAGGCGTGGTATGCCCGCGAAATCATACTTGGCCACATAAAATTACCGTCAGCCAGTGAGATGACTGTTGACGCAAAAAGTTGGCAAGATCGGGAAGAAGCGCTGGAAGATCCAATTCAGGACATCGATTTTCAGACAGATTACTGTAAAGATCTTTGTCGTGAACTTGATTATGATCTCGACTGGGATATAACAGCTGAGAACTTTAAACATTGGGAACACCACAAGGAAGAGAACATTGTGACCTACAGAGATAAGGCGCACCGTTCTCCGGTGACTGGGACAACCGCTCCGCTACACCATGCTGATTGGTGGTCTGAGATGGATGATACAGCAAAGTCGTTTTTGGGTTAGATCAGTTATCTTTAAGGTTGTAGCTACAACATACAGAAACTTTAGGAAAGTTTACGGTGGCGAGTGGTACGTTAAAAGCTGTTTGCGGCTCGTCGTTACCTCATCAAGCATAAGGAAGAATTCGTATGTGTGGGATAGCAGGGATTATGTACAAAGGGAACGAGGATATCTTTGATACAGGCGAGGCGTTGATTCGGATGCTCGATGGCTGTCAGCACCGTGGACCGGATTCGACAGGGTTTGCCCTTTATGGTGAAGCCAATCCTGGTGAACTTAAACTACGTTTCTTTCTTGGTACAGCTTCCGACTCTGAAACTGTAATTGGCACCATCCGTCAGCGTTTGTTGGCACTGAAAGCGGTAATTCTCGATGAGAGTGAGATTGGCGATAATTACCGGGTCACAGTAAGGTATGTGGGTGACGTACAGAAGTTGGCTTACGAAATGGAGCATACAGCCAAGGTTATCTCAATTGGTACAAGCCTTGAAATTGTGAAAGATGTAGGTAGTGCCCATGAAGTTGATGACCGATATGCGGTACATAATTATCGAGGGACCCACGGTTTGGGTCATGTTCGTTTGGCAACCGAAAGTGACGTTAAGCCCGAGGCGTCGCATCCATTCTGGGCCACAGGGTTTGCCGACGTGGCGATCGTCCACAATGGTCAGATCACAAATTACTGGAAAATGCGTCGTCGGCTCGAACAACGAGGGTTCGAGTTTACAACCGACAATGACAGTGAGCTCATTGCTGTTTATCTTGCCGACAAACTTGCACAGGGTAGCGACTTAAACACAGCGCTCGAAGCTTCGATCGATGATCTTGACGGCACATTTTCTTTTCTCGTATCGACCGAAGACCAGATTGGTTATGCCAAAGACCGGTTAGCTGCTAAGCCTATGATTCTGTATCAAGATGATGACCTGGTTGCGGTAGCCTCTGAAGAAGTCTCTTTGAACCGACTTTTTCCTGGTCGTTCTCTCAATACACGCGAACCTGCTCCTGGAACTTACGCCACATGGTCACGCTTGACCTAGCGAGTCTCACGGTTCGCGAAGTCAATGAACAGCTCCGTGAATTTGGAGCTGAGGGCGAGGATGTTTATATAAGTAATCCTGATGCTCGGCACCATATTGGTGTTGGCCTTACTGACGCAATCACGGTACATGTTGACGGATCAGCAGGGTATTTCTGTGCCGGTCTGTCGGATCAAGCGCATTTCAAAGTGGCACACAATGTCGGTTGGGGTGTGGGCGACAATATGTACAGCGGTTCGGTTGTCGTCGGCGGCAATTCTGGTGCGATTCCGGGAGTCGCTATACGTGGTGCCGAAATAGTAATTCATGGCAACATGGGTTCTAGGGCTGGGCAGGTCATGAAGGCGGGTACGTTGTGTTGCGTAGGTAATGCTAATTTTATGGCAGGCTACATGATGTACGGTGGGCGAATAATTATCCTGGGTGATTCCGGTGAACGAGTCGGTGAAGACATGTCGGCGGGGGAAATATTTGTTGGAGGGCAGATTCAAGATCTTGGGTCCGACGCGATGATTGGTGATACCGAGTCAAGTGAAGAAGAAGAGATTCGTGCCTTCCTCGATCGCTATGAGATTTCCTTCAAAGGATCGTTTACTAAAGTCGTCAACGCCGGTAAGAAATTACGCTATGGGAGTAGTGAGGAGCAGATGCGTAGCCTGCCATTCACTGTATTTTCTGGTCAATCTGACTACTGGAATACCAAAGTACAGGAAGACATCCATATCAAGTCCAACAGCGGTCGTTACCGGATTCGAGGCTATGGTGGCGCACGACCGTTACCGCATCTTTCTGATCTGGCGTTTCGCCGGGATCTTTCGAGTGCTGGAAAAGTCGTTGACGTTGTGAATCGGGTCACTATGGAAACTCAGATCGGTGGAATAAATGGTGCTAATCCGCTAAAGCTATCAATGCCGGTAATGATTGCACCCATGAGTTACGGTGCGTTAAGCCGTTCTACGAAACAAGCGGTTGCCATGGCTTCTGCGATGTCCGGTATTGCGGAAAATACTGGCGAAGGTGGAATGAGTGACGCACAGCGGGATGCAGCTGGACAGCTTATTTTTCAGTGTTTAGGTGGTCGACTGGGCTGGAATATTCATGATATGCGAAGGGCAGATGGTCTAGAGATTTATATCTCTCAAGGGGCTAAGCCAGGTCTGGGCGGTCAGTTAATGGCAAAAAAAGTAACGAAAGAGCTGGCAGAAATTCGCGGCATCCCACAAGGCATTGATTTACGGTCTCCGTCTCGCCATCCAGACATTCTAGGGGCGGACGATTTAGTCATAAAGGTCGAAGAGGTCCGAGAAGCTACGGGTTACAAACTACCAGTCAGCGTGAAACTTGGAGCAGGACGAGTCCGAGACGATATCAAAATTGCCGTTAAAGACGGATTTGATTTTATTGAACTAGATGGTATGCAGGGGTCAACTGGCGCGGGTGGTGCAGAGATCATGGAATATGTTGGTATCCCGACATTGGCCGCAATCGTCGAAGCTGTCAATGCGTTGGATGACATCGGTCGGCGGAAAGACATTGAGCTTGTATTAATGGGTGGGCTAAGGGATGGCATCGATGCCGTTAAGGCACTTTGTCTTGGCGCCGATGCAGCGGCATTTGGGACTTCCGCTATAATTGCCGGCGGCTGTATCGCGTGTATGCAATGTCATGTCGGACAATGCGTCACGGGTATCGCGACACAAGATCCGGATCATGAGGCCCGTTATAACCCTCAAGTAGAAGCAAAGAATATTCATCGCTTCCTGGAAAGGGTACGTTGGCAAATCGCCGCGATTACCGATGCACTTGGTTACGATGATGTCCGGCAACTTGGTCGCGACGATTTGGTTGCACTTACCCGCGAAGCAGCCGCTATAACTGGGCTCCCCTATCAACCTGAAGCCCGAAAACCTAGCCGTTTCCTCAGAGTAGCAGTGGCCTAATTATGTCCGTTTACGACCTAAATCGAATCTTGGCACCCAAAGCTCCAAAGGGTTACGCTGACGATACACATGATCTGCACTACGTGCCGGCACCTTGTCAAGCAGCCTGCCCCATTGGCACAGATGCTCCTTCTTATATCGGTTATATCTGGGAAGAAAAGTACGAGGAAGCATTCGAAGCAATCACAGCAACCAATCCATTCAGTTCCATATGCGGGCGTGTTTGCGACGCACCGTGTGAACCCGCATGCCGACGTGCCGACAGTGATGGTCCGATCATGATTCGGAATTTAAAACGATTCGTAATGGATGAAGTCGGGCACGCTTACGATCCACCCGCTGTCGAGGTAACCCAAACCCAAACAATTGGAATCGTTGGGGCGGGTCCTGCCGGCCTTGCTGCAGCACAAGATCTTTGTCAATCCGGGTACAAAGTCGACGTGTATGAGATGTCTGACCGAGCCGGCGGGATGATGGTCTGGGGCATTCCTGCCTTTCGTTTACCTCCGGGAATTATCCAAGAAGACATAGACCGACTCGCGCAACGATGCCCCGGTCTTACCATTAAAACCAATATGGCACTCGGTCAGCAAGTTAGTCTAGACGACTTAAGAACGCAGCATGATGCCGTTTTGCTGACGATCGGGGCATGGTGGGGCAAAGACATGCAGATCGACGGTGAAAAGGATACTCGAGTCGTAGATGGAGTGGGTTTTCTAAGGCGAGTCAATGCGGGCGAGCGACCAGAACTTCCAGATACAGTGGTTGTAATCGGTGGTGGGGATGTCGCGATGGATGCTTGTCGAGTTGCGAAGCGCCTACCAGGCTGCAAACACGTAAAAGTAGTTTACCGAAGAGGACCAGATGAGATCCCAGCAAGAGCAATCGAGCTTGAAGGGGCAGTCAAAGAGGGTATCGAATTTATCTATCATACGCAGCAAATCGGAGTGACAACAAATGGCAACGAATTGGGGCTGAACTGCGTAAAAACTGAACTTGGTGACGCCGATATCGATGGACGACGTAGGCCGGTTGCCGTAAAAAATTCCGAGCACATTATCGATTGCGGAATGGTTATCGCAGCAGTCGGTCAACAAGCAGAAAGTGCGGAACTCGCTGGGCATGGTATGATGTTAAGCGACAGAATTGACGCCTCATTCCAAACCATGCGCACTAGCGATCCGAAAATTTTTGCTGCCGGAGATGGTGCATTTGGTGGATCGACGATTGTAATGGCAATGCACCATGGACAACGTGCCGCGTATTATATTAAGGCTTTCTTGGAAGGGATTGAGAATCCTTTGCCTTACCGCACACCATATAAGACACGTCGAGTCCCCGTTGCACAAGACATCATGTGGGAACGGTTCCCGCAACAGGAACCTGAGTTTTTTGGCTTGGGCCGTAACCCTATAGAATTTCCCGAGATTGAGTCCACTTACACTCTTGAAACTGCAAGAGCGGAAGCCGCTAGATGCTACCGCTGTGATGCTGAAACTGGCTCTGCTGATTACT
This sequence comes from uncultured Woeseia sp., assembly GCA_913031125.1. Taxonomy (GTDB): domain Bacteria; phylum Pseudomonadota; class Gammaproteobacteria; order Steroidobacterales; family Woeseiaceae; genus SZUA-117. Next base: position 656 of record CAJWFK010000067.1, on the reverse strand, counting down.
CTGTTCAACATCGGGAAGATATATTCTCTATGGCGCGGACAGTCCCTAGCGACCAATTTAAACTGACTGCGATGCTGGACAAGCGCCTCTCCTCCAGAGAAGATCCTTTCCCTGAAAAACGGTCTGCCACGCTAGATGACCTTGTTTTTCTACCGGCCAATCTGTCCCGCTTAGTCATCGATCCCTATAGAGAAGCTTGTCGGGTTACAAGTAGCATTGCGGGAAAACTAAATTTAAACCACCCATTTATGGTGACCGGCTTTGATGATGCACCCCAGCAAGTTAAAGCTGCCGTGGGTGCTGGCCTACGTGAGAGTGGTGCTGTCTACCTAGGGACCAAATCACTTGATGAAGCGACACCTTGGATAGAAATTTTGGGCATGGGGGATAAACCTAGCGGACAGGCGCTCGGCACGCTATATAAAGTTAAGGATCATTTTGTTGACGCAGAATTTGAAAATATGGAAGCAACGAAACTCGTTGGCCTAATCATTGAAGATTCGCAGGTTATCAAGCCCGCGCTTGACTTCGGCCTTAAAAATAATTTCGATGTGGTACTGATAAATGCAACGGGCGACATGGGCACGTTAGGACGTGAAATCGCATATCCACCGGCATTGGATATATTGCGGGATTGCATAGCACATCTCCGGGAA
>CAJWFK010000066.1 GCA_913031125.1 uncultured Woeseia sp. | reverse complement strand
CTAACAGGGATCATGCCCCGGTCTTCGAGATAACGCATAAACCGAGCCTGATAGAGAGCCATCATTGATCCTAATCCCATGGATACTGTGGGAAACTGCCAAAAATCAGGCATCAACCAAGGGTGTGGATACGATGACAACCCATTACCATCAGCCTCCTGACGAAAACGGTTCAAATGCTCTTCTGTCAACCTTCCTTCTAAAAAAGCGCGTGAATAAATTCCCGGGGCGGAATGACCCTGCATAAAAATTATATCGCCCCCATGCTCTTCAGTTGCCGCCCGCCAAAAGTGATTAAAGCCGACTTCATATAGCGTTGCGGAAGAGGCGTAAGTCGAAATATGCCCACCATATTCTGTGCTTTTACGATTAGCATGAACGACCATTGCCATCGCATTCCAACGTATATAAGCCTCGATTCTTTTCTCGATAGAACGGTCACCTGGATAGTCTGGCTGTCGGCTCGTTGCGATCGTATTGAGATAAGCAGTGTTAGGCGCATACGGCAAATAGGCGCCAGAGCGACGTGCGAAATCGATCATTTGATTTAAAAGGAAATGTGCCCGCTCGGGTCCATGCTGACTCAGCACAGAGTCTATCGACTCCAACCATTCTCTGGTCTCGATCGGGTCTAGGTCCTCAAAACCGCTAAATTTGCTCATTAGTAACCCAATTTTAAGCTGGTTATTCCAGCAAGGCAGAAAATACCGGCGTGAATTTTAGTTAGGTGTTTTAATAAAATCAGGCACCTAATCCTCGCCGCCTTCTCTTCACGACAAGTTCTGTTAGATATCGCGTATTATGGCCCATACCAGCCAAAAAAGGTTAGTTATACGATGACAAATCTGTCCAAGGAAATAAAAAAGACTGCGCCACCTAGAGTTATACAAGTACCTGGGGCGCCTAATTCTACTGCACTGGGCAACATCGACCAGTTATTGTTGATATTGCCAGAGAAAATTCCCGTATCCCTCTGGCGAAAAATCCCAAATAGCAACAAGATTCAAGCCCTGATGCGACGGCGGGTTAAGGGGAATATCCCCGCAATTCGCACCCGGCTAAATAATAAGCGCCACACTGCCGTCTTCATTGGTACTGCCGATCCAACTAAAAATCCTTTCGAGCTACTAACTTTTGCTCGAAAAATGGTGGGTTCGGCAACGACCGAAAAGGCTGGGACACTCGGAATCTGGGTGAATGGCTTTGACGATGAAACACAAGAACAGCTGGTTCTGTATTTAACAGCTGCGGCAATGGCAGCTGCATATTCGACGCCAAGCTTCAAATCTAAGCCTACCCAAACGAAAATAAAACAGATGAAAATCATCGGTAGCCGCGAACGCTTGGATCTTCGCCGTGTGACAGCAGAAGCCGAAGGGAATAATTTGGCGCGCTGTCTCACCGCTCTTCCAGCTAACAAGCTGGATGCTTATGCTTATCGTGAGCTACTTACGGATATTGCGATCGCGGAAGGTTGGGAACACAAGGAATATGGCATCAATGAACTAGTAGAAATGGGAGCTGGAGCTTTCGCAGCCGTCGCACAAGGCAATGAAAATGACAGTGCTGCAATTGTCAGGCTCCGTTACCGACCGGGTGCAAAAGATGTCAGCCCGGCACTCAGCCTAGTCGGAAAAGGCATTATTTTTGATACGGGGGGCTCGAATCTGAAACCCTTTAATTCGATGCTCAATATGCATATTGATATGGGTGGTAGTGCAGTGGCACTTGGTAGTTTGCTCGCACTAGCCCGATCACAAGCAAATATACCCGTTGACGCGTGGCTGGCAATAACTGAAAACAGAACCGGACCAATGGCATACAAATCTCAAGATGTCGTTACAGCGATGAACGGCAAAACTATCCAGACAATTCACACAGATGCTGAGGGTCGCATGGCTCTTGCCGATGCCCTCGTCCTCGCAAGTCTGGATAAGCCTGAAGCGCTGATTGACTATGCCACCTTAACCGGCGCATGCATTAGTGCCATTACTAAACGGTATAGCGGTGTCTTCACGAATCGTCCCGACCTCCATCCAATACTTAAAAAATGTGGCCGAGACAGCGGAGAGCGTGTATGGCCCTTCCCTATCGGGAAGGAGTTTCTTGAGGAACTAAAGAGCCAAACCGCCGATATCATGCAATGTTCACCCGGCGGGGGTGGTGATCATATTCTTGCGGCAAGTTTCCTTGAGGAATTTGTCGATAAAACGATCCCATGGGTACATGTGGACTTGAGTGCATGCACACGGAAGGGTGGGTTAGCACATATTCCAACTGAGATCACAGGATTCGGCGTCCGCTTCACGCTGCAGCTAATTCTCGATAGCAATTTTGTCACTGGCAAAATCGATATCTAACTTAGACTCAGGTAAAGATGTGAGTGAAACATTTTCAATAGCAGATCGCTTTCGTGGCTTTTTACCAATCGTCGTCGATGTTGAAACCGGCGGCTTCAATTGCAAAACAGATGCACTGCTAGAAATTGCCGCTGTGCTCATTGAGTGGCAAGAAGACGGTACCATTGCGCCCGGCGAAACATTGCGCTACCACGTAAAACCATTTAAAGGCGCTAATCTGGAACCTGCATCGCTAGCAATAAACGGGATTGATCCCGATCATCCACTTAGACTGGCCGTTGATGAGAAGGAGGCATTGCAAAACCTTTTCCGTCAGGTGCGCCAAGCTGTGCGGGAAGCATCTTGCAGTCGTGCCATTCTCGTAGGCCACAATTCAGCTTTCGATTTGGGTTTCGTTAATGCAGCAACACAGAGAAGTGCTATCAAGCGTAATCCATTTCATCCCTTTAGCAGTTTCGACACCGCTACATTGTGTGGTGTTGCATATGGACAAACTGTATTAGCCCGCGCGGTTGCTGCCGCTGGCTTTGAATGGGATACGGAACTTGCACACTCTGCTGCCTACGATGCGGAGGTGACTGCAGACATATTTTGCGACGTTGTAAATCGGTTCAAACCAATATTCCAATCAGTTTAACCCCTCAAAATAATTATAAATCAAGACTCGGGAGACGTATCTTCCTGTTCTACAAAAAGTTTCTGCAATTCTCCTGAATGATACATCTCAACCACTATGTCGGCACCTCCCACAAGCTCCCCGTTTACGTAAAGCTGAGGAAAAGTTGGCCAATTCGAATAAGTCTTAAGGCCTTCCCTGACCTCAGGATCATCAAAAATATTGATATAGGCAAAAGGCCTGCCAACAGCCTTGAGTGCGGCAACAGTTTGTCCTGAGAAACCACATTGCGGAAAATCGGGTGTACCTTTCATATAGAGCAGTACAGGGTTATTTTCAATCTGATCTTTAATTTTGTCGTTTACATCCACGAGTATCGGTACCTTCTTTATCTTCGCCAATTAGTCAAACTAGGGTCATCCAGCAGATTTTCAAGTTAACTAACACATTTGTGTATAGAGATAGAGTGATTGTACTGGAGTACGGTACAGGAACCCAGAGCAACCAGAAATCCTGCAATCCAGCAATGCAACCTCTATAATGTGGTAGTTGTATTATTTAAAGTAAAAATGGCGCTCTGGCGAAAATAAGCGAGAGTGCACTAATTTAACAATCTCGGCGGAGAAACAAGAATGAACCCACTGAAAAGTGTTCGCGGTACGATTATTGCTGGTTTTGTGCTGGCAATCCTCATTTTGCTGCTAATCGGCGACAGCCATATGCCGGCTGCCATGCCCCTTAACTCGGTGATTATCTGGCTGCACGTATTTGCCGGTATCATTTGGATCGGTTTGCTGTACTACTTTAATTTTGTGCAGGTTCCTGCATTGGCAGATGCAATAAACGATGACGGCGGCCCCGGGGGCGCAGGTATCACCAAATATGTTGCTCCTCGTGCATTATTCTGGTTTCGCTGGGGAGCTCTATTTACGTGGCTAACCGGTGCTGCATTCCTACTTAACCGCGGAATGTTACATGACGCTTTTGTTCTCGGTATGGGCGGAGACAGCATTAATGCATATGCGATGACTATCGGTATCGGGGCATGGCTAGGAACCATTATGCTATTTAATGTCTGGGGTCTAATTTGGCCAAACCAGAAAAAAGTATTGGGCCTTGTAGAAGCAACTGCTGAGGAGGTTGCGAAAGCCAAGAACATAGCTTTTATTGCCTCGCGTTCAAACACAGTTATGTCTATCCCATTGATTATGAGTATGGTTGGTGCGGGTCATGGCTTTTTCATGTAATTGAAAATCTGTCACTGATAAATAACCCGGCCATGTGCCGGGTTATTTATTTGTTCCCATGAAATTCTCCAAACAATTAGCGACAGCTATCAAAACCAATGTCAGTCAGGCGCTGGCAGAAGACCTGGGTGCTGGGGATGTCACGGCCGGAATTATTTGTGAATCAGCTGTAGCCGAAGCAACGATCCTTGCCCGGCAACCGATGGTTATGTCCGGACAGCCATGGGTCTCTGAAACTTTTTCCCAAATGGCGCCGGAGATATCAATCGACTGGGAATATGAGGATGGTAATCATATTAATGAAAACACCGAAATTTGTGTTATTAGAGGCGCTGCGCGAGCAATACTAGGTGCAGAGCGAACAGCACTTAACTTCCTACAGTTACTTTCAGCAACTGCGACTCTCACATCACAATATGTTGCGGCGGTAGCTGGCACCTCAGCAAAAGTCCTCGACACACGTAAAACCATACCTGGCCTACGGCAAGCTCAAAAGTATGCTGTCAGATGTGGTGGCGGTGATAACCACCGGTTGGGCCTTTATGATGCAATCCTGCTAAAAGAAAATCACATCATGAGTGCTGGCGGTATTGCAGAGGCAATCAGTGAAGCTCGTCGGCATGAGAAGAATGGATCCATTGAAATAGAAGTGGAATCTATCTCAGAAATGCGTACAGCATTAACCGCCAATGTTGACCGCATATTACTGGATAACTTTAATATAAAAGAACTTCAGGAAGCTGTGGAAATTAATGAACGGGAAGGGATTCCTCCAGCCGCACTAGAAGCATCGGGTGGCATTACACTTGACAATATACGTAGCATCGCCAAAACAGGTATCGACTATATCTCCGTTGGGGCATTAACCAAGAACATTAAGGCTATAGATCTATCTATGCGCTTTCGGTTTGCAAAACCGGACGCTGATTTAGGTAGTCAGTAACTCCCTCATAGGCCATAGCAAATTCAAGCACTTCCTTATCTTGTCCCATGCGACCGATAAATTGAATTCCCATCGGGCGACCAGCGGCATCAAATCCAGCAGGTAAATTGATAACAGGAAGCCCTGATAGAGTGCCAGTGATAACCACCTCCATCCACCGGTGGTAGGTATCCATTTTTCGGCCAGAAATTTGCTTCGGCCAATGCATTTCAGCATCAAATGGAAACAATTGAGCCGTTGGGATCGCAAGAATATCAAAGTTGTCGAACAACTTGAGTAAAGCCCTATACCAATCGGAACGCGCAAGCGCTGCTTCAAACAAATCAGCAGCAGTCAGGCCAATACTACCTTCGTACTCCCATATAACTTCCGGCTTCAGAAGCTTCCTAGTTTCGGGATCCGCATAGAGCTCCTGTATGTCGCTGAGTGCCCAGTGACGAAATGTCAGCCATGTCTGCCATAAACGACTCAATTCATAATCAGGCATACACTCCTCAATGATCACTCCTTGTGTAGTCAAGCCTTGCAGTGCAGACAGGCAAAGCTCCAACACGCCAGGCTCCATCGCCAAATAACCATCGTAATTTCCAAGCCAACCAATTCTGTATCCACCAAGATCAGCAGCGCTATATGCGTCATAAGATGGCAACTGATCCTGACGGGATAGTGGCGATCTTGAATCGTAACCAGCCATGGAGCTCAACAATCGTATTGTGTCTTCCACATTACGGCCCATCGGCCCACTCGTTGACAGTTGTTGGTAGAAAAGGTCGTTCTTGGGGACACTGGGGACGCGTCCCTGACTTGGACGAAAACCAATGACATTATTGAAGGCGCCGGGATTGCGCAGGGAGCCCATCATGTCACTGCCATCGGCGATCGGCAGCATATGGCTCGCCATGCCACAGGCCGCACCGCCGCTACTTCCACCCGCGGTTAACGCAGGGTCATAGGCGCACTTAGTTATCCCATGAACAGGATTATAACTCTGTGATCCTAAACCAAATTCCGGGGTATTTGTCTTGCCTATAAATATTGCTCCTTGAGCACGAATTCTGGCAACGTGCAGATCATCTTCTTGAGCAATAGTGCCGGCGAAAATCGGTGATCCCTGGCTGGTCTCCATACCTTTTGCATCAGATAGATCTTTAATCGCATGAGGCATACCGTGCATCCAACCCCAATATTCACCCTTATCCAATGCATGGTCAGCTGCCAATGCCTGATCCAAAAGCCGATTTTCATCCGCCATGCTAACTATCGCGTTATAGACAGGGTTATAGGTTCGAATACGTTTCAGGTAGGCGTCCATAACCTCACTGCACGACACATGCCGCTGCCTGATCGCAGCGGACAATTCTGATGCCCCTAATGCCGTGATGTCTGAAGGTAGGTCGTTAGACAATATATCTGTTGGCAAAGAGATCGAAACGCCGGCAACGGTAGCACCACCAAGAAATTCTCTTCTATGCATACAAAATTAACTCCAAATGCAGATAGTTACTAAGCGTACCAGAGCATCACCATCCATTAGTAATCGATATATCACTATGAACCTAATTTAGCGGCAACAGCACTGAAAAGACGCTGGTGCTCACTCACAATTCTCGCGGTTTCTTCTGGATCAGGGTGCGCAGACCAGTCACCCAGTTTGTAGGTACCACCGAGTAACAGCACATCTGATCGGGAGAACATATAAAGATTACCCTCTCCTCCCCCGACGGTAAGATAATCGACCCCAGGGTCTGGCGGCATAAACACTAGCTGTCCCTTAGCCGGCACCAGTTCCTGATCATCAAACAAAGCTCGAGCTCCCAAGCCTGTGCAATTAAAAATTACCGGCTCGGGAATCTCTAAAATTTCTCTTTTGTCGCTAAAATTACGAATAATAAAACTGCCACCTGCCTGATAGACATCTTGAGTGAGGCGCCGAAGAAATGTTGCCGGCTCTATCAGCATCGTAACAGTCGTTCTTAAATATTTTGTTGGAAAGGGATGCTCATCTGGCCCCAGCAGTTGTTCATGCGGATAGAATTCCGGAAAACGCCCATCAAACGGGCTGAGCTTTTCCTCAAGCGAATTAGTCGGCCAATGCATTTCTACCCACCTTACCCCATAAGCAGCACCGCCGAGATTGGTGAAAGCATGATGAGAAATTCGCGCCGCAAAACTTAGCTGTGATTTGAATTTATCGGAAGAAACCTTTGGATCGTGTGCACTATAGGGACCCCATTCACCAGCTGCAACGTTTGACGTTGAGTGACGCGATAAGTCGCGTGTATAGATTGTTACATTCCACCCAGCATCCTGAAGCAAACGGGCGCTGGTGAGTCCCATGACGCCGCTTCCAATAACGGCAACATCTCGCGATTCTAACCCTGCTGTTTCCCTAACAGCGAGTGCTGAAGATCCCCACGAAAGACTGAGGCCTGATCCTCCATGGCCATAGTTGTGAACGATAACTTTTTCGCCAAGCTTCTCGCTTCTAACCACAAAGCCTGCCGGGCGAAAAGGTCGATGTCCTACAACTTCACGGATCACATTATCTGCGGAAATACGTGGCACAGCCCAAGCATTTCTGGAATAAGGGCGTTGATAACGGGAGGCACTATTTATCATCGAGCTACAACCACTAAAAGTAGCTGTTATCGTCCCTGCTCCAATAGCTTTAATTATACGTCGCCTAGGGTTCTCGCTTTTTTCTACCACGTCCCTAATATCTTATCTAATTGGTTCGTCAAGGTATCACATGGAAGGTTCGTGGGCGCATAAACACCTAAGTACTAACCAGTATCATCTGGCTAGCGATACCTTCCACACGCGAAAGGTTGTGAATCATATAAATGGGGCGATTCGCTGCATCTTTCTCATCGATACCTTTTCTCAGATCAATTGCGACACTGGGCGTAATCCGCGCTGGCCTGTCTACCCACCAGCAATCTACCGGCCAGTGGACGTGCCCACAAACTAAACCTCTCACCTGCTGATGACGCATGACTATATTGGCAAGTGCAGTAGCTTCGTCGTGCCTTCGGTATCCATTAACATAGTGGTCATCTACGTCAAACGGGGGATGGTGAATAAACAAAAGAGTGGGACAGCTAGGGCGTGCACTTAGTGCAGCATCTAACCAAGCCTGACGTTTGCGGCAGAAAACTCCTTTGCGCTCTCCGGACAAAGTAGAATCAAGACCTATCAACCTTACTTCGTGCTCATCAACAACATAGTGACAGAATTCGGGACTTTCAAATAATTGAGCACAGCCCTTAAAAACACCACGTAAAATATGTTGATCGTCACGATTTCCAGGCACAAGGTACAAGGGTGGTTTTAGTGGGCCTAATAAAACCCGAAGCCTTTCGTATTCGTCAGCCTGCCCAACCTGGACAGTATCCCCGGTAAAAATCACTGCATCCGGTTGTCGGTTATTAATGTCCTCTACACAGCGCCGAAGGCAGTCAGCCCGAAGATCTGCTGAGACATGCCCTGACTGTGATGCCAGAATATGTGTATCGCTGATGTGAGCGATTAACAATGCCTGTCCTTAATCGACTATGTGATAGACCGGGGCTTTTTCCATTGCCCATTCTCCGGTTTGCCTGTGGTATTTGGACAAAGTGAAGCAGTGCCAATTATCATCATCTAACTTAGGATGATCACCGCGATAGTAATATCCCGGCCAGCGCGTTTCCGTGCGAAACATAGTGTGATGCGTGACTGATTCCGATGCTAATAACCGATGATGAAGCTCCCACGCCCGTTGCAATTGATGTAGATCTTCAGCGCCAATTTTTTCCATATCCTCCCGAAGCATACCCAGCAACTCCAGTCCGCGGCTAAGCAATGGCTCATTTGTCAGATAATGTGAGCTAATGCCGCCAACATATTCATCCATGATTTTCTCAAGGCGTTGAAGTCCCTGAAGTGGCAAAATATAACTCGGTGACACAGTACCGGCAGTAATCTCGTTACGCCCTACCTCGTAGTTTTCCAGTGGTTGGAATACAACTTTCTTTAGACTCTCATACTCGTCTTCACTGACTTGAGGTTCATCCTTACCCATATCATTCACGTAGTTTACCGCTGCCTTCGCGGCGATACGTCCCTCCGTATATGATCCCGAGGAGAATTTGTGGGCGGTGCCTCCTATCGTATCACCTGCGCCAAACAAACCGTCCACCGTCATCATTCTATTGTAGCCCCACTGATATTCATCCGGCGCGTAATCATCCGGACCGCTTGCCCATGCCCCAGAACAGGTAGCATGGGATCCCATCACATAGGGCTCAGAAGTGGTCAGTTCAGGATTAGTATGCTTGGGGTCAATATTCTGGGACGCCCAGACCACAGCCTGTCCAATGGTCATACCGAGGAAGTTTTCCCAACCTACGGTTTCCTTGTGGGGATCCTGGAAGGCCTCTTTGGTAACCATTCGAATAGGCCCCCTACCCGCTTTTATTTCTTCCAGAAGCGCATGATTTCGGAGGCAAGTGGGTACCGGATGTCGATCGATATAATCCCCTACAAGTTCTTTGGTGTGGTCGTACCAATTTGACTCGTATTCTTGACCGTAGGCATTTTCAGTATAAGTCTTCAAATGCAGGAAATAGGCACCCACTGGACCATATCCATCTTTAAACCGGGTAAGGACAATCCGATTTTCCATCTGCGTCATCTTTGCGCCAACTTGAATGGGCAACGCATATGCAGAAGCGCTACTCCAAGGGGCATACCATGTACGGCCCATACCCTCACCAACAGCTCGTGGTTTATAGATGTGTGACGCCCCCCCCGCCGCCACAATAACAGCCTTAGCACGAAAC
>CAJWFK010000065.1 GCA_913031125.1 uncultured Woeseia sp. | reverse complement strand
CAGATTGTGCACAGCTACAGCCGTGATATGGATTTTATTGAAAATCACTATGGTACAGAAACGGCCAATGCCATGGGCTCGATGGCCTTTGAAGGCGGCCGTATTATCCGCCGTATTGTTCAGCAGTATGACATTCAGTGTGATCTGAAAGACGGCGGTATTTTTGCTGCCTGTAATAAAAAACAGTTCCGCGATCTGGTTGATCACAAAAAACTGTGGCAGAAACACGGCAATGATCAGCTGGAGCTGCTGGATGAAAACCAGCTGCAGGATTACATCGGCACCAGCCGTTACACCGGCGGTCTGCTGGATAAATCCGGTGGTCATATTCATCCGCTGAACCTGACACTGGGCGAAGCCGATGCGATTGAATCACTGGGTGGCAAAGTCTTTGAAGATTCACCGGTCACCTTTGTCGAACAGGGGGAGAACCCGGTGGTGAAAACGGCCAGCGGCCAGGTGCGTTGTCAGTATGTGATGATTGCGACCAACGCCTATGTGGAAGGCATCGGCAATGTCTTCCCGGAGCTGACCAATAAATCCATGCCGTGCGGCACTCAGGTTATTACGACAGAACCACTGAGCGAAGCGCAGCAGAAACAACTGTTGCCGCAGGACTATTGTGTGGAAGACAGTAATTATCTGCTGGATTACTACCGCTTAAGTGGCGATGGCCGCTTAATTTATGGTGGTGGTGTGACTTATGGTGCGCGCGAGCCGGAAAAAATTGAGAGTCTGATCCGTCCGAAAATGCTGAAAACCTTCCCGCAGCTGAAGGATGTAAAAATTGATTATGCCTGGACCGGGAATTTCCTGCTGACTCTGATGCGCCTGCCGCAGTTCGGACGCGTAGGTAATAATATTTTTTACGCACAGGGTTACAGCGGCCACGGTGTTACCTCCACACACCTGGCTGGTGAGCTGGTGGCCAGTGCGATTCAGGGCCACGCTGAACGCTTTGATGTGTTTGCCGGCCTGCCACAATATCCGTTCCCGGGTGGCCGTATGCTGCGTGTGCCTTACACCGCCATCGGCGCTTTCTATTACGACCTGCGCGATAAGCTGGGTATCTGATTTCCGTCTTGTGTATGACCGGTCAGTTATGCAGTCGGCCGGCCATGCACTTTTTTATCTTCTCTTTGATTTCTCTCTGTCTCCTTTCTGATCCCCCGTTTGTTCATCTGATCGCCCACTGTTTCTGTGCCCCGGAATACGGCCTGCACTGAGCGCTGTCTGCGTGTCAGGTTATGCATGGGGGTCATATCAGCTACACGGGCTGTCCACGCTAATGGGCGTTATTTCATATATCCGACATATTTCTCTTCCACGATGAGCCGGCGTTAACGACAGGCAGTGATGGTGACGCAGCGCCCTGGTCAGTTCCCCCTGGCCGTTACCCTGTGTATCGGGTTTATCGCCCGCCGGCAGCAGCAAAGGACACTTTCCGTGGCGCTATTTCTGCGCCTGCACTGACGCATCCGTTTGAAACGAAAACGATCAGAGGCAATGCATGAGCATGACAGCAATAATGACGATGAAAAATACCACCAGAATCATCGCGGCAGCGGTATGGGTGGCGGTCATGATGAGCGTGAGCAGACACTTAACCAACTCCTAGTTGAAATGGATGGGTTCGAAGCAAATGAGGGTGTTATATTAATAGCAGCTACTAATCGACCTGATGTTCTTGACCCGGCGCTATTGCGCCCTGGGAGATTTGATCGACAGGTAGTAGTACCTAACCCTGATATTTTGGGTAGGGAACGAATATTGAAGGTTCACATGAGAAAGGTGCCCCTGGCTCCAGATGTGGAGGCGCGGACGATCGCTAGAGGAACCCCTGGCTTCTCGGGGGCAGATCTGGCAAATCTTGTTAATGAAGCCGCACTTTTGGCTGCGCGTAAAGGAAAAAGAGTTGTTTTTATGAGCGAGTTTGAAGAAGCGAAAGATAAAGTCATGATGGGATCTGAGCGACGATCGATGGTGATGACTGACGAAGAGAAAAGGCTAACGGCCTATCACGAAGCAGGCCATGCAGTTGTCGCGCTGCATTGCGAAGATTCTGATCCTATTCATAAGGCAACTATTATACCGAGAGGCAGAGCACTAGGAATGGTAATGAGATTACCAGAAGGTGACAGAATTTCACTATCGAAAGCGAAGATATATGCGGATTTGCGGGTTGCCTGTGGTGGTAGGATAGCGGAAGAGATGATATTTGGAGAGGAAAAAATTACTACCGGAGCCTCATCAGATATCAAAATGGTGTCAGATATGGCGCGTCGGATGGTTACAGAATGGGGAATGAGTGAAAAACTTGGTTTTTTAGCCTACGGTGCAGACCAACAAGAAGTTTTTCTGGGTCATTCTGTAACTCAAACTAAGAATGTTTCGGATGCCACTGCCAAGGCTATTGATGAAGAAACTCGTACTATAATAGATGGTGCTTACGAGGATGCTACAAAAATTCTTTCTGATTATCCAGATGAGTTGGAGACACTTGCAAAAGGTTTATTGGAGTACGAAACACTTTCTGGCGACGAAATACAGAAACTCATTAGCGGTGACACTTTGCCAAAAACAAAACCAACTGATGATTCACCAAAGTCGGAGGGACGACGGTCGTCGGTCCCCAGTGGCGGCGAGGGTGCTGACTCTGATACAGGATTGGAACCTGATCCTCAAATGGGCGATTGATTAAACAACGCATGCGCACAGTTGAAATTGAAGCCGCCCCGCGACGCGGTTTATTTTCACCCGGTAATACAGTCCTTTATGCTCGGCCGATCAATTTAAATATGGTGAGCCGCTCTCGGGTAGATAAGATACATTCGCCGATGTTGGCGGACAATTTAATCAAGTTCGATTCGATAGAGATATTATTGCGAAATGATCGGTCTATTATCACTTTTAGAACAACTATAGACATCGCCCGTGAATGGGCTCTTGCCGATGGGTGTTTGGAGGAGTTAGACGAACTTGTTTTGAATATGACAGCCAGGCGAAAAGCCTTTTCGGCAATTCAAAAAAATTGCCCTTTGTTAATGGGAGTCGTAAACACGGCCCCGGATAGTTTTTATGATGGTGGGAGGCACTCAAATCATAAGGCAGCCATCTCCCATGCGCATGCACTTATTGCTGCAGGAGCCAATATAATTGACGTTGGAGGCGAATCAAGTAGGCCGGGTTCTATAGAGATAAGCGCTCAGGAAGAGATAGATAGGGTTATACCTGTTGTTGAAAAGGTAGTGGGGTTTGGAATCCCGGTCAGCATTGATACAAAAAAATCTGAAGTTATGGAAGTAGCTGTTTCGACAGGAGCTTCCATCATCAACGATATTTCAGCACTTACGGCGGATCCAAAAAGTCTGATGATAGCGAGCAAGTTGGATGTTCCTGTAATATTGATGCACATGCAGGGCAGGCCAGGTAATATGCAAGACAACCCCCTCTACGATTTTGCTCCACTGGACATTTTCGATTATCTGAAATGGCGCATATCAATTTGCGGGAAGGCCGGTATTTCATTGGATAAAATACTCGTGGATCCTGGTATTGGGTTCGGAAAGGACACGGAGCACAACAGATCTATTTTGAACCGTCTAAGCCTTTTCCACGGCTTGCGCGTTCCAATTGTACTGGGTGCGTCCCGAAAATCGATGATTGCGAATTTGAGCTGTGGTGAACCAGTTGAAGAAAGACTTCCTGGGTCTCTAGCTATAGCACTCTGGGCATTGGGGCAAGGCGTGCAAGTGTTGCGTGTACACGATGTGGCCGAGACTCGCCAGGCAATTAAAATCTATCAGGCTATGGTTGATGATATTTGAGTGGTCATATACTTTTGTACACTATCGATATTTACTATTTTGTTGCTGACTAAGGTTGAATGGGTGACGGACTGACTCTTTAATGATTGTTTATTTACTATGAGACGAAAGCTTTTTGGGACAGATGGTGTTCGTGGTACGGCAAATGAAGAACCCGTGACTGCTGAAACGGCACTGAAGTTAGCGATGGCGGCGGGAAGGTACTTTGCCCCTGTTTCAGGAAAACAAAGACCACTTGCCGTCATTGGCAAGGATACCCGGCTGTCAGGATATATGTTGGAGTCGGCGATGGTAGCTGGATTTACAGCAATTGGAATGGATGTTGTTCTAGTGGGACCGATGGTTACTCCCGGTGTAGCAATGCTAACAAGATCTTTAAGAGCAGATCTTGGAGTAATGCTATCCGCATCACATAATCCTTACTCTGACAATGGAATAAAATTGTTTGGGCCGGATGGTTTCAAGTTATCCGATGAAATAGAAACGAGTATAGAAAACCTGGTTAATACGGTTGAGGACGGTGTCCGAGCCAAGTCGGATGAACTGGGGAGAGCTAGGCGTCTAGATGATGCCGCTGGCCGGTATATAGAGACTGCAAAGGGAACATTCCCAAAAGGTCTGCGGCTTGATGGGCTAAAGCTGGTAATAGACTGTGCGAATGGGGCGGCTTACAATCTAGCCCCACGAGTATTTTTTGAATTGGGAGCGGAAGTAATTCCACTAGGGGTTAATCCTGACGGATTTAATATCAATCAAGATTGCGGCGCAGTAGCACCAGAAGGATTGAGTGAGGCGGTCTTGCTTCACGGCGCTCACGCAGGAATAGCGCTTGATGGTGATGCCGATAGATTGGTTTTGGTAGATGAATTTGGATTGGTGGTAGACGGAGATCAAACCATGGCAGCTATCGCGACGGCGTGGCAAACAAACAATCAATTAAAGGGTGATGGGATTGTGAGTACTGTGATGTCGAACTTGGGTCTTGAGCGATATTTATTTTCGAAAGGCTTGGTTTTGCACCGTACAGATGTTGGCGATCGGTATGTTCTAGAGTATATGCGACAACATGGTATGAATTTAGGAGGGGAACAATCTGGCCATATTATAATGAGTGACTATGCGACGACGGGCGACGGTATTATCGCAGCATTACAGGTTTTGGCGATCTCGTTATCAAAGCAAAAGTCGATGAGTGAAGTCACTCGTATCTTTACACCTGTTCCCCAAATTTTGAAAAATATTACTATTGAAAAACCGGGATCTATTGGCTCTGAGATAATAAAAAGACTGCAGGAAATGGCGGAGGAACGGATAAAAGACAACGGCCGAATTTTGATTAGAAAGTCTGGAACAGAACCAGTTCTACGGGTAATGATAGAAGGAGAAAATAGGGAACTGATTGGGCGAGTCGTTGATGATATAAGTACTGAGATAGAACAGCGGCAAAATGTTTAACAGGGAAACATATAAATGGAGGAGGCTATTGGGTTAAGTTCCATGAATGGACGAGTTTTAATTTGTGCAGGCTCTGACTCGGGTGGTGGAGCCGGAATACAGGCCGATATCAAGACAGTCACAGCACTTGGAGGGTTTGCTGCTACTACAATCACAGCACTAACGGCCCAAAATACAAAAGGCGTTTTCTCCGTTTATGATATTCCTATTAATTTCATAAAAGAACAGGCCAGGGTTGTTCTCCAGGATTTGGGTGCCGATTGTGTCAAAACAGGTATGTTGCACAATGCTGACGTCATAAAAGCTGTGGCGGAGACACTTGAAACTGAAGTGCCGGGCGCGCCTCTTGTCGTAGACCCAGTGATGGTTGCTAAAGGTGGTCACCAGCTGCTCGAACCAACAGCCTTAGATATCCTAAAAAGCGAATTGATTATAAAGGCAACTCTAATTACCCCCAATGTTCCCGAAGCGGAACTTTTATCGGGCATGGTTATCGAGAATGTTGATTCCATGAGAAGTGCAGCAGAGATACTGTTAGCATTGGGGCCAAGGGCGGTACTGATCAAGGGAGGGCATCTGGCCGGCGAGTCGCTGACAGATCTGTTAGTGACCGAATCTGGAGAGAGGACCTATAGTGGTCCTAGATTGGATACTCGGAATACCCATGGGACAGGTTGTACATTAGCCTCAGCTATTGCGACGGGCCTAGCTCAAAAATACGAGTTGGAAAACGCTATTGAGAGAGCACGAAATTATGTATTTAACGCGATACTGTCGGCGCCAGGTCTTGGGTCAGGTCATGGTCCTCTAAATCATGCCCACACTATGCAAGCTATTGTAGATAATTAGAGGTGTGAAGATGGAGGAGTTTAAATTTACTATTGAACAATTGGAGGTTGTGGCAGAAAAGGTTTATGAATTTATGCGGCCCACACCCCAGTATAATTGGCCTCTCTTATCGAGTCGGGTTGGATCCGAAGTTTGGGTTAAGCATGAAAATCATGGCCCAACAGGGGCATTTAAGGTCCGGGGGGGCGTAGTGTATGTGGATGAGTTATTGAAACGCTATCCCGAAACGCTGGAAGTGATAGCAGCCACAAGGGGAAATCATGGCCAGAGTGTTGCTTGTGCTGCTAGTAGAAGAGGACTGAAGTCCACTATTGTTGTGCCCATTGGAAATTCCGTAGATAAGAATATGGCAATGAAATCGCAAGGCGCTGAAGTAATTACCTATGGATCGGATTTTCAAGAAGCGCTCGAATACGCTAGAGAATTGGGTACTATAAAGAATATGCACATGTTCCCCAGTTTTGATCCAATTTTAGTTCAAGGTGTTGGAACGTATGCTTGGGAATTCTTTACGGCGGTTTCTGATTTAGATACGGTCTACGTACCAATTGGATTAGGGTCTGGAATTTGTGGCGTGATAGCAGTTCGGGATGCGCTATGTTTGAACACAAAGGTGGTTGGAGTGGTGGCAAAAAGTGCTCCTACTTATGCTCTTTCATACAAGAATAAAAAAGTAACTCCGTCAGCCTCCGCTGATACGATCGCAGATGGTCTTGCTTGCCGAACTCCTGTCGATGAAGCTCTTGCTATCATCATAAAAAGTGTCGAACGGATCGTTGAAGTTAGTGATAGCGAAATAAAGCAGGCGATGGCACATTATTTTACGGATACACACAATATAGCAGAGGGAGCTGGCGCTGCGGGGTTGGCGGCTCTTTTAGCTGAAAGAAATAAAATTCGGGGGAAACGCGTTGGAATAATATTAAGCGGTGGAAATGTGGACAGCTCTTTATATCAGAGTATTTTACAGTGCGATAATAAATGGGAAGAAAACAAATAATGGAACAGGAGTTATTTAGACAAAATCCCTATTTAAAGACTCTAGAAACAAGAGTTATAGGGAAATTAGGTGATGGGTTGATATTGGATGAAACAATATTTTATCCGGAAGGAGGTGGGCAACCTGGAGATATGGGAATGCTGTTTGGAATGGATGGTTCATACCTTCCAATCGTCAACACACTAAAAACGCCTGAGGGTATTTTGCACATTACGGACCAAGTTAATAATAAGATAACACTGGGTGACAATGTAAAAATAGAGGTAGACTGGGAACGACGATATAAACATATGCGAATGCATACGGCGCTTCATATTTTGTGCTCTCTAGTCAAGGGCGCGGTGACAGGAGGTTCTATTGGAATCACAAAAAGCAGACTGGATTTTGACATTCCAGGCGAGAGGCCCGAGAAGGAAAGTTTAACGAGCAAGCTAATGGAAATCGTCCTTGCGGATTATCCTGTCACCACTTCATGGATAACTGATCAAGAGTTGGAGGCGAACCCAAGCCTAGTTCGGACAATGTCTGTAAAGCCTCCGAAAGGTTCAGGACATATAAGGATGGTTCGTATTGGGGCGGACATAGATTTTCAGCCATGCGGAGGTACGCATGTTAAGTCTACTGGTGAAATAGGAAAAATAAAAATAGGAAAAATTGAAAATAAAGGAAAACAAAATAGACGAATCAACGTAACATGGGCGGACTAGAACAGAGCGTTAGATTTTCTCTGGAATTGATGCAAAGCGGTTTGGGAATCAAATTGAAGAGTTTAAAATATATGATAATGACTGAATAAAATTGTAACTTTGTATGCATTATATGTTAGATTAGTCAAAGAGTTGCGATTTTTGGCTTTAGTTGAAAGGCAAATAAATGGGACAATATCTCGACGACTTGTGGAATGATTTGGAGCAAACTTGGGATTTGGCCATGAAGGTCAATGATCTAGCAGAGGAGGAACGAAACGACCCCGCGAAAGCATGGGACAATCACTTCAAAGGAGCCTCTTTGGTAGATGTTGCGAGAACAGAGAGTGAAATTTCTGGTGATGGGCAAATAGCAAAGGTCTATTGCACTAATATATATGGATTGCAATATAATCCTGAGACCAAGTATTGGGTTCCTTTTAGGCACGGAGAGGTTGATTTGGTCAAATTTACAGAGGATTGATCTAATTATTTGATCTAAAGGCTATCAATCGCAAAATAATCCCAAGGTGTTCTAGTATGGTAGTAATAAAAATTGATCTCTTCTTATAGTTGGTTTTAGGCACTATGATTTGAATTGAGAACATTTCTTGTCTGACAAGTTTTTACCATATAGCCGACAAGTTATTGACGAAAATGATATCGCCGCAGTAGCTAACGTTCTGCGAGGGGACTGGTTGACGACAGGGCCCTATGTAAAGGATTTTGAGGAAGCGTTCGCTAATACCGTCGAAGCAAGGCATGCTGTTGCTTGTTCCAGCGGCACGGCAGGGCTTCACCTCATTACTGCAGGATTAGGAATTGGTCCGGGCGATCAGGTGATTCTCCCTTCTATTACATTTTTGGCGACAGCCAATGCAGTAAGCTACGTTGGAGCACAAGTTGTTTTTTCCGATGTCGACGGTGAAACAGGTTTGATGGGGCCGCCTCAACTTCAGGAGGCTTTATCAAGAGCTGAGGCCAATAGGATAAAAGCGGTTATACCGGTTCACCTAAACGGCCAATGCAGTAAAATGGAAGACCTCCAAAAGATAGCTGGTGACGTCCCTTTGATAGAAGATGCTTGCCATGCGTTGGGGGCTTGTGAAATTTTTTCAGGCAAGAAACCGGCCAAAATTGGATCATGCTATTCAAGTCGAGCTGCGATGTTTTCTACTCATGCGGTCAAAGCAATTGCGACGGGAGAAGGTGGCATGATTACCACTAACGATAATCGCTTGGTTGAGACTCTGAGAACTCTTCGCAATCATGGTATCGTAAGGGATAAGGAGCGTTTTCGGATTAAAACGAACGAGCCTTGGTATTATGAAATGCATGAGTTGGGTTTTAACTATCGTCTAACTGATCTACAATGTGCGCTAGGATTGAGTCAACTATCCAAACTAAAATGGTTTATTGAAAAGCGTGAAAAATTACAGCAAAGATATGCGATAACGTTGAGTAAATTAGGCAAATACGTAAAACCTATACAAACCGTTGACCATTGCACCCCTGCATGGCATTTGTTAGTTGTTTTAATAGATTTCGATGGTCTAGGAGTAACTCGTGCAGATGTGGTCCAGGCGCTTACTACGAAAGGAATTGGGACACAGGTTCACTATATTCCAGTTCATAGCCAGCCCTATTATTTAAAACGATCAAGTACTCCATTCCTTTCGGGTGTCGAATTAT
Organism: uncultured Woeseia sp.; assembly: GCA_913031125.1. Taxonomy (GTDB): domain Bacteria; phylum Pseudomonadota; class Gammaproteobacteria; order Steroidobacterales; family Woeseiaceae; genus SZUA-117. The sequence continues at coordinate 781 of CAJWFK010000065.1, read as the reverse complement.
ATTACTCACGTTGCTTGAGTTTACCGCTTTGGCCAGGCATGTCCATGGAGCAAGTGGATTATGTTGTATTGTCGTTAGGAGAGGTGCTGGGTTTAAATATTTAGATTAATTGGGTGGGAACAAAGGCGAAATGAGGTTGTCTATATTGGTTTAAAAAATGAATGATATTCAATATAACTTCGATCGTCATCAGTTTGACTTAGATGGTAAGGCTATTCTGGTAACAGGCGGCACGGGTTCATTCGGACGGGCATTTGTTCGGCGTGTACTCGAGAAGTATGACATTTCGCGTTGTATAGTTTTTTCGAGAGATGAGCTTAAACAATATGAGATGGCCCAAGAGTTTCCTGCTGGCCCAGGACGCCCAATTCGATATTTTATAGGAGACGTTAGGGATGTGGAGCGCCTCGAATTAGCAATGCGTGGTGTTGATTTCGTAGTGCATGCCGCGGCTCTAAAACATGTTCAGACAGCAGAATATAATCCATTCGAGGCTACTAAAACTAATATAAATGGTGCAGAAAATGTAGTGATCGCGGCTATCCGAGCTGGAGTACGTAACGTTATAGCGCTATCAACAGATAAGGCTTGTAATCCAATAAATCTTTATGGGGCTACAAAACTCGCGGCGGATAAGATTTTTGTCGCTGGTAACAACTTGTCCGGAGCTGGCGGGTGTATCTTCTCGGTTGTTCGGTATGGAAATGTAATTGGTTCTCGAGGGAGTGTTGTTCCACTATTTGAGCAACTTATTGCGAAAGGCGCTCTCGAATTACCAATA
>CAJWFK010000064.1 GCA_913031125.1 uncultured Woeseia sp. | reverse complement strand
CTTGGCTATGGTTTCTTCTGATTGTGCAGACATCGACACAGCACTTGAAATTTCTACCTTAACCGGGACATTTAGAGCCCTGGTTGTCAAGAAACCCTTCTTTGATCCCGAAAAGAAAATTCCTAGCAAATAATTCCGTATCTCTACACAGATTAGCGGTTCTGCAAAGATTCATAGTTTTATAGTTGTAGTGAGCCTATCGTTATCCCAATTGGGGCACCAGTGATTCACCGGGCAAGCGGCTAAACCTGGATGTTCTGAACTCCCTCGGCTGTATGGACACGTTATAGTCAATTAAAAAAAACGGATGGGGACAGGTATACCGAGGTCAAAACGTGGCCGACACCAGTCCACCCCAGCTCCTGCCCCTAATGTCCAATGGAGTGAGTGCTGTCTTTAAGAGTTAATATTCCAGCGATACCCGTTGGAGGTGATCAACGACATAACAGAGGAAGGAAACATGGAAAGTAAACCCAAACTGGGATATCTTGGTCTTGGGCTGATGGGTTCACAGATGACCAGACGCTTGATCCAGAACGGCTACCAGGTCACTGGCTTCGATCCAGACTCCAACAAAATGAAGGAGGCTGTCGCAAATGGTGTAATCGCTGCTGCATCTCCTGCCGAGGTAGCCCGGACCAGCGATATCGTGCAAGCTTGCGTCATCAACACGACGGCCTTGACCGAGGCTATATTCGGACCGGATGGTATCGTTGAGGGCGGCGGTGCGGACAAAATTTTACTCGATCACTCGACCACCATCGCAGATAAAACACGGGAACTTGCCGCTCGTCTTAAGGAAAAAACGGGTATGCGCTGGGTCGATGCACCAGTCTCGGGCGGACCACCTGCAGCCGGTACGGGCAAGTTAGCGATCATGGTGGGAGGCAACGATTACGACGTGAGTCAGATCCAACCCGTGCTCGACGCGCTTGGCCACAACACCTACATGGGGCCACTTGGCTCAGGACAGGTTACTAAGATGGTCAATCAGGTTCTGGTGCTGAACACCTTCACACTCCTAGCTGAGGCTATGACCTTGGCAAAAAACGCGGGGATTGATCCGGTCAAGGTACCAGAGGCACTCAAGGGTGGTTATGCTGACAGCCCAATGTTCCAACGATTTTTCCCAGGAATGGTCGACCGCGATTTCCAACCGGCAGGTTACGCACGCCAGGCCCTGAAGGATCTCGATATGGTCGTTGACCTAGCCAAACAGACCAACACCCCGACACCAATGTCCAGCCAATCGACCGCACTGTACCGAGTTCTAATAGCCAAGGGGCACAGTGAACTCGATGCGACTGCCATCCTCAAGATCTATGACGATCAGGCGTTGTAGATTTTAGTGGTGATTGATACCCGCTGATCAGTGGACCGTATCCTTGTTTCTAACGAGTATCCTGTAATCCATTTCAGCCGCCAGAGCCAATCTTATTAATGGTAATGCGCAATTTGTTTACAAGAAAAATCAGCGTTGTCCTACCTACGATGCTGACGATACAGTCCTTTGGCACGATATGCAGTTTTGCCGGTGCTGTCGTAGCAGTACAGGCTGCTGCCGATCTTGGCGTTAAGTCCACCAGTATTGGTATCTACACCGCTGTCATCTACGTCACTGGCATGTTGGCAGGTCTGATTACCGGCAGTTTTCTTGCCCGTTATGGTGTCATTCGGACCTGCCAGGTTGCCTTGTTCTTGGGTGTGCTCGGCCTCGGGATAGCCAGTGCTCTTCCTTTTTGGCCGGTAGCGATTGTGGGGGCTGTACTGGTCGGCATGGGAACAGGGCCGCTCAACCCAGCAGGCTCTAGAATTTTGGCAAGACACACTCCGCCGCAATGGCAACCTTTTGTTTTCTCGGTCAAACAAACTGGAACACCGCTCGGTGGCATGCTCGCTGGCCTCTTGTTGCCGCCGCTGATGGTACTTTATGACTGGCGGGTAGCTGTTGTCGCGATTAGTGCGATACCGCTGGTCACACTCATTGGGCTTCAACTAATTCGCAACGATCTGGATGATGATCGAGACCCAACCTTTCGTATCAGTTTCGATGGAATTTTAACCTCACTGCGTCTAATTCTGACGAGTAAACCACTTGTGACGCTCGCCACAGCCGGTTATCTCTATACCTTTGCACAGATGTCAATCCTGTCATTCATGGTGATCTACCTGCAAGAGGCAAATGGCCTTTCAGCTGAATTCGCGGGCGGCATCTTTGCGATAATTCATGGTTCAGCCATTCCAGCACGAATTGTGTGGGGAGCTATCGCAGGTCGATTTCTGAGCAGCTGGGTGTTGTTGGGCCTGCTTGGAGTCATGATGTCGGGCAGCATCCTTGCGATGAGCCTATTTATGCCTACCTGGCCATTCTGGCTAACTGCTTTGATCGCGATCATGCTGGGTGCGAGCACCAACGGTGTGCTTGGCCTGCTGATGTCCGAATTTGCCCGGCTCGCACCCGAGGATAAAGTAGGTGAGACTGTAGGCGGCGCCCAGTTTTTCCTGTTCTTCGGGATCGTCAGTGGTCCACCAATATTTGGTGCTATGGTTGAGTTCGGTGGTGGATATGGCAACGCCTTTTATCTGATCGCGACCACAACCCTCGCGGCCGGTTGTGTGCTGTTGCTCACCGCCAGACGGGGTCGTGTTGACTAAAAGTGAATTACAGCCGTAACAATTTTGTACTTCAGTTCGACAAGTACTCAGGGGCGGGCAGATTGAGCGGCAGGCCGTCCAGCAATACGGCCGAATACAGCACCCGACGTCAGACCCGACCCGCCGGGATAGTTGTGATGGAACAGACCTCCACCCATTTCACCACATGTATACAGTCCTTCGATAGGAGTCCAATCACTGGCCAGTACTTGCGCGTTCTGATCGATACGTAGACCGCCAAAAGTGAACAATCAAATTCACCATTGCATCAGGAACCATACTGACTGATATTACGCGTGCCCAACTTTTCGATAAATCTCTGAGACCTCTGAAGTAAAAGCATCCGATGTTAGAAAAAAACCGAACTGGCGTCTTTTTCATCATTATCGGGATGACCATATTCTCCATCCACGATTCGTTCATCAAAGTATTGTCGACTGATATCTCCTTAATCCAACTACAGTTCGTTCGTTCATTAGTCGGTGTCTTGGCAATCCTTATCTACCTGAAATTAACGCGTCAACCATTTGTTTTGCGAACAGGTTATCCTTTCTTGACTCTCGTCCGGGGACTGTTGAGCTTTTTTGGTTACTCCGCTTTTTACCTTGCGCAATCAAAAATGCCAATTGCCAATACCAAAATTACGCATCGAACCAGGGAGAATTTTATCTGGGCCCACAGGCGTTGCTGTAGGAACAGTTGGCGCTGTTAAAGAAAATGGAAAGAAAAAATGGGTTAACCTGGATCTATCTACAAACCACTTGTCATGGGCAGCTATACTGGATTGGTATTACCATGCTGTTCCGGTCGAAAATGCAGCACAAGAGCCAACCGAAACGGTCGATTTAGTAGGTCCTCTTTGTAATTCTGACGAGCTAGGTAAACATCGTGAAATGCCACCTCTGTCTCGAGGAGATTTTGTAGCTTTTCTTGACGCGGGAGGTTACGTAGAATCTCAAGCTGCACGATATAATGCGCAATGCCTTCCCGCCACAGTTCTAGTATGTGGTAATGATGCAGAGATCACCACAGAGAGAGAACAACTTCGGGACGTTTCGGGCCGATTTAGAGTTCCAGCTCGACTTCTAAAAAGTTCATTCGCGCAATAAACATATATTCCTAGCAACATATAGGAGACTTGTTAATAAGGGTGCCAAAATGATAGATCGGGAAAAATCAATTCCCCCAGATAATAGAGTCATCATGATATCGGGTGCATCTCGTGGTATTGGAGCGGCTATTGCCGAACTCCTTTCTTCTGAAGGCTACTTGTTATCACTCGGAGTACGATCTCCTGAAAAAATGGATCATATTCGAAAAGCAACAGACCCCGAGAAGACCCTAGTCTGTAGATTCGAAGCTAATGAACCTATGAGTGTAGACAATTGGATTGCTCAAACCTTGGATCACTATGGTAAATTGGACGGGCTAATCAACAATGCTGGTATCCTTAGACAGGTAAGCTTCGATAATGGCAACGAAGAAGATCTAGACGCTATGTGGGCCGTGAATGTAAAAGCGCCATTTCGACTCATAAAACATTGCCTACCATTTCTACGCCAATCCAAGCATGGGCGAATAATTAATATCGCCTCCACAGATGGGAAGCGCTATCGTGACTCAGTCTCTATAGGATATACCATGACTAAGCATGCTCTGGTGAGTTTGAGCCATGCCGCACGTTTTTCTGGATGGAACGATGGTATTCGAGTCACAGCACTCTGTCCTGGCGCAGTCGATACCGAACTAGTAGCTCATATACCAGGCGTTACTCCCAGTAGTGAACGGTTATCTCCTCAATCAGTAGCATCAACAGTTGCGTTTTTGTTAACACTTCCCAATACCGCTTCAGTATCAGAAATACCGATAAATACTAGACTAGAATCTACGCTTTAAACCTTAAGAAATTCCAGCATCTACTGGAATGATCTGTCCTGTAATTCCAGAAGACAGATGAGTCGACAGGAATAGAGCCACACTCGCAACCTCATCCTCAGTCGCAATACGTCCTAGCGCAGTCTCAGATTGAAGTTGTTTGAGAGCTTCCTGCACTGACAATCCCCCCTGCTCAGCTCGAAATTTGATTCGACTCATTAGCGCATCTGTGGCAATAGGTCCAGGCCCGATAGCGTTTACTCTTATGCCATAACGACCAAGATCTAATGATGATGCCCGCACTATACCAAGAACAGCATGCTTAGTTGATGTATATAGCATCTGACCTGCATATCCTCGATGCGAAGTCAGAGAACCCATAAGTACGACGCTACCCCCCTGATCTTTCATCAAAGGCACAGCATGCTTTATTGTGATTGCAACCCCTCGGACGTTAACAGCAAATACATGATCCCACTCTGATATCTCTATTTCTTCAGGTGTTTTCCATGGAGGAACTACGCCAGCATTTGCTACTACTATGTCAAGCCGACCAAAATGCTCCTTAATTTTTTTTGTAGCTTCTTTAAGGGTATTCTCATCTGTTATATCGCCTTCATGAAATAACCAATCATCAGACGAGGAGTTATCTGTGTCAGTTCGATCTATACCGAGTCCGATTGCTCCCGATTCTCGAAAAATCTCTGCAACCCGCCTTCCAATACCGTGTGTAGAACCTGTGACAAGAGCAACTTTGCCTTCCAACAGCTTTTCCATTATCTCAATATCCCCTAAACTTTAGACGTAGATCAAGAACGAGATCTTTTGAATTAATCCTGCCGTTATTATAAACAGTCAAAAATAAGTTTGGACAAGTATCAAGAAATTATAGTAATCAAATTCCCTAGCATGATATGATTTATTGTTATGACATAATGATATTTGATTAAAAGAGTAATTTAAACTAGAAATGAAAAATCGGAAAATAGAAAAAGGGGTCAGGGTTGCAATTGATATCGGAGGAACATTTACTGATGCCGTAGCAATAAAACCTGACGGAGAAATTTTAACAGCTAAGGCATCCACAACCCCGAAAAATTTAACAGAAGGCGTACTAAACGCTGTCCGGGATCTTGAAATAGAACCACAAGCGGTGACCTCCTTCATTCATGGCACAACTGCGGGCTTAAATGCTCTTCTAGAACGGCGTGGTGCTAATGTTGCGTTATTAACCACGAAAGGCTTTCGAGACATCTATGAAATCGGGAGATCAAATCGCCCGGACATGTATAACGCCCGCTATAAACGACCGCTACCATTGGTTCAACGTCGAAATATCTATGAAATTGATGAACGAATCGCTGCAGATGGGTCCCTCATCAGACCAATCAATTCTGCCGAAATTCGGGCGCTTTACCAACAGTCACTGGAAGGCAACTATGATGCGATAGCGGTTTGTCTGCTCCATTCTTATAGAAATTCTTCCAACGAAAAGGCATTAAAAGAAATTTTGATTCAGGAGCTACCTGATATTCACGTGATTCTTTCAAGTGATGTTGCGCCCGAATGGCGAGAATATGAACGCACATCTACAACTGTAGTATCAGCTTATGTTGCCCCAATAGTTGAAGAATATCTTTCAAACCTTGAGGATCGACTCAAAAAAGAAGGGATTAACTGTCCAGTGCTAGTCATGCAATCAAACGGTGGGGTAGTTTCAGCACAAGTTGCAAGACATTTACCAGTACAAACGCTTCTGTCAGGACCAGTTGGTGGAACTACTGCTGGGGTAGCAGTTGAAAAAAGCGTTAAGAAAATACTTGAAGAAGGGCTGATTTGCGTAGATATGGGAGGAACATCTTTTGACGTAAGCATGGTTGTTGATGGAGCTGCTCAAATCGAACTTGAAGCTTCGCTTGATGGCCACGATCTCTTATTTCCAGCCGTGGCCATACACACAGTTGGTGCCGGAGGAGGAAGTGTGGCAGAAACTTCGTCAGGAGGTCTGCGTGTCGGACCGCGATCTGCTGGAGCCATGCCCGGACCAGCGTGTTACTCTCGTGGAGGAAATGAACCAACGGTGACCGATGCTAACCTTATTTTAGGTCGTATATCAACGGAAGCACGCCTATCTGGGGATTTGCAATTAGATTTAATGAAAGCAAAAGATGCTGTAGATCGAGTGGGTCAAGAAATTGAGCTGGAAAAAACAGCGCTATCAGAAGGGATCGTTCGCATTGCAGATAGCAATATGGCAAATGCAATCAGAGAATTAACCGTCTTCAGGGGTATTGATCCACGTAATTACGCCTTAATGGCTTTCGGTGGTGCTGGCCCTCTTCACGCCGTTGCCCTCGCAGAGGAATTGGAAATCTCTACTGTGATTGTTCCAGCTTACGCCGGCGTTTTATCCGCCTGGGGCATGCTGCAAGCAGATTATCGTGTAGATAGATCTATTTCACACTCTGGCATACTGGGGGATCTGCAGGATGAATTCATAATTCAAACGACTCAAATGCTGAGTACTGATGCCCAAACTACCTTGAACCTGGGACAAATGCCAGATACTCAATACGAAGAACATAAAGCAGCTGATCTTCGCTATTTGGGTCAGGAATACACCCTTACCGTCCCCATCGAAAACTTGAACAATGGATGGCAAAACGAATTGCGAAAAAGGTTTGATGATGCATATATGATTCGTTTTGGGCACTGCAACAGAGATGAAACAGTTGAGATAGTTAATCTCAGAGTCACAGTTACAATACCAAACCAACCTATTTCCCATAATAGAATCAAAAATGAGAGCGCGTCCAATCCAATATCATATGAAAAATCATGGTCGGGGAATGAATGGGTGGACACACCAGTCTACCAGCGTGACAATCTAAAAGAAGATGATCCTATCTCTGGCCCAGCTATGATTTTGGAGCCTGATGCGACAACGTATATTCCATCTGGCTGGCAACTGCAAATGCATAATGAAGCACATCTACTAATTACACGAATAGATAGTTAAATCATGACAAAAAATAAAGAAAATCTCGATATTGCTGATCCAATTACGGTGGAAGTGATTAGAAATAGCTTTTCATCTATCGCAGCACAAATGAATCAGAACTTGGCACGTTCCGCTTACACCCCGATAATTTATGAAATGAAAGATTGTTCGGTTGCAATTTTTGACCGCCATGCTCAATTGGTTGGTCAATCTTCTGGTCTACCAGTTTTCCTTGGAACTCTAGGCCCTGCAGTGGAGGCAGTAATAGACTATTTTGGAACTGCCGACATGCAGCCAGGGGATATATATCTTTTAAACGATAGTTATATTGTTGGAAGTCATTTAAATGACGTCTCGGTCTTATCGCCAATATTCTTAGAAAAACAAATCATCGGTTTTGGAGCATCCAAAGCCCATTGGATGGATATTGGCGCTAAAAGTCCGAGCTCCGCAACGGACTCAACAGAAATTTATCAAGAAGGTTATCGCCTGGGTCCAACCAGGGTTTTCCGAGCAGGTGAGCCTGTCAAAAACATTATCGACTTCCTAACTCGAAACTCACGACTACCAAAAGCTATATGGGGTGATCTTCAAGCACAGGTTGCAGCTTGCCGAACCGGTGAGAAAGAAATGCAAAAACTTTATAAAAGATTTGGCATGAACATTATTGATTCTGCAAGCACTAAAATTTTTGAACAAAGTGAAGAAGCCGAAAGGGCTGCGATCGCAGCACTCCCTGATGGCACCTGGACCGCTAAAGGCAACCTTGATTCATGGGGCCCTGGCGGGGATCCTGTAATTGTTGAAACTAAGGTTACAATTGCGGGGGAAGAAATGCATGTATCTCTCGAGGGGTCAAGCCCACAAACACCAGGCTGTTTAAATTGCGGCCTCCAACAGACAATTGCAGGCGTTAGGTTGGCTTTCAAATTTGTTATCGATCCGCAACTTCCAGTGACCGCCGGCTCCTTCAAAAATCTGCATATCAGTGTACCAGAAAGATCAGTATTCGATGCAAGAGAGCCTGCTGCTTGCCAACATTACTACCCTCATATTGGTCTAATGATTGATCTTTTTCTTAATGCTCTCTCAAATGCAGCGCCAGATTCTGTAATAGCGGGTCAATGCGGCGATGCAATGAATATTATGTTTACAGGCAAACATCCAACATCAAATGAACTTTTCGTCTCCGGCGAAGCAACGGGCGTAGGTTGGGGCGCGTTCAGAGGAGGCGATGGATCAAGTGCTATGGTTACATATGGCGGCGGCGATCTAAAAAACTTTCCTGTCGAAGTGCAAGAGTATCGATTTCCACTACGAATTCATGAATATAGGCTGCGACCCAACTCGGGAGGCAAGGGACGCTGGAGAGGAGGGCTTGGACTGATTAGAACATATGAAGTGTTATCAAACGCTCGATTATCTACTTGGTTTGAAAGAACTCAAACTCCAGGTCGAGGTCTCTTAGGTGGAAAAAATGGTGAGCCTGGAGATGTCACAGTAACTAATAAAGAAAACTCTTGGAAGGCGCTTAAATGCGCTGATGTCCCGGTAGAAGCAGGAACAATGATTACCATAGCAACGGGGGGCGGAGGAGGCTTCGGGCCTGCTGAAGAAAGAACAACAGAAGCAATTGAAGAAGATATCCTGCAAGGTTATACCGTCTAATATTAAATCGATAACAAGCCATGCAAATTAAATTGGCAACTAACAAATAATAAAATACGATGGAGAGTGATTATGGCTAATCCAAAAATTCTTGTATTAAATCCTAATGGAACAGACATCTATGATCAGGCAACGCGAGAAGTCGCTGAACCTGCTGTTTCTTCTGACACTGAGGTAGTAGTTAGAAATCTTGCGGGAAGTGTTCCACGTACCGCATTCCTTCCCGCACCCTCCGTTCTCATGAATCCTTTATTGGAAGCCGTAGTTCAAGCGGAAAAAGATGGATTCGATGCAATAGTAATTGCTTGCTGTGATGATCCTGGCTTACAGGATGCAAAGCACTTGGTCTCCATTCCCGTAACGGGCCCTATGGAGGCAGCGGCATACACTGCCGCACCTCTTGGACGTCTAGCGGTAATTGCCCCACGAATTGAATCAGGAGAAAACGAAAATTTACCCACAGATTCGAATTGGGTTCGGCGTCACATACATCAATATGGTATGTATCATAACTTCGCTGGGGTTAGGCATGCGCCCTGCCCTCATCCTCCAAAAGAAGACACCGATCGTTTGCTAGACGAAGATATAGGCAAATTGTGCGATATCGTTCGAAGCGGCATGGCTAATGCCCTTCAAGAAACCGGAATCAACCAAGCCCGACTGGCCTGTGAGGAAGATGACGCAAACGTCGTGTTTTTCGCGTGTACCATTTGGAGTGGCCTATTAGATCCTGTTCAAGCAGCGGTTCCAGCTCAAGTGCTAGACCCTGTTGCGACACCGGTTAGATTTGCGGAAATGCTCGCCAAGAATACAGCATGATAGAAATCACTCAATAAATCAGGGTTTTTTGTAAGTTTTGGTTGACAAACATATCGTTGCTTTAAATAATTAGTGGTCTCAGCTATCAAGATTTTGTCTAAAGCAAACCCTTATCGATTAGCTGGTTCTTAAAATTAATAAATGGAGGATTAAATCCATGCGAACTAAACTGTCGGCAATGATTGTCACATTCGCTGTAATGTTGACATTTCAATTGCCAACACAAGCGCGCGATTTGATTGTAGGAATAGGCGGCGACATTGAAACATTTGATGTCTGTTGCGCCAACTTTATTCAATCACATCATGCACTATACGCTGTATACGAGCCACCTGTAATTTATCCAACGATCGAAGTTGCGGGTGGAGCCTTGGTCGGAGACCCTGCAGGTGTCGTTGGAACAGTTTTTGAATCCTGGCAAGCCCATGATGACGGACTTACTTATACCATCAAGATCCGTGAAGGATTAACACTGCAA
>CAJWFK010000063.1 GCA_913031125.1 uncultured Woeseia sp. | reverse complement strand
AATAGCTAAATGAGATTGCCTGGCGGCATGGTCAAGGCCCATCGATCCGAGGGACTGAGGGAAGCGATCACTTGCGTGGTCACATACAAGTAATACCGGACAATTAGAGTTGGCATTATGTATAGCAAACGGGGCCGCTTCGGTGGAAGCCAATAACTTACTTTGAGACCGTTTGCTGTTCTTAGGCCTCACTAACTTTCCTAAGCCCGTAGGTATTTAACCACACTAGCTGGAACTTGCTCCCGACTCCTGTGCAGGCATTGAGATAACAGCTTCTCCGCCCGGACCTTCCTTGCGTTCTCCATTATCATTAGGCTGAATCGGTGCCGAACCAACCTTAATCGGTACAGACATGGAACGAATCATCAAGCCGCGCGGAGTCTCTACTTCTGCAGAAACATTCACGTAAGAACGACCCTCTCTAAGTGGCACAACCGATACTTCTCTTGGCTCCCGTTTTGTAGGATCGGTAATCTCCAGTGACTCAACCTGTCCCTCTTTAAACATTAGCGCACTCTGGTCATTAATACTGTACCGGACATTCACAGGACCCTGTCGCGATCTGATGTGGACCCTTATTTGTACCGGAGAACCAACAATAGGTTTGTTCAAAATATCGTAACTAATAGAGACTGGCGCAGTTGGTTTGCCGGGCGAAGCGCCATCACTCATACGCTTATCAGTCTTCTGCTCGGAGGGGACCGAGTTCTCACCCACCCCCGAGGTAATGTCTTCTGAGTCACCTACGTTGTCGCAGCCCGCCAAAACAATCGCAGTCATCAATACTGCTGTAGATAGTAATTTGATCGGTTTCATATGATCGTATTCCTTAAAAAGCTGATACCTCTTAATTAGCCGTAAAATCGAAACATACTCTCTCTGGATATTCTGCTGGAATATCAGCATCCACCATGCGCCAATCCGAAATTTCCACAACATATGTCCCAGCGGTGTATGAACTTGGTGCATATACAGCACTATTGGTTGAGCCAGAACCCGGACTGATAGTTTCACTATCCGCAGTCGCAGACTCTCCCCACGCTATATATTGTCCATTTTGAAATACATACACATCGGGATCACTGCCATCATCAAATTCCTCACCGGTATCGTCTGTAGGTGCCGGATTGGCAATCATTTCAAAGGTTACCGCCGAATTCGAAGCCAAATCGAGTTTCAGGTAACGCTTTTCAGCTAACTTGTTGCCATCACCCAAGCCATCGTATCCTGAGTTAACGCAGATATTAATCGTATTACCAAGGGTCAGATCAGTATATACCGGCAGCACATCCACACTGACACCAGCTAAAGCACCGGCATTTGTCTCCATAGAACCCCAAATATCAACATCGCTAGTAATATCTTCAGCCAATAGCAGCGAGTTAATAAATGAATTCTTACCGGTGCCTTGATCCTTCAGATAGGTCGCAAAAGAAAATATACTGGTAAAAGCAGGGGTAGTTGCTTGCGGACCAACCATAACATCATAAATCGGTGCAAAGCCCACACTATCATTGTCGTCACCGTCTGAATTGGTATCCCACAAATCATAGACCAACTCTTCTACAGAGGATTCGTTGAACCAGCCCTCCCGGTAACCATAATCCTGCTCCATATCTATATCGAAACCACTATTATTGTTTGCGCCATAGGTATCGCAATATACGGGGTTATCCAAAATCATGGCAGACATAGCGTTAGCAAATCCTTCTCCGAATGCCAGGCGCATATCTAATGAATCTCCACCTCCGTGCGGCCCTCCAGTACTATCGGATCGTGCCAGGTTATCTTCGAAAAAATGCGTCCATTCATGCGCAACGATATGGTCATCAAACTCATCCGTGTCTTCACCATCAAGACCCACCAGGAAAAGCTGCCTATTTCCATTGTAAAAGGACGTGCCTAATTCACCTAAGGCAATATCTCCGTTAGTTAAACTGTTGTCGGGGCTCCAGAACGCATCCATAGCACCAAAATTAACGTTTGGATCAACGCCTGTAATCAACAACATTGAGTCATAAATCACATCCAAAATTGCGAAAGGTCCGGAAACTCTTGCTTCGGTGTAACTGCTGCCCCCCCATCCGGTGGTCGCAGTGAGGTTTAATGTCTGGTTGGCAACGCCACTATCGATCACGCTTGAATCCATGACATAAATAGGCCTCTCATCCAACGGTGCCGGCGGAGTGTCAGTATCAACATTGTTGCGAACCTGGACATTCCATGAGGGATTGCCAGCGCGAACTGACTCTGCCCGAACACGGATAATCACATCGGTAGATGCATCCATTGTCAGTGAGTACTGTCCAGAGTCATCAGACACTGTGGAATCCAAGACATTCTTTGTTTCATCGTCCAGCAACTGGATTGTCGCTTGCCGTATCGGTCGCAATTCAACAGCGTTGTAATCAAGTCCATTACAACTGTTCTTGGGTGGCACGAACTCGTATTGCAGTATCCCTGAAATCGTCACCATGGGAAGCGGTTCTTGCACAGTCACATCGATCGAATCTGTGTCAGAGAGTCCATCCGGGTCAGTAACGGTGAGTTCAAAAGTGAGCAATTCAGTAGCAGTAACATCCGGCGCGGTAAAACTCGGGGTCAGGGAGTCAGCAATATCTAGCGTAACCGAAGTACCACCAGTCTGTACCCAAGAGACCGATAAAGTATCAGTTTCATCGTCAGTATCCGAAGCAGAGCCGGAAAGTGCTACCACCGTCAACTCAGCCACAGACATATCTTCACCAGCATTAGCAACCGGTGCTTCATTAGCTGGAGGTGGCGGCGGGGGTGGTGGTGGTGGCGGGCTGCTACTCTCACCGCCTCCGCCTCCGCATGCAGAAAGCATGACGGTTGCCAACGTCACCAAAATTTTGTTCTTAGAATTTGCCAAGCCTTGATCCAAACTTATCGATGCTTTACCTAAAAACACCATTTCCATCTCTCCCAAGCGAAATCCAAACGACTACACACAGTCTAACGTTTATTGCAAATAGATGTCTTGACGCACCCCTCAATTTTCCCCTTCACTTCAGTCCTCAATCAGAAGAGTTTTTCTCGTCCTTACTGCGCTTAGAATAAGCTTCAGTGGAAAGCTCGTACTTGTTAAGTAAGTCATATAGCGTTGGGCGAGTAATCCCTAGTTGTTTGGCTGTTCTCGAGATATTCCCAAAATTTTTCATGAGCGCCGCCCGTATCGCTTTTGATTCGGCCTGCTTGCGAACCTCTCGCAGATTCAAAGTACCGGTTGTCTCTCCGTCAGTAGCTTCCAGACCGAGGTCAGCCGCTGTAACTGACTTACCATCCGCCATGATAATCGCGCTTTTTATCTTATTCTCAAGCTCGCGTACATTACCCGGCCAACGGTAGCTCTCGATCACCTCGTTAGCATCATCGGTAAAACCTACCAACATTCGTCCCTGCTGATTTGCGTATTTGGCCAACAGATGTCTTGCTAGGATCAATCGACCCTCTTCCCGCTCCCGCAACGGGGGAATATCGATAGTGATCTCACTAATACGATAATATAAGTCTTCACGAAAACGTTCCTGCTCGATCAATTCCTCTGGGTTTTGGTTAGTCGCGCAGACCACTCTCACATCAACTGAAATCTCCTCGCGCCCACCGACGCGTTCGATAACACGTTCCTGCAGGAATCGGAGCATTTTTGCCTGTAAGGCGAGCGGCATGTCACCTATTTCATCAAGAAACAGCGTACCGCCATCAGCGAGTTCAATCTTGCCCGGTGTCTGCTTGACCGCACCTGTAAATGCTCCTTTTTCAAAGCCAAACAATTCGGATTCAAGCAGATTTTCCGGTATAGCAGCACAATTGATAGCAACGAAACGTTTTTCCTCCCGTGGGCTTAAACGGTGCAGCGCACGAGCCAGTAACTCCTTACCCGTGCCACTTTCACCTAGAAGTAACGTCGTCACATCAGTTGGAGCAACTTTTTCAATCATGCGACACACACTAAGCATGCCCTCACTAGCTGCGATAATTCCGTCGAGTGGGGATTCATTCGCTAAATTCTGTAGAGAACGATTCCCCATCTCAAGTTCCCACATATTGAAAGCGCGCTCCACAAGCAACTGTAACGTGTCGATATCGAGTGGTTTCTGATAAAAATCATAAGCACCAAGCGCGACGGAATGGAGAGCATTTTGCTGATCACCATTGCCTGTTACCACGATCACCTTAATATGAGGCGATAGTTTTAGTAGATCCCGCAGGGTCCCTAGACCTTCTTCGACGCCCTCCGGAACTGGTGGCAATCCAAGATCAAGTAAAACGACCGCCGGTTCATGCCGACGCAGCTCATTTACCGCGGATTTTCGATTTTCTGCGGTCGCAACGTCGTATATCTCAAAACACCACTTGAGTTGCGATAAGAGCCCAGGATCGTCTTCAACGATCAAGAGTTTTCTATTTTCCTGATTCAAACTGTTAATCCGCCCTATACGAAAACCGGCATTTCGACCGGATACATACAATGGTGCCATGTCCTTCACTAACTTTGCAGGTTTTCTCACACATGAAAAACCGGTACTAGTTCACTTAAGTACCGACAAAATTTCATTCAGTGTTAATTAAGACCATGAAATCAAAAGAATATTTTTAAAAGAAGGTCATTTAAACGAAATGCTATTGACAATCATTCTCATTTCGTTTTGAATCTAGAATATATATTTGGAGCAACAATACATGTACGTCTGTATCTGCAAATCAGTTACTGATAAACAAATTCGCCGTGCTGCAGCGAATGGCGCGGACAATTTGTTTGAACTCCGAGAAACTCTCGGGGTGGCTTCAGTTTGTGGGACGTGTGGGCCGGTTGCAGAGGAAATACTTGATGAAACCAACCAGCATACACAGCCAATTATGTACGTACCCTCCTCCGCGTAAAGCGAACGATTCTTATTCCAATTCGCAACCGGCACAAGCCGGTTTTTTTATGCCATGATTAGGCATAAGTAACCCATTAGGAATAAAATTATGCAGGGCAACAAAACGGTCATCGAGCATCTCAACCGAGTATTAAAAAACGAGTTAACAGCTATCAACCAGTACTTTCTGCATTCGAGGATGATGAAAGACTGGGGCTTTATCTCGCTTGGCGAAAAAGAGTATGAAGAGTCGATTGATGAAATGAAACATGCGGACCAAATTATCGAGCGCGTACTCTTCCTGGAGGGACTGCCTAATCTGCAGGATCTTGGTCGGCTTCGTATAGGCGAAGACGTTCCGGAAATGTTGCAATGCGACCTCGATATGGAACACGATGCTATCCCGGATCTCCGGGCGGCTATCGCTTATTGCGAAACGCACAAAGATTATGTGACCCGCGACCTCTTCGATCAAATCTTACAATCCGAAGAAGAACACGTTGACTGGCTGGAAACTCAACTCGGACTAATAGACAAAATCGGCGTAAAAAACTACCTGCAGTCAGCAAAGTAACTCTTTGAGCTCGCCTTAAATAACGGTTACCCGACTAACCTAATGCGTTTTCAATCGTTGTTATTAAACTAAAATAGCTCTGATAACGTGTGGTATAAGCACACCAATCGTTAGTCCAATCACTATACCTACTATAATCATAAAATTTCCTCTGACCCTTTAATAATCAGAATCGTAGCCCAGTAAAATGAAACAGGCTAAGCACTGGTTAACGCTAAAAACTGCGAAATCAGTCACGTTTTAAAATCAAGTATATATATTCACTAATTCCAACTATGATAAGTTCTACTTTATCATAATTCAATCATTATAGCCGTGAAACCACGCGAATCGACGCAAGATAAAAAAGCACTGCTGAAAGATTACGAAGCCAGGTGGCAAAGAATTGAGGAAGCAATGGCGCTAGCGGATATTGCATCGCGACGCTCGCTTTCCCTAAGGCTCAACCTTTCATCAGCTGCTATCTCCGGTTGGGCTAATGGGCTGTACCTCCCGATGTTCAACCACATCCAGAAACTGGCCGAATGGAGCGACCTATGTGTCGAATGGATCTGGACAGGGAGGGGCCCAAAAAGAATAGCGGAAACCTATTTACCGGAAACAAGCAAATTAACAGGAGCGAAAATCCACTCAGGAAAAACAGCGGTAATTACAGGCGGAACGAGTGGTATTGGGTCAGCAATTGCGGATGCACTCTCAGCGAATGGTGCAAATATCCACCTTATCGGCAGAAATGAAAAGCGACTGAAGGAGCGCAAAGAAAAGCTAGTCAAAATTTACGACAACCAAGTAACTATTCACAGTGCAGATTTCGCTAATAGCAAAGAATGCATACCAGCCATTGAGCGTCTGGCAAGATCAGAAACATCAATTGACTTTCTTATACACGCTGCTGGCGATATTCACATAGACACTATCGAATCTACATCAATAGAAAGAGCTGACGAGGTTCTTAGCATTAATTTTAGAACTCCCTATTTGCTTACCCATCTATTAATAAAGAAATTGCGCGCTTCGAGCGCGGCTATCATCTTTATCAATTCAAGTGTAAGCCAACAAACCGGCAAGCATAGCCTAGCAGCCTACGGTGCATCCAAACTTGCCCTGAAAGGGTTTTCAGAATCCTTAAGAGCCGAGGAAAACAAAAACGGAATTAAGGTGATCAACATTTACCCCGGGCGCACAGCGACTCCGATGCAGGAAAAAATCTATAGGCGCGAAAACAAAAATTACCAAGCAGGCTCACTGTTACAAGCCCACGAAGTCGCAACCACAGTGATCAACGCCATAAACACATCAGCTACCGCAGAAATTACTGATATTGAGATTCGTCCCTTTATAAATAATTAATGTTATATATTCGATTAAACTTATAAATTATTGTTTATAAACAAAAAATAAATAATTTAATATCTAATGGATGATCAAGATAATGATTCCACTATGTGATGACGTTTATCGACAGGTCGCATTAAAGCATTACTCACCAATGCGATAGCTAGTAGTAGCGCCATCAAGACCATCGTCGAGTTGTAAAGCTCACTGGTAGGATCAGGCGTTCCGGCCGGAAGGATCTCCATAAGTCTCGAAATTGTCACGGTTTTTTGTTCGATAAGAACTTCAAGTTGATCGATAGAGGCACCAAAACGTTCAGCAAATACTTCAGGATCTACCTTATCCATCAGATCCTGAATAGCATCAGTAACCGATCGCTCTCGCAACGATGTGATCGCCAGTGGCCCCAAAACACCTGCAGTACTCCACGCAGTTAACAAGCGCCCGTGAATACCGCCAACATAGCGGGTGCCGAAAATATCTGCCAGATAAGCTGGTATGGTCGCAAAACCACCGCCATACATAGTGAATATGATCATTGTTGCCACATAGAAATAAATTAGCCAAACCACAACGGGGTTGGCACTAACCTGCTGCGCGGTGTATGGAATAGAAAGATACAGTCCGATACCTAAGACAAAGAAAATCCAGTAGGTATTGCGTCGCCCGATATAATCAGAACTACTGGCCCAGATAAAACGTCCAACCATGTTGAATGCACTAATCATGACGACATAGGTTCCAGCAAATTTTGCGTCAACAATATCTGGCAGAGTAGTACCAAATATCTCAGTAATCATGGTTTTAGCAACACCGAGTACTCCAATTCCTGCAGTGACGTTAAAACACAAGACAATCCATAGCTGGTAAAACTGTGGAGTCTTCAGCGCCTGATCGATATCAACGTTGTATTTGCTAATCAGCCTGTGACGAGCATCTTCAGGAGGTTCAACCCAGCCGTCAGGCTTCCAGCCGGGGGCTGGTAGTCGGTAAGAAAAAGCCGCCACCAGCATTACTACCAGGTAAATCACACCTATGACCAGAAACGTTTCCGCAACACCTGTAGCGCCCGTGTTTACGACATAGACGCCCTCAGGGCCCGGTACAGTCATATTCCGTGCTTCTACGCCACCAATAGTGACAATTTCTCTCAAAGTACCTGCCACATCAGCATATTGCCGTCCCGCACGTGTAACTAGTTCAAGGTCCGCCATCTGTCCGAGATACTCTGGTGCCCGATAAAAGAGGCGGAGGAAATACTCTTTCATGGGTGCCCCAATCATGGCGCCGCCACCAAAACCCATAATTGCCATACCGGACGCCATACCTCGCCGATCCGGAAACCAGCGAATCAGCGTGCTTACAGGCGAGACATAACCTAAACCTAAACCACACCCGCCAATCACTCCATAACCTAAGTAAAGGAGCCAAAGTTGATGAGTAATTATGCCGGCTGACCCAATGATGTAGCCCCCACCCCAACAACAGGCAGCAACCACTCCGACCTTGCGCGGCCCGACTTTTTCTAGCCACCGCCCGGCAAATGCAGCCGCCAGGCCCAAAAACACAATAGCAACGGTAAATATCCAGACAACCTCACCCAGATTCCAATCATCAGCCGAACTGGTAGCAACTCCAAAGACTCGCGTCAGTGGCGGATTATAAATACTCCAAGCATAAACAGATCCAATACAGAGATGGATCGCAACAGACGAGAACGGAACACGCCAACGGTTATAGTTGGCCGGTGCGATAATTTTTTCTTTTGATAATAATCCGGCCATAAAAATGCATTAATGGATTGCCCTTAGTATTTGAAATCATAACGTTGATTTCGCTATAAGATAAGTATTTACTCACTAGCCCCGTCTAAGGAAATATTCCCATGCGCCGACTGGCTACTCTCAGATTGCTATTTGTTCTCCTCTTTTTAAACAGCCCGATGGTACTGAGCCAGACATTAGATCCAGATAATATTGACATCAATATCGAACATATCCGCGGACCGGTATACATGATAATCAGCCAAGGTAGCCAAAGCGGGAATATCGGATTGTCTGTAGGAGAAGATGGTATCTTTATTATTGATGACCAGTTTGCACCACTCGCACCTAAAATCCTCGATACAATCCACACCCTCTCAAACGATCCTATTCGATTTATTATCAACACCCATTGGCATAGCGATCATACCGGCGGTAATGTTCCTATAGTTAAAGCGGAAGGCTCTACAATTATCGCCCATCAGAATACCCGCGATCACCTAAGTCGTGACTACGACACGAAAATGTGGGGACTGATCAAGGCCCGGGAAAAACTTGCCTGGCCGGTCATCACTTTCTCCGAACATTCAAGCTTACATCTTAACGGAGAGGAAGCTCGACTTATCTTTATTCCTGAAGCTCATACTGACGGTGATGTAATCGTTTGGTTCCGGGAAAGCAATGTCATACATGCCGGAGACATTTTTACCGATGCCTATCCTTATATTGACTGGGCATCTGGAGGCTCAATAGATGGATTTCTTGCCGGTTACGATCAGTTGCTAAACTTAATGAACGAGGAAACATTAATTATTAGAGGTCATGGCCCTGTAGGGCTACAAAAAGATGTTCTTGAGCAGCAACAAATTGTTAAAAAAATTCGTAGCCGGGTCGCCAAATTGATCGAACAGGGCAAAGCGCCTGATGGTGTGAGTCTGACACAGAGTGAGCAGATTATCGTGCAGGGTGTCCGGGTTACAGGACACATAAATAATATTGTCGTAGTCCTGCACCTGTTTGACCGACTCTTCATCCAGTCCGGCCCGTGGCGGATCAACCAGCACGGTACGGAAATTATAGCTGCTCAGGTCGACGTTCTGCAGGCGTGTAAACTGACGCTCGCCGCGCAGTGCCTGCACAAATTCTTCACTGGATAAGCGGGCAATAATCAGGTTATCCAGTGCGTTGTCTTTAATATTAATCTGGGCCGCATTGACCGAGGTTTTGGAAATCTCAGTGGCCAGTACGTGCTCAAAGCGGTCTGCCAGGGCGACTGAAAAATTGCCGTTACCGCAGTAAAGTTCCAGCAGGTCTGCTTTGCCCTGTGTGGCGGCAATATCATCTGCGGCCGCCCGCGCCCAGCTCAGCATCTGCTGATTCATATCGCCATTGGGCTGAGTGAATCCGCCCTCTGTCTGACGGTAATGGAAGGCCCGGCCATCGACCTGCAGGGTCTCATTAACCCAGTCCCGCTGGAGTACGATTTTTTGTTTGCGCGAACGTCCGATCAGCGGGTAGCCCAGTGTTTTCTGCAGGGCTTCGGCTTCTGCCTGCCAGGCCTCGTCCAGACGTTTGTGATAAATCAGCGTAATCAGCGCGTCGCCACTGAGCTGCATCTGTATTAGATTCTGGGTTTTCTCGACGAGACTGCTATCAGCGACGAAGGGGAGGTGTAGTTGCTCAATCTAGCGAAAATGACGGACTACGAGGAGACGCGGAGAGCGTTTAAATACGAAGTCCCCAAGTTTTATAACTTCGGGTTCGATGTTATCGAGAAGCGCTCCGCTGAGAAGGACAAGGTGGCTTTTTACTACGTCTCTCGCGACGGCGAGACAGTCGAGTCTCACACATTCTCTGACCTAAACCGCGCCTCCAACCGTGTTGGCAACATGTTGCGCGGGCTCGGTGCGGTCAAGAACGACCGCGCTATCGTTGTGCTCCCGCGCATTCCGGCCTTTTACGAGGTGGTCATCGGCACCATCAAAATGGGTGTCGTCTCGATGCCTGGCACGATGC
>CAJWFK010000062.1 GCA_913031125.1 uncultured Woeseia sp. | reverse complement strand
CGTGAAGGGCGGTGGGCTGCCATTCCATCGAATGTACCCCGCTGTTTTTCTTTGAATCAGGTAATGGCCGGTCGTCCCGTTTTTGACGGTCGGAACAGTATGTAACCGAAACAATAAACATTGGGGGATCCCTATGAATAAATCCGAACTGATCGATGCCATTGCTGCGGCCGCTGACATTTCCAAGGCCGACGCGGGCCGTGCGCTGGATGCCACTCTGGATGCCGTGACCGGCGCTCTGAAGAAAGGCGACAGCGTTTCTCTGGTGGGCTTCGGTACTTTTTCCGTGAAGCAGCGCGCTGCGCGCGAAGGTCGCAATCCGCAGACCGGCGAAACCATCAAGATCGCCGCTGCCAACGTACCGGGCTTCAAGGCGGGCAAGGCGTTGAAAGACGCCGTGAACTGATCTGGCTTCAGGAGCGGTAGTTCAGCTGGTTAGAATACCGGCCTGTCACGCCGGGGGTCGCGGGTTCGAATCCCGTCCACTCCGCCACTTATAAATAGGGGTCCTATAGGACCCCTTTTTTGAAAGGTTGTTTGAGTCCCATATGCTTCAAAATATACGTGAAAACTTCACTGGTACGTTCGCCGCGGTGCTACTCGGGCTTTTAGCCGTCTCATTCGTGTTTTTTGGCGTAGGCAATTTCAATTTCTTAAATGCTGGTTATGCTGCAAAGGTTGATGATCTAGAAATTTCGATTTTTCAGCTGGAGAATGCTTATCAAGATCAGCTATTACAACTGGAAGATTACAGTAGTTTGCCTTCCGAAACGCTGCAGCTCATTCGATCGAATACTTTGGACCGTCTTATCCGTGACGCGATAGTAGAAATTCATGTGGCAGAACAAGGGTACCGTGTAGGTGATGCACAACTGACCCAATTAATACAAGAAGAGCCCCAGTTTCAAGAAGATGGTGTTTTCAGCAAAGATCTCTACTACAGTTGGCTTGACCAAAGAGTTATCGATGCTCGGTTTTTTGAAGAACGACAAAGGCAAGCCATGCGGACGAGCCAATTGCAACGTGGAATTGGTGCAACGGCATTCATTACCCCCACAGAATACCGACGGTACCTAAACCTGATTGCTGAACAGCGCATTGTTTCCATTGCGACCTTCGATATCGCTGCATTAGCTGACACTATCGTTGTGCATGACGAAGATGTCCAAGCACATTATGAAACCCAGCCGAATGATTTTCTTGCACCGGAGTCTGTTGATTTTTCTTACCTTGAAATTAATAGGGAAGAGCTGGCAGCTGACATTACAGTTGTGGAAGACGTTTTAGAGCAGTATTACGATGACAATGCTAGTCGGTTTTTACAAGATGAATCGCGACGTGGGAGTCATATATTAATCACTTTAGATGGAGACGAGTCAGCTGCCGAAGAACTGGCAATGGCAATAACAGTGCGGGCTCAGGCCGGGGAGTCTTTCGCTGATTTAGCCCAACAGTACTCACAAGATGGAGGTACAGCCAATCAAGGGGGCGATCTCGGCAGCGTGATGCAGTCACAGATGCCGGGTGCGCTCGGTGATGAGATATTCTCTATTTCGCTAGGTGAAATCTCTGGGCCAGTCCGGACAGATTTTGGATTTCACGTTGTAAAACTTAACGAAATTATTCCAGGAGGACCGTTGCCACTAAGCCAAGTGCGTAGCGAGCTTTTGCGCGAGCTGCGTACGCAGGGTATAGACGACAGAATACGGAGCTTGGAACGGCAGCTGGCAGATGCGGTCTTTGATGCAGATCAAATTGCAACAATCTCGGAAATGAGCGGATTGGAACTTCGAGCGGCGACTGACTTTACTCGATTAGGTGGGGCACCGTTCGGCGCTAACCAAGTAGTAATTGACATGGTTTTCAGCTCACCTGTACTAAGTGAACGCCAAATTAGTGATGTCATCGAAATTGGTGGGGGTAGATCTATCATGGTTCAAGTATATGATTACCATGAAGAATCAATTCGTCCATTGGAAGAGGTGAGAGATAGTATTGTTTTTGACATGCAGTCAGAACGGGCCGTCAATATCATTGATGATAGGTCTCGTCGCTTGCGCGAAGCTTTGGAAGATGGCCAGGATTTTGAAGAAGTTGCGTTTGAGTTGGAAGCGAATTATAGGCCCGATGTTACTGTAACACGTGCCCAAGACGACCTTGATACGATCATTCTTGATTCCATTTTCCTAGCGAAAAAGCCGTCACCAGGTAATGGGCGGCTGGGTAGCACGGTATCTTCGACTGGCGATTACGTCGTATTTATGCTCAAGGCTGTAATGCCTGGTAAGCCTGAGTCGATACCGATTGCAGAGAGAGACCAACGAAAGGAAGAGTTGCAGTCAACTGCTGGCGCATCGGATTACATTGCATACGTTAACGAGCTAGAGCGTCATGCTGATATTGAGCGCAGTGAAATTGCCCTCCAAGGTTCTGATTTCCTGTAAAAGAGTTTGATAGAACTGTGCTGTTTTAGCGACTGAGGCCAATATCAAAAGCTAGTTGAGACATATAATCCCAGGAGTGGTTAATGAAAAAACTGGAGCTTCACTGGCAAATTTTGATTGCTATCAGTCTTGCTGCAATTGCCGGTTGGCTAGTTAATAGATCCATAGCAGCTGGAGCACAAGACCCCTCAATTTTTGGCGTAAGCTTCATCGGGTTTTTCGATTACGTAGGCTCATTATTTCTTAATGCGCTGAAGATGATCATCGTGCCGTTAATTTTCTCATCAATTATTGTTGGCGTTGCAGGCATTGGGTCAGGCGGAAATCTTAGTGCGCTGGGTGGTCGTACGCTACTTTTCTACGCAGCGACAACGCTGGCTGCCACGGTTCTAGGATTGTTACTTATCAATTTGGTTGGGCCGGGCTATCAAGGGGGACAGCCAGTTGGTGAGATGCTTGCATTAGACGCGTCTGCAGATGAACTGGTTGCATTAGCTGAAGGACGGGGCCCTGGTGACATCGCCAAAGTATTTCACCAGATGGTTCCACCCAATGTGGTTCAGGCCGCGGCGACTGGTCAGATGCTTGGGATTATTTTTTTCGCGCTGTTGTTTGGCTACTTTATGACGCAGCTCAGCAATGAATTTGCGAGTCCTTTATACACATTCTGGAACTCGGTTTTCCACGTGATGATGCGTATGACTGAGTGGATTATGAAGTTTGCTCCGATTGGGGTTTTTGGATTGGTGGCCAAGGTTGTCGCAGAAGCTGGATTCTCCGCAGTTAGACCACTCGCTATTTTCGCTGTCACCGTACTTGTTGCGCTGATAGTTCATATAACGATTATTATGCCGTTATTTTTAAAGTTTGTAGCTAAAGTCAAGGCTTATAAAATGTTTCCTGCAATGGCTCCGGCTATGCTAACGGCATTTTCGACGTCATCTTCTTCTGCGACATTGCCAATTACAATGGAATGTGTGGAAGATAATGTTGGCGTATCAAATAAAATATCTAGTTTTGTACTTCCGCTAGGAGCGACTGTTAATATGAACGGTACCGCCCTATATGAATGTGCAGCGGCTATGTTTCTGGCTCAAGCATATGGTCTTGATCTTACATTAGGGGTGCAATTCTCTATTGTTTTTATAGCTTTACTGACGTCTGTCGGAGTGGCCGGGGTGCCATCAGCATCCTTAGTTGCTATTGCAATTATTCTTGGATCAGTTGGGCTTCCGGTTGAGGCAATAGGTGTCTTAATGGTATTTGACCGGATTCTTGATATGGCGAGAACCAGTGTTAACGTATTTGGTGACTCGTGTTGTGCAGTTATTGTCGCCCGACTTGACGGTGAAAAAACCAACCTAGCTTACGATAGCTCATAAACTTGAAGGATCTGTAGCCAAGTTATTATTGATCGAAGCTCATACCCATGATATTGACGCCGGCGTCTACGAACGTGGTTTCTCCGGTTATCCCACTGGCCAAATCTGAGCAGAGAAATGCAGCCGTGTTACCGATTTCTTCGATTGTAACCGTTCGCTGCAGTGGTGAAGTTTTTTCAGCATAGCCGAGCATCTTACGAAAACCACTAATGCCAGCGGCAGCCAGCGTCTTCACGGCCCCGGCGGAAATGGCATTTACCCGGATACCTTTGGGTCCTAGATCTGCGGCTAAGAATCTCATACATGACTCCAAACTTGCTTTTGCAAGGCCCATTACGTTGTAGTTAGGTACGACTTGCGTAGCAGCATTGTATGTTAGGGTAAGGATAGATCCATTATTGCCTTCCATCATGGGTAAAGCGCCCTTCGCTAGAGCGGCCAAGCTATAGGCAGATATATCGTGAGAGATTTTATAGCCCTCTCTTGTTATAGATTCGATAAAGCTTCCCGCCAATTGTTCCCGTGGCGCATAGCCGACGGAGTGGACCAAGATGTCTAGGGATTGCCAAGACAGACTGAGGTTATCAAATACACCTGTTATTTCATCATCGCGGCTAACATCACAGGCAAACAAAAGATTTTTATTTTGCCCTAGTCTTTCGGCTAGTTTTTCTACCCGAGATTTTAATTTCTCATTCTGATAAGTAAATGCAAGTTCTGCTCCTTCGCGTGCAAAGGCTTCTGCTATACCTGCTGCAATAGAGCGGTCGCTTGCTACACCAACAATTAGTGCACGTTTTCCGGCCATAAAACCCATGTCGGTTCCTCGTCAATTAATAGTGCTAATTCTAATTGTATCTGTTATCAAAAGCATACGATGTTTTGACTGGGACATTTTTTGTATACGGTCAGTCGGTGCAATCGCCACTAATCCAAAGTTATATCCAGCTAAAAACAAAGATGGTGCTTGGTATGAGACAATATGGGCCAATTTCTACTTGACTGTTAGTAATTTGGTAAGGCGATAATTGTGGACGATAAGAAAACGGCATTAGGAGCGGCACAGCAGTGGTTAGGGACACCTATCGGTGAGGCGCTCTTAAAACAAGAGACTCGCCTTATTGAAGATGCTTTCGATGGATTGTTTGGTGAACTTTGTGTCCAGTTAGGTATGTGGGGACGTTCGCGCAATTTCCTCCGCTTTGCACGCACACAGCGATCTATAAGTATTTCTGATGTGGAAACATCAGGAGACGCTCGAAAACCTGGCGCAATTAGTCAACTATCTCAACTACCTGTTGCTAGTAACTCAGTGGACCTTATATTTTTGCCACACACCTTCGATTATTCTAATGAACACTCACATGCAATCTTGCGGGAGACCGAGCGTGTTTTGACGCCACATGGCCATATGGTTGTGCTGGGGTTTAAACCCGGTGGAATGTGGGGATTGAGGCGGCTGATTCCAGGAGCCGAGTTACCACCCGGAGCAGAATCTTTGGTTTCTGACCGTCGCTTATCTGATTGGTTGCAGCTATTAGATATGCGTATCGTTGGTGTAACTCGATATTTTTTTCGTTGGCCTTTGCAAGGAGCTCATCGAATATCAGCAGTGAAATGGGAACATTTGGGACGACGATTCTGGCCGGAACTTTCCGCTTGCTATATGCTAATTGCTCAAAAGCGTGTTGTAACTATAACGCCCATCAAGAAACCTTGGCGTTCCCGACCTAAGGTTGTTGGCGGGATAGCGAAACCATCTACACGGATATTCAGAACTCGTTTTGACTGAAATTATTGAAATATATACTGACGGTGCTTGCAGAGGAAACCCTGGCCCCGGTGGCTGGGGCGCATTGATGATATCCGGCAAGCACCGGAAAACAATTCACGGGGGTGAAACCAATACTACGAATAATCGTATGGAACTCACCGCGGCTATTAAGGCTTTAAATGCTTTAAATGGTCCTAGAAAGGTTTTGCTCCACACTGATTCAACTTATGTGATGAATGGTATAAATGACTGGTTACCTAGATGGAAGGTGAGAGGTTGGAAAACAGCTGCGAAAAAACCAGTTAAAAACCAGGATCTTTGGCAAGCGCTTGATGAGGCAATTGCATTGCACGAGATAGAATGGAAATGGGTTCGAGGTCATAGTGGAGTGCCTGGTAATGAAGAGGCAGATGCATTAGCAAACCAGGGAATTGACGAGTTGTAACGGATGCGACAAATTGTATTGGATACAGAAACGACTGGCCTTTCAGTATCAAAAGGTCATCGGGTTATAGAAATAGGTTGCCTCGAGATTGTGAACCGGCGGTTAACCGGCAATGAGTACCATTGTTTTTTAGACCCTGAACGTGATATCGACGAGGGAGCTGAGCGTGTGCATGGTATAAGTCGTGCTGACCTGTACGGGCAGCCGCGGTTTGCAGATATTGCTGATGAATTTCTGGATTTTATTAAGGACAGTGAGCTCCTAATTCACAATGCAGATTTTGATGTCGGGTTTCTCGATAATGAGTTGCAGTTGATGCAGCACCCGCAACCATCGATATCAGACTATGCAATGGTTCTTGATACCCTGTCATTAGCACGTACCTTACACCCCGGTCAGAGAAATAGCTTAGATGCGCTTTGCAAACGCTATTCTGTTGACGCCTCGAAGCGGGAAGTACATGGCGCGCTTATAGACGCGGAATTACTTGCCCGTGTTTACTTAGCTATGAGTGGAGGACAGGCTGCATTATCTCTCGATGATGAAGCGACAGATAAGGCTGTAAAGGCAGATATAAAGGGTCGGTTACGTCAGGACGATATGCAGCTTTTGGTCGTTACTGTGAGTGATGCAGAATTGGATGCTCACGAAGCGCTGCTGGATAAGATGGAGGAATCCGCGCCCTGTATTTACCGCAAGAATATTTAATTTAGTGAACTTCCTAGGCATAGTGGAAAGGATACTTGCCAATGGTATAATTTGGGTGCTGAATCTGCTGTATTCTCCACTGCGGGCTACGCACAGGAGACTCTGAGCGAAGAAGAATTGCTACGGCGCGTTTTCAACAACGTCTCTCTTTTCGAATCCTAACTACCAAACGAAAAACACCGAGCGGGTATTTTACCTACTCGGTGTTTTATTCGTTTTCACTCAGGGATGAGGCCCAAGGACGAGATAATGTATCTACAACCAGTTATACATGATGATGCCGGCCGTAATTGATGTGATGAAGAAGTACGGCAGGGCCATGAATACCATTCTGACATAGCCCAATCTGATCCTCGGCGCTATGCCTGACATTAACAGGAACAGGAAAGCTGCTTGCCCGTTAGGGGTAGACATACTAGGGATACCAGTACCCATCACCACCGCAACAGATTGCGCCTCATATAATTCGCGTGACAAAACACCTGCCTCCAATAGTGGCGAGATCTGGTCCATGTAGATAGTTGCTACGAATACATTATCACTGATAGCGGATAAGGCACCGTTGGTCACGTACACCATGAACACCTGCATTCTGCCATCCAGCGCCAATACCCATTCCATAACTGGTGTGAACATCTGCTGATCGTTAATCATTGCAACAATGGCGAAGAACACGACCAGGAGTGATGCAAAGGGTAGACCTTCCACAAAAGCCTTTCCAATACTATGCTCGTCAGTCTCACCCAGCATGGATGAAGCGAGAATGATTATACCGAGGCCAATCAAGCCGACCTCAGCCAGGTGCAGTGACAATGCTATGACCATTATTATGAATACACAGACTTGAATCTTGATTACCAGGCGATCCCTGCCAGTTTCTGATTCTTGAATACGGCTATCTTCTTCAGCGAGCACTTTACGTACGTCTTCCGGTAGTTCATTGCCATAGCCAAAAAACTTACCGAAGGGTCGAATCCACTCCAGCAAAAGGCACATGATCAGACCAGACACCAGGGTTGGCATCGTGGCGGGAGCATTGACCAGGAAGAATGTCACGAAATCCCAGCCGGTATGGCTTCCGATAACGATATTCTCGGGCTCACCCACCAGCGTACTTACTCCACCGATCGCGGTAGCGACTGCACCATGCATCAACAAGCCACGGAGATACCCGCGAAAATCTTCCAAATCCTGCAAACGTGATTCTTCAATATGGCTGTCATCGGAAGGCAATCCAGGCTCTTGCCCGGCCTTGGTGATCACTTTTTCATACACAAGGTAGAAGGTCGTAGTGAGCGCAATAAGAATTGCCAGAATGGTCAAGGCATCAAGAAAGGCTGAAAGCACGGAAACAACTACCACCGTCGCAAAGTTCATTGCGATTCGGGACCTAATTCCCAATAACACCTTGTTAATAAACTTGAAGAGCATCTCCCTGAGAAAATGCACAGCAGCCACCATGAAGACAACCAGGAGAATCACCGGCAGCCCGTGAATCACTTCTTCATAAACGTGGTAGGTATCCGTTAGTCCCAGCGCTAAAACTTGTAGTGCAAGCAAGCCCCCTGGCTGAAGCGGGAAGCATTTCAATGCCATTGCCAATGTAAAAATAAATTCAAATAAAATGATCCATGACGTAACTAGTGGTCCCAGGAAAAAGAACGCTGGAACATTCAAAATAAGTGCTCCAATTACCGCCTTCTTGTACCACAATGGCGTTGGACCGAGGAACGTGTCCAAAAGGGTAGCTGAATTGTGGGTATCACTTGTGGTTGCTGTTGACATCGATTGCTTCCTTCGGTTGACGTTTATCCGAGCGCTCTTGTATCGCTACAAATTGATTGCAGCGGATTTTTCCTTTCTTTACCCGCAATCACGAAAGCCTGCACATAAAATCCTCGGCAGAGATCGTCATTGCTAATTGGCGAATTGGGCCTGAGCGAAATCGACTGGATTCTACCCCAATATAGTAAAATTCTCAGCCAATTTTTGCAGCGATTTTGCAGTCTGGCCCAACGCGCAGTTTCTGGTACAGCCCCCTTTTTATTGAGGGCGAGTGGAAGATCATCAGCTTTCACTACAGCGAAATTTCAACGGAAGAGAGACCTCCGCCTGTCGAGCAGAGTCTGACACCATGAATTGCTGTAACACCGCTCTGGTGGGCCCTTGCGGTAGGGGTTGGTATGGGAGGTAATGGAACACACTTAGGTTCGACTGCTAACGTGTTTATTGTCACCATTTCCGAGAGATTGGCAAAAGACACGGGAAATCCTGCTTATCGGATTACTCCAGGACTGTGGTTTAAGAAAGGATCACCGGTGATGCTTCTGACGCTTATCGTTTCGTCGATTATTTTCTATACATGGTTCGATTGGTATGCGATTCCCTTGGAAAGCCATACGCGGTAAAAAATAGACATAAGTAAGTAAAAAGGCCGGCATTAGCCGGCCTTTTCGTTAAAATTCTGACAGCTGTGGTAGTTTAGTCCTATTCTTCGATTATAGGTTTGGTATGAAAGTACTCGTCACAGGCGCTGCAGGGTTCATTGGCTTTTTTGTTGCCAAGCGACTGCTTGATCGTGGTGAGTTGGTCATCGGGCTAGATAATTTTAATGATTATTACGATGTCAACCTAAAGGAAGCACGGGCATCAATACTGACCGGCTACGATGGCTTTAATATAGCTCGCATAGACCTCGCCGATCGGGAAGCGATCGAGAAGCTTTTCACTCATGAGCGATTCGATAAAGTAATACATCTGGGTGCACAGGCGGGAGTTCGTTACTCTATAGATGATCCCCACGCTTACATAGATAGTAATATCTTAGGTACTTTGCATATTCTTGAGGGCTGTAGACACCATGATGTGCAGCACTGTGTTTATGCGTCCTCCAGTTCAGTATACGGTGCGAATGCGTTGATGCCGTTTTCGGTGGAACAAAACGTTGATCACCCACTCGCGTTATATGGTGCGACTAAGAAGTCTAATGAGCTCATGGCCCATAGTTATTCGAACCTTTATGGTATCCCGACAACCGGTCTGCGGTTTTTCACTGTATATGGACCCTACGGGCGCCCTGACATGGCTTTATTTAAGTTCACTAAGAACATTCTCGAAGGCAGGCCGATTGATGTGTTTAACTATGGTAAACATCGCCGTGATTTCACTTATATAGATGACATTGTGGAAGGTGTGGTTCGTGTACTGGACCATGCGGCCAAGCCGGACGAGAATTGGGATAGTGCTGACCCTAATCCCGGCACTAGTAGCTGTCCCTATCGGATTTATAATATTGGGAACCAAAAACCGATTGAACTCATGCTTTATATTAAAGTGATTGAGGACTGTCTAGGTAAAAAAGCGGAGATTAATTTGTTGCCGAGGCAGCCAGGTGACGTGCCTGATACTTGGGCAGACACTCAGGATTTATTCAATGAAGTGGGTTACGAGCCGTCGACTCCGATTGAGGAAGGTGTTCAGGAGTTCGTCGATTGGTACAGGAATTTTTATAAAGTGTAGGAAATAGACGTGCCCCTATCGAAACTATCTGACGCTTATCCGACTGATCTGTCGGCCTGGCAAGAATTAACTGCAAAGTTAGATACGGAAATGACGGATCTCCAGATACGCGATCTCTTTCAGGACGATCCGCAGCGCTTTGACAATTATTCGATACAAGCGTGTGATCTATTTTTGGATTATTCCAAGAATCTTGTTGATGACAAGACGCTATCTCTTTTGACTAAGCTTGCGACAGAAGCTGCTGTCCCTGATTTTATTGATGCGATGTTTGCAGGTAAAAAAATCAATAGCACTGAAGGTCGTCCAGTTTTACATACAGCGTTGCGCGCGACAGCAGCGGATAATGTAGCCCCGCAGGTTGAAGGGACGGGTGATGTAGCAGAGACACTCGCAAAAATGTCAGGCTTCGTTGATGGGATCCAAAGCGGGAAAATTACTGGTACGACAGGCCGGCCTTTTACTGACATTGTAAATATAGGTATTGGGGGCTCGGATTTAGGCGTTGTCATGGCAACAAGGGCACTCAGGCACTATTGGAAGCCTGGCATGGAAGTTCATTGCGTTTCTAATGTTGATGGTACCCAGTTAAGCGATTTGTCTAAGCAGCTTGACTTAGAAACAACCTTATTTGTTATTTGTTCGAAAACATTCACAACGGCAGAAACCATGGTGAATGCGAAAGCCGCACGACAATGGGTTGAGGCTTCCCTTGGCAAAGATGCGATAAACCAACATTTTTCGGCTTGTTCTACTAATCATGGGGCAATGGATCTATTTGGGATCAATCAGGAATATCGTTTTGAATTCTGGGATTGGGTAGGTGGGCGTTATTCGTTGTGGTCTGCTATCGGCTTGTCATTGGCGCTGGTTGTAGGTGCGGACCAATTTCAGGCATTGCTTCATGGTGGACGGAGAATGGACCAGCATTTTCGAACCGCGCCAATCGGTGAAAACATGCCGATAATGATGGCCTTGATCAGTATTTGGTACAACAATTTTTATGGGGCTTCCT
>CAJWFK010000061.1 GCA_913031125.1 uncultured Woeseia sp. | reverse complement strand
CATTCCTGGTCCACCGCCATACGGCCGATCATCTACTGTGCCATGCGCGTCGGTAGTAAAATCTCGGGGATTCTGCAACCCAACCGTTACTATTCCATTATCGGCGGCTCGACCAACGACGCCATATTCGGTAATGATCTTAACCATTTCCGGAAATAGTGTGACTATTTGCATCTGCATAACATCAGTCCACTTCCCACTCGACTACGATCTTCCCTTCATCCAAATTAACATCTTTAATTACATCCCCAATGATAAATGGAATCAATACCTCATTACCTTCACCTTTAACCACCATCACATCATTTGAGCCAGTCTCAAGAAGGTAGGCTACAGTACCAAGATAGTCACCAGCGTGTTTTTCTACCCTTAAACCTTCGAGATCCGTCCAATAATATTCATCCTTTCCCGTCTCAGGCATCAGGTTTCTTTCAACACCAATGGTTGAATTTAAAAAGACCGCTGCCGCATCTCTATCACAAATATCTCTAAACCGAGCAACAATGCTCTTGCCCTGCCGCCGCCCTTCCGCAAGGTCAACAGAGCGCCATGCCCCATCAAGCTCGATCAACCAAACTTGATAGTTAAGAATCGCATCGCGTGGCTTCGTATAGGAGTGTATTTTCAGCCATCCGCGAACTCCAAAGAGACCGGAAACACGTCCTAACACAACTGGTTTTTTATCAGTCAGCATTACACCGCTCTCTGTCGCGGCGGCCCGCTCTAATTTTTTTCCGCGGATTCCTCTGCCGCAGCTTCCTCAGCAGGTGCTTCCTCTGCCGCAGGCTCCTCAGCAGGTGCTTCCTCTGCCGCAGCTTCCTCAGCAGGTGCTTCCTCTGCCGCAGGCTCCTTAGGTCCCTTACGGTGTGCCTTTACTAGCGAGTTCACACGATCCGACAGCTGCGCTCCTTCACCAATCCAGTAGTCAACGCGTTTAAGGTCGATGCGGATTTGTTCTTCAGCTCCCTTTGCCCGTGGATTAAAAAATCCAATACGCTCAATATAACGCCCGTCCCGCTTGTTCCGACTATCGGTAACAACCAAGTGATAGAAAGGCCGTTTTTTCGCGCCGGCGCGTGAAAGACGAATACTAACCATTATATTCCCGGAAGAATTTGAAAAAAGAAGGCGGACATGCCGTTGGTCAGGCCGATTTAAATAAACCGCGGATTGTACTTGTTTTCAATGGAATGTGAAGCATTCTATAAGTAAAAATATTTAATGATGCAAAACCACAATACTGCAAGAAGCCTAACTCTCTGTAGAAAAATTGAATAACCACCCTACCTTGATGTGCCTAAAATCCCGGTGGCAACTGTCCGGGTGGTATTCCACGCATCATTTTTTTCATTCCACCCCTTGACATTTTTTTCATCATTTTCGCCATCTGCTGATGCTGCTTGAGAAGCCGGTTAACATCTTGAATTTTCAGCCCGGAACCTAATGCTATACGTTTTTTTCGAGAGCCATTAATAGTCTTTGGATAGCGTCGTTCCGCCATAGTCATAGAATTAATAATTGCAATCTGGTGTTTGACTTGCTTTTCATTTACAGACTGCTGAAGAGCCGCTGGATTTATATTTCCCGGAATTGGTAATTTCTCAAGCACTGATGCCATACCACCCATGTTTGCCATCTGCTCAAGTTGATCCTTCAAATCCGATAGATCAAACGCCTTTCCTCGCTTTAATTTTTTAGCGAGCTTTTCGGATTGTTCTTTCTCAACCTTACTTTCTATATCCTCAACTAAAGTAAGAACATCCCCCATACCAAGGATACGCGATGCCATTCTGTCCGGTCGAAAAAGTTCAAGGGCATCCATTTTTTCGCCAACACCCATAAATCGTATTGGCTTTCCTGTAATTTGCCTTACAGAGAGTGCAGCTCCGCCTTTGGCGTCACCATCTGCCTTGGTAAGAATCACCCCAGTAAGCGGCAATAGTTCGTCAAAAAGTTTCGCAGAATTAACAGCGTCCTGCCCACTCATACTATCAACGACAAACAACGTCTCAATTGGCTCAGCAACTGAATATACTCTCGATAACTCGCCCATCATCTCTTCATCTACATGAAGGCGTCCAGCGGTGTCCAAAATTAGTACATCCATATATTGCCTGCGCGCTTCCGTTAGAGCCCTCTCCACAATAGATTCAGGACTTTCGTCACTGCTACTTGCACAGTAAGCAGCTCCAACTTCCGTCGCCAGCATCTCAAGTTGCAAAATAGCAGCTGGTCTATGAATATCTGCACTTACCAGCATTACCTTTTTTCCCTCAGCCTCTATAAGACGTTTTGCTAACTTTGCTGCCGTGGTCGTTTTACCGGCACCTTGCAACCCAGCGAGAAGAATTACAGCGGGTGGCTGCACCCGTAAGTTGAGCTCAACTGTGTCACTCCCCAAAATATTTACCAACTCACTTTGAATTATTTTTATTAGGGCCTGTCCAGGTCGCAAACTTTTCCCAACAGACTCTCCAATCGCCTGCTCTCGGATATGTTGGATAAAGGACTTGACGACAGGCAACGCGACATCAGCTTCAAGAAGTGCGAGGCGCACCTGCCGTATGGTGTCCTTAATGTTAGCGTCGGTAATACGGCCTTTACCTGTTAATGATTCTGCGGCCTGCGATAAGCGCTGAGTAAGAGTTTCAAACATCGGTATGAATATTTTTTTTAGTAACCATCATTCTGTATGTAGAACTCAAAGAGTGCAATTCGAGTAGCAGCGTAAACACAATTCCAAAGGTTAATTCTGTGCCTTCTGCCACAAGGGTTCTATTGACTGCCTCCATGTGGGATGATTGACCCATTAAATCACAGAGGTCACACTGCTTCGTGTCAGTATTGCACGCAACAATTTTTTTCTCGTATACAGTCGCTGGCATACTAGTTGGACTGACGTGTCTAAACCAGTTGGCTGGACAGAAAATGCTTCTTCTCAGCGTCGGTTATCTTGCGGCAGCAATAGGTCTGGCCTGGCATTTGTGGATGCTTTATTTGCTTATACTCGTGCCGCAAGGCACGCAGCTTACGATAGGCACAACAGTATCCGTAATTGGTCTCGAACTCGTGCTCGTTGCAATGCTCAGTGGAATTGAAAAGTCCCTCCGCGGATTAAGTGGGGGAATGCTCCTTCTGGCTGGTATCACAGGAATAATGGCTAGTGGTAATACTCCGCCCCATGAGACCACGGTAATGACTATGCAAGTGCAGTCACACATTCTCATATCACTTTTCTCCTATGGCCTGTTAACCGCAGGGGCAATTGTCGCCATATATGCACTCATTCAAGAAACTCGTCTACAAGCTGGCATGTTTTCTCCGATAAACCAGTTATTTGCGCCTTTGGAAACAACTGAAAAATTATTGTTCGCCATCACATCAGGCGGTTTTCTCTCCTTGATCATCGCAGTGTCATCAGGTTTCGCTTTTGTTGAGAATCTTTTTGCGCAACACCTCGTTCATAAGACTGTCCTATCACTATTTGCTTTGGGTATTTTTGGGACACTACTAACAGGTCGAAAGTTTTTCGGCTGGCGTGGTAAACGAGCCATTTACCTCTATTTGGGGGGCTTTGTCATCTTATGCCTCGGTTACTTTGGTAGCCGATATATCCTCGAAGAAATCCTAGGTAGAAGTTGGGGTTGATGGTCAAGTTTCTCTTAATAACAGCTTGACAGTCTTCCTTAGTCCTGATGAAGTGAAGGGGTATTATCCAGTTTAGGAGGTGCCCATCCATTGGGCGATGACATACCGCTTGCAGCGCAACTAAGTCTGCTCGTTATTCTTCTACTGCTGTCCGCGTTTTTCTCTGGGTCAGAGACTGCGCTGATGAGCTTAAATCGATATAAACTTCGGCATAAAGCGGGTGAAGGACACCGTGGTGCTCAAATTGCAGAAAAGCTTTTACAGCGTCCTGATCGACTAATTGGTTTAATTCTTCTCGGAAACAATGCTGCCATTATTTCAGCCTCCTCATTAGTCGGAGTTCTATCTGTGCAGCTAGGTGGGGAGCTCGGATTCGCAATAGGTACAGCAGCTTTAACACTTGTCGTTCTGATTTTTGTTGAAACTGCGCCAAAAACTTTAGCCGCCCTTCAGCCGGAAAGAGTGGCCTTCCCAGCAGCCTATATCTATTACCCACTATTAAAAATTTTTTATCCCTTAGTGTGGCTTACAAATATCATGGCAAATGGGGTCCTATGGTTGTTGGGACTCCGTAAAACTGATGCGGAGGGCTATACACTCAGTCGCGAAGAATTGCGGACAGTTGTCTATGAGGCTGGTGCACGCATTTCTGGCAAATATCGTCAGATGTTACTCTCAATTCTAGACTTGGAAAAAGTTACAGTAGACGACGTCATGGTCCCACATAATGAAATTATTGGGATTGATCTGGATAATGATATTCAAAAAATAATCAGCCTGCTGCGCTCTTCAGAACATACGCGCCTGCCTGTATACAGAGATAACATTGATAATGTCCAAGGAATTCTGCATCTCCGGAAAATTGCTAATATCTTTACGCAACCCGACTTCACCAAGGACAAATTAGAAGAACTCTTAGAAGAACCATACTTTGTTCCCGAAGGAACACCACTCAGCACTCAGTTGATGCAATTTCAGAGGGCACATCGTCGCTTCGCGCTAGTAGTCGATGAATACGGTGACATTCAAGGTATTGTAGCGCTTGAAGATATTCTTGAAGAAATTGTTGGTGAATTTACGACTGACCCGGCTGCCGATGAAGAAGATGTCATCCAGGAAACTGAAAATTCGTGGCTAGTGAATGGGATGGCAAATATCCGGGAGCTCAACAAGCTGATGTCATGGAATTTACCAACTACTGGACCGAAAACGGTGAGTGGCCTAATAGTAGAGCAGCTTCAGACTATCCCAGAATCAGGAACTGATTTAAGAATCAACAAGCATCGTATAGAAATCATAGAAGCCCGCCGCAATCGCGTTCGCTTAGCCCGATTTCATGTTGAAGGAAGTCAGAAAAATAAAAATGGATAACGAATACTTTTTAGTCAAATTCTTCTTTAGCACAAACTCAGATGTAGTTTAAGTAATCTACATTTTAAGCTCGCACAAAATTCTGAGATCTGCACCGAATCATTCCAAATCCAAACCTCGATTTTTCGCACTAAAAACTGCAAAAAAATGAAGTCGATACTGATCCGGAACAGCGCAAAAACGATTCTAAAAATGCTAACCGTATCTCATTAAAATACCTTGCTTTTTCCTATACTCCTCGCATTATGTTCAGAACCACAGCATTCAATCAGGAAAACACAATACACCGCAATCGCATAGCTGTAATAACATGCGCATGCCTACTAGTGGGTCTGGTTTATGGACCATTTGCATCGTGGTTCATGCCAGTAGAACGTTTCGTTTACGACACATTTGCTGAACACTTCCGCGCTAACACACTGGAAAACACTACAATAATCACAGTAGATTCTTCTCGCAAAACAGAAGAACAACTC
Organism: uncultured Woeseia sp.; assembly: GCA_913031125.1. Classification (GTDB taxonomy): domain Bacteria; phylum Pseudomonadota; class Gammaproteobacteria; order Steroidobacterales; family Woeseiaceae; genus SZUA-117. The sequence goes on along the minus strand of CAJWFK010000061.1, from coordinate 5,974 downwards.
CTCAATGAATTTGGTGATTTAATACAAACATTAAAAGATGAAGCAGCTGCGCGGATTATTTTGGCTAACCCGCCAGAAATTGACAACGAGATTCCTCTTAACCTCTGGGTTGCGATATTGGATGGCGAGATACCAATTGTAGTACCAGAGCATCATCAATTAGCCGCTTATACAGATCACACCGGTGTTTTTTTTCTGCAAACAGACCCTGATCAGGTTTTACGAAAGTCGAGACTTTGGCATTTGGATGATGGCGCCATGAAACCGGCACTTGCCTTGGCCGTAGCTTTAACTCGGCCAAATTTTGTAGTGGATCGACGTCTGAGCTTTTCTGATTTTGAAATCTATCATTCAAAATACTCACCTGTTTCGTATTTGACTGCCAAACAAGTCATGTCGCAATCCTTCCCGGTCACCCAATTTGCCGGTCAGACTATATTTATTGATTCCACGCCCCAATCAATATCGTCAAATACAGCACTCCCATCAGGGCAATATGTCACACCTTCAGAAATAACCGCCCAATTAGTAGCTGATATTGAAACAGGAAAAACAATTGTTTCACCACCGTGGATCAGGGTAGTCGAAGTAGTCATACCTATTTTTCTCGCGATTATCGCAGGAATCGTATTACCAAACCGTGGCCGGAGAGATATCATTTCCATAACGGTAATAGGAATAATCGTAATAGTACTGTGCGAAGCATTGTTACTTCTTATCGGCCGTATACACCTCGATCTTGGACGGACAATCCTAGTTATTCTAGGCGCTTCTATTCTAAGTTGGCTGGTCGTAGGTAGTAAAAACGAATCAGCAACTAACGCTTTTAAACGTGGCAACGATTTCCTAGCTTCTGGGTGGCTTGAACCAGCATTTGCAGAATTCCGCCGCTGTACCCCAACAGAATCTGTTGTCTCAGCTATGTATAAGTTGTCGCTAGCTTTCGAAGAACAATCAAAACCCGAACGAGCGGAAGCTGTCATCCAATGGATGAACAAAATCAACAGTGGCACAGTTTCGCCAGAAAAAAAGTTTACCCTAACTCGAAAAAAAGGTACTCCACAAAAACTAGGCCGTTACGTAATCGAGCGTGAGTTGGGCAGTGGAGCGATGGGTGCTGTGTACCTGGCCCGCGACCCGCGTATTAACCGTCCTTTGGCCCTGAAGGTCATCCCGATAGAGGAAGAATTTGGCGAAGATAGACTTGAAGAAGTCCAAGATAGATTCTTCCGTGAAGCTGAATCCGCGGGACGTCTAAGCCACCCTAACATCATTACCGTTTATGATTGCGGCGAAGAACAACATATGGCCTACATCGCTATGGAATATCTCCAGGGTATACCATTAACTGACTTTACCGACGCCAATAAATTACTTGACGTGAAAAAAACTCTCGAATTATGCGCACGGACGGCAGAAGCCCTTGACTATGCACATAATCAAGGCGTCATTCATCGCGATATCAAGCCCGCCAACCTACTTTATAGCCTGCGTCAAGACGTTTTAAAAATTAGTGATTTTGGTGTTGCGCGCCTTACTGACATTAACCGAACAAATACTGGCATAGTGCTAGGAACACCGATGTACATGTCTCCAGAACAACTTGGGGCCGAAAAATTAACGGGACACTCTGACTTGTTCTCGCTTGGTGTTACGCTATATGAATTACTGATCGGGGAAGTACCATTTACAGCGTCAAATATTAGAGTATTAATGACGAAAATCACTTCGGAAGATCCGCCCCCCATTTCTAATCGCCGGCCCGGCATACCGCCGAGCGTTGACGTTGCACTTAATAAGGCTCTAGCAAAAAAGCCGGAAGATCGTTTTTTGAATGGTGCGGATATGGCTGCCGCCCTCCGAAATTGCGCAAAATACGCAGCATGAGCAAGGCACAATGACAAAAAACAAAAGCCTTCGCGGAAAAATAAAATTTGCAGAACTTAGTCATGCCGGGATGGTGCGTGGAAATAATGAGGATGCGATTGACTCAAATGCTGATCTTGGCCTTTTGGTACTCGCCGATGGAATGGGTGGCTATAACGCTGGTGAAGTAGCCAGTAGTTTGGCGGTAAAAACAATTACAGATCTCGCGACCGAGGGTGCCACCCGTGAAAACCGTAATGATATTGATCAACAAACCGGACTGATGCGTCAAACGATTGTGCTGCGGGATGCTGTCGCTCGTGCCAACAAAATCATCTTTCAAACAGCGGAAAGCAAAACAGACTGCGAGGGTATGGGGACTACTTTAGTCGCTGCCATGTTCTACGATAATCGGATTTCTATCGCGCATGTTGGTGATTCGCGCGCCTATCGGATTAGAGATGGAAAATTCAAACAACTTACGATGGACCATTCCCTGCTTCAGGAATTGGTCGACCGGGGCTTCTATTCGGAGGAAGAAGCACGGCACTCAAATAACCGCAATTACGTAACCCGGGCACTAGGAGTCGAACGCACAGTAGAGATTGAGGTACAGGAATTTGATGTGTTACCGGGTGATCTCTTCCTACTCTGCTCAGATGGTCTTTCCGATATGGTCAATGACAGTGATATTCATCTATGTATCAATGAGTTCAGATCTAATATTAATGTTATTACTGAAAAATTGATAGAGCTCGCGAATAGCTGTGGCGGGCGAGATAATATATCGGTTCAGCTCGCACATGTAATCGAATCATTTGCCGAACGCAAGAGCTTGCTCGAAACAATAAAGAAACTCTTCAAACTCTAGATCAAGAAAAATTAGCTTGAGCACTATAAACGGTATTAGCTAGTACCCATCTTCCCCATAGCTATCCGGAACCCAGTTTTCAAATTTAGTAAAGCGGCCCAGAAAAGTCAGTGGGAAATCGCCAATGGGTCCGTTGCGTTGTTTAGCAATACTTATATCGGCTATACCTTTCCGTGGTGTGTCAGGCTTATACACCTCTTCACGATAGATGAAAATAATGAGGTCTGCGTCCTGCTCAATAGCTCCGGACTCTCTAAGATCGGACATTACGGGTCGTTTATCCTGACGTTGTTCAACACTTCTATTCAACTGGGACAAAGCGATTATCGGTACATTCAGTTCTCTAGCAAGTGCTTTGAGATTTCGGGATATCTCAGAAATTTCAGTTGCGCGATTCTCTGTATTCCCATGGACTTGCATGAGCTGCAAGTAGTCAACAACGATAAGTCCAAGGTCTGCTTCTCGTTTAAGCCTTCGAGATCGTGCCCGGATTTCAGTAGGCGACAGTGCGGGTGTATCGTCAATGTATATGGGCGCCTCTGACATCAACTGAACCGCTGTATTAATTCGGGACCAGTCTTCGTCCGGGAATTTACCTGTCCTAAGGTGGGATTGGTCGACCCTACCAAGTGATGCAATCATACGAAAGGCTAATTGCTCCGATGGCATTTCCATTGAAAATATTGCCGTCGACAAACGGGCACCAATAGCGGCATTCTCCGCGATATTAACAGCAAATGTTGTTTTTCCCATGGACGGACGACCAGCTACTACAATCAGGTCGCCAGGCTGCAAACCTGCTGTGAGTTTATCAAACTCACTAAATCCGGAAGGTAGGCCAGTGATATCGCCTCCAGTCTGATGTAGAAGGTCTATCCTATCGACTGTTGCCGGCAATATCTGCTTTAAAGATTGGAACCCGACGGTGCCACGAGAACCAGCCTCAGCGATTTCAAATACAAGGCGCTCTGCCTCATCAACCAACTCCGTAGCCGTTCTTCCATCTGCTGAAAATGCATTACCACTAATTTCATTGCCAGCATTAATTAAAGATCGCAATACCGATCGTTCTCGCAGAATCTTGGCATATGCTCTCGCATTAGCCGCACCTGGTGTTTCATTTGCCAGCGTCGCCAGGTACTCCAAACCACCTGAATCTTCAAGTTCATTAAGATTATCCAGATATTCTGAAACGGTTACTACATCGGCTGGATGACCATCCTCAGCTAACGCGGATATTGCCTTAAAAATTAGTCGGTGATCTTTCCGGTAAAAGTCTTCTGCGACCACAATGTCGGCAATCTTGTCCCATGCCTCTCCATCCTGCATGAGGCCACCCAACAATGACTGTTCAGCTTCGACGGAATTTGGCGGTACTTTTAGCCGGCGCTCAGCACCGTCATCCAACACCCCATCTGTTAATGCTTGAACCATTCGGACCTGTCTCTCCGGACATTTTATCTGGCACCTTGATGATAACCGAAATGCCTTTATAAGGTACGCGCCATTTTAGGCGCTGCATACTACCGTACCACAGAAAACTTATTCTTCGGGCACGACTTTAACTTTGACCGTCACATTGACATCAGCGTGCAAATGTAAACCGATTTCGAATTCCCCTAGCTCCCGCAGCGGGCCGTCCGGCATACGAACCTCAGCTCGTTCCACATCCACACTTACCTTCGAGAAAGCCTCACAAATATCGATGGGGCCGACCGAACCGAACAGTTTCCCCTCTTCACCAGATTTCGCCTGGACAACAAGATCCATACCGTCTATCAGATCTCCGCGACTTTTCGCACCAGCTAAATCTTCAGCAGCCGCTTTCTCAAGTTCAGCACGTCGTGCTTCCACTTCCGCAATCTTATCCTTCGTGGCCAAAGCCGCTTTGCCTTGCGGTAGTAGATAGTTACGCCCATATCCGGCTTTGACCGAAACCAAATCACCAATGTCACCGAGATTCTCGATTTTATCCAGCAAAATAACGTTCATCTTTACAACCTTGTTTTCTTTTTCATTTCTATGCGTGTTCGAAAGTCAAACCACGCATCTGTATAACCCAATACCGCAAGTGGAACCACTAACAGCGCATTTAAAATCGGCAGGCAAGCGTAAACCATTATTAACACAAATGACGGTAATTTCGCAGCTGCCTGTAGCCAATGTATTACCGCAAGTCCCTGCAACCAAAAAATTATAAACGATACAAAACCTACATTTTGCAACCAAGCTGATCCGGTAAGCATTGCAGCTACCGAGGTAACCGCCATCAATACCGCTATCACCCGACCAAAATTAAGGTCACGAAATCGTCCATTAACTCCGTCCATATCTGGTAATAACTGAAACAATGAATATCCTAACAGCGTAACGACTACATAAAATGTCCAAATTATAGAAACAAACAACATAGTCATCTGCGGCACAATCTGGGCCTGGTTATTCAAAAGCATATCAGCCTGTCGCTGAAGTCCCGCCTGTCCCAGTACCTGCACCGATGCCGTTGTCACATTATTCCAGTACGCTATGGGATCGCCAACAACAACAAAAAATCCTACTGTCCCTAACAGAGCGACAATAGCGGAAACCTGCAGCGCTAGTGTCATTGATCGCCAGTATCCGGCTAATGCCGCCAACAAAAACACCGGTACCCACCAAGTAAGTGCACTGACAGCAATCTGTATTGCAGATACATTCATTACTAACGCGATTACGGCAAGCACGGAGCCTGCAACCAAAGCCTGCACTACAGGCACCCGAATGCCGTTCGCAAATACCAGGTGCGCCATAACCATGCCACTCAAAATTGGCGACATAGGTAACAGCAAAGTGGTTGCCAATCCAAAAACACCATTTCGTGGTCGGTCAACCAGCCATGCAGCTATCGCTCGCATGTCCTGACCGATTTCCTAGTGTCTGTCTGTATACGGCAATAGAGCCAAGTAACGAGCTCTTTTTACAGCCGTAGACAGCTGCCGCTGGTAGTGTGCCTTTGTCCCGGTAATTCGGCTGGGCACAATCTTGCCTGTCTCCGTCACATAGGCCTTAAGTAAATTAAGATCTTTGTAATCAATCTCCTTAATACCTTCAGCAGTGAAACGACAGTATTTTCTTCTACGTGAATATCGAGCCATTATCTAATCTCCATCAGCCGTTTTATCTTCAGACGCCTTTTCTTCTCCCTCTTCAGCAGGTGCTTCCTCTGCCGCAGGCTCTTCAGCAGGTGCTTCCTCTGCC
>CAJWFK010000060.1 GCA_913031125.1 uncultured Woeseia sp. | reverse complement strand
CGTTTAGTGCACCTACGACGTAATCACTTCGTTGTCGGTAAGCATTAAGCATTTCGGTCATAAAGGATTGATCGCCATCGAGCGCTATAGTAGCGGCAACCTGAGAGATACTGCATGGGTTGGAAGTTATCTGGCTCTGAATCGTCTTCATTGCCTTGATTACGTCAGCAGGTCCACCCGCATAGCCGATACGCCACCCGGTCATTGCATAACATTTGGAAACACCGTTTATAGTTACCACTTGGTCATACAGTGCTGGACAGGCTGTTGCAATACTGCAGAAAGGTTCCTCCGCCCAATGTATGTGCTCATAAATATCGTCGGCAAGGACAATTATGTTCGGGTGCTTTAAGAGTATTTCACCCAGCATCTCTAGCTCATCTCGCGTGTAACAACTGCCGGTCGGGTTTGATGGGCTATTTAGAAAAAGGACTCGAGTTTTTTCCGTAATTGCGGCATCGAGCTTTTCAGGAGTTACCTTGAACGCATCTTCGAGGCCCGTTTCAATGATTATGGGGTTTGCTTCAGCTATCCGCACCATATCGGGATAGGACACCCAGTAAGGTGCTGGAATGATAGCTTCATCCCCCGGGCTGAGAATAGCCATGCATGCGTTAAAAAGCGTGTGTTTAGCGCCCACCGATACTAGTATCTGGTCCGCGTTATAAACAAGTTCATTATCCCGTTCGAACTTGCGCTGGATTGCACCCTTCAAACTACTCGTGCCATCAATTGCGGTGTATTTCGTTTCACCGTCATGAATTGCCTGTATGGCAGCAGTTTTTATATGCTCCGGCGTGTCAAAATCAGGCTCTCCAGCCCCTAAACTTATCACGGGTCGGCCAGCTTCCCGTAGCTCGGCTGCAAGATTTAGAACAGCGCTGGTTGCAGAGGGCATGACCCGGCTCATTCTTTTTGAAACTGATACACTCACTGGTTACCTCCCTGAAGCGAGCCCCATGGTACGACAATCAACAAAACTCCCCAAGAAGGCATTGTCGGACGATCGTTCCAGATTGACAATTGTTTCTGATTTTCAGCCTGCAGGAGATCAAGAACAAGCAATTTCTGGTTTGGTCGAAGGACTAAATGACGGATTGGCTAGTCAAACGCTGCTGGGTGTTACGGGATCAGGTAAGACATTCACTATTGCGAGCGTGATCCAGGAAACACAGCGGCCAGCAATGATTCTTGCACCAAATAAGACACTGGCTGCACAGCTCTATGGTGAGATGAGAGAGTTTTTTCCAAATAATGCGGTCGAGTATTTTGTTTCTTACTACGATTATTATCAGCCGGAGGCGTACGTTCCTAGTTCCGATACCTTTATAGAGAAAGACGCATCTATCAATCAGCATATTGAACAAATGCGACTTTCAGCTACCAAGGCCCTTATGGAACGTCCTGATGCCATCATAGTTGCCTCAGTTTCCGCTATTTATGGCCTGGGTGACCCTGAAACCTATTTTAATATGGTGCTGCATTTGTACCGTGGCGAGCGCATCGATCAACGAACTATTGTTCGACGTCTTGCGGAACTTCAATACAAACGTAACGAACTCGATTTCAGTCAGGGTAATTATCGCGTGCGGGGAGATGTCATAGATATTTTTCCGGCTGATTCTGAACGCGATGCTGTAAGGCTTGAGTTGTTCGATGATGAGATCGAGAGCCTTTCACTTTTTGACCCGTTAACCGGGGAAGTACGTGAGCGCGTGGCGCGCTTGACTATTTTTCCTAAAACTCATTACGTTACAGAAAGAGTGACATTGTTAGCAGCTCTGGATCAGATAAAAGTAGAGTTGAAAGACAGGCTGAAATACTTAAGGGACAGGCAGAAGCTTGTTGAGGCACAGAGACTTGAGCAGCGGACAATGTTTGATATGGAGATGATCAAGGAGCTTGGATACTGTAGTGGGATAGAAAACTATTCTCGTTACCTGTCTGGCAGATCAGAAGGTGAGCCACCACCATGCTTGTTTGATTACCTCCCGGATAATGCAATCCTGATCATTGATGAGAGTCATGTCACGGTGCCTCAGCTGGGTGCTATGTTTAAGGGGGACCGTTCGAGGAAAGGGACGCTAGTGGATTTTGGATTCCGTTTGCCCTCCGCATTAGATAATCGGCCTCTGCGTTTCGACGAGTTCGAGAAATTGTCACCGCAGACGATTTACGTTTCTGCTACACCTGGGCCCTATGAGGGGGAGAAATCCGGGAAAACTGTAGAGCAGTTGGTTCGGCCTACCGGACTTGTGGATCCGACTGTAGAGATTCGACCGGCCCGAACACAGGTCGATGATGTGCTTTCGGAAATTGGTCATCGGGTTGCTGAGAATGAAAGGGTATTGATTACGACGCTCACGAAACGTATGGCTGAGGATTTGACTGATTATTTGCAGGAGCATGGCGTAAGGGTCCGTTATTTACACTCTGATATAGGTACAGTTGAGCGTACTGAGATCATCAGGGACCTGAGGCTGGGAGAGTTTGATGTTCTTGTCGGGATAAATCTCTTACGTGAGGGTCTCGATATGCCCGAGGTGTCTCTTGTAGCCATTCTGGATGCAGATAAAGAGGGATTTCTCCGTTCGGAAAGGTCTCTTATTCAGACGATCGGCAGAGCGGCTCGAAATGTTAATGGTAAGGCATTGCTGTATGCCGATAACATCACTGGGTCAATGCAACGCGCGCTTGATGAGACTAATCGTCGGCGGGATCATCAATTAGCTTTTAACGTGACTCATGGCATCAAACCCCGATCAATCGTTAAGGAAGTAGCCGATATTATGGAGACGGCCTACCCAATTCCCGGGAGGGGACGAAAGCGTTTCGAGGGAATTTCTAAACCTTATGAATCGCTATCACCTGCGGAGTTGCTAAAAAAGGCTCAGAAGCTTGAAAAGAAGATGTTACGGCATGCTCGTGACCTTGAATTTGAGGAGGCAGCACGCCTGCGCGACGAAATTCAAAAGATGCGGGAAATCAGTTTCGGGTTGCCGGAAAAGCTTGTTGGGTAGGATTTGATGGGAGTTGCTAAGGTTAAGTGGGTTCAGTATCTTTGTTGCCCCTTTGATATGAATAAGGGCGATTAGCTCAGGGGTAGAGCGCCACGTTGACATCGTGGAGGTCGGCGGTTCGAAACCACCATCGCCCACCAAAAAATAACTAATATAAATGCGTGAATACGATGTAATCGTAGTAGGGTCAGGGGTTTGGGGTGCAGCAACAACCTGGGCCTTAGCAAAGCGAGGTTATCGCGTCTTGGGCTTGGATCAATATTTACCGCCGCACAATAAAGGCTCTCATGGTGGTGAAACTCGCCTTGCAAGATTATCGAATAGCTCGGGTGAGCCTATCCAGCTGACAATTGAGACATTAGACCTATGGCGTGCGCTCGGTCGCGAAGTGGACCAACAGATCCTGTTGGAAACGGGAACCATGTTTGTGGGGCAGGCCGGCTCGAGATGGTTCGATAGCACTTTGGAAAACCTGGCTGAAAGTCCATTCGATTACGAATTAGAAACGCCAGCAAAGGCTATGGAAAGAATAGCTGGGGTTAAAATAATGCCAAATGAATCAGTAATTTGGGAGCCTGCAGGGAATGTTATTCTCGTAGAATCAGCGATTAAAGGCTTACACTTGGCAGCTCGCAGGCTGGGTGCAGAGTTTGAATTTAATCGCGCTGTTACAGATTGGACAGCGAGTCCGCGCGGCGTAAAGGTTGCAACAGTAGAATCGAAATACCGAGCTCAAAAGTTGGTTATTGCAGTAGGCGCATTTTCGGAAACCTTCTTAGGGCTTAACTTACCGTTAATCGTTGAGCGGCAGGTAGTGTTCAACTTTCCTATGATACGGGATAGCCATGTGCTCCCGTCATTCTATTTTGCGGCGCCCCCTGGAAGTGAGGCGGCTCCATCCTATGGTTGCTCCGAACCAGACGGAACTTATAAGGTGAGTATCGCCGGTACTGGTAATTGTATATCGCCGGACGAAATGACTCAGAACGTAACTCATGCAGAGCTTGAGCGTGTCCAGGATGTAGTAATGGAACGCTTGCCAATTTTAGATAAGGAACCGACAAAATCCATGGTTTGTATGTGGAGTGAAGTTTCTGATGGCAGTTGGTTACTTGATAAGCATCCGTCATATAACAATGTGATAGTAGGTGCCGGTTGCAATGGACGAGGCTTTCGATATGGGGCGGTTATTGGTGAGATGCTGGCCGATCTGGTAGAGGAAAAGGGAAGTTCAGTACTAAATATGTTTGGAATGAAACGGTTCGATGATTATTAATTGAGGGCTTCTTATTATGGGAACTGACACTAAAGAATATGACGATAAAATAAGTAGGGTCTTAGCGCAGGTGCCGGATTTCGAGTTGGGTGGGGCAGAATGGCAATGGTTGAGTGGCGGTGGGGCGCACAAAAACTTCCTGGCAACTTCCGGTGACAGGGCGAGTAAATGCGTCGTGAAGTTATGGAATCTTGAATTAGAACAGATAGGACTTATCCCCCCATCCCCAGTAGTAATGGAGAATACACGTATGGCTGGGGAGTTTGGTATTGGTGCAAAGGTACTTGCCGTGGTGCAGGAGCCATTATCACTGGTGCTGGAGTATATTCCGGGGTCCGAACTGGAGGGTAATTCAGATGAGGATATTATAAAAATTGCGTCGGCTGCACGAAACCTTCACGACAGCAAGATCAAATTCTATCGAGACTTTAATCCTTTTGCGGAGGCGAGAGTCATGCTGGCGGCTGGTTATCAACGACAAGTACCATTCCCCGAGGGATTTGAATCAACTCGTTCAACACTGGACCAGATAGAATCTGTACTTGATCTTCGCCCAAACCAATATGTGCCTTGTCATAATGATTTGTATAGCCCAAATATCATTTGCACTTCTGATGGCCAGCTTCGCTTAATCGACTATGATCTGTCAGGAAATGGTGATCGTTGCTATGACCTAGGGTTTATCTCAACCTATTCAAAATATAACTTAGACCAGACAGGGAAGTTGGTTGAATCGTATTTTGGGAAGACTGATCGAAAGCTTCTTGCGCGAGTTCATTTATTCGCGATTGCAGCGGATTACTCCACACTTGCATTGTGGTTGGCGCTTCAGGCTGTTGCTGATACAAACGATGATTACGATTACGCAGGGTATATGCAGGCAAGTTGGGAAGGAATGTGCGCCAAGATAGATGATCAGGAATTTGGGAGCCGATTAGAGTTGTGTAAATAAGGGCTCTTTGGGTGAGTTTGATGGTCAAGTAATATATTTTTAGCTGCGCATCGAAAAAAATAGATTAGAGGAGTTACTTGATGCATAAGTCGATCGGACCGATTCCAGTAGAAGCAGCAAAAAAGTACGGTGAAAACACCGCGGTTATTCTTCCAGACAGGAAGATGTCCTTCATCGAGCTCAACTCCATGTCGAACCGTTTTGCTAATGCGTTAGTGGATCTGGGCGTGCAGGGCGGGGACCGAGTCACCCTTTATTCGAGCAATTCAGTTTGTTGAGGATCTCCCCAAGACCAGCACTGGCAAAGTTATGCGACGTGAACTGGGAACATTAGATGTATGATGGATGTTAGCAAATAGTCGATTAGCGCAGTTTTTATAGAACTACAATATAGATGGATTACTACATGAATAAAATAATGAATAAGAGTGTTAGGTTAGGAGCTATTGGGGTATCGGTCCTGTTTGGATTTATTTTCATAGGAGCGTTTGCTGAAGATAGCGCTGGTGTAAAACCACCTAAGAGCTGGAATATTGCCGGGTTGAGAACAATGGAGTTGAATGACTTGCCCGACATTGATTGGATCCCTGTTGAAAGCGGGACCAAACGCAACAGTGAGACACTTTTGTTTGAAGGTGAAAATATTGTCTCGGTGTGGGATGCAGGGCCCGCTAGATTGACCATGGATACACCACTGTCTTTTGATGAGTTCGTTGTTGTTTTAAAGGGTGAGCTTGTTCTTACAGATCAAGACGGTAATTCGGTGACTTATAAGCCGGGTGACATGTTCATGCTTCCAAAAGGTTTTGTGGGTACCTGGGATATGACAGAGGAATATCGGGAACTCATTGTAGTTGACACGACCGCATATTATGGAGGCTAGGAATAAGGTGGGTAAAGAAAACTCTATCCTTAGCTACTGTGATTGGTATAGTTCATCTGTTGATAAGCGGAGAAAGTAGCGATTGCCAGCTAGAATAGACACATGGTGAGTAATAAATGCCTGAAGTTTCTTGCAAATCAGGTACTTCCGGATTTAAAATTCGCGTCCCGCGGCGATGGACAGGCATTTTTGCTGCTGTCTGACCCGCGGTATTTATTTATTGGGGGGAGGAATTAAATATCGCAGCATCAAAGCGAGTTCGGCGTAACGAAGAAATTGACGCCACTGAAGTACGTTTAATCGATTCTGAAGGTGAGCAGAGAGGTGTGATGCCCATTAGCGAAGCAATGGACGTTGCAGTGGAAGAGGGCCTTGATTTGGTGGAGGTTTCACCTAATGCGGAGCCTCCGGTGTGCCGAGTCATGGATTTTGGTAAGTTTCTGTTCGAGCAGAATAAAAAAGCGCAGGTTTCGAGGCGAAAGCAGACACGGGTCCATGTAAAAGAAATTAAGTTTCGTCCCGGTACGGAAGAAGGTGATTACCAGGTTAAATTAAGGAAGCTTCGAGAATTCCTGGAAATCGGAGATAAAACAAAAGTTACATTAAGGTTCAGAGGCCGTGAGATGGCGCACAAAGAGTTAGGTGCGCAGCTCTTGGTCAGGGTCAGAGAAGACCTCGAGGATTTGGCGATGGTAGAACAAATGCCTGAGTTTGAAGGACGACAAATGGTGATGGTTCTGGCGCCAAAGAAAAAGTGAGTAACAGCTAAGTTGGGTAACTGGCAAGGCTAATACCCGCCTGTCGCGGCGTTCAAAATGTTCGTGCGTGGTCAGGCTAGAAAATACGGAGACTAAAGTGTCTAAAATGAAGACCAACCGGGGTGCTGCAAAGCGATTCCGGCGAACGGGGAAGGGTGGTTTTAAACGAGCCCAATCTCACCTCAATCATATACTTACCAAGAAAAATGCCAAGCGCAAGCGGAAGTTGGGTTTGACTCAACAGGTCGATGCGGCTGATGTTAAAAGCGTCAAGCGCATGCTTCCGTACAGTTGAGAGGGGGGTGAATCATGGCAAGAGTTAAACGTGGTGTTGTCGCTAAGGCTCGACACAAAAAAGTCCTGAAGAAGGCTAAGGGTTATTACGGGGCTCGGAGCAAATTATTTAAAACGGCGAAGCAGGCAGTCATTAAAGCAGGTCAATATGCCTATCGTGATCGTCGGCAGCGGAAACGACAATTTAGGGCGTTGTGGATCACCAGGATAAATGCCGCGGCAAGACTGCACGGGCTTTCCTACAGTCGCCTCATTAATGGAATGAACCTCGCCCAGATGGCAGTAGATCGAAAGATACTTGCTGATATTGCTGTTCATGACCCAGAAGCATTTGGGGTGATTGCCGAACAAGCGAAGGCGGCATTGGCGGACAACTGAATAAGTCGCCAGACATTCGGCAGGGAATGGCTAGGAACAGCTGATGGAATCACTGAGCGAACTAGTTGAGCAAGCGCAGTCTGAGATTAAGGATGCCACCGACTTAGGGGGGGTAGATTCCGTTCGGGTTCGCTACCTCGGGAAGAAAGGTGAGCTTACTGCTTTGCTTAAATCCCTGGGTTCGCTAACCGACGAAGAACGACCCGCTGCTGGTCAGGCAATTAATGCCGCAAAGCAATCGCTTTTCGATGCAATTAACGCCAAGCGAGATTCCCTACAAAATGATGCGCTTGCTGAGAAGCTGCTACTTGATGCGATCGATGTGACTTTGCCCGGCAGAGGCGTTGGTCGGGGCGGGCGTCATCCGGTGGCACGGGCAAAGGCACGTATTGAAAGGATCTTTCGTGATTCTGGATTTGGTATAAGAACAGGTCCAGAGATTGAGGACGACTTCCATAATTTCACCGCGCTAAATATTCCGGAGAATCATCCGGCACGAGCCATGCACGATACTTTCTACTTTCCAAACGGTAATCTACTCAGGACGCACACATCACCCGTGCAGATTCGGTCCATGGTGGAGGAGGGAGTACCGATACGGATAATTGCACCCGGGCGGGTTTACCGCTGCGATTCTGATCAAACCCATACGCCTATGTTCCACCAGGTTGAAGGTTTGGTTATTGATCGCGATATAAGTTTTGCTAATTTAAAAGCTGTTCTCCATCAGTTTGTTGAAAGCTATTTCGAGCGCAAAGCCACACTGCGTTTCCGGGCTTCTTATTTCCCGTTTACAGAGCCTTCGGCAGAGGCTGATGTGGAGTGGGGGGATGGCAAGTGGCTAGAGATTCTAGGCTGCGGGATGGTGCATCCGAAGGTTCTAGAAAATGCAGGAGTTGATCCGGAGGAATATACCGGTTATGCATTCGGCATGGGTATTGAGCGGCTGGCAATGTTGCGATACGGGGTAAAAGATCTCCGAACGTTCTTTGAAAACGATCTGCGCTTTCTGCGCCAGTTCCGCTAGAGTGAGAATAGGTAGATGAAATTCTCAGAAAAATGGTTGCGAGAATGGGTTAATCCTCCATTGACAACGGAAGAGCTGGCGCACCGTTTAACAATGATCGGTAATGAGGTCGATGAAATAGAGCCACAGGGGAGTGCGCTTGAGGGTGTCATTATTGCGACTGTGCTCGAGGTTAATAAGCATCCAGATGCGGATCGTTTGAGTGTCTGTCAGGTATCTGATGGTGGCAAGCAGCCATATACAGTTGTTTGTGGCGCACCAAATGTTCGAGCAGGTTTGAAAGGCGCTTTCGCACATGTTGGGACCAAGTTACCGGATGGAAAAAAGCTTCGCCGTGCCAAAATCCGCGGTGTCGAGTCAAATGGCATGTTGTGCTCTGCAGCGGAACTTGGGCTAGGGGATGAGTCTGACGGGATTCTGGAATTATCTGGCGATGCTCCACCAGGTGAGTCGTTTTCGGAATATATGGGTTTACCTGATTATTCGTTTAATGTTGATTTGACCCCTAATCGCGGTGATTGTTTTAGTGTCCTTGGTATCGCTCGTGATGTTGCCGCAATGACTGCAACAGATATGCATCCACTGTCGGTGGAAGCTGTTTCACCAACCTGTCAGGACGAGCACCCCGTTGAGCTTGTCGCTCCTGAGGGTTGCCCGCGTTTTGTAGCACGGGTGATACGCAATGTGGATGTCTCGATTAATTCACCAGATTGGCTGAAAGAACGTCTTAGGCGCAGTGGTCTAAGGCCTATCAGCCCCGTTGTTGATGTCACTAACTACGTAATGATGGAACTGGGTCAGCCCTTGCATGCTTACGACCTGTCTAAGATCCAAGGGACTATCCGGCCCCGTATGGCAAAGCATGGGGAGAAACTTAAACTCTTGGATGAACAAGAGGTTGAATTAGCTGGAAACACCTTGGTCATTGCAGATGAGTCCGGTCCAATTGGTATGGCTGGAGTAATGGGTGGCTGGTCAACGATGGTAAGTAATGACACCAGCGACGTGCTTCTTGAGGCCGCATTTTTTACGCCAGAGGTGATGGCCGGAGTGGCTCGTCAATATGGTATGCACACCGATGCATCGATGCGGTTCGAGAGGGGTGTTGATCCATTAAATCAGGCAACGGCTATTGAGCGGGCGACGCAGCTATTGGTCGATATTTGTGGTGGTGAGCCGGGTCCGCTGAAAGATCACCATGACTCAAAACACCTACCCGCGGCAAGGACAATCTCATTACGAAAATCGCGTTTGCAGAGAGTGCTTGGTGTCGATATACCGACTGAGGTGGTTAGCGGTATTCTGGCTAATCTGGGTCTGCATGCCGACTTAAAAGATGCGGTGTGGGATGTGCAAATTCCCTGTTTTCGTTTTGATATTGATGTGGAAGATGCGCTGGTGGAAGAGGTTGCACGCATATTTGGATACGACGAGATACCGGAGGCTACGGCAACAGGCCTAATACCATTGGCCGCGGTGACGGAATCGCGAGTCGACCTGGATTCTGTGGCGGAATTTCTGGTTGCCAGGGATTACCAGGAAGTTATTACTTATAGTTTTGTGAGCGAACAGTTAAATACCCTGATTTCGGGTGAGAAGTCCGAGTTGGTTTTGAGTAACCCGATTGCCTCAAATATGTCTGTGATGCGCAGTTCGTTGTGGCCTGGTCTTCTCGCAACTGCATCGAAAAACATCGCACGGCAACACGAACGAGTTAGGCTTTTTGAAATAGGTAAAACCTTCCATGGTTCGGTGGATGAACCAAAAGAGATCGTCCGTGTGTCCGGTTTGATCATTGGTAATGCCCAGAGTGAGCAGTGGGGAGCCAAGTCTCAATCTATTGATTTTTATGATATAAAATCGGATGTGGAAGCGGCTCTAGATATGACAGGATGTGCTGGAGCTTTTGACTTTGTTGCAGATGAGTATCCAGCTTTGCAGCCAGGTCAGACCGCCATTATCGAACGAGGGGGTGAGGGCGCAGGAGTAATTGGAAAGCTACATCCGTTAATTTCGAAGGAATTTGATATTGATAAGGATGTGATGCTGTTTGATTTAGTTGCTGAGAGCTGTTTTTCTGCGGAGTTACCGGTGGCCAATACTATTTCGAAATTCCCGGTTATTCGCAGGGATATGGCCGTTATTGTTAAAGAGGATGTGAGTGTTTCTGAACTAAAGGATTCGGTTCATGTTTCAGCTGGGGAATTGCTGCGTGAGGTAAGAGTTTTTGACCTTTATAGGGGCTCAAACATAGAGCGGGGACGAAAAAGCATCGCTTTAGGCTTGATTTTGCAGGAAACTTCCCGCACCCTTACTGATGAAGATGCGGACAACGTTGTGTCCGCGGTCCTGCTAAGATTAAGGCAGGATTTTGGCGCAAAACTAAGAGAATAAAATAAATGGCGCTGACTAAAGCAGACATGGCAGAAGCCTTGTTTAACGAACTGGGTTTGAACAAGCGAGAGGCACGAGAGCTTGTCGATCTATATTTTGAAGAGATGCGAGGATCACTCGCATGTGGGGAGCAGGTTAAACTTTCCGGTTTTGGTAATTTTGATTTGCGTGACAAAAATGAACGTCCGGGGCGTAATCCCAAAACTGGTGAAGAAATTCCAATTACGGCGCGCCGTGTTGTGACGTTCCGGCCAGGTCAAAAACTAAAAGCACGAGTAGAGGCATATGCTGGAACCGGGGAATAACGACGAATTACCACCAATTCCGGGGAAACGATACTTCACCATTGGTGAGGTGAGTGATCTCTGCGCAGTTAAGCCGCATGTTCTCCGTTACTGGGAGCAGGAATTTCCACAATTGAAGCCGGTGAAGCGTCGCGGTAACCGTCGCTATTACCAGCGCCAGGATGTTCTGATTATCCGCCAGATTCGTAGCCTGCTTTATGATGATGGATTTACTATTGGCGGAGCGCGGCAGCGCCTTACCGGTGATGAAGCCAAATCAGATTTAAGCCAAAGTCAACAGATTATCAAGCAGTTACGCATAGAACTTGAACAAGTTCTTAAGATCCTTCGTCGTTAAATATTAGGAAATTTCCATATTACTTCGGGGGTGAATATCATTCCTCGCTGTTATCATGTGTTTGGAATTTGTCGGGGCGTAGCGCAGCCGGGTAGCGCACCACACTGGGGGTGTGGGGGTCGGAAGTTCAAATCTTCTCGCCCCGACCAAATTTCTTTCAAAGGCCTATAGGGGATTGGGTTGACGAAAAAAGATACAGACACCGTTGTAGAAGAGAATATAAACAAGGAAAAGCTGAGTCGTCGTGATTTTGCTAGGACTTCTGTGGTGGCGGGAGCTGCGGCAGTCGGTTTACCCAGTGTGCTTGGCGCTGAGACAGGTTCTACAGAGAAATCAGCAGCCAGCAAGGCATCGGCAACAACCGATAACAAAACTGCACCTAAGGGCACTGAGGAGTGGCGTGAAGGACTTACGATTCCAGCCGAGTATTACCTCGATGAGG
>CAJWFK010000059.1 GCA_913031125.1 uncultured Woeseia sp. | reverse complement strand
GCCCACATACCTTTTCCTATTTGCGCTTTTCCAGAAAAACCACAATTTAATCCTACATCGACATTCCAATCTTCATAAGTACCTAACCAAGTTGATTTTTTCATATCGCCTTTAAAAATCATTGGTCCAGCCTCAAATGATGTATGCATTTCATCACCAGTACGATCTAAAAATCCAGTATTTATAAACACTATTCTATTTTTAACTTGTCTAATGCATTCTTTAAGATTAACTGTAGTTCTTCTTTCTTCATCCATTATTCCAACTTTAATAGAATATTTTTTTATTTTTAAAATTTGTTCAACTTTTTCAAAAAGGGTATTGGTAAAAGCAACTTCTTCTGGACCATGCATCTTCGGCTTGACAATATAGATGCTGCCTTTTCGACTATTTAGAAGCTGATTTTTTTGCCGTGTGTTACTAATAGCGCAACCGGTTGTGATAATCGCATCTAAAATACCCTCAAAAATCTCATTACCGTCATGGTCCGTTATCGCATCAGAAGTCATCAAATGCCCAACATTACGAACCAACATCAAGCTAGTGCCAGGTAGAATTACCCGACTTCCGTCTTTACCAATAAAAACCCGTTCACGATTTAAACGACGCGTAATTTTCTCACCATTTTTTTCAAACGTCGCCTCAAGCCCACCATCCATCAAGCCTAACCAATTTCTATACACCTGTATTTTGTCTTGAGCATCAACACTCGACACCGAATCTTCACAATCTTGTATTGTCGTAATCGCTGACTCCAGAATCACGTCTCGAATATTGCCAGGCGCTTTTTTTCCAACAGCATGGTTCGGATCCGTATCAACCTCAATATGCAACCCATGGTTACAAAATACTAATGAGCGTCTTTCACCTTTCTTGGACCAACCCACAAACTTTCGCTTATCCAATAAGCCAACCTTGCGTCCATCGACAAGCAAAGCTGTACACTCTGCATAACGCATAGGAATATCCACAGCATAGCTGGCAACCTCTCGATGACTGGCCCCTTTCAGCGTTATCACTTGATCCAGAAAATCAAGGGTGTGTTCGATAACAGCAGTCCCACGAACCGGGTTATAAGTTTCGCCGGCGGTCTTACCATCATCTTCAGAAATTACGTTAGAACCATAAAGAGCATCAAAAAGACTAACCCACCGGGCATTAGCCGCATTAATTGCAAAGCGTGAATTATTCACCGGTACTACTAACTGGGGCCCTGCTATTTCCGCTATCTCAGCATCAACGTTATTAGTCGTTATCTTAAATGGTGTACCACGGTGACGTAGGTAACCAATTTCACGCAAAAACTGCATGTAATCTTCATGGCTCTCCTTACTTATCGTACCTGCCTTATGCCATGCATCGATTTTTGTTTGTAAATCATCTCGAATTTCAAGTAGCCTGCGATTAACAGGCGTGAGATCGATGATGATCCGTTCTACGCCAGACCAAAACGCCCGTGAATCTTGTCCTATTGCCGGCAGAAGTTCCTGTTCAACAAATTTATGGAACAATCGATCGACACTGATATTCCCGATAATTATACGTCGATCAAATAACTTTTCCTGAGTTCGTTCGACTTCCACGTCATCACCTCTAAGAGCCGAACTGTTCTTCCTCAGTACTTCCATCCATTGCAGTGGTAGATGACAACCCAGCCATGATTGTATTCTGTACAGCATCGAAATACCCTGCGCCGACAAACGATTGATGTTTAGCGGCCCTGAATCCATCTTCTTCGTCAGAGAACTCCCGCTCTTGCAATTTGGAATAGGCGTACATACCGTCCGCTTTATAAGCGCGACTTAAACGGAACATGCTGGAGTTTAGCGCATGCCAACCGGCCAGAGTAATGAACTGGAACTTATAGCCCATTGACCCTAATTCCTCACGGAAACGCTTCATGGTCTCTCCGTCTAGATTTGCTTTCCAGTTAAATGACGGTGAGCAATTATAGGCAAGAAGCTTCTGAGGGAACTGGGCGTGTATGGCTTCAGCAAAACGTTTTGCCTGCTCGAGATCCGGTTTTGAAGTCTCGCACCAAATCATATCTGCAAATGGTGCATAAGCTAGACCACGCGCTATAGCCTGTTCCAATCCAGGCGTCGTCCTGTAAAAGCCTTCTGGCGTCCGTTCCCCGGTGATAAACGGTGAATCTCGTTCATCAGAATCGGAAGTAATAAGATTAGCAGCATCAGCATCGGTTCGCGCAAGTAGAACAGTAGGCACACCCATAACATCAGCGGCCAAACGAGCCGCAGATAACTTACCAATGGCCTCATGGGTCGGCACTAGGACTTTTCCACCCATATGTCCGCACTTTTTCGCAGAAGAAAGTTGATCCTCAAAATGCACTCCTGAAGCGCCTGCACGAATCATACTTTTCATTAGTTCAAAAGCATTTAAATTGCCACCGAAACCGGCCTCCGCATCGGCTACGATCGGTGCTAGCCAATCAATGTCATTATCGTCGTCAAGCGCATGAATCTCATCCGTCCTCAAAAATGCATTATTGATGCGTTCAACCATCTTCGGCACGGAATCTACCGGATAAAGACTTTGGTCTGGATACATTTCACCCGCACTATTGCCATCTCCAGCCACCTGCCAACCTGAGCAATAAATAGCTTTAAGGCCTGCCTGAATCTCTTGAATAGCCTGATTTCCCGTCACGGCACCTAAAGCACAAACGGGACTTTCTTGATTAACTAAGCGCCACAGTTTTTCTGATCCAAGGCGGGCAATCGTGTGCTCAACTTGTACAGTCCCCCTTAGTTTTACAACATCTTCCGCTGTATATTGTCGCGTAATCCCCTTCCAGCGCGGACTGTCTGTCCATGCTGACTCCAACTGTACGATTTGCTCTCTGCGCGTCATCATGCTCTCCGTGTAAGCGCTAACATATCAGTTTCCATTTACCTATGGTGCGATGTAGGTCTCGAAGCATGAAATGCTGTTACCTAGCCGGTATAGTACGTCTAATTTTGTAAAAACTTTACAGAAAAAATTTCACAATGTTAATTTCACAGGCTCAGTGAGGTTATGTCTACTCAATCCAGCTTAATACGCAAAGCACACTTCCTCGGCACTAAGATTAAATCTCTACGGAAAAGAAATAATCTAACACTAGAGGACCTTTCTGCTCGTTGTGTTCACATTGATACTGAGGCTGCCCCTTCAGTCTCTTACTTATCAATGATTGAGAACGGAAAGAGGGTGCCGTCAGAACGACTTATACGAATTATCGCTGAGATATTTCAAAAGGATTTAACCTGGTTTTACGATGAGGTCCTAGATAAGGAATCTATCCGTCCGTCCACAAAAACAACAGCAGTAGAGAGAATGCCCCTTGAACCAGGGTTTCTTTTCTCTGAAAATTTATTGCAACTCGCGATTCCTGAGTTATTAGCGCAAACTGGAACTACTGGTAGGCAATTTGCCCATTTACTGATTCGCGCACATCAGGAATCAAACCAAAATCAGTTCCCTGATCTTGAGCGCGCAGCAAACTCAATTGGCAAAAAACAGTTCCCACTTCGCGTCAATGACCTTTTCTCAATAGCAAAATCACTTGGACTCGTTATTCGCTGGTTCGACCGCTCTTCTTTTAAGGATAAGGGGTCTACCAACGAGCCATTAAATATTCTAGTAAGGTCTTTTTTTCAAGCGCCGAATGTTATCCATTTGAACCGCTGTTTAATGAAAAATCCGGCACGGTTAAAATTTGACCTGGCCAACAACATTGCGCACAAAGTTCTACACGATGGCGATGGCGCTCGCGCTACACAAGTGTCTGGGGGACGCGGTCTTGACCGACGCCATGATCGCGAATCGCCAAACATGGATGCGAAAGATGTTTTATTTGCTTGGCGGGACTTTGAATGCAGTTATTTTGCAGCCGCCCTGCTAGGCCCAAAATCCGCTTTTCGCCAATTCCTTGCCCGTCATTCCTATGGAATTGATATTGGAAAGAAAGTCGACCTGACAACAGCTCTTGTGATGCGCAGGATGTCAAGTGTTTCTCCTTATCCACATTGGCATTACTTTGATGCTTACCCTCCTGGCAATCTCCGTGCAGTCTACCGAGGTAATGGAATCCCTTTGCCTTGGGGCAATATGACTATGCTCTCTGACCCTTGTCAGCATTGGGCGGTTTTTCGCATGCTTAACACCCGCTCAACAAAACCATCAGCACAAATTTCAGTATTGGAGTCTGGTGGAGAAAAACACCTTTATTGCTGTCAATCGATCCAAAGCAAAGATGCCGCCGGTAATCCTCATGTACTGTGTGCAGGTATAGATCTCGCACCCGCTTTAACCGCCCAAGGAATTGACGCTTCAGACGTGATCAGTCAAATCGCAATAGCGTGCGAAAAAAATGGTGGGGCGGGACAGATTCCGAACGAAGTACAGCAGCAATTGGTAAGCATCAGTAAAATCCTTAACATTGGATGGATTGAGACTGGCGCAAAAAATGATGCCACAATAATCTGCCCACGAAGCTCAGCGTGTCCCCGAGAAAAACACTGTCTAGGTGAAGCCATGCATAAACGGACACCACAAATTGAACAAGTTCGTAATGCAATTATTGATAACTAAGAATTACTAACAAAAATCCCGGCTACCCGAGCACAAAAAGTTCCTTCGGACAATTAACCTTTGATTCCCTTTAAATAAAAATGGTCACATGTGCTGGAGATACCTATTCAAAGTCGCAAAAACAAATTGAATACATACCATTCGGATCATTGAACTGGATTAATGGCGCTACCGCCTTGGAGAATATTTCTTCTAGGCGAGAATTCAGTGTATTTCTCGTTGAGAAGCTACTCATATCAAAACCTAATGCGCTTGCACCATGCAACAAACCTAAGAGCAATTGTTGAGCTGGATCCAACTCATTATCAAAATACTTGTACCTAAACGTGTCAGCTTCTAACCCCGCAAGAGTTGCAGCTGCCAGTAGCGCCTCATCAAACTCACCAAGCGCGTCGACTAAACCATTTTCGATTGCGTCATTTCCCGTCCATATACGCCCTTGTCCTATGCTATCTGCTTTCTCAGCTGTCATATCCCGATTTAATGAAACACCGTTTATAAAATCAGCATAGCCATTATTAATATATATCTGGAATAAGGCCCTCATATCTTCTGACATTTCGCGGTCTAGTCTTAATTGCCCAGCCCAAGGAGTAGTTCCCACACCATCTGTATATATCCCAACATTCCCTAGAGCACGTTGAAAAGTTGGAAACATTCCAAAAATCCCGATAGAACCTGTAATAGTGTACGGTGATGCATAAATCTGATCAGCCGCCATAGAAATCCAGTATCCGCCCGAAGCAGCAACGCTACTCATAGATACAACTACAGGTTTTCCTGCAACTTTTAGCGCATCCACTTCGTTGCGAATGAGTTCTGACGCAAATGCACTTCCCCCGGGACTATCAACTCTTATGACCACCGCCTCAACCGACTCATCATTACGTGCCCGCCGAAGCAATTCCGCTGTCGAATCACCGCCAATTGTACCCGGTGGATGACTACCATTTAGTATCTCGCCAGCCGCAATAATTACCCCAATATTCTTTTTACCTACCGCATCTCCGTCTAACAAACGCATATGTTGTAAGTAATTTCCCAATACCGTCGTTGGATAGCCCGTTCCTTCATCATCCTCCCCGACAATCTCAATCAAACGATTGCGAATTTCCTGACGTGTTAAAAGACCATCAACGAAACCAAAATCGAAAGCAAGTTGCCCTATATCACCTTTAGTAGAATCAAGCAGATTAACCGCATCATTAACCACTGTATCGATAGTGCCAGGCTCCATATTTCGAGCAAACTCTATATCTAATTTATATTTCTTCCAGAGTTGCTCCAATACACTAAGCAGTGCTTCACGCTCTGCCGATGACATGTCTGTCCTAGTGTATGGCTCGACGGCTGCCTTATAAGTGCCAACGCGGAATACGTTCCAATCGATTTGCAATTTGTCGATTGCCTCCTTGTAATAATTACCATATGCCCCAAATCCATATAGCAATAAAGCACCATCAGGATGCATATATATTTCATCAGCTCGGGCAGCTAGATAGTAGTTTGCCTGTAAAAAGTTATCAGCGATGGCAATGACTGGCTTCCCTGAGGAACGGAAATGATCTATTGCATCACCAATATGCTGCAATTTGCTAAGTCCGCCAGTCGGCATCTCAGAGAGATCCAAAACGACCGCAACAATCCGACTATCGTCTTTTGCATATTTGAACCCATCGATAATATCCTGAACCAAAGTCTCTGGCTGTGAGTTATTCGCTAGCTCCGCTAAAGCACGCTCGAAAGGATCTCCTGCAAGCTGCTCTACAAAACTACCAACCGGACGGATTACCAATGCCGCCTTGTCGGGTATTGGGGGCGCAGATACCGATGAGGAAATAACACTAATCATGACCCCAACAATCAATAGCACAGCTACAATCTGAAGCAATTTGAAAAACCCGTCCATAACCTTCCAAAGAATTGAAAGGGTTTTCTTTATCACGCTACTTGCACTCATTTACTTTTTTTAATCCTTAAGGTGATACGCCTTCGTCAATCGGGCGTTGATATGTAATCCGGTAAATCAAACCATTTTGATCATCGCTCAATAGCAAAGACCCATCGGGAAGTTGCAATAAGTCAACCGGACGTCCTAAAACATCTTCACCCTGCAGCCATCCATCAACAAAGATCTCATAACCAACAGGGTTTCTCTCTTTAATTCGCACCAGACTGATGCGATAACCAATTTTTCTAGAACGATTCCATGATCCATGCTCCGCAATCAAAACTTGGTTTTTATATTCGACAGGAAACATTGATCCCGTATAAAAAATCATCCCAAGTGGCGCCACATGCGGGCCCAACTTCTGGGCCGGTGGTTCGAACTCAGAACACAATCGCTTTTCACCAAATTGCGGATCCGGAATATCTCCCCCATGGCAATAAGGAAATCCGAAGTGCATAAATGGAACTGTAGCCTTATTAAGTTCCCCAGGAGGTATGTCATCGCCCATTAAATCGCGACCGTTGTCGGTAAACCAGAGCTCACTCGTATCCGGATGCCATGCGAATCCTACTGAATTACGAATGCCTTCAGCATAGATTTCTTGATCTGAACCATCTGCATTCATTCGTATAATATTTGCCGATCCCTGCTGCTCGCAAACATTGCAAGGTGCACCCAAGGCTACGTATAACTTTTGATCTGGGCCAAATTTGATATATCTCCAACCATGATGCCGCTCAGTTGGCAAGGAATCAGTGATAATAATCGGCGCGCTTGGATTGCTTAGATTCTGCTCAATCCTGTCAAAACGAATAATGCGGTGATTTTCTGCAACAAATAGTGCGTCATCCTTGAAAGCGATACCGTTTGGCATCCGAAGTCCATGTGCAATAGTTATAACTTCTCTTGTGCCATTGGGTTGCGATACGACTGCATATACACGGCCGTCCCTTCGTGTAGATACGAAGACGGTTCCTTCGTCACCCAAAGCTAATGATCTGGCATTAGTAACCCCATCGACCCAAACGTTAACTGAAAATCCTGGTGGAAGAGAAATGCCCGAGAGATCAGAAGTGGATTGCGCTCGAGCAAAAGAAATCACAGCGCACAACATAGCTACCAGCGCCAGATCGCGGAACCTATCCAAATTCACATTATCTATGCTCAATGCGTAAGTAACCAAAGGGAAAGATCAGCCCAATACATGATAATGAATACGCAAACCATCAAAATCATTAAAAATGGTAATGTAGCAGCATAAACGTTCATTATTGGACGATCGAAACGGTAGCTCGCAATAAACAAATTCAAACCTACTGGCGGCGTTAGGTATCCCAGCTGCATTGCGGCAAGAAAAATAATTCCTAAATGGAACTGATTGACATCATACAAAGCTGCGATTGGTAATATCAGCGGCACAACGAGAACAACAGCAGAGAATATGTCTAAAATTGCACCAAGAATTAATAGAAAAATAAATAACAAAAATAAAAAACTAGCTTGGCTTGATACAAAATTAGTAATGTATTCCAAGAGTTTTTGTGGAATTCCTGCATCAATCATGTAATTAGTCGACGCTAGCGAGACAGCCAGAATGATAAGGATTCCACCGACAAGCAGCATCGACTCACGCATGACATCAGGAAGCTGTTTCATACTAATTTCCCGCAGAATAAAGACCTCAACAACCAAAACGTACAACGCAGTAACAGCAGCTGCCTCCGAAACTGCAAATAACCCCGAATATATGCCACCAAGCACAAATATAGGCAGGGGTATTTCCCACTTAGCTGCTCCCACCGCCGTATATACACGCTGCCAAGAGAATTCCTTAAGTGGCTGGCGATTATCACGGTTCATCCAAAGACAGTACCCTCCAAGTAGTGCCAGCATTAGGAGTCCGGGTAACACACCTGCCTTAAACAATTCTTGAATCGATATTTCTGCAACGACAGCATAAAGTATGAGTGGCAGCGAAGGGGCGAACAACAAGCCAAGGCTTCCAGAGGTAGTGACAAGACCAAGATTAAAGTTATCCGGGTATCCATCCTGTTGTAAAGCAGGATACAAAAGTGCACCAAGAGCTATAATCGTCACCCCGGATGCCCCAGTAAAGGCCGTGAAAAAAGCACATGCAGCAAGTGCAACGAGAGCAAGGCCTCCCGGCAACCATCCAAAAAGCGCTGTAGTCAAATTAACTAGCCGCCGCGGTGCACCACTCTCACTAAGTAAATATCCAGCAAAGGTGAAAAGTGGTATGGCCGAAAGCATTGGCATATTGGCGAGCCCAATAACTTCAATCGCCATCGCCATCATATCTATACCTTCCCTGTAATAACCAAGCATTGCGCTAGCAGCAATGACCGTAAACAAAGGTGCACCAAACAGCGCAAGGATGATCAGTAAGAGACTCAAAATCATTTAGTGTTACCAATCTCCGAATCCCGGCCAAAAAATGCGGATATCTCGGAACCGACTGCGAGCATAAAGCGATAAGCCATTAATAAAAATGAAACAGGCAAAAGAATATAAGCAATCCACGCCGGTAACCCAGTCAAAACTGTGTCACCAAAATCTATTGATAACTGGATATAACGCCACGAATGCCAAGCAAGAAAACCACATACAAAAGCAGCAAATATGTTTGCTACAGCACGCGGGAGCTTCACGTGTTTATGCGCTATAAATTGAGAGAGAATGTCTATTCGAAGATGACGATCACTGCGACTGGCAGCAATGGACGCAACCAATGCGATCCAAAGTACAAAAAACTTAACGAGCTCATCTGCCCAAATAAAGCCAAAACTAAAAAAAATACGAAGGAAAATCTGTGCTACAGCCAATAGCATCATTGCACCGAAGAATATTACAAGTATTGCATTTTCTGCCGCGGTGCCCCAGCGTTCGAAACGAACAGACAAGTGGGTAGGCAAAAACAACTGTTAACTGCCTTTATTGGCTGGTGCCATTTCTAATTTCGTAAAGAAAACCTAGCATCTCATCATATAGGTCAACTGGATACGCTCCTTCTAGTGCCATATCGCGGTTGAAAGCAGCCATAACTTCTTCCAATTCTTGGAACTGGCCTTGCTGCGGTTCAATCTGCGTAACTCCGATAGATTTAAGCGCCTCCATCGCATTTTGAGACTCTAACGGCGCGTTAGTATCAATTTTCGTATAGACATCGGAAAGCACCTTAGAAACAACATGTTGGTCATCAACTGATAAACGATCAAATGTTCGCTTATTAATTGCCAAAAATGACATGGCAAATGCAACCGGCATATTAGTCACATATTTCACACGTGTATGCCACTGAAGAGCGACAGCAAATTCTGGCGGAATCGTCACAATGTCCAAAAGACCGGTTTGCAGTCCTGTGAGAACATCCGTTACCGGCAAAGCGACAGGAGAAAGCTGCAAGCGCCGCATAGCTTCATAGCTAACGAAATCACCTTGAGGTAACCAAACTTTCTTCCCTTTCATGTCAGCATAGGTACTCACAGGTTCATTCGATAATACAACTGAAAATGAGCCGGCAATCCCAAAAGTGACAAAATTCAACTCTGCAAATCCCCCTTCCAGCACTGAGTCCATGTGTTCCCGTACGTACCGAATTTCATTCCAAGACCGGAAAACAAATGGCAATCCATAAAGATTTATCGCGCCATAATCCTCCATGAAGTCGGTCGCCGAAAATGTACCGCCGTGAAGTTGACCTATTTTTATTTTCTGTAAAACCTTGTCTTCGGTTCCTTGAACACCCCCACCATAGAACTTCAAACGTACCCGCCCTTCTGTCTTTTCCTCTATTAACTGGCTAGCAGTCCGCATATCCTGCATCCACTGAGACTGATTAGGCGCCAGGGTTGCAATCTTAATGTCGACCGCTTCTGCCGCCGGGACGCGAAATACAAAGAGAAAAACTACTATAGCAATTAGATAGTTTGGCAATGATCTTATCGCCATTAAACCGGGAGCTTGTGTATTACCTGTATTCAAAAGTAATTATCCGCTGTTTCTAAAAGCTCTTTAGCCTGCTGCTGCGCTAGTATATTAGTAAGCGTTAGAAGAGGTGATTCTGGATTGGCCGCCAGAACTTCGTTAAGCAACCTATCATGCAAATCGCGTTGGTAAAGCAAACGCGCATAACTATTGGCAAATTCAACTTTTGCACTCAGATCTTTGCCGTTTGACAAGTGGATTGCGTGTTCGAAATGGGCCCTACCCTCTTCCGGATCACCACCAAGCGCTGCGGGAATCAAGCTTTTCAATATACCTAAATAAGTGTGGATCGTTGCATCATCTAGCCCATCGTTTATCTCGAGGTAGCGGTCAAAAAGAGCCTCCACATATGGTAGATAAGCTATCGCCTTGTAGTCAGCACTATGAACACGAATCCAAGCAAGTGAAGACAAACCGTAGCTATAGACGACTTGCGCATCTTTAGGTTTCAATCCACCAAGAGTTTTTTGATAATCCGCAAACAACATCCCACTCCACTCACATGCTGGCATATAGGCATTGCACATAGCCCTGCTGCTGTATTTTCGAGCTCGCTCTGTCAGGCGAGATGCGCGTTTCACATCAGTCGCAAAAACGGTGCCATAAGTTGCGTAGAGAGTAGCCGCCGAGGAGAGTATCAAAGGATCTTCCGGGTTTTCCTCAACTAGACTATCCAACAATAGCAGGTATGCCGGGGCACCATCGCGAACCGTATCGGGATCATTCTGATTGAGAACTGCGGTTGTTAGGTTAGCCGCCAAATCATTTGTCACTGTAGATACAAGCGCAGAAACACACCCAGTGATCAACAACGAACCAATAACGATGCTCACGATGCGATGCTTTATGTTTGCTGCGTGGAATATGTTCATGACTCAACAGACCCTGCCCAAAGGGTTTGATTCCAGCGTATGCGTAATACTTTTTTGTATACCGAAAGTTATCCCGGCTACAAACACTTGGTATTTAAATCTTTTCCTTGATCCGCGCCGCTTTGCCTGTACGCCCTCTTAAATAGTATAACTTAGCGCGTCTTACGTCACCGCGCCGCTTTACTTTGATTTCACTGACTATCGGACTGTACGTTTGAAAAACACGCTCAACACCTTCTCCATGGGAAACCTTACGCACAGTAAACGAAGAATTTAAGCCCCTGTTTCGCTTCGCGATGACAACTCCCTCAAATGCTTGTAATCGCTCGCGATTGCCCTCTTTTACCTTAACCTGCACAACGACTGTGTCGCCCGGAGCAAACTTAGGAACCTTTTTTGTCATCTGTTCTTGTTCAATTACGTCAATTATCTTGCTCATCTTCAATTCACCCACCGGCCTATCACCGGCTATACTATTTCTAAATCTTTCAAGTACTCGTCGAGTACATCACTTTGTTCATCAGTCAAATTTAGCTTTTCGATCAACTCCGGTCGCCTAACAAACGTCTTACCTAATGCCTGCTGGAAGCGCCACCGTGCAATTCTTGCATGGTCGCCTGATAAAAGCACTTCCGGCACCCGTCTTCCGGCAATTTCTTTAGGACGAGTATAGTGTGGATAGTCCAACATTCCATCAACAAATGAATCCTGCTGCGCAGACTGATCATCACCTAAAACTCCTGGCAATAACCGCACAATAGCATCAGCAACAGCCATTGCCGCAATTTCGCCGCCGCTCATTACAAAATCGCCAAGTGACAATTCTTCATCTGCCCACTCCTCAATAATTCGCTGATCGATACCTTCGTAACGACCTGACAACAGGATAATTCCTGGCAATTCCGAATAACGTTCGGCTGTGGCCTGGTCAAATTTTTCTCCCTGAGGTGTTAGGTACACTATTGGTGACCCCTCTGGTACTAGACACCTTGCAGCATCCAGAGCTGCATCTAAAGGCTTAAATTTCAGTACCATTC
>CAJWFK010000058.1 GCA_913031125.1 uncultured Woeseia sp. | reverse complement strand
AATCTCTTCTACAGATTCACTGGAAGAACTCAACAAA
This sequence comes from uncultured Woeseia sp., assembly GCA_913031125.1. GTDB lineage: Bacteria > Pseudomonadota > Gammaproteobacteria > Steroidobacterales > Woeseiaceae > SZUA-117. The sequence continues at coordinate 12,583 of CAJWFK010000058.1, read as the reverse complement.
ATCATAATTTGATAACCTAATTTTAAATCTAACTCCGACTCTAACGTATTCACTTCTGCAGCAAGCTCTGCATCTGTGGCATAGGTAGAGTCAATACCGTCAATTTGCCCCTGTAAGTCAGTATCAAGCGCATCAATAGAGTTTGCTAATTGTGGTCCAGTCGTCCACATAAACAAAAGACAGTCACGCTCTGATATACCCTCTATATTCATAGCTGTGATCGCCTCCTCGATAATAGAGTTAATTCGGCTAGATTCAAATGCATATTCCTTAGGCACCGGATTGGTAACCAGCATCGCTCCATCAATATTGGCATTTAGTTTTGCATCAAGTGTTTTCGCGATTTCCACAGCCTCTTCTAATCGATAATCAACTGGATATTCGCTTTCCCGGGCATAAAAGGCTGGCAACATACCAGTCCGGTATCCGATCAACGGAACACCTACCGTTTCCAGATACTCGATCGTCCGCCCTATATCGAGCACTGATTTAATACCCGAGCAGACCACGACCATTGTATTGCATGCTAATTCCTGCAAATCGGCAGAAATATCCATGGTTTCTTCTACTCCACGATGCACCCCGCCGATACCGCCAGTAGCCATCACACGAATTCCCGCCATGGCGGCAATGATCATCGTTGCTGCCACAGTCGTTGCACCATCATGACCCAGAGACATCATTAGCGGAATATCCCGTCGGCTTGTCTTGGTTACACTAGAACCACTTAAAGCAAGCTGCTCGATTTGTTCATTATCCAGACCAACTGTAAGGCGCCCACCTATAATTCCGATAGTCGCTGGCACAGCACCCTGTTTTTTTACGATATCCTCAACATTTAGTGCTGTTTCTAAATTTTTGGGATATGGCATGCCATGACTAATTATTGTTGACTCAAGAGCCACCACAGGCTGGCCTTCGTGGAGAGCCTCTGCGACCCGATGCTCAACAACAAGCGGTGAATGTTTCTGCTCACTACCCATAGTTACCCTTATAAATTTTGTTGACTAAATTTGCAGACATTGCCGGGTTAATGGTCGCTTCGTGGGAAAGAGCCACACAGGCGGCGGATACTCCAAAGCGGATTGTTTTCTGGTGCGACCAGTCGTTGACCCAGGCATGCACTACCCCAGCTAGAAAGGCGTCCCCTGCTCCGCTGGCATTAACCACTCCTTGATCCGGAATCATCGTTGTTTCTATCCCCTGCTCCCCATCCTGACTGTAAAAAACGCCATCTTTACCCAGTGTGATAAAAATCCGGGCTACGCCTTGCTCATGTAACCAAGCAGCGATTTCTGGGAGACCCTTGTTATCAGGTGTCGCCACACCACGTAATGCCCCCGCTTCAAGCCGGGTTGCTTTCAATGTATGTACCCGATCCAAGCAGGCCAATATCCGTGGAGCCTTCGCCACAGACACAGTATCTACGAATAGAGGTTGATCGTCACAGGTCCCAGCTATATAAAGGAGACTCTCCGGCTCTAAATTGGTATCCACAATAATCGCTTGGGCCTCTCGCAACATATTTTCACGCTTATAAAGCAACTCTGGCTTTATGTGCTCGACTATTGCCATGTCATTCACAGCGACAAACACATCACCTGAAGGATCCAGAACACTGACATAGGTAGCAGTTGGCGCAGCATCTAAACGTAAGACATGCTGCATATCAATACCTGCGTCTTCGCTCTGACGAAGCAAGATATCCCCGTATTGATCATTCCCCACCGCTGCTATGAGGGAACAATTGTTACCCAGCCGGGCTAAATTCTCTGCAATGTTCCGAGCTACCCCTCCAAATGACACGTTTATTGAACCTGGATTGGAGTCGCGGATGGTTAATTCGCTGGTTGACGCTGCTGATATATCGATGTTTGCCCCGCCAACAACTGCAACGAATGGTTCCTCGTTAATTACGTAGGCTCTCCCCTTCAAGAATCCTTTGGCTACTAATCCCATCACATGTCCGGCCACTGCAGACCGACTTATACCTAATTCCTCCGCAATCTCCTTTTGAGAAATCAAAGGATTTCTGCGAATCAAATCCATGACTTGCTGTTCGCGACGGGTCATTTAATAACCTTTGTTTGTTAACCTAACATTTGTTGGAAAGGATACACTGTACATTGAGTCCAGATCAATTGTCTGCGACAGTCGTTACTTAAAGGGGTGATAAAACCTCGAAACAGGACAATTATTCAGCAAATGGTCGCCGCCGTACATTTGTCATGATATTTAGGAGTAAAAACTGTGGAACCCGACAAAAGGTCGAACCTTCACTTCGACAGCAAGTCCGTGTACCTGCCTCCCGACGAGGCAAGTAAATCAATTAACCCCCCGCTTTTTATGTCATCGAGTTTTCAGTATGACGCTGAAATCTACAAACAGGTTGTGGATGGGGAACGAAAGGCGGTGAATATCTATGGCCGGTGTGGCAATCCCACGGAGTACCAGTTTGAAGAACAGATGACACTCATTGAGGGCGCTGATGCCTGCCTTGCAACCGCTTCTGGGATGGCGGCTATTTCCGTAACCTTGCTTGGTTTGTTAAAAGCTGGAGACCATATCGTTTGTGACTGGACAACCTATAGCTCTACTCATGAAATGCTAGATCACCGCTTGACAGACTACGCCATACAAACAACTTTTGTTGATACTGCGGACCCTCAAGCTGTGCGCGAAGCCGTTCGTCCAAATACTAAAGTAATTTATTTTGAGACCATCGCAAACCCGACCATGAAGGTTGCCGAAATTTCGCCCCTGGTCGAAATTGCCAGGTCCAATAATATTATCCTGGTCTGCGATAACACTTTCGCCAGTCCCTACGTAATGCGACCCCTCGAGTGGGGCGTAGATATTGTAGTCGAGAGCGCAACCAAATTTATTGGTGGGCACAGTGATGCCATTGGGGGCGCTATCTGTATGAAGTCCGATCAATTACCGGCGGATTATATGGAACAACTTCGCTGGAGCACGATGGTAAAACTTGGCTCTCCGCTCAGCCCCTTTAATGCCTGGATTTTACTGCGAGGCATCCAAACACTGTCCGTTCGGCTCCAGAGACAATGTCAGACAGCTGCAAAACTCGCCAGTTATCTGGAAAAGCATTCCAAAGTAAAACGGGTCTGGTATCCGGGATTAAAATCACATCCCCAACATAAGGTTGCGAAGCAGCAGATGCCCGATTTCGGAGGGATGCTCACGTTCGAAGTAGATAATGAGAAGGATGCATTAAAGGTACTAGATAACCTCAAACTTTGCTGCTTCGCAGCTAGTCTTGGGGGGGTAAGAACAACTACACAAATTCCCGCCTCAATGGCTTTCCTTGATGTACCGGAAGAGCAGCGCCTTGCCATGAACATTGCAGACGGCATGATTCGAATATCCACTGGGCTCGAGGATGCAGGAGATCTGATGGCAGATTTTGACGCAGCACTGGGTTTGATTTGAACAACATGATTAAATTGGGCGCTTATTCGTGCAACTAAAGAAGTCTCTCGGATTTTGGGATGTTTTTTCACTTGCCCTCGGCCAAGTCATTGGATCCGGGATCATGGTACTCATCGGCATCGGTATTGAATTCACCGCCTACGCAATTCCTTTTGCCTTTGTTCTATCCGCATGTTTATCGATAATCAAGCAAATCCCTGTAGCCGTCCTGGGCTCGGCTATACCAGCGACCGGAGGTCTATACGTCTATTGCAAGCGGATTCTCGGACCTAAAGTCGGTTTCTTTTATCTGGCCATTCTGCTTGTAACCCATATCCTGATAGCGCTCTTTGCACTCGGTTTTGCGCAATACGCTGTGGCGCTGGTTCCGAGCCTGAATATCAAAGCAATCGCCCTCGCCGTGTTGGTCCTGTTCTATTTCGTGAACCTAGCTGGAGTGCGCCAAGCCGCTGCTCTCCAGAAAATGATGATCATCCTGCTCCTGACAGGCTTATCTTTACTAATATTCTTCGGCATCCTGGAGGTCGATTACAGCCATTTCGTCAATCAGGAGAAATTATTTCCGAATGGTTGGTATGGTTTTGGCTTGGCCTGTGTGATTTTGTCATTTTCAACTGGCGGTGCTCAATACATTTCTGAACTCGGCGGTGAGATGACAAACCCGCAAAAGGACCTTCCGAGGGCCATTATTTACAGTACCGCACTCGCTGCTGTATTTTTTGCCTTAGTTTCCATCGTAGCTGTTGGTATCCTCCCGGTCGAGGAAACAGCGGGGAAAACGCTATCAGAAGTCGCAAGAGCTATCCTGCCACCGACTGTCTACACCGCATTTATCGTCGGTGCCGGCCTTTTTGCACTCGCCACCAGTATCAACTCAACCTTTTCCTGGGCCACTAAATCCGTGTTAATCGCCTGTGAGGATGGTTGGCTACCAAAACGTATCGCCGTGGTAAACAAACGCTTTAACACCCCTCACATCCTATTGACGTTTCTTCTTATTTTTGGTGCGGCCCCCATCATTGCTGGAAAGGACTTACGATATATAATCATGCTCGGCGGAGGCTTGGTATTTATTTACGACCTAATTCCTCTTTTTGCGGCATTTCGATTTGCAAAAACATTACCCGAAGCATTCGCTGCGGCAACCATGAAGATGTCTGAAAAACGACTTAAGACAATCAGTGCTATTGGTATGGGGATACTCTTGATCCAGGGTTCTCTTTCATTCTCGGATATCGATAGAATGGGATGGATACTGGTCGTTGTATATATTATCGCTACCCTTATCTATATCCAACTAAGAGACCGGCACCGATTGCGAAAGAGCATTCTTTTAGATGGCGCGATAGATCGAACACATAGGTAAAAATACGTTATCCTGAAAAGGTGGTTATTCCAGTTGTAATGATCCTGTGAAAACAAACCGACGTAACTTCATAACCGGCGTAAGCGTAGCGCTACCCTTAAGTTCGGCAGTGAACGAGGACTCGGTCGCTAACCAAGTCCGAACAAGCACTGATTATTTCAACAAACTCGGTGTTTCTTCCTTCATAAATGCGATCGGACCATACTCCTCGCTCGGAGGAGCCGAAATGTGGCCTGAAGTCATTGAGGCTATGGACTATGCGATAAAACACAAAATACGTGTATCTGAATTGCACGACGCAGTAGGCAAACGCCTCGCCAAATTACTCGGGGCCGAATCAGCAATGGTTTCAGCAGGTGCCACCAGCGCTATCATGCTTGGTACGGCCGCATGCATGACAATGGGGGATAAGGTAAATATGGAACGCTTACCTAACACCGACGGCGTCCCCAACGAGGTAATTATTTTAAAAAATCACCGCTACCTCTATGACCGTTCAATAAAGGCCCCAGGGGCACGACTGGTCGAAGTTGAAACAGAAGAAGATATTCGCGCGGCCATAAATAACAAAACAGCAATGATGTTTTACCTACTGAACCGGCCACAAGAGCAAAAAATTGAATTGGGGGAATATATTGCCCTGGCGCAAGAGTTCAACATCCCCTCCTTCTGCGATGCGGTAACAACGGTCCCTCCTATTTCTAATATTTTCAATACGTTAAATACGGGATTTGATCTTGTTTGTTACTCGGGAGGTAAGGGGCTTCGTGGGCCGTACAGCGCTGGCCTGCTGCTAGGTCGAGCGGATCTTATAAGTTTCGCTCGGCTGCACGGCTCACCGAACCACCGAGCGTATGGCCGGAGCATGAAAGTCGCTCCGGAAGAATATCTCGGCATGCTGGTTGCCGTAGAGACAAGCCTTCGTTTTGATGAGGATGCAGAGTACGAACGTCAAAGGAATGCAGTCGACACAATGGCTCACCGTTTAAAACAAGTACCTGGGCTGATAGTCGAAACAAAAATCCCAGCTGCCGAGGCTCGTGAGCCTTACGTCGAAGTACGCTGGGATTCGGATTTATACAAAATAACACCAGCGGAAATGAAAAAAGAACTCAGGGAAGGTTTTCCATCCATCGAGGTGCGAGCATTATTTCTGTCGGACGGAGAGCTGCATCTCACGGCCGTAATGTTAAAGCCAGGGGAGCCTGAAGTTGTAACAAATCGTGTGATCGAGATACTGGAAAACAATGCCTCCCATTAAAGCTGCCGCATGACTAAACGACGCACAATTATTAAAGGCCTGACAAGTATCCTGCCATTGGCGCTAAGCACCAGCAGGACATCTGCCGCCCCACCTCTTCCTATACCGTTGCAAAGAGATTATTTCCGGGAACTAGGCCTCAAACCCTTCATCAATGCTGCGGGAGCTTATTCTGCGTATGGAGGAGCAAGGATGCGTCCCGAAGTGGTTACAGCGATGCGGTACGCAACTAAGAACAAAGTCAAAATTCGCGAACTACATGATGCAGTAGCTACAAGAATTGCTTCACTAGTCGGCAGTGAAGCCGCCATGGTCACATCAGGAGCAACAGCTGCTATCGTGCTAGGAACTGCGGCCTGCATGACCAGGGGTGACGAAAGCAAAATGCGGCAATTACCAAATACCGATGGGATTCCCTGCCAAGTCATAATCCAGAAAAAACATCGATATACCTACGACCGCGCCCTAACGGTGCCAGGAGCACAACTTGTAGAAGTAGAAACTGAGCAAGATGTCCGCAATGCAGTTAATGAGAAAACAGCCATGATGTTTTTTCTTAAACCCACCCAGAATGGTGACAATATTCCTTCTACCCGTTATCGAGATCTAGCCAGGGAGCTTGGAATACCTACTTTTTGTGATGCCGCCACCACAACACCCCCTGCCGGAAATGTCATTGATGGTGTTAAAGAAGGCTTCGATTTACTCTGTTATTCTGGAGGTAAGGGGCTACGTGGTCCGTACAGCGCTGGCCTGCTGCTCGGCCGTAAAGACCTGATTCGTTTCGCCAGGCGCCAAGGCGCCCCTAATGATTTATCCATCGGGCGTGGTATGAAAGTGTCCGCTGAAGAGTATATCGGGATGCTCGTCGCACTGGAAACCGGCCTACAAATTAGTGATACCGAAGAAATCTCATGGAAACAAGCCAGATTTAATAACATCATTAGTGCAATTGGTGACCTGACCGGGGTGACTTTAAAAACGTTTGTATCAACAGGCCATGCTAAAGAATTGTATCTGGATATCGACTGGGACCCTAAAGTCGTAAAACTCACTCACCAAGGATTTGTAGATGCCCTTAGAGCCAATGACCCATCCGTCGAAATCCGACTATTTCTGTTTTCGGGAGGCCGGGTTCAACTTTCTGCAACAGTTATGGATGAAGGCGAGGACGTTATCGTTGGTAAAATTATAAAGAAAATACTAATGGCGCATAGCTAAAAGCTCATAATGATGTATTCAATGATCCTAAAACTCTTTCATGCAAGTTTTTACAAGGGGAAGTAAATGAAAGTCGCTTCGTTAAAAGGCGGTCGGGATGGGCGATTGGTAGTCGTCAGTAAGGATCTCACTACAGCCATTGAGGTTCCGGAGATCTCGACAACCTTGCAGGCAGCTCTAGACGACTGGGATAACTCTGCTCCACTTCTGCAGGCACAGTATGAGCGTCTATGCAGTAACCCAGGAACAGGAAAGCCATTCATTCCGGAACAATGTGAATCGCCCCTGCCCAGAGCCTATCACTGGGTCGATGGATCAGCCTATGTGAATCATGTCGAACTGGTTCGGAAGGCCCGCGGAGCTGAAATACCCGCGAGTTTCTGGACCGACCCGCTGGTGTACCAAGGCGGATCGGATACCTTTTACGGACCACACGACCCGATCCAAGTTCCCGATGAGTCATGGGGTATCGATATGGAAGCGGAAATTGCTGTAATTACCGATGACGTGCCAATGGGTACCTCCTGTGATGCCGCTGCCGACCATATCAAACTCATTATGCTGGTAAACGATGTCAGCCTGCGCAATTTAATACCGCCCGAACTCGCAAAGGGATTTGGTTTTTATCATGGAAAGCCATCCACTGCATTTTCACCGGTGGCGGTTACCCCAGATGAAACCGAGTCATCCGGAGCCGCAGAAGCCGATATATCCCTGCCATTACTGGTCAGGTTAAATGGGGAAGATTTTGGTAAAGCACGGCCGGATATAGATCGCACCTTCGGTTTTCCAGAACTTATAACTCACACAACGAAGTCAAGGCACCTAGCTGCTGGTACCATCGTCGGTTCAGGGACTGTTTCAAACAAGTTTAAGGGTGGACCCGGAAAAGAAATAAGTGCTGGCGGAGTCGGTTATTCCTGTATCGCGGAACTTCGTTGTGTCGAAACCATAGAAAAAGGCGCACCCTCAACGAACTTCATGCAATTTGGTGACCGGGTAGAGATAGAGATGCTTGATAATGATGGGCAATCAATTTTCGGCTGTATCGACCAGATCGTTGAAAAATATTAGCGCAGTAGATAAATGACCATGACCGAAAAACTAACGTATATGACCGGGTTCGGTAACGAGCATTCGACCGAAGCAATTCCCGGAGCTTTACCTATTGGACAAAACTCGCCGCAACAGCCCCCATTTGGCTTGTATAGCGAATTACTTAGTGGAACCGCCTTTACCGCACCACGCTCACAAAACCGCCGTACGTGGTTCTACCGAATCAGACCCTCAGTTAAATCACGCCTAGCCACGCAACCCATCGACAGTGGACATGTATGCACCGCTCCAGACCAGACCGGCCAACCAGCAGTAACCGCGTTACGTTGGAATCCACCAGATTTTTCCAATGAAAAAAGAGAATTTCTTGCTGGTTGGAAAACAATGGCAACTAGCGGTTCCGCAATGCTTCAACGCGGGATGGCGGCGCACATCTATACCTGCAATCAATCAATGGACCGACGATACATGCAAAATGTAGATGGTGAATTGTTAGTGGTGCCACAAACAGGATCACTAAGATTCCGCACCGAGGCAGGTATGTTAGAGATTAACCCAGGTGAAATCTGCGTCATACCAAAAGGTTATAAATTTGCAGTTGACGTTTTAGACGGTGATTCCAGAGGCTACATCTGCGAAAACTATGGCTCACATCTGCAACTACCGGAACTGGGCCCAATAGGCTCTAACGGACTAGCCAACGCCCGCGATTTTCAATACCCCGTAGCTGCTTACGAGGAAGGCGATAAGGCCTGTGAACTTGTAGTCAAGGCAAACGGGCAGTTGTTTATTTCTTCCCTGGAATCTTCACCGCTCGATGTTGTTGCCTGGCACGGGAATCTGGCACCGTATAAATACGATCTCACGCGGTTTAATGTGATGGGATCGATATCCTTCGATCACCCTGATCCATCAATTTACACGGTATTACACTCACCCTCGGGCATTCCCGGCACTGCAAATCTGGATTTTGTTATTTTCCCACCACGTTGGTTAGTTAGTGAAAACACCTTTCGTCCACCGTGGTTCCACAGTAATGTCATGAGCGAGTTTATGGGGCTAATTTACGGCCAATACGATTCCAAACCGGAGGGTTTTCTACCCGGTGGAAGCAGCCTTCATAACTCAATGGTTCCCCACGGCCCAGATGAAGAAGCATTTACCAATGGGACAAACAAAGCTCTAGAGCCCGAAAAGCTCGACCAAACTATGGCCTTCATGTTTGAGTCAAGATACTGCTTTACCACGACCGAACTGGCCATGACTACTGGCACGCTCCAAACGGATTACGCAGATTGCTGGAGGAGTCTCAAGAGCCGGTTCGACCCGGCTCAGTAGTCATAATTTGCAGGACTCCCCACCCAGTTCATGGGGCTGGGGTCAGCTTTAACAGCCGACCGTTACTTCGCGCGCGTTCATCCTCAAGTATCCACAGCGCACCATTAGGGCCCTGGGCAATACTGCGAATTCTTGCCCCCATAGGGAAACGTTCGACCTCGCTTGCCTTCGTTCCATCCACTTCAATTCGTATAATAGCTTGCGAAGAAAGGCCGGCCACGAAAAGATCATCACGCCACTCAGGAAAGAGCGCTCCGTTATATAAAATCAGGTCACCGGGAGAAATAACCGGGGTCCACCATATAGCAGGTTCATCAAATTCCGGCCGGGTATCGTGGTCCGGTATTTCACGGCCATCATAATGATCACCATTCGAAACCACCGGATATCCATAGTTTGCCCCTCTTGAGACTCGATTTAGTTCGTCACCACCAGCAGGCCCCATCTCAACATCCCAGAGCTGGCCACTGGCATCAAAAGCAATTCCAAGCGGGTTACGGTGGCCCAAGGACCAGATTTGCTGATAAACGCCCACATCATCAACGAGTGCATTTTTATCTCTGTAGCCTACAAATGGATTGTCCTCAGGGACTGAACCATCCGCGTTCAATCTCAAAATTTTACCGATATTGGACTGCATGTCCTGCGCCGGCGTAAACTTTTGCCGATCGCCAGATGAAATCCAAAGGTACCCTTCCTGATCAAACAGCAAACGATGGCCATAGTGACCTCGCCCAACCATTTTCGGGTACTGCCGCCAGATAACCTCTATGTTTGTTAAATATCCTCCCCTTATAGCATCAGTCTCATTTAGCTTAGCCCGAACAACAGCAGCGCCTCGGGTATTGTCATTGCCAGCCTCAACATAACTAAGGTAAATAGTCTGGTTATTCACAAAATCGGGATGGGGAATGACATCACCAAATCCGCCCTGTCCTCCGTAATCAACATCGGGAACTCCACCTAACGGACGAGATTTCTTCCCGTCCTGGGTAACAATAAAAAGGTTACCTTTCTTTTCTGTTACCAGCATTTTTCCATTCGGCAAAAAAGCAAGTGCCCAAGGTTCATCGAAGGCAGCTATCTCTTTTACGTCAAATGGGAGATCACTCTCCGAATAAGCAGCCGACGTAAAAAGTATAGCTACCGCTGCCAGAAGAAATCTTCTCATCACAATATCCCTCTTATTTATCTTGTTTAAAAGCTAACCAATTTGAACATAGCCCTGGCGACCCAACTCAATCAAAGTTGTCAGAGCCCAATAATCCACCTGAATTTCTTCGAGAATATCGCTGCGCTCCAGCCCCCTAGCTAGCATTCCCTGCCCACAGAGATGGAAAGTAACTCCGGCAGCATGCAGTTTTTTTATAAGTTCGATATTCGGATTATCCGTGCCGTCATGTCTCGCTTTAAATGCTTCATTGGTTAGCCCAATGAGGCCCGAGCCACGGTGCAGCACAACCGATATTTTGCGATTTTCTGCGGGAACACCAAATTTAGCGAGGGTATTCAGGTAAACAGCTATAGGCCGGAGCATGGGATAAGGATCAGTAAGATCGTCGTCCGTCACCACAGCGTCAAATACCACTTTGTATTCTACGTTCGGATCAGGCGAATGAGGGGCGCCTGGCAAGTCCCTGGCCGCGCTGAATCCTGCAACAGGAAAAGCCTGCTCCGCCTGCACAACACCGGAAAGCACCAAAATCAATGGGATAATCTTTAATAATGAGGAAATACTCGTCATGTCGTTTCTCCTTTCAACAAAATCGACTGTTGGTAATCTCAAATTCATCAACACACAACCGCAAGGTGGGCCAGCCATGAAACGAAACACCGTTCGCATTTCTAGGCCTTTTTAGTAGCAGCATAAATATTCATCGCGTTTACAACATTTTCGAGAGAACATCGGCTCCCGGTTTGCAAATACTCCATGGCTCGGAGGGCCGCCTCGTGTGCCGCCTCAGTAGAGCCGGCTACACACTCCTCAACGACGCGACAAAAATAATCCGACTGGTGCCCGTCTACAAATGTGTAATGGACACAGACATCGGTAAGACCTCCACACAGTAACAAGGTGTCAACCTCTAGCCCCTTCAAGAGAATCTCAAAATCTGTACCGAAGAATGCAGAGTAACGCCGCTTTTTAATCAGGTAATCGCCCTGTAAAAATCCGGTCTGATTTGCTATTTCTGTTTCAGGGTCATTTTCCAGATTGTGTATACCCTCAATACCATCTAACTCACGTCCGAAATCAACCATGTCTTCACGGTGGACCTCCTGGATAAATATGACCGGCACTTTGAGTGCACGTGCTTCATCAATGAGAACGCGAGCTGAAGCCATGCGCTCCGCATAACCAGGCATTTGCGGTATAGATGGAGACTCTTTTTCCACGAAGGCACCCGCCTGGATATCTACAACAATCAGCGCGGGTTTACCTTCAATCAGTTTCCTAATTTCTTTTTCGATCACCCTTTCCCAACGTTATAAGCCGTCGGTCCAAAAGTATTAGCGGCCCTCTGCCAGACTCATTGCTATACCATTCAGTGTATTCGCCAATACTGCTCGCTTACTATTACTGGAAGCATTACCACTATCGAGACCTGCGGCTAACTCCTCAATACTGGCCGCCAAGCTAGAATCACTCTCGTTCCCATCAAGAAGGGAATCCGCACGATCTAAGGCCGAATTAAGCGCTGTAAGTAACTGCTCATCCAGCCCGTCATTCCGAGCTAGCTGGTCCATATATGCCCGCGCGACAACCGGCACATCCGGCCATGTCACCCTGAATTGTTGCTGGGGATTAAAAAGTTCACCCTGATCAGCCAGCAGTGCAGCAGCAACTTCATCCCCACCAAAACCACCAAGTATTACGCTTATAAAAGATCTGT
>CAJWFK010000057.1 GCA_913031125.1 uncultured Woeseia sp. | reverse complement strand
CGGGATGACCGTAGCTCAGATGCTCAGCGAGAAACCCGTGCTCATAGCCGTAGCGCTGGCGGATGAGTTCGAAGAGATAACGGATATGGCCGACGATAGGAAAATTTCGCAGAATGGTATGTTTACGTTGCAAGATATCATGCAGAAAAACAATGCCGAGTAGGATTCCGATGAGGAGCAACACATTATAAACCATGACCATATGGGGTTTTCCTTTGTCCTTATTCGTCATGTTATGTGAGTCAGGATTCGAGTCAATATGGCGTTTGCGATTTTAGGCCATTCTTTGCGTAAAAATGCGGTTTTAGATGGGAATTGGTGGAAAGAGGCTGATGATGTAAATGCTCTATTTCGTGCTTTGATCCCCAGAACGGCAGAGAAGTTCATTTTCCACGTCTCTTTATATAAATGCTATTGACAATATTGTAGATAACGGTTACATGGTAACCCAGTAACGATGCTGTGGCCCGCGCATTGTTTACCTTTGGCCCCTCAAAGGTAGTTTTTATGTCTCAAAATAAAGTGCATCCGCTCATCGCTGATTGCGAAGTGATGGTTTCTGCTGGTGTTTATGACGTGCTCTCTGCAAAATTGGCCGAAAGGGCCGGCTTTAGCACGGTGGTCTTAAGTGGTTATGGCGTGAGCGCCAGTCATCTTGGGGAACCGGATTTCGGTATCCTCTCACAAAGCGAAATGCTGGATGTGGCCAGGCGCGTGTGTCGGGCCGTGAATATTCCCGTGATTGTGGATGGGGATACGGGTTACGGTTCTGCCCTTAATGTCATGCATATGGTTCGTGAGTTGATGCGAATCGGTGCCATGGGAATCATTCTTGAAGATCAGACCTGGCCAAAACGTTGCGGCCATATGGTTGGCAAAGCGGTCATCGAAGCAGAAGAAATGGCTGAAAAAATTCGTTCCGCTGCCAATGCACGAAAAAATCCAAACTTTGTCGTCATGGCGCGTACCGATGCCTATGCGACGCACAATATTGATGAAGCCATACGTCGACTGAATCTTTACGCTGAGGCGGGTGCAGACCTCCTGTTTGCAGATGCCGTATTGACCGCAAATGATATTCGAACAGTCGTTAAACACGTGCACAAGCCACTAGCAGTGAACATGGGATTTGGGATTCGCCAACGACCCACAACTGCATTGATGTCAGCAAGAGAACTTGAAGACTTGGGAGTGGCTCTAGTCATTTTCCCTCGATTGCTAACTGCAGCAGCCATCATGGGGATGAAACATGCAATCTCAGCTTTACAGGAATCACTTAACACGGGTTTGGTGGTGGACAGACCTGACCTTTGCGTTTCCTTTGAAGAATTAAATCAACTTGTGGGCTTTGACGAAATTACAGATATGGAAAAACAATTTCCTCGGGCGACCGGCCATGCTGGCGCATCAACAGAGGCATGAAGAAGCATCGACTTACGGAGACCATGATGCCTAACAAAATCGACAATTGTGGTGAACGTGGTAAAGAATCCTAGTCGAATTGCACGTCGAGCACTAGCAAGAACTTGTTATTGCTATAACTTATGAACTACTATCTCCTGGCGAGAAATTTCCCCCGCGTAGATAGTACTTTTAGACACAATTTAACAAAATATCAAGGAGGAGTTATGGACAACATCATTCGCAAATGTCTCATTGTAGGCTTAAGCATATTTTCGCTCTCTGCGATTTCGTGGACTGCCCAAGCAGAATTTCCCGATCGTCCGATTGAACTGATCGTACCCACGCCTCCCGGTGGTGGTACCGATATGACAGGCCGTAAATTGGCAGAGGCCGCAGGAGAGGTGTTAGGCCAGAAAGTTGTGGTGGTCAACAAACCTGGGGCGGCCGGTAGTATTGGAATGTCTGTGCTTACGCAGGTCAAGCCGGATGGCTACACACTAGCCTATGTCTGGAACGCACCTTTGACGATTGTTCCACACACCATGGATGTGCCTTACAAGACGTCAGATTTAATACCGATCACTCAAGTTACTGGGGGTACGCCATTAATTTTCTGTGTGAAACCAGATTTTCCAGCCAAAACTGGGCAGGAATTTGTTGATCACATCAAGGCGAATCCGAACAAATACACCTATGGTAACGATGGGATCGGTGCAACAGTGCAACTTGCTGGAGAGAGAATATTCCAACCATTGGGCATGAACCTTCGGGCAGTGCCCTTCGGTGGTGCCGGTGAGACCCTGAAAAACTTTCTAGGCGGTCACGTAGATATCTATGGAGGAAGTATTCCTCCAATTCTAGGCCACGTTAAAGCTGGCAAGGCGAGATGCATTTTGGTCACAACGGCACAGCGTAGTAGTGCTTTGCCCGACACTTCCAGTGCGGGTGATCTAGGACTCTCTGATAAAGCTACGGAATTGTTCCGCGGAGTGATCGGGCCTGCGGGTCTGCCGGCCGATCGACTTGCGATCCTGCAGAAAGCATTCGCCAAAGCTACTCATGCAGAAGTTGTCACCACTTATCTTAAAAAGAGGGGTGAAGTTCCAATCGGTAGTACGTCAGATGAATTCAAAAAGAAAATCCTTTCCGAATATGCTGCTAATGCCTCAATTCTTAAAGGTCTTGGCCTAAGCAAGAACTAGCCGTTCCGGTCGACTATTAAGCCCCGTTCAAGCGTTGAGCGGGGCTTTTTTGTTTGTAAAGGATAAAACGACAAACATTCAGACATTATTTGAACGTCAACGTCTTTCCTGGAGGTAAGGCAATGTCCAGAAACCCCGAAATTCCAGTCTTCAACAAAGAAGAAGTCGAACATTTTCAATCGGCATTGGGGAAATATCGCGAACCTGGTGCATATGAACCGGGAAAATGGATGGTCAGCCAGCTGAACCGGAGAACAGATGTACTACAAGGGACATTTCCAGCAGAGATTACGCTCAGAGACATCACTGTTCGCACTACTGAACAGATGCCGGGCGTCGTGTTACCTCCTGATCATCGCTTACGACTGCTTCGAGCAGTGGTCGAATCAGGAGTCCCATCGATTCAAATCGGCGCCTTTGGTCGAGGACGGGAACACGATCAGATCAAATCAGATATAAAGTTAATCAAGGACATTAATCCAAAGTGCGAGGTGGTGTATGGCGGCTTACGTTCTAAAGAGGATATCGATCTAGCCAACGAAACAGGCATTGATTCTGTCCAGTTCTGGTCTGCTCCCTACGTCGAAGCCGCCGCGATGTTCTCCGATGTGTATCGGAAGGCGTGGAATGGTGAAGATTGGCGAAGTGACCTTAACTTACCGAAGAACGTGGACGATCAGATTCAACGAGTTGCCCCTTTGGTAGAGCATGGACATGCTTCAGGCGTAAGGGTATCAGTCGGTTTAAATCAAATCTCCTTCGCGCCCGAAGAATATGTTGTTACCTATTCGCAGGCGATGCACCAGATCTCTGCACCGGAAATCATGCTTTATGATGGTGGCAGTGGAATGGGGCCGGAAGCCTATGGGCATATGGTTGGCCTGGTGCGAGAGCATGCACCAAACACGATCATCGGCGTTCATACGCACAATATGTTTGATCTTGCAGTGGCCACCGCGATGGCTTCTGCTAAAGCCGGCGCGAGTGTTCTAGAGGTTTCAGTCAATGGTTATTGCTCCGCATCTGGACAGGCAGATCTTGCGGCAACAGCATTAACGCTTGATGCTCTCTACGGAGTAAAAACCGGGATAGCGCTAGAGACACTGACTCCCCTGGCGAGACTGGCCGAGGAAATCGTAGGGTATAAAGTCGCCTGGAATAACCCTGTGACAGGCCGCGAGGTATTCAACTGGGGAGGGACTGAGTTTGTGATTCAAGAATTAAAAGTCGATCCCCTTATTCATTGGTGTATCGAGCCATCACTTGTCGGGAACGAAAGAAGATGGGATATCACTTTTGATAGCGGGCCATATACCATGCTCGACAAACTAATACAGCTTGAAATCAATGTCGATGTGCAGTTTGTTGAACCTATCCTGCAAGCCGTGAAGGAGGAAATGCAAAAGCGTCGGAGAGTGTTAAACGACGATGAGATTCGTGATCTGGTTCGAAACATCACCAACTAACGGACGATCCAGTCAGATACCGATTATCTCTTTTCAATAGGGAACACACGGTACTGGATTTTGATAATGCAAATGAAACTTACTCTACGGTCGCGTCATTTAGAGTTGTCGTTCTGGCCGTTGATAGTGGTGGGGTTGGCACATTTATTTTATGAAACCATTCACATGCCCATGGGCAAACTTAACCTTCCTGGAGCCGGAGTCTTCCCTTTGATCCTGATTATTCCGCTGGCTTTTATGGCGGTCTACCGCATTACTTGGTTGGTAACGCATAAAGATGAGGACACCGAGTCCATTGCTCTTGGCGACAAAAATATATTTCTCGCACTAGCTGGTCTTATAGGAATCGCACTTCTGCTTGATCTTTTTGGGTTTGTGATCACCATGGGAGTTTTCCTATTTGTTACGTTCAAAATCTTTACAGCGTCATCCTGGCTCAAATCGGCATTAAGAGCCGTGATAACCGTAATCGGTCTGTATGTTTTTTTTGAATACTTGATTGGCATCACTTTACCAATGGGGCATTTACTGGTCCTCTAAAGATACTGCTTATAGAAATTCACAAATGGACACGATTATCTCGCTCGCCAATGGATTCTCCATCGCACTGGAACCGTGGAATATCTTCTACTGTGTGATTGGTGTGTTATGGGGAACGATTGTTGGCGTACTGCCTGGACTTGGTCCACTGGCAGGTCTCGCCCTGCTATTACCGCTCACGTTCAAACTAGACCCCAATAGCGCAATCATCATGCTGGCAGGAATCTTTTACGGCGCAATGTATGGGGGATCCACAACTTCTATCCTAGTCAGAATTCCCGGCGAAGCCGCATCCGTCATAACATGTATTGATGGCCACGAGATGGCAAAAAAGGGTCGTGCCGGTCCTGCATTGGTTGTTTCTGCACTTGGAAGCTGGTTCGGAGGCACCGTTAGCGTCCTGGTGCTCATGTTGTTTGCTCCACTACTCTCGGAACTAATGCTTACCGTTGGACCACCTGCGACCTTTAGCCTCATGGTGGTGGCACTAATACTCATGGGACTTGTCGGATCCAGCAGTACCTTAAAGACCTTTACCATGATCGTTGCAGGATTACTGTTAGGAACGGTCGGACTCGATGCTATGAGTGGTGTTGCACGTTTCACCTACGGCAGTCTGCATGTTATGGATGGTATTAGTTTTGTCGCAATGGCGCTGGGTCTTTTTGGGATTAGCGAAATACTCCTTAATCTTGAAAAAGTCGCTGACCTGCGCCCCATAAAACCGACTTTCAAAAGCCTCACTCCAACCTTCAAAGACATCAAAGACTCAGCCCCCGCGGTTGGTCGTGGCACGGTGATCGGTTGTCTATTTGGAATCGTGCCTGGTATTTCACATGTTATTTCAACCTTTGTCTCGTATGCCTTAGAGAAAAAGCTGTCAAAGTTTCCGGAAGAATTTGGTACGGGAAGAATCGAAGGCGTCGCCGGCCCTGAAACGGCAAACAATGCAACAACTGGAAGCTCTATGATTCCTCTACTCGTTCTGGGCATTCCGTCGATCCCTGCTACGGCTATCCTGCTGTCTGCCCTGATGATTCATGGCATAGAGCCTGGCCCTCAATTAATCAATGACCACCCTGGGGTTTTCTGGGGACTAATAGCCAGCATGTATATAGGAAATTTAATTCTGGTGATTCTCAACCTTCCCTTGGTTGGACTGTTCGTCAACTTGCTGCGTATACCGTATGGCTATCTCGCACCGTTGGTAATTGTCATAAGTGTTGTCGGCGTATATACAGTTAACGCAAGCGCTTATGAGATCTGGTTAATGGCGATTTTTGGAGTACTGGGCTATTTTTTACGTAAGATGAAATTCGACGTAGCGCCATTACTTCTTGCAGTCATTCTTGGCGACAGAATAGAACTGGCGTTCCGCAGATCACTGACAATATCAGACGGCGACTTCTCTATCTTTATTGAGAGCACCTCGTCAGTCGTTTTCTTGTGTGTTCTCGTAATTATTATCATGCTTCAATTATTAGCGTGGTTGTTAGGATACCGAAAGAAGGATTTCGAGGACGGAGACGCGAACTGACCCACATCTATATTTCACAATTCTGTATCACTTAAGAGATTTTCGCCTTATGACTGTCACAAAAACAAACCCAAAGTTTAATCCAGTTCACTTGGAATTAATTAAAAACGCAATAGGTTCTGTTGTTGACGAGATGGTGCTTACGGTGGTTCGAACAGCCTATTCGTCCATCATGAAAGACACAATGGACTTGTCTAGCGCTTTTTGCGACAGACAGGGCAGGATGATTGCACAAGGCCTTAGCCTGCCCTTGCATCTTGGATCGATTCCGGACGCGATGGATAAGGTCTTAGAACATTTCGGCGACGACTTTGTCGCCGGTGATGTCGTCATTCTGAATGATCCTTATGTGGCGGGAGGCATGCATCTCCCAGATATTTTTATGTTCATGCCGGTATTCAGAGATAACTATTTGTTGGGGTTTGTTGTTCTCGTCGCTCATTTCAATGACATGGGTGGTCGTGTTCCGGGATCCAGCGCAGCGGACTCGACTGAAATTTTTCAGGAAGGCTTACGCATACCGATCGTGAAGTTATACGAGAAAGGCAAACGCAACGATATGCTGTTGCGGATCATCCGTCTGAATGTCCGTGTTCCAGATATCGTGGAAGGTGACCTGGATGCCCAATATGCAGCCTGCCGAATTGGAGAACGTGGCATACAGGAATTGGCAGACAAATACGGCATCGACATGCTGAAGGAGTATTTCGATGAACTGCTCAATTACAGCGAACGGGCAGCACGAAACACTATTCTCTCTATACCCGATGGCACATATAAGTTCGAAGACTTTCTTGACGATGATGGCGTCAATATGGGTATGCCCATTCCAATCAGAGTTCGCGTCGAAGTAACTCACGACGAAATTCTTTTCGACTTTGAGGGTAGCTCTAAACAGGTACAGGGGGCCATCAACTGCACAATGTCGTTCGTAAAATCATCCGTGTATTTTGCATTGAGATCAGTCATGTCATCGGATGCCCCCAATAATTCTGGTTTTTTTCGGCCCGTGACTGTCAAAGCGGAACTGGGGTCGATTCTAAATCCGAGGGCTCCGGGCGCCTGTGCGGCCCGTGGTGTGACAGGTTTTCGAGTGATAGATGCCATCACTGGTGCACTTTCTTTCGCTGTTCCGAAACGCATAAGAGCGCCCGGTGAAGGAGGCGTGACGAGTTACAGTATTTCTGGCTACGATATTGATGGTCGCTTCAACATGTTTCGAGAGGCTGTGATGGGAAACTGGGGGGGAGGCCTGAATCGTGATGGTTTGGACGGTGTCGCGAATCCTGCAGCAAACGTGGGAAACGCACCATGCGAGATGGTGGAGAAACAATCACCTCTCCAAGTAGAGAAATATGAATTAGTAACAGACAGCGGGGGAGCTGGTCAGTGGCGCGGTGGATTGGCTGTACGCAGACAACTTACGTATCTAGGTGAGTCTGCAACGGTTCAACTTCGATCTGATCGTCGCATTCATCCCCCGTATGGACTTTACGGGGGTAGGTCTGGCGCGCCTTCTAACAACGAATTAGTTGAGCAAGGTAATTCTGAACAATTACCTACAAAGTTCGTACGACAAATTAAGAAGGGACAGTCTATCTGCCACACGACCGCCGGGTCGGGAGGTTATGGAAGTCCTTTTGAACGAGACCCGGGCCTGGTTTTATCGGACGTTGTCAATGACAAAGTATCTAGAGAGGCTGCTAAGGAAATGTACGGTGTTTGCCTGAACGGCCCACCGTGGTCTGTCGACGAACCTGCGACAGAAAACCTCCGAGGAACTCATGAAAAAGAGCCAAACTAAACCGGAAACTATGATACCTCTGCCTTCAGGAATGCGAGTGGGTGTCGACATTGGCGGCACTTTCACTGACCTTGTGTTCACGAATGCCAATCTACATCTCGATAAACTGAAAGTTCCATCCACACCCGATGATTATTCCCGGGCGATAGTGTCTGGAATCGAGACATACCTGTCACAAAAAGGAATTAATGGGGGATCGATTGATGAAATTGTCCATGCGACTACTGTCGCTACGAATGCTATTCTGGAACGGAAAGGTGCTCGGACAGGTCTAATTACGACTAAGGGGTTCCGGGATGTTCTGGAACTTCGCCGCATTCGAATACCCTTCTCCTATGATCTGAACTGGCAAAAGCCAGCGCCCCTGGTGGATCGTTTTCTTCGGTGTGAAGTTAGCGAAAGAGTAGATGCTGCCGGTAACATTTCAACGCTTCTTGACAAGTCTTCTTTACAGGACGCTATACAGCGGTTACGTGATGCATCGGTCACATCTGTAGCGGTGTGCTTGTTGCATTCATATATGAATCCATCACACGAACAAGAAATCGGTGAAATCATTCGAAATGAGTTACCAGAGGTATATGTCTCTCTATCGCATGAGGTGCTACCTGAAATAAAGGAGTTCGAAAGAACCAGTACAACGGTCGTCAATGCCTATGTAGCGCCTCTCATCGGACACTACCTTGATGAGCTGCGTGAGAGCTTGAAAAGGCTATCCGTATCTGCGCCGATACTGGTGATGCAATCTAATGGAGGACTCATACCCTCGGTCACGGCGAGCAAACAACCAGTAACCATCATTGAGTCTGGGCCAGCGGCCGGCGTGATTGCGGCGGCCGAGGTCGCTAGGAAAGGTGAGTATCCTAACGTCATCACTCTAGATATGGGTGGAACCACAGCCAAGGCTTCAATTATTGAGCAAGGTGAAATACTACGCGCGGGTGAATATGAAGTTGGTTCTCCTGTATCAGTGAGTAGTCGTCTGGTCCGGGGTAGCGGTTATCTGCTACGAATCCCCGTGGTTGATATTTCTGAAGTCGGAGCCGGCGGTGGCAGCATTGCCCAAGTCGATACCGCTGGTGCCGTTCGGGTCGGACCACACAGTGCTGGAGCTGATCCTGGACCCGCATGCTATGGCTTCGGAAATCAATACCCTACTGTTACCGACGCTAATCTCGTCCTTGGGTATCTCAATCCAGATTCGTTAGCAGGCGGGGCTTTAAAAATTCACCCATCCCTAGCTGAGATGGCAGTATCCGAACACATTGCAAAACCAACAGGCCTCGATGTGCTGGAAGCCGCACATGGTGTCTACAAGATAGCAAATTCTAATATGATACGGGCCATAAAATCTGTTTCGGTCGAGAGAGGGCGCGACCCAGCGGAATTCGTTCTTATGGCCTTTGGTGGTGCTGGACCGCTACACGCCTGCGATGTTGCACGATCCTTGAACATTAAAACAGTAATTGTTCCCCCAGCTCCAGGCTTGTCTAGTGCGTTTGGCCTTCTTGAAGCCCAGGTCGAACACCACACGATAAGATCTGTAGTCATGCCGACCGATAAACTACAGATACCCTTGTTGCAATCTGTTTTTGAACAGATGAGGATTGAAGTAATTACTCGAGCCAAACAGGAGGGTTTTGATGAAAGCACTGTCCATTGTTCTGCTTTCATGGACATCCGTTACCTAGGGCAAAGTTCGGAAATAACGATACCGCTAACCCGCCTTGCAATTGATCAGAAGCTAATTACTGAAACCACCGCATCTTTCGAAAAAGAGTTTGAACGCACCTATGGATACCGAGGCTCGTCAACTGTTTTTGAGATTGTAAACTGCCGCATGTTGGCACGCGTTTCGCGCGGGGTTGCTCACGATTATGCGTGGGATTACCAAGATATAGACCCAGCAGAAAATAATAGAACGAGGAAAATAGTTATAGATCCTCGAGCGGGACCGATCAATACTAAGATTGTTACTCGAACACAGTTAGGGGCGGAACCATTATCCGGACCCATTGTTGTCGAAGAATATGACTCAACAACTCTGGTGCCTCCAGACTGGGCAGTTCACATCGGCAAGAACTGGAACATGATAATCAAACTGGAAGTTGCTTGACCCTGTTCTGATTAGGACATGTGCGAAAATTGGTCACTGTGAATTTGCACGAATTACTCAGCAGCGTTGAACGTGGTTAGGATGGATAAACTTAATCAACTTTCGCGCTTTGTTGTTGAATCACGTTATTCCGGATATCCGACTTTTGTCATAGAAAAAGCAAAAGCGGCTGTTCTATATGGCATTGTCATCGCTATCGGTGGTGCACCGTCCCGAACCGTTTCAAAAGTCGTAGCGGCATTGGATCTCCTCGAGTCAGCAAACCAATCTGATGTCCGACGATTGTTCGATGGTCGATTCTGCAGTGTAGACAACTCTGTTGTCGCCAATGGTGCCTTAATGCATACGCGACTCCAGGAAGATGCCCATCCTGCCGGGCATATAGGGGTCGCAGTCCTACCTGCTGTGTTGGCCATCTCGGAAAAAGAAATGAGAACGGGTGCCGATGTCCTCGCATCAACTATTGTCGGGTACGAGACAGCCCTACGTATAGGGCGTGACCACGCTGCGGATGCAAGCGCGCTCGGATTTCGGACAACATCGATTTACGGTGTGTTTGGCGCTGCCGCAGCAACTGCCCGACTGATGGCGTTAAACGTTAGCCAAACTGAAAACGCACTGCGCCTAGCGGCGAACTATGCTTCGGGCTTGAGAGAGTTCGTTAATAGTGGAACGGAGGAGTACGTGCTGCACGCTGGAACTGCCGCGCAACTTGGCATTCGCGCTGCAACTTATGCTACAGCAGGAATTACCGCGGCACGGGACACGTTGAATGGTCCGGCGGGCTTTTATAGGGCCTTTAGCAATACTGATAAGAACTATGATCATCGCTTGGTCGATGAACTAGGTAAGAAGTACGAATTCATGAATGTCGCGATGAAACCTTATCCAGTATGTCAGTTTCATCGTGGAATAATCCGGGGAGTGATCGAACTTAGGAAAAAAATAGACGATCTGGCACTAGAGAAATTACAAATACATATGCACCCTTTCGAGGCAGAATTCTTTGGCGTCCAATATAAAGGCCCATTTGAGGCATTCCCCCAAACCATTATGAGCGCACCTTTCTGTGCGGGTTTGGCCTGGATAGCAGGAGAGGCCAGTTATGAGGGCATGAACAGATTTCATGATCCTGGCATCAATGGATTGCTAGATCAAATTCATGTGGTACCGGATATTGATTGTCAACGGTATCAACCAAAACTTTATCTAACCCTCGCCGACGGCCAAATACTGCACTGGCGGGAGGAAACGCCTCAGGACGCCTATAATTTAGACTGGCAATCTGCCGTTGAAATGGTCCAAGTCATTTCCAGAGAAATGAAAATCCCAGAACATGCTTTTAAAACACTTGTCGAAAATATTAAATGTTTAGACGATGCAAAAGATCTCTCTTTTCTCATTGACCTGGCATGTGAGTTGGTTGGTCTTGCTCACTGTCAGACGTCAAGCTAGACAAGACGAACCCTTTCTCAGGACTGATACTTCTCTGATAACTCGTTGATATGAGAAAACCCTACTAGCTCGAGAATGCTATCCCAATTATCGTTTCGATCCATCACTTGGCTAATATCCTGATCGTTAAGTATGTCCCTCGCAGCCTTGCGCATTGCAGTAATCGCAGCGAAAGTCAGGCTGAGCGTGACTAGCCCAAGTTTTAGCCCATATCGTTCGTACTTCTCAAAAGGTAGTGTAGGAGATACGCCAGATTCATTAATGGTCAGCACGGCTTGCCCAGGAAATGCATCACAGATTTCCCGCACCTGTTCTTCCGACGTTGGAACAGTAACCAATAACAAATCACAGCCGGCTTCCAGATAAGAAGAGCCGCGCTCGATTGTCTCAGGGAGACCGCCTGCCATATTGATAGCGTCAGTTCTTCCGATGATGAGGAAATCCGAATCTACACGAGAATCCAATGCCGCATTAAGCTTACCGATCATTTCAGATTTAGGAATGAGTTGTTTGCCTGCGAACGCGCCACACTTTTTCGGCATTAATTGATCCTCCAAGTGGATGCCAGCAACCCCGACCCTTTCAAACTGCTGAGTTGTCCTGACCACATTGACAGCATTGCCGAAACCGGTGTCGGCATCACAAACCACTGGCAGTGCAGTAGACGCAACGATTGATGCCGCTCGATCGGTAAATTCCGTCATCGTTAACATCCCAGTATCCGGATACCCAAAGCTAGCCTCAACACAGAACCCGGATACATAGATCGCTTCATAACCGGCTTCTTCAACGATCTTCGCCCCTAAAGCATCGTTCACCCCTCCTGCAATTACAAGCCCATCCCTTGAAAGAAGCTCTCTAAATTTAGATGTTGCGCGCATATGTTTTTGATATCCCCTCTAAAACGATTAATAGGTATTCCAATACTTGGTCCGATCAATATCGTTTATATACGTGAATTCAACTTGTAAGTACAACTCTACATAAAAAATTTTTGGGAAAATTAATAGAGTCGGTCTCGAGTCCTTATCCGTGGATCGATCTCGATTATGTACTTTTAGAAGGGGGGGGGAACGTTCCACTGAAATCTAGGATTGATCTTTAGGGTTTAGGGGTTCCTTTTTTGAACCGTGCGAGATGTTTTCGGAATCTTCTTTGGAATGATTCGGCGTCAAAATTTATTGTGCTGAAAACGTGCTGAAACTGGGTCCATTCCAGTCCTCTCCAGTCCCTTCAGGTCCATTTGCGTGGAGTCGGAGCCTGTAATTTGAAAGGTTTAGGACGGTTAGCAAAAAGACTCGGCTTTCGAAATGCAGGGGCCGGAGATTCAAATACGCTCAACCCGACGAGAGTGTTGCCCGAATTTTTTCCAGAAGGTCACTGTTGATGTGGCGGGGCCCCGGGTCTTGCCGGTTTCGATAACGACGCTCAGCCGGCAGCCGCACACCCTCTAGAGCG
>CAJWFK010000056.1 GCA_913031125.1 uncultured Woeseia sp. | reverse complement strand
TAGATGATGAATGTCGAGCAGAATACGGTATCGGCTGATCCCAAAGCCCAGCAAATTGTGATAGAGAACATCGATGCCATAAAACAGTGGCTGTTTTAATGAAAGAGCAATCTACTACACCAAGCAAATGACAACAGAGCAAAATAATCCAATCATCAGACGCAGCGTTAGGTTATTACATGCCGTGCAAGAACTGCACAAGCAAGGGTTTCATAATTTGGCCTGCATCTGTGCAATGAGTCCGTCAGGTACGGACTGGCGTATCGGTTTACATCCATTTCAAAACTTATATTTTGATGAAGATGGCTTTGTTCAAAGCACAAAGATGCTTAAGCATGAACGAGCAAACCATTCTTCAGCTAAAGAGGGAAATTGTTATTTCGGCTGGGTGGACGCAAAAGATTTAACAGCCAAAGAGCTCGCCGAACGAATTAAAGAGCGTTTCCCTGAATTAATAGCCGCAAGTGTTGGGGAGAATTACGCTTTCGTTGGTTGGTTCACTCATATGCTTGGTATAGCTGAAAGGGGCGCTTTACCGGTATTTTCAAGTGAATTTGGAGGGCTTGCTGGTGGGATGGTCTTTACTTCTGTGTCTGACCTGCAGTTACCCGCTCCGCCTTATCCGGTTATTATGTCTTCTGGAAAAATCCGCTTTTTATGGGCAGAAGAACCATCGTTAGAAAATGATTGGCACACTGCCTATCAACCCATCATAAACGCTTTGAAAGATAGCCGGGTTCCAAGGTTTCCAAAGTATCCATCGCATTCAAACGATTTGTTTGTCCACGGTGCTTACTGGGAAGGTGTCGTTTACTATTTGCATGCAATTCTGGGTTTCGAATCTGAAACTGAGTACATCGAATCCAAAGCCAGTCAGGCGGAGCGATTATCTGTTTTTTCGACAATTTTTGATTCGGAAGGGCAGTTAGATTTGTTGGATGCATATTTTAGCCGGGTTGTACTGAAAGAATCGCGATCTCGTTTAAATCATAAAGCCCAGCAGTTCTGTCAGCAGACAATCGAACGTGTTGAAGCAACCTACAGGTTAAAGCCTTGTCGTTTCCCGAATCCCTATTTCGGAGGGAATAACCCTTTGCACTTAACGCGATTGGAGCATTTTTCTGGCTCCACATAACAATAGTTACTGGTGCTCATCAGGATGTGGTTTTAACCGATATAACCAAATAACGCCGTTTTTAGTCGGCTGAGTTTTAAGCTCAAAAATTGGCGATTGCTCAATAAGCGTTTTTAAAGCAGGAAGTTTTGAAAACGCTTGCTCTTCACATACCTTTTCAATGATATCTTCAGGCTGATTTTTTATAAATTGACCTGCGAGGCTGAGTAATGACCAACCATCGTCCCGGGTTGAAAATGATGCGGCATCTCTCAGTAATTTGTCTAATCGGGTTTCACCGGGGTAGATACCTTCTACAAGAAACCTGCGGCCCGCCTCGGACTGAAAAAAGTCAGCTATTTGCTGACGAATATTTTGCTGTGATTCGCAAAGAGTGGTTAGGTTTTTCAGAGCCGGTAAGAATCTCTCTCGTTGCTTTTCGAGTGATTCGCTGAGTTCCTCAATACTTTGCAGTGAGGTCGGGTCGTATTTGGGGAGTAAATGATGGACTAACTCATTACGCTCCTTTACCAACTCAGAAAAATACTGTTTCTCTGCATTGATTCTTTCTTCGGAGCGCTGCACAGAATATTTGAAAGATAGATAGTGTTGAGATGGATCTTCATGAGGAGGCAATTCATTTTCTGATGTATCGAAGATCGTGTTGAAATATTCTTTCGATAATTGGCCCATTGTCATCGACGAGATATCGGATGCCCGTTTAGCTTTTATGCTCTCTAGCTCTTTCCCATAGCCCTCCAGAGAGCTGTTTACCAGTAAAAACTTAAGTAGCTGCTCCATATGCTGAAACATGATCATGTTTCTACCAATTCGTCGCATGCATTCATTTCTTGCCGTTTCTACCAATTCGTCGCATGCATTCATTTCTTGCCGTTTCTACTTGTTCATCCATGATTGTCACCGGAATAACGAAATTCATTGGCTATTTTAAAGTCTATAACGACTATGTGGCAGCAAAAATATTTTGCTAATTATTTTGCTGTGGTTGCCACTCGTGTCAGCCGTGTGACCCGTGTACACGTTTTGTAATGACAGACATTTTGTAAAAGGTATAGCTGCCACTAAGTTGATGGGATAGTTTCACAGTCCTGGTTGGTAAAATAGGCTTGCAAAGAATGACGTGAAGTATAATGCTCTAACCAGTCGTCAGTGAAAGCTGACTAGAACTTACTTAAAAACTACCAATAGGTCAGAATGTGAGTAATAAAAAAAGTATGCCCAAAAAACCGGTTACTGCTATACATCCTGATTACACAGCAACCGCGGTTGAACTTCAATTTGAGCTTTTAAAGCAGTTTGCTTGGTTGGGTTCAGCGATAATTGGCGGCATCGTAATTTTACTTCAGCTCGACCAAATTACTATAGGAAAGCATGTGTATGCCGCTTTGTCGTGTTTTGCTATTTCTATTGTGGTCTCTGTGCAAGGGCAAGATTACTTAGTCAATAAGCTGGCCGAAGGAAAGGTATTAGAAGAGCTAGCATCTAGAATGAAATTGATTCGTATGACTGCTTTTAGCTTGATATGCTTCGGTGCTGGTATAATTGTTTCTTACTTTTGGAAGCAATGAGCAGTTCCCTCATAGGGCATTGAAGTGAAATTTTTATTCATGAACACTTTTGCTCATCACTCTATTCAAGGCTAAATCTTTCACAGTGAGCCATAACGATTTATTTCGTTTATTTTGGATGTTGTTCTTACTTAGAAGGATTGCACGTTCGAGAATCAGGGCTCTCGCACAAATCTACCTGGCTTAACGTAGCATGTGCATGCTCTTTCATTACGGCTTCAGCTCGGGCCCCTTGCTGTTTTAACAGAGCGTCAAATACAACATGATGTTGCATGTTGGCAAAGTTGAACCGTCTGAACTCTCGATCTAATTGTTTAGGGTTAAATACTAATGCGTTCACTGATGCGAAAGGTAAATGTTCATTTAGTTGCATTGCCGATTGGATTGCCGGATTGCCACTGGCGTTGATAATCAAATCATGAAACTGCTTGTTGATTACGTTGTATTGTTCAATATCCTCTTCAGTTAAATAGCCCTTTTCGAATATAGCGTCGGCATTTTTTAAGCACTCTGCAAGTTGCACCCGGGTATCTTCGGTTAATCCTTTTTCTGCTGCTTGCCTTGCTGCCAGACCTTCCAACACACCACGTACTTCAACCGCACCCAATATTTCGTCATTGGTTACCTTTCTGACCTGGTATCCGCGTCGCGGTAACTTAATTAGCAGGCCTTCTTGTGCAAGGGCTCTGAATGCAATGCGAACCGGAGTTCGTGACACGCCCAATAGTTCTGCCGTCGGAATCTCAGCCAGGCGCTCACCTGCCGGAAAGACACCGGAGACAATCTTATCGCGCAAAATACTAATTACTGCCTGACCTTCACGTGGCATAACACCTCCATTACAAAAAGGGCAATACGCTCCCGCATTCTGAGAGTTAATTGGATCCAATAATTTATATTATGCTGGTTTGGTCAACATATTGAAATAGCGTATTTATAGGCAGCTCAGATGAGTGATAGTGAGCAAAGAGGCTGCGTTTTGCGTCTTCTGATACGTATGAGTAATTAATTATTGGATCCAAAAAATGGGGTTTTATGTTGTTAATGCGTAAAAAAGATCATAAAGTGGATCCAATAGTTAACAAAAGGTTAAACTCATGCATCCACAAAGTTACCCATTGAATACTTGGTACGTAGCTGCAACACCAGACGAAATTTCAGACAAACCGTTTGCTCGCCAGATCTGCAGTATCAAGCTTGTTTTCTTTCGAAATCCACAGCAAAAAATTGTAGCGGTAGAAGATTTCTGTCCTCATCGTGGTGCGCCCTTGTCGTTGGGGTTTGTAGAAAACGGGCAGCTGGTGTGTGGGTATCACGGTTTGCGCATGGGAGATGATGGCAAAACCCAATCTATGCCCAATCAACGGGTTGCGCACTTTCCCTGTATAAAGCATTTTGCGGTGATTGAGCGTCATGGTTTTGTGTGGATATGGCCGGGCGATCAAACCTTGGCCGATGACAGTCTAATCCCTGAATTACATTGGGCTAATAACCCTGATTGGGGATATGGGGGCGGCCTTTATCATATTAAGTGTGATTATCGGCTGATGATCGACAACTTAATGGATTTAACGCATGAAACCTATGTTCACGCTAGCAGTATTGGACAAAAAGAAATAGATGAGTCACCGGTTTCCACCAAAATGGAAGGCCAAACGGTGGTTACAAGCCGATTTATGGACAACGTAATGGCCCCACCTTTTTGGCAAGCTGCTCTGCGTGCCAATGACTTAGCAGACGATGTAGCAGTAGATCGCTGGCAAATATGCCGTTTTTCACTTCCCAGCCACATTATGATTGAAGTGGGTGTTGCTCATGCCGGAAAGGGCGGATATGACGCACCTAAGTCACATAAAGCCAGTAGTATCGTTGTGGACTTTATTACGCCGGAAACTGAGCATTCAATTTGGTATTTCTGGGGGATGGCACGTGATTTTAAACCAGAAGATCAGGCACTGACGCAAACCATTCAACAAGGTCAAGGCGCCATTTTTGCGGAAGACCTGGAAGTATTGGAGCGTCAGCAACGAAACTTATTGGATTACCCTGACCGGTCTCTTTTGAAGCTGGATATTGACGCCGGTGGCGTACAGGCACGCAGAATGATTGAGCGTGTTATAAAGCAAGAGCAAGCGGCTTCCGCATCCACGAACGCCGGAGAAAAACAATGTTCGAAGTGATCGTCACCAACAAACAGCCACTTACGGCGTCTGTGTGCCGTTTACAACTGGCGGCGGTCGATGGCAGTGCTTTGCCTGCCTGGCAAGCCGGGGCTCATATCGACGTACATTTACCAAATGGCATTATTCGCCAATATTCATTATGTGGTGGGGTAGATACCAAGCATTATGAAATCGCTATCTTAAATGAGCCTAATAGCCGGGGTGGTTCAAAATACATCCATGATCAACTTCAACAAGGCGATGTGTTAACCATTAGTGCGCCTAAAAACTTGTTTCCACTAGTACAAGGCACCCATAAAACGTTATTGATTGCGGCTGGCATTGGAATCACTCCGATGTTGGCTATGGCCGAGCAACTGCATGCTGAAGACACACCTTTTGAGTTACATTATTGTGCCCGGGAACAGCAACATGCTGCCTACTACGATCGTATTTCAAACTCAGATTATGCGCGCAATTGTCATTTTCATTTTAGTTTAGGTAACAGCCAAAACCGGCTTAATCCGTATCGGTTGTTGGCTGACTACAACCAAGATACTCAGTTATATATCTGTGGGCCGAATCTCTTTATTCAGGACGTTATCAGTGCTGCTGAGCAACATGGCTGGCCAACAGAAAATATCCATCGGGAATTTTTTGCGGCTGAAGCAATAGACCATAGTCAGGATCAACGTTTCGAGGTAGTTATTAATAGCACCGGGCAGGTTTTGCAGGTTGCTGAAGACGTCTCTATTTTGAATGTTTTGGAAGACAACGGTATGTTTATTCCGGTGGCTTGTGAAGAAGGCGTTTGTGGTACCTGCCTTACCGGTCTGCTCGAGGGTGAAGCCGACCATAAAGACGTGTTTTTGAGTGCAGATGAAAAACAGAAAATGAATCAGATTACGCCGTGCTGTTCCCGTGCAAAAAGCAAACGGCTGGTATTGGATTTGTAATTAGCCAGGTCTATGTAAGCAGTGAATCTGTGTTCTTCCAAATCATAATAAGCAGGCTTGTGCTGCAAGCCTGCTTCTTCTTAATAATCGTTGATTATTGGCAACTAAAACTCTCAGCAGATTCTACATCCCCATTTCCGGCATCCGCATTGTATCGGGCTACCGTCGGATAGGCACATAACGGGCGAGTTCGGTCTGCGGCCCATGAAGCGGGTATGGCAGGGTTTTCACCTCCCGGATTTCCTGCTCCCCGCGCTGTTGCAACTAGACCTTCAGGCTCAATACCAGATTCTACCCATGCAACTAATGGCGTTAATAAATCAACCTGGTCTACCGCCGCACCACCGGAACAATGTCCCATACCTGGCATCAGGTACAATCGAGCGAAATCAGACGCGTCGTCATTGTGGTTTGCTGTGAGATTGTTGTACCAGTTAATCGTATCCAGTGCTGAGAAAATGGCATCACTTACACCATGATAAACCATAATTTTGGCACCTCTATCGCGTACTGCGGATAGGGCTTCTGCATTGTTTGGCGGGATCATAAAGCTGCTAGCTGCTTCTGTGTATATGTCGTCGGTCGATTCAATACTGGTGAGCATATCGTCGATTGAGCCAGTTAGTGCGAATTCCGGGCCGTTGAATGTCGCCGGATCGGCAACGGGCACTCCCCAAATCAATCCAACGCCGCCGGAATCGAGTACCAATGGGGCGAAGAAATCCCAGAAATTATAGTCTGGGCTTGCAATACCCGTATCAAATGGAAAGGGCGCATAGAAAGCTTCACCGGACGCCGTAATGGCCCCGGAAAATATAGGTGAAAGGGCTTCCTTTTGTTGCGATGACAAGCATGTGCCGTCGCGTTCAGATGAACAAGATGGGACATCATCCAATGAAAAGACACTTTGGCAAGCTTCAACGTCGCCGATCAAACCGTCGTTTATACCATCCAGGTCATCGCATTTCACTAGTGCAGCGGTCGCAACCATATTGCGCTCTTCGGCTGTGAACCCGGTAGAAATATCACTCGGGTCAGTGGCGACTGAAAGGTAACGCTGCGCGCCGAAGATATTGGCAATAGCAGCATAAGGCAGTCTGAAACCAGGGGCACCCGCAAGATATCCGTCATATTCATCTGGCATGCGAGCAAATGTATTAAAAGTATGACGCCCGCCATTTGAACAGCCGCCAAAATAGGAACGATCAGGCCCTTTGCCATATGCAATGGAGATCAGTTCCTTAGCCATTGGCGTTAATTTCTCAACTGCTTTATAGCCATAATCC
This sequence comes from uncultured Woeseia sp., assembly GCA_913031125.1. Lineage (GTDB taxonomy): Bacteria > Pseudomonadota > Gammaproteobacteria > Steroidobacterales > Woeseiaceae > SZUA-117. The sequence goes on along the minus strand of CAJWFK010000056.1, from coordinate 6,193 downwards.
AATCGGGCAATCGGATCCACACCAAAAGCCGGCCCTAACGCTCCGCTGTGTCCAGCGTCAGAGCTTAGCACCGCAAACCCCTGATACAGTGCATTGCTCAAGTTACCTGGCCCGGCATCGCCCACCGCGGTTACAACCGAGCCATCGATACCGCCATTGCCTTGATGATAAAAGCGACCGTTCCAGTTAAGAGGCAAGCGCATTTCAAAGCGAATAGCATATACGTTCCCGTCTATATCACTAACGCGTTCAAACATGCTACCTGTTACCAAACAATGGGCGGGAATGTCATTGCCGGCCACCATTAGTTCCCCCGCTGCTACTTCGCTGCTTGAGGTGATCGTGGTATTGGCAAGTGCACTCATACTTGCTGCGAGGTCGTTACAATTGCCAGATAAATTAGCCGCGGTTGCAGGCGACAGTTGGGGTATTTCTACGGGGGAGATATCGTTGTTTGAAGAATTACAAGCCAATAGTGTCGAAGACAGTGCAGCTATCGTAAATGCATGAAAAATATTATGCTTAGTCATTTTATTATCCTAATGTAAGTTTGTGCTTGCTTACATCAACAATACCGCCAATAGAGAGGATGTTTGGGGCACATGTTGTCCAAATAGTGAGTTGATAAACGAAGCCGGGCTCAGCGTAAACTGAGCCCGATACGTTCCAAAAAACGCTAAAATTCAGTAGAGAAAGACAAGAACCAGTTTCTGGGTCTGGCATAAATGACTTCTGCGTAGCCCAGCGTTGCTAATGATGCATTACCCTGCTCTATATAGCGCTCATCGGTTAAGTTATTAACACCGAAAGTGAGATCCCAATAATTCACCAAATCATCCAGCTTTACCGATGCGGTTACGTAAGTAACGCCGTCATTTTGAGCCACGATGTCAGTGTTGGAAGAATCAAAGTACTGGCTTGCTGTGTATGACACGTCAAGGCGGGTAGTTAACTCATAATTATTGCCCAGTTCCGTGCTGTATGAAGCACCAAGATTACCTTGCCACTCGGGTGTCAGGGGTAATGAATTGTCTGGCGTAATCGTTGCCTGAGCACCATTCACTTCAGTAATACTGTCAATTTTGTCTCTCAGGTAGCTAAAGCCACCTTCAATTAACAAACTGTGCGTAGGTATATAAGTAAACTCCAGCTCTACACCATCAATAGATGCTGAGCCAGCATTAAACAGCAGTGGCACTACGCCCTGACGGAATATAAGTTGTATATCACTGTATTCAGACATAAAAGCGGCCGCGTTCACTCGGAAGTCGTTGGTGATATCGGCCTTAACGCCTATTTCCCAGGAGCTCACTTCTTCTTCTCCGAATGAGATGGGCAGGTTCCCTGGTGTAGGTGCATTGTAACGGCTGTTAAATCCACCAGATTTGAAACTGCTGCTGTAACTTAAATAGGTGTTAATGTTCTCTTGCACTTTATAGCGTACTGACGCAGAGCCGGTAGTAGCTGAATAGGTATCTGCAAAGGGGGTATTGAAAATAAACAATGGGCCGCCCTCACTGGTTGCCTTTGTTGGCAAGGTGGTTGGGTCGGGCTGGGTGGCAGGGAACAAATTCATTATGGTTCCCTGGAACCCTTTATCATCTTCGGTATAGCGCAAACCTGCAGAAATACTCCAGTCATTGCTTAACTCATAAGCCCACTCGGAAAATACCGCGAAGCTTTCGGTTTCTAAGTTAATGACCTGATAGTCACGAGTGCCGGGACCGCCATTGAGTAACGAGCCTATGACAGGTGGCGAAGGAGGAAACGCTAATAAAATGGATAGCTTGTCGTCACTGGTTTCATCAAAATAGTACAACCCAGTAATACCGGAGACTTTGTCATTATCGTAGATCAGTTGAAACTCTTGAGAAAACTGCTCTGAATCACTGGTTACATCTGTGGTTAGCATATCGAACGGTGTATTGTCGGCATCGCGAATACCGGTCCATTCTGTTGAGCGGAACGCGGTAATGGACTTCAGTGTAATAGTCTTGCTGTATTCCCACTCCATAGCAGCAGAAAGGCCCCATCCTTTCAGTGTGCTCTCAACCGGCGCAGTGCCACCATTGGTAAATTCGCCTTTGTGTTGAAAGTCATTGGCACATCGTTCATCGTCTATGTTCGGTACATTGGGCGCACCGAAACCTGCATCGCCAGGCGCCAGTGGAGCAAAGGGAATAGTTGCACCTGGACAACCGGCTGCAACACTGACTATGGCTGCAACAGGCGCCGACTCGTTAACGCCGGCAAAAACAAAAGGTGAGCCATTTTCATCCTCTTTTGTGAAGTCCCCTTTCAGCGTTATTTTAAATGTATCTGACGGCGTATACTGAATCGTTCCATTAACCGAATAGGTGTCATCATTACCTAAGTCCTGACCATCATATACGCGCGTAACGTAACCATCGCGCTTTCTGGTGCCTAATGAAAAACGGCTCAGTAAATCTGTCGTAATTGGTAAATCAACGGCAACAAAGGCTTCGCGTAGATTATCATCTCCAATACGCAACCTTGCTTTGCCACCAAAGACATCAGACGGCTCAGCGGTTTTCACTAATACCGCGCCCCCTATAGTATTGCGACCAAACAACGTGCCTTGCGGACCACGCAGTACTTCAACACTCTGAATATCTTTGAAATCCATCGCGCCGCCAGCAGACCGACCCATGTATACGTCATCTACATAAATACCGACGCCGGGGTCAACCGATGACGTTGGATCTAACTGACCCACACCTCGAATAAATACCACTGCCGCTGAGTTGTTACCCGACAATTGACCACTGGTAGCAAATTGTAAACTTGGCGTCACGCGGTCTAAGTCCTGGGTATTCTCAATCCCACGGCGTTCAAGCTCCTTTACTGAGAATGCAGAGACTGCAATAGGCGTTTCCTGCATGCTTTCGGCACGTCGCCTTGCATTAACAGTGATAACTTCCAGTTGGGCTTCGCTCTCTGCTTCAGGTGCCGTGTCTGTTTGCTGTGCTATTGCGGTTGAGCTCAGGAAAGACAATCCAATGGATGTTGCAACCAGACTTCTTTTGAAAAAATTAGCCGACTTGCGATCACCTTGCGTATTGTTGAACGTTTGATCTTTGAATATTTGAAATGCAGATTTAGTGAACAAGTAAGGTGTAAAAAAGCACATGGTTTGCTCCAGGTTATAGGTGCATCTGCACTTGAATAACTGACTTATTGGCATCGGTAGCGGATGCTATAAATGAAATTCAAATGTTAACTTTGCACACATTTGTATAATTATTGGTTAACAATTCCATGTATAGTAACAATCCTGTTTTCACTTAAAATTGCGAAAAGTGACGAAAAAATTGACAATTTGTGCCAAACGGAACTTTATGCATAGTCAAAGTTGGTGCACTCAACAGCGGTTAACATTTATTTCTAAACAGGGGGAAGGGAGCCTGAAAAAAGACTGAGTTTGCAATAGGGTTAGGGCAAGGATGAGAAATTTAAGTGGCTGATATTTATTCGGTATTGTTGAAGAGTAGGGGTGTTTTCAACAATAGTGATTACCTGTCGAAATAGGCCTGAAGAACGCAGTTTAATTGCGTAACACAAAAGCACATGGACAGTAATGACAAGCAAATTGATAAATGGTGACATCGATATCCTTTTTGCAAAGCTGCTAGATCTGGTGCAGTATGAAAAATAGTATACTTGGTTAATAGTTTGTTAATAGGTTTAATTGTATGCCTGGTAAATATGAAGTGGGTACAGCGGCAAATCACTATATTAGTCAGCTTTACCACGAGGCACTCAAAAACAAACTCGATGTCACAAGCATGCTCAATACACTTGGTCTCACCGAGGAGGTTTTTGATAAGCCTGAATTGCGTGTGAAGACCGAAAAACTCGCCACGTTTCAAAATCTAATTTGGCAAGCGATGCAAGACGAAAGTATGGGACTTGGTGCTTCCCCAGTACCCGCAGGTTCCTATTTTATGATGGGGCGATTAACCGTTAATCAACCCACCCTGCATAAGGCGTTAAATTTGGCAGTGCGATTTTATGGCATGGTAACTAAAGCCTTTACCATTAATCTGACTGTAGACGGTGATACCGCATTTCTTGGCTTTAAATTACATAGTCCGGAGCGAGACCCCCAGCATATGTTTGCCGAGATACTTTTATTGGCAATGCACCGGTATGCTTCATGGTTAATTGCCGACAGTTTACCTCTCATTGAGTGTTATTTTGACTACCCAACTCCTGCACATATCTCAGAGTACTCCTATTTATTTCCGGGTGGCCATACATTTGAAAGTGATAAGCTAGGTTTTGCATTTCCGGCGAGATACTTAAAACGTGACGTAAAGCAAAACGACGCCTCGTTAAAATTATTCATGAAACGTTGTCCCCAGGAAATTTTTCAGCGCTATGAAGCCGACTACAGTCTGACAACGGAATTGCAAAGGTTACTTTGGAAAAACCTAAAGGGAGGGGTGCCATCTATTGAAGCGGCAGCGGCGATGATGAATATGACGAAAAGAACCATGATGCGAAAACTAAAGTCGGAAGGCACTTCTTACCAACAATTGAAAGATCAGGTCAGATTGGATAAGGCCGTTACGTTGCTAACGAAATACAACTTGCCCATCAACCAGATATCAGAAAGTGTTGGGTTTTCTGAGCCTGCAGTATTTACCCGTGCTTTTCTTAACTGGACCGGGGACAGTCCCAGTCATTTTCGTGAGAAAAATGCTGTAGAAGACTAGCTTCTTCACGATTTCTTTGCAAAAAAGCCTGGTGTGTCACTAAATATCAATTAAATAGTCACTTTATGCAATTTAAGTGGCAGTAACACTTCGTTAACATCACCTCACATATTCGCTACAACCCGATTGGAATAATAGTGTTTTCCAATTGCTTGGCGTACTTATTGTTCCGTGAGGTAACTCAATAATGTCCACGAATCCAAAACAGCAGATCGATCAGTCGGAAATCAAAGGTTTTCAGCTATTTGTGATTCTGATGTGTATTTTACTCAATGCACTTGATGGATTTGATGTATTGGCAATCAGCTTTGCATCACCTGGGATCGCCAGTGACTGGAATGTTAGTCGCGGAGCATTAGGGATTGTTTTGTCAATGGAGCTGGTTGGGATGGCCATTGGCTCAATCTCGTTAGGCAATCTGGCAGACCGCTTAGGCAGGCGACCAACCATATTGCTCTGTCTTAGTTTAATGACCATTGGTATGGGGGCGTGTGCCTTTGTTAATTCACTGAATTACTTATTGGTTTTTCGGTTTTTAACAGGGTTAGGTGTGGGTGGAATGTTAGCCTCCACCAATGCCTTGGTGGCCGAATTTGCCAATGCAAAATACAGAAACCTTGCCGTCATACTCATGGCCACGGGTTACCCAATTGGTGCAATAGTTGGTGGCTATATATCCACCGAATTGTTAGCGCTCTATAACTGGAAAGTGATTTTTGTTTTCGGCGGCGCTGTAACCGGTTCGTTTTTAGTGATTTGCTGGCTGTTACTTCCAGAGTCAATTGACTTTCTGGCTAGTCGACGACCCCAAAATGCGTTGCAAAGAATTAATAAGATACTGCAGCGTATTGGACACAACCCGATTGCCTCGTTGCCCAAACTGGAAAATCAACAAGCATCATCAGGTTTTAGTACGCTGATTACGAATAATCTCAGAGCGGTTACAGGCTTACTGGTTATCGCCTATTTCGCACAAATTATGACTTTCTATTACATCCTTAAATGGATCCCTAAGATCGTTGTGGACATGGGGTATGAACCTACCAGCGCTGGCACGGTTTTGGTGTGGGCAAATGTGGGCGGTGCAGTGGGTTCACTCATATTTGGTGTCATTGCCAGCCGTTTAAAACTACGCCCTTTACTTATAGCAATCATGTTATGTGCCTTTGTGATGGTGTCTGTATTTGGTCTTGGACCACAAACCTTATTACAACTCTCGGTTGTTTCAGCTGCAACAGGCTTTTTTACAAACTCAGCGGTGGTGGGATTGTATGCGTGGACGATGTCGAAGTGTTTTTCAATCTTGAGGTAAAAATGGGGGGAAGAAAAAAGAAAGCGATCTTTTTGGACCCCTATTTCGCGTAGCTTTTTTTGGAAAACGATTTGAGGAAAAACACAAGAAAACGCAAAAAAACAAAGCAACGAATATAGAGACCCTTCCCAACAAATATTTA
>CAJWFK010000055.1 GCA_913031125.1 uncultured Woeseia sp. | reverse complement strand
TGCTCTTGATACATTCAATAATCGTAGAATAAATTACATGCTTTGAAAAGAAAAACTTCAGCATTTTTCGCAATTCTGACCAGCCTACTCTGTCGTCTGAACAGCTATAGAAACTTGCATCTATATTCTAGTCTGGGGTTGAATGAAACATCACAACTACAGATTACCGAAGTTCTGGAATTCTGCAGCAGCAGGAGAATTTTATGATATCCGAAAAAGAATTAGCCAAGCTATCGCATGAAAATGCCCCCAATATTATTACCTCCACATTCCCTGGTCCTAAATCTGAAACTTTATTAAAAGAAGCACCTGCTTATGAGTCAATGACGCGCGGCGCCGGTGAATTCCCATTGGTATTTGATGAAGGTAGAGGTGTCACAGTGAAAGATCCGGATGGCAATCTATACATTGATGTATCAGCTGGGGTAGGCGTCAATTGTGTCGGCCGGGCTCACCCGGAGATTTTATCCACGATTGAAAAACAGTCAAAACACCTGATGCATGCCTCTGACATGAGCAATACTAAACGAGGGGAACTGGCAAAATTAATATCCTCTATCGCACCGCCCGGCCTAAGAAATAATTGTATTAGTTATTTTGCACAAAGTGGCAGCGGCGCCTTGGAAACGGTTGTTAAATTTGCCCGAAAGATTACTAGGCGCAGACAAATAGTGGCATTTCACGGCGCTTACCATGGTGTATGGCACGCTTCAAATGCATTGACGACAGGTGATCAATATCGTGCTGGCTATGGCCCGTTTATGGGCGATGTGATTCATGCACCTTATCCATATGACTATCGGTTCCCTTTCTCAAATAGCGAAAAAACCTGTGAAATCATTGCAGGAGAATATGTCGACTATTTACTGAATACGCCGTATACGGCAGCCGATGATGTAGCTGCAGTCATCGTAGAACCCGTGCAAGGTGAAGGTGGATATGTGGCGCCGGCGCCTGAGTTTTTCCAGTTGGTAAAGTCCGCATGTGAAAAACATGGAGCCCTATTCATAGCAGATGAAGTACAGGCTGGTGCAGGTCGAACTGGCAAAATGTGGTCGATCGAACATGCTGGTGTAGAGCCCGATATGATTACCTTCGGGAAAGGGATGGGCGGTGATCTCCCTATGGCCGGCGTGATAATGCGTAAAGATCTCGCAGAACAACTTGATCCAATGTCTCAACCCCAAACATTTGCTGCAAATGCCCTATCCGCAGCAGTTTGCATGAAAAATATCGATATTCTGATGAAAAATGACCTGATATCACGCGCTGATGATCTTGGCACGGAAATTATCAGTAAGCTCAGAGAAGCCTCATCAACAATTGAACTTATTGGGGAGGTTCGGGGGCGTGGTCTGATGATTGGTATAGAGTTGGTAACAAATAGAGAAACACGTGAGCCACTGGGTGGAGAAACGATGAACAATATTGTCGGTGGCCTTCTATCTAACGGGATCATCATGGTGCCCTGCGGCCGGTATGGAAATGTTTTAAGGCTGATGCCATCACTGACCATTACGAGAGACTATATGCATAAAGGTGTGGACATATTACTGTCGGTGTTAGCGAGTCTTGACAAGTAGCGTATCTGGTCGATCCGACTCTGCGCGTTGAAGGTGGAGGATAAAAAATGAATTGGTTACTCGGAAAAACGAATCAGGCTGTGAATATCAATGCCCGTACATCGATTGTTGCGATTGTCTTTTTGTCAGTCATCGGACCCTGCGTTTTTATTCTGCAACCAGGTTACGTGCAAGGATTAGTCGAATACCTTGGATTTAATGACGTACAAGCCGGTTATATTGCTTCAGGAGAAATGTTTGGTGTTGCAGCATGCACCATTATCATGGTCTTCCTGTCACAAAAATATAACTGGCGAGGTCTCGTAGCAATCTGCCTGGCTATCTGCACTTTAGGCAATTTACTTTCTGTCTCAGTTACTGACTTTGAGAGATTATTGTTGATGCGATTTATCACCGGGCTAGGCTCAGGAGGCGTTATCTCTCTCGGCTTTACCATGATGGGCCTCACCCAAAAAGCAGATAGAAATTTCGGTTTTGTCATTACCTGGGTTTTAATCTACGGAGCATTCGGACTATGGGCAATGCCAAGCGCTTACAGCCTAGTTGGAATGAATGGAGTGCTTATATTTTTTGCGATATTTTGTCTAAGTGGATTTTATTTTCTCCGGTTCTTACCGATAGGCGGTCGTCAAGATTCCACGACTCCTAATACTGATGCACCCAAATACGCATTGAGGATTAAAGGTATCTCACTTTTATCTATCCTGGTTTATAACATCGCGATTGGTATAACGTGGGCATACTTGTTCTTACTAGGATTAGAAGCAAGTATTCCAGAGCAGACGGTAGCTAATGTATTAACCATCTCACAATTCCTTGGAATCGCTGGTGCTTTTATAGCAGTGCTGCTCCAGTTGCGAATTGGAAGAACGATCCCGCTAATGATCGGATTGCTCGGAGGAGCAATTAGCGTTTATTGCCTTGTCGGAGAAATCGATTACCTTTTGTACAGCGGCGGCGTCTATTTATTTAATCTTCTATGGAACCTCAGTATGCCCTATTTGTTAGCCACTCTAGCTGACTTTGACCCAACAGCTAGGATGGTCACTTGGGGTGTTTCGATGCAAATGGTTGGGACTGCTGCTGGCCCCAGTGTTGCAGCACTAATTCTGTCTTCGAGTGATTACGACAGTGTCTATCTTACTGCTGCTGCACTATTTGTAGCGAGCGCTATCCTCCTTCTTCCTGGCTTAAGAGCTCAAACAGTATCCTTAAAATAATCTTGAGGATCCCTAAAACCATTGATTAAAGTGAGAATATGCCAAAATCTCTAAGAATTCATAATTTCACGGGAATCGATGGGATCCGGCTTGATGAAGTACCCATAGCGGAACCAAAGAACACTGATATCAGGGTTAAAGCTGAAGGTTTTGCTCTTAATTGGGGAGACTTTCACCTAATGCATGATGAGTATGTGTTTGGCGGGGAATTGCCTTTTTGCTTTGGAGATGAAGCGACCGGACTCGTTGATGCTGTCGGGCCTGACGTTACCAAATTCAAGGTTGGTGATCGGGTTAGTACGGTCACATTCCTAAATGAAGGCTATGGAGTGAACTCAGAGTACTTCTTATGGCCCGAGAGATATCTAACAAAATATCCCAATAATTTATCAGCGGTGGAAGGGGCCTCCATATGGGTCCAATATCTCACTGCCTATTATGCTCTGCATACTATTTCAGCAATTAAGCCTACTGATTTTATGTTAAATATAGCTGCCAGTAGCAGCGCCGGTATTGGTGGAACCCAACTAGCTAAATTAGCTGGCGCTCAAGTTATTGGAACCTCAAGGTCATTAGCAAATGCCACATTTATCGAAAGTACCGGTGCCGATCATGTAATCTCAACGGGCGACGGAAATGTATCTCAACAAATTATGGAGATAACAAAAGGTGCGGGCGTAAGAATTGTTTATGATCCCGTCGGAGGTGAATTGCTATCACACTACGCGGATAGCCTTGCTCAAGATGCGAATATTTTTCTTTATGGCCTCTTAAGCGGTCAACAAACACCAATTCCAATCATTGAATGCATTCAGGCCAACGCAGTTATAAGGCCACATTCTGTCTATAACTTTGTGAACAATCCTGAACTCCGAAAAGCTGGTATTCAATTCATTTCTGAAGCATTGGAAAAAGAAAAAATTAAACCACTGATTGATAAAACTTTTCCCATCGATAGATTCCGCGATGCATTTGAGTACCAGCTAGCAGCGAAAAATCGCAAGGGTAAGATTGTCATTACTTTCTGATTCCGACTATATCCAGTGAACGCTTTCGTTGAATGTCGCAGAATCAGGCAGAATCAGTATAGTTAAAATCGGCACCTAAACTCTATTTTATGCCCAGTAAATGCTATCTTTATAGCTAGTAAATGCTACTTTAAGCGTGGTATAAGCAAGAATCACGAGGAATCAAGCGTAAATTACAATCCTCACGATACTGATCGTTCATACAAATTTATAATATTGGGGGACAATATGAACCGTATGTCATATCAGATGTTGACACTGCTGACGATTGCTACTTTTGCTAGCAACAGCATCGCGGCACAAGAACTCGAAGAAATTATTGTCACGGCGTCGAAGCGGTCTGAAAGCCTGCAGGACGTTCCTATTTCCATATCTACGCTGGATGGTGCGAAAGTCGCAGACGCCAGCATGCACAGCCTTAACGAACTATCTACCTATGTGCCTAACTTTATGGTATCCGAAAACGCAGTAGCTACTAGCCTTATGGTTCGTGGAATCGGTCCCGGTGCCAATCAGTCATTCGAACAATCTGTCGGACTCTTTGTCGATGGAGTGCACTACCCTAAAGGACGCCAGACCCGAAGCGGGTTGTTTGATATCGAGTTGGTTGAGGTTTTACGTGGACCTCAAGGCAACCTGTTCGGCAAAAACACCCTTGCAGGAGCAGTCAATGTGACTACTGCGTCTGCCAGGGTCGGTGAGGAAGCGAGCGGCAAACTCGCAATTAGCGCCGAAGGAAATGGAGGCCAGGTGGTTGAGGGTAACCTAAACGCTTCTACAGATAATTTTGGCGTGCGCTTAGCGTTCAAAACTCGTGAAACAGATGGCTATGTCGGAAATTCGTTATTGCAATCCGTTATGCCTGCCATCGACGAGAATTTGTGGCGTCTAAGCGCCACCTGGGAGCCCACAGAAAATACGACAGTGAAGTTTAAGCATGCTCAAGGTAGCAATACCCGCACTGGCGGTACAGCTGTGCTCTCCCACTGGGCTCCAGTCGCCAACATGACCCCCACCTCACAATTAATGTTTGGTGTAGTTGGCGCCCTCTTCCCGCAAGCTGCAGTCAATGCTTCTACCGGTGCATTAGATGCTTTTCGCGATATGGAGTCGATGGGCGGTGAGCTACTCGGGACAAACGGTATGGAAGGTACAGACACCGAGACCGATGATACCTCACTAAATATTGATATCGACTTTGGCGATGGATACACCTTTACCTCGGTCACTGGACGTTCCAGCTATGATTATCAAGATGGTATAGATGCGGACTTCATGCCAGTCCACTTCATTGGACGAAGTGATATTTCGACCTACGAACACACCAGTCAGGAATTCCGTATTGCATCGCCTGTCGATGATAGACTCTCCTTTATAGCCGGCGCATATTGGGACAGGCAAGAACAAGATATTGATCGGCTAGTAGCGTTTGATGGTACGTTGGGTGCCCCATCGCTCCTAACGGCAATTGTAGGATTACCATCCGCGCTTGCTTATACTCCCACACAAGTAGCCGGCCTTAATGCTCTCTTGGGTACCAGCCTAACACCAGGCATGGAAGGTATGACAATGTTCTCCGAAGTTGGCCGCATATCAAATTGGACACAGGAAACTGATGCGTGGGCTTTGTTCTTTCAAGGAACTTACCAGTTAACTGACAGCCTTAGCTTAACAGCTGGCGTTCGCTACACTGAAGAGGAAAAATCTGTTCATGCGGATATGGCGGTGACTACTGGCTCTACTGGTCTGATGACCCCTAATCCAAGTCCATTATTAGCATCACTAATGGGAGTAGTATTTGACTCGTACGCCCACAGTTTTGATGAATCACGTAAAACAGACCAAGTCATGCCAAGCATCAATTTGGAGTGGTCAGTGTCAGATGATCACTTGCTCTACGCCAGCTATTCAGAGGGCTTTAAAAGTGGTGGATTCAATGCAGTTGAAGATCAAAATCCAGCATTTACTCTCGTAAATGGGCAACCAACACCACAACCTACAATTCCAGGTATCGGCTTTGAATATGATGATGAAACCGCGTCTTCCGTCGAAGTCGGAGGTAAACACACATTTCTGGAAGGTTCTATGCGCCTGAACTGGGCTTTGTTCTCTAGTGACTATGACGACCAGCAAGTCTCTACCTTCGTCGGTCTAGGTTTTGTGGTTGGAAATGCAGCATCAGCCTCCGTTGATGGTTGGGAAATGGATCTGCTATGGCAAGCATCAGAAAATCTTGTCATAGGCGCAAATGTTGCGCACCTCGATGCTAGTTTTGCTTCTTTTCCTGCGGCTGGTTGTACCGCCGAACAGGCATCTGACCTGCTTGGCTTAGGAACACTGACCTCGAGTTCGCCTGTAACTTCTGTGCCTGGTTGTCAGGCTCAGTTTAATGCTGCAGGCGCCCAAGCAGGATCAGTGCAAGATTTGGCAGGCAAACCATTAACTCATGCCCCCGATTTCGCAGGCGCCCTTTTTGCCGACTACACCCACACGTTTAGCAATAACATGAGTTGGTTCCTAAGCCTTGATGTCAACTTCACTAACGGCTACTTATATACTGGTGATGCCGATCCTATTGATTATCAACCAAGTTACCAAACCGTCGGATTACGCACTGGTGTTCGCGGAGATAGCTGGGAGCTGATGGTATACGGGCGCAATATCACTGATGAGCAAATCGCCTCGGGCGGCTTTGATGTGCCATTGGCTCCAGGTGCCCACGCGATCTACTTGAGAGAGGGCTCGGTATGGGGTGGACGGTTTACCTATAGTTTTTAATAGTCATAACACGACACCGGGTTCGTACTTTCTACCATCGTAGAAAGTACGAACCCGTTTATAACCCGCTCAAGACAAGAAACATTTTTCAGGGGCCCTAGTTATCCACAAAAACTCTTAATAACTCTGTGGATAAAAACTGAATGAATGGGCTAAGTGAATATTTTTTAAAGTAGTTTCCAATATGTCTATTTTGTGTCCATTTATATATAAATGATATAAATCAATGAGTTATATAATTTTCTAGAGTATTAGATTGAGAAATCTTCCCTAGGCAACGGAAAAATAGGTCTTCACATTACCTTGTGAATATTTTTCTGGTCATGACAATCGCATTCAAGCGTCTTCTTGAATACGAAAACGGTTTAAACTTATACCTCGGTAAAGAAGAATACTATCTGAAATAATAAGAGGGAATGATGAAAAAACGACAATTGATATTCCTAACATCTATTCTTACAACGTTATCCGTCGCATCACCAGCAATCGCAGATAATGATCCATTAACTCAAAAGCAGCTTCTTTCCCACCCCGAAGTAAAAGGAGCACTTTCTGCAATCGATGCCTATGTGCACGGTGTGCAAATATACGAAAATGTGCCTAGCATATCCGTCGGCATTGTTCATGATCAGGATTTGCTTTGGCAAAAAAGCTATGGCTATTCAAACCTAGAGTCTAAAGAGCCAGCTAACGGCGACACTCTCTACAGTATATGCAGCATTAGCAAGCTCTTTACCGCAATTGGCATAATGCAACTGCGTGACGCTGGTAAATTAACGTTACGGGATGCCGTTGATGATCATCTAGACTGGTTTAACATCCAAAAATCACACAAGAGTGGTGGTCCAGGGACAATAGAAAGCTTGCTCACTCATTCTTCTGGATTACCCAGGGAATCAGACTTCCCTTATTGGGGCGGACCAGATTTCCCGTTTCCGACCCGAGCTCAAATAATCGATCGCTTAAGCTCTCAGGAAACGTTATATCCTGCGGAGACCTTTTTTCAATACTCAAATCTTGCCCTAACGCTGGCCGGAGAAGTCATTCAGGAAAGATCCGGAAAGGAATACCAAAACTATGTAAATCAGGAAATATTGGAACCAATCGGTCTTTCCGACACCCGAACATACTATCCCGAAGATTTATTTGGGAAACAGATGGCCATTGGCTATTCGGGACTTCATAGAGAGGGCACCAGAAATCCAGTGGACCCTTTCTTTACTCGCGGCATTACTGCTGCTGCAGGTTTTACATCATCAGTTAATGACCTCGCAAAGTTTGCCAGTTGGCAATTTCAATTACTGGCCGGCGGCGATGAGCAGGTATTGCGAGCTAACACCTTGCGGGAAATGCATCGGGTACATTGGGTTGATCCGGATTGGACAGTGACTTGGGGACTTGGATTCAATGTGCGACGCTCAGATGATGTGACCATTGTCGGTCATGGTGGCGGCTGTCCGGGCTACATCACTCAGCTTATCTTGGTGCCACAAAAAAATATCGCAGTAATAGCACTAACAAATGCTGGAGATGGTCCGGCTGGGTCTATTGCTGAAAATATTATGAACGAAATAAGCGACGCTATAGAAAAGGCCACCACGATCCCAACCGAAAATATCCCTAATTTCTTAATGTTCGAAGGAAATTATGAATCCAGGCCATGGGGCGGTGAAATCGCGGTCCGACAATGGAATGATCAACTAGTTGTGGTTGATATCCCCGGAGACGAGCTAAATAACTCAATGACTTTTCTAGAATATGATGGCAAAAATACATTTACTCGCCTTACTGATTCGGGAGAAAGAAGGGAGCCCTGGGTATTCGAATTAGCCGAAAATGGCAAGGCAAGCAGAATATTCAGGCATAGTGATTATATGAACAGAATTGAGTAAAAATTGGATAATTGAGGCGACTCTAGATTAAAAACAAATAGAGCCTGGTGTACCATGTATAATGACGGAGTGAAGTCGTAGTACCTTGTGCCGTTTTTTTAACCAACGGTAATTTGCAGTAACGAATAGGGGTAACTAGTTATGATGCATGAAGAACGACCCACCGAAGAAGCTGAAGAAGTAAGTACGACTGCTACCGAAGAAGAGACCGCCGCCGAGGTTGCATGGGAGGGCTCCATGGGCGCGGTTGAGGAAGAGCCCGCCGACGAACCTGTCGCAGTCGCCATGGGGGCAGCTGAAGAGCAGCCAGCCGAAGAAACTAAAGCATCATCAGATGAAACTTCAGCTCGCGCATGGCTGGCAGATGCATTCGGATTTTTGTAATTAAAACAATTATCTAGAATTTAAGAGGCCTACCTCGGGGTATTAAACCCCGTATCCATCTATTAAGAGTCTTTCTATAGGCACTTAGGCGTGTCGATATACGCCAGATAATATCTAAATATAAAATACGCACTCATCAGATCTTTAGATCAGAAAATATTTAAGATCTCTAGTGCAATTCAACCAAAGTTCAGCGTAAACTGACTAAATATCATATACCTCAAATATCGTATTTGAGTATTTTGAGGCGCGAGGCGCCTAATTCGGAGCTGGACATGGGTAGATTACTTGGAGCAATTGCTGTCATGACTGTGATAACTAATGTTGCCGCAGATAATAACTTGCTGGATGAAGAATTCCGTCGCCTAGCATCCGATGAGATCATTAACATTGGACAGGAGTATGGGGGGAAAGTACTTCTGATCGTTAACACCGCGTCAAAATGCGGTAATACACCGCAGTACGAAGGTCTCGAGGCGCTCTATCAGGAATATGGTGAGAAGGGTTTTGTTGTTCTTGGCTTCCCATCCAATGACTTCTTTGGCCAAGAGCCGGGTACAGAAGAACAAATACAAGATTTCTGTCGCCTCACCTACAAAGTAAAGTTTCCTATGTTTCAAAAAGTAACAGTAAAGGAAGGGGACGCACACCCATTCTTTGACCGACTTGCTACTGCGGCTGGGACTTACCCCACTTGGAATTTTCACAAGTATCTTGTCGGACGTAATGGCGAAGTAATAAGGGAATTCAGCCCAAGTACCCAACCCTATGACGAAAAAGTAGTTGCCGAAATACGACTGGCCTTGGGTCCATAATTCAAAATGGCGCGACCGAGGCATGCATTTTTCGGTCTAAATGATAGGCAGATCGCGATTTAATCCAGCCCAGCCTGAGCCTCAAACCATAACTGGAATAAACGAGCTTTCTTATCCGGAAGTATTCTCTGTACCCGCAAACCACGGTTAAAAGTACCCTCGGGATCATCTATTCCCGTTCCCGCAACACGGCTTGGATCAATCAGCTCTACACTCTTACTATTACCATGGCCATATCCATACATGTCAAATAAAGCTGCGCCACTCCGTGGATCGAGCATAGCATTAATGAATTCATAGGACTCTTCCTCGGAATTCTCACCGTTAGCGCTAAGCGACAGTCCGCACGTCCAAGGCATTATCGGGTCAACAATTACGTTTGTTAAGCCGTTTTTAGTCATCCTGCGGGTAGCACTACCAAAAATATAAGAGATTCCTACATCGCCTGCTGCCCAAGCTTGTTCCAGCTGGGTACTGTCAGTCCAAATAAAACGAGCGTTGTTAAACATACGGGTAAAAATATCGGGTGCCGCAGCCATCTCTTCCTCTGTCGGGTCCCAAGGTACTGCCCAGCCACCAATTACTCCAGCAATAACTATATTTACACCAACCTGTGACTCAAGTGCAGTTTTTCCTTTGAAACGCGGGTCTACAAAAATGTCATATGTTGGATTTTCAACATCAATAACTTCTGGATTGTAAGCAACTGTCGAGTATCCCCACTCCCACGGCGCAATCCAATATTCGTTATCTATTCGAACATCGGGTAACGCTAAAAGTTCAGGACTCATTTCATTCCATCGAGCAATTTTGCTCGTGTCTAGGGGTTTGATTAGCCCTTGATCCCTGGCTTCTACCATCTGATTCGGGCATAGGTGTACTACATCGACTTTTAGTCCGGTTTTCATGCGAGCCATCGCGTCTTCTACAGTAGAGAAAAAAGCAAACTGTGGTAATCCACCATACTTAGCAATGTAATCCGGGTAATACTCTGGATGCTGATAGCCATTCCATGTGAGTAATGAGAGGTTAGTGCGTGTAGTATCAGCCTGCTGACAACCAGTTAAGAAGACGCTCAGAACCATTATCGTCGCTAATACCCGGCACAGTAAGATATTACTAACCTTCATAACGTTAGTCAGAGGTCTAAATCCAGATTCTGTAATTCGGTCCTCACGTTCCCTACCGCTACGTAACGTGCCACCCCACTCATACCCGTGTCACCGCCAATCCCATAGTCGCTATCATATCCATAGATACCAAAGTCTTCATTTTGACTGTCCAACTACCCTGATTACCAGCCGGAAATACACCTCTCGTCTGTGGCTGATTCATTGCCATCCATAGGTTTTCATTCTCGCTTTACTCAAAGTCATGATCCACCACTGAATCAATAATCTGAGACTTTTCCAGGACTTTAAGAAATATATAATAATGGCCTAACTAAAATAAATAGCGGTTATAGATAACGCAAGATACTACGAAGCCAAAGTACCAATATTGGAGTCAGCAGTGAATAAAATAAGCAAGGTGTATCTCAAACGAATAATCGGGCTAGCCGTCTTGGCGATAGTCACAGCTTGTGACCAGGTTTCGATAGTTCAATCCACAGACTGGGTTCTAACTAATGGTCGTTTTTATACCGTAAACGATGAAAAGCCTTGGGCTGAAGCCGTCGTGATTCGTGATGGCGTCTTCATCTATGTAGGAGAAAATAAGGGGGCACAAGCGTTTGTAACCGAGGAGTCAAAAATCACTGATCTACAGGGTAGTATGGTAATACCGGGAATCGTGGATGCCCACACACACCCAGGACAAATCGAGCTCACTCGTTATGAGACAACCTTTACTGGGAACACTCGCGAAGAATTCTTAGCTGAACTTACGGTCTACGCAAAAGAAAATCCAGGAAATGGGTGGCTGCGCGGCTGCTGTTGGCCAGTACAAGAATTCGTCGATGGTAATTTGGGCCCAGATCGTAACGATCTTGATCCAATCTTTCCTGACCGCCCAGTATGGCTCATCAGTACAGGTGGTCATAGTTTCTGGCTTAACAGCCAAGCATTACAAGAGCTTTCTATCAATGAGGACAGCAAGGACCCGAAGTTCCCTGTTGCCATGTACAAGCGCGACAATAGCGGCCGACTGACCGGCTGGGTAAAGGAAGGCGCGGCCTGGGTCCGTGTGAATGAAGTGTTCGAGGTGGATACCGAAATCCATGAAGCAAGCATGCGTGACATGCTTGAGATCCTAGGCAAGCACGGCGTAACAACACTATACGATGCCGGCACCAAAGGATTTGCCGACCGCGTCTATGAATTCCTGTCAAAGTTGGACAAGGCCGGCGAGCTAGCAATACGATACGAGGGTACCTACCGGATATCAATTCCTGAAAACGTCAGGTTGGCGATACCCGAAATGAAACGCTACCGAGAAGTTTATGGCGGCGAAAGGCTCAAATTCAACACCATCAAGCTTTTCATGGATGGAATACATGAGAACCGCTCAGGAGCAATGCTACAACCCTATGCGGATGATCCAGACTACATCAGCGACACCATTCTGTCTGTCTGGGAGCTCAAAGAATTTCTGCTCGATTTGCACGAGGAGCGATTCGATCTGCACGTGCACGTTATTGGGGATCTTGCTACCAAGCGCGTGCTCGATGCGGTTGAGATGGCTAAGGAGGAGGCAGGTGATGGGTTTTATCCGCGTGTTTCTCTCGCACACCTGCAAACTGTCGATCCGGGAGACTGGCTCCGTTTCAGGGAACTCGGCGTCACCGCTAACTTCACACCTTGGTGGTCAGGCGTGGATGTCCCCAACCCCATTGGCGAAGGCCTCGAGCAGGTACGCAGCGAAGATACTTTCCGCGCAAAGGCCATTGCCGATGCTGGTGGTAATGTTACATTCTCCAGCGATACATGGAACCTGCGAAACCTCTCGCCCTTCCTCGGTATCCAGGTCGGGCACACCCGCCAGTATCCCCGTGAGTGGCTGACTCCTGGAGCTGATCCCAATGCGTTTCTTAAACCCGAATCCGAGAAAATGCCCATCGAACTGCTCATTCAGGGATACACTATAAACGGTGCTTACCAATTGAGGATGGAGAACCAACACGGTTCCATTGAAACTGGAAAAATGGGGGACCTTGTTATCCTAGAAGAAAACTTATTCGAAACCGAACCTCATTCGATTTATCAGATAAAACCCAGAGCCGTCGTCATGGAAGGTATACTGATGCATGGAAACCTCAACTGAACATCTGGACTGTAAACCTCTAAAACCCTTTAAATGGTGGGCCCCCGGGGACTTGAACCCCGAACCAAAAGATTAAGAGTCTTCTGCTCTGCCAATTGAGCTAGAGGCCCTGCAATAAGTGGGGTGGACGATGGGACTCGAACCCACGACGACCGGGATCACAACCCGGGGCTCTACCAACTGAGCTACGCCCACCACAGAAGCACTTATCGTACATTAATTCCAATCAAATTCGACCAAAGGCCGAATATGATTGGCGCGCCCGGCAGGACTCGAACCTGCAACCGCCAGCTTAGAAGGCTGATGCTCTATCCAGTTGAGCTACGGGCGCAATATGTCATGTACCTAAAAGTGGTCGGGGCAGACGGATTCGAACCGCCGACCCTCTGCTCCCAAAGCAGATGCGCTACCAGACTGCGCCATGCCCCGA
>CAJWFK010000054.1 GCA_913031125.1 uncultured Woeseia sp. | reverse complement strand
GGGAATATTTGAAACGCATACGTGAAAATCGGGAGACAAAATGAACCGAGGCAGATTCATCACAATAGAGGGGATAGAAGGCACCGGGAAAAGTACGAATGTTGAGTTTTTAAAGTCACTGGTTAAGGAGCACGAAGTAGAGGTTATAACCACACGGGAGCCTGGCGGCACACCTTTAGCGGAGCAGATCAGGGAGCTATTACTTGTGCACCGAGAGGAAAACCTTCCTCCGCTTACTGAGTTGTTGTTATTTTTTGCTTCTCGCTCCGTTATGCTCAAGAATCTTGTGATTCCAGCTCTGGAGAGGGGTGATTGGGTCATTTGTGATCGGTTTACAGATGCGACGCGTGCTTACCAAGGTGCGGGAAGGGGATTGGATATATCCGTCATAGAGCAATTAGCCGATTGGGTCCATGGTGGATTACAGCCAGATTTAACAGTATTGCTTGATGCACCCGCAGAGTTAGGTATCTCTCGAGTCAAGAGTCGTGGCCAGGGGGATCGCATGGATAGCCAAGAATTGATCTTTTATGAAAAGGTGCGCACGGCGTATTTGAATTTAGCCAAGGAAAATTCGGAGCGATTTGTAGTAGTAGATGCTACTGAGTCTTTAGTAGACGTTCAAAATTCCATTAGGGAGGCAGTAGTCCCTCTTTTTGCACTGTAATGATTTAATAAACAACATTAAGTATTATTTATAAATGCATATTAATTGGTTAATTAATGTTAAACAGTTTTCGGAAAAGAGCACCAATTCCGGCCGAGCACCCCATGCCTTAATGCTGGTTGGTGTCCCTGGAATAGGGAAGCGCTCAGCAGCTGTCTGGCTGGCCAGAAAAAGGCTAGAACTGCCAGTTGATGCTTTTCCTGTGTATCCCCTTAATGCGGCACACCATGCTGATCTGCACTGGGTTCGGCCGGCCGAGGGCAGGAAGACCATTAGTATCGACCAAATTCGCGGGTTAGTTAGTGAATTGAGCCTAACAAGTTATGAGGGAGTGGCTAAGGTAGCTGTGGTTGAACCGGCGGAGGTTATGACGATAAATGCCGCCAACAGCTTACTGAAAACCTTAGAGGAACCTGCTGGTGATACATTAATAATCTTGGTGGTAGATAAACACGGCAGCCTCCCGGCGACCATTTACAGTCGCTGCCAACATCTAAAGCTTACTGTCCCGAGGGAGGAGGAGGCATTAGCTTGGTTAAAGGAGGTTGACTCCCGAGTGGAGTGGCCTTCAATTCTGAGGGCCGCTGGAGGAGCACCGCTGGCAGCGATAGGGGCCCTTGAACAAGCCGTGCAAGCAGAGACGATGGCCGATGAGTTTTATGCGATTGGTAGCGGGAAGTTTGGGCCTCTCGATATTGCTGCAAAATGGTCGAAGTATGAACCTGATTTTGTTCTGGCCTGGTTGAGTCGGCAGGTTCAGCAATTAATTGCGAATAAAGTCGCAGGAACTGATTCGGATGCAATAAGCTCTGGCCTTAATAGTGTGATGAATACCATAGACAGTCGAAATTTGTTTTGTTATTTAGATATGATTAATAGACTGAAAAATCAGTCCCCGGGCTCATTCAACCTGCAGTTGACGCTTGAGGGCCTGCTAATTGACTGGTCGCAGCGGCTGGAATCCCTTTATGTATCAGAAGGATAGGCGGTAAAAAATGAGTAAACCAGGGCTACTGTCGTTAACCGTTAAAGATAAAAACGCTCTTTATCTTGCATACATGCCGTATGTTGTTAATGGTGGTCTGTTCGTGCCAACCGATAACTCTTACCAGATAGGCGATGAAGTTTTTATGCTTCTTCAGCTTATGGACGAGGAAGAGAAAATTCCGGTGGCGGGAAAGGTGATATGGATTACACCAAAGGGTGCCCAGGGAAAACGCACCGCAGGCATTGGTGTGCAGTTTAGCGATCAAGATCAGGGCGATACTCAAAAGAAAATAGAGAATTATTTGGCGGGAAGCACTGAGGAAGATAAACCTACCAACTCAATGTAATACCATCATTCACCTCCCATGCCGTCTTTTAAAACAAATGCTTTGAATCCTCGCTCGCTTAATATATAAGCTGCGGCTGAACTTCGACGGCCAGTGTCGCAGCAAACGACGTATTTTCTATCTGGTTCCAGGGTATTCAGTTTTAGACGAATAAAGTAGAGCGGAATATTGATCGCATCGTTTTTGTGATTCTGTTCGAATTCGCGTGGCAGCCGAACGTCTAACCACTGGCCCCCTTGCTCAATTATGCTGTCTGCTTTTTGTGAATCTACCCAGTCCAGCATAGGCTCGTTTAGCAGAGTGTTGAATTTCTCCTTGGCAAGGCGCATAACGGAGCCATCTGTTGTCATTTGTATCGTAGCATTCCGCCTGCTTTCTGAGATTAGTGCCTCTTCTCCAAAAGTGTCGCCTACATTGAGTTCAGCAAGCTTTATGCCCTCTCGGCTGAAAGGTGTTTCTCGAAATACAATGGCGCGGCCTTCCCGCAGTAGGTAAAAATAGTCACCTTTCGCCCCTTGTTTGAGTACTGTATCTCCCTCCCTGTAGCTAATTCGGTGCATCTGTTTGGAAATCTCTAAAATATTTGCCGGCGGAATTTTGTGGAATGCTTTTGCTTGCAGCAGCATGGTCATCCAGTCATCGTCGCTTCGGCTATCTGCGTGCTGCAGTGTTGAAATCTCAAATGAACCTGTCTGGTCCCAAGTCAGCATGACATCCAAAAGGTCACTATCGATGGAGATATAGCTAATAGTAGTTTGGGCCCTAGCGGTAACGCGCCGCGGGGAACCGGGTGCTATAGGGTTTTTTGCTGACTCACTGTGACTGTCAATTACTTCAACCGCATGTCCGTCTTGCAGGAGTTCAATAGTTCCGGACAGTATGTAAATTGTACGTTTCTCCGTATCTCCTTGTTTGAATAAAAATTCCTCTGGCAGTAATTCCAGAATGCGAACCTTACGTGCAAGTGCGGTGAGGTTGTCTTGCCTGAGCCCATCGAGAGGGGAGAGCCCCTTCAGCAATTCAATATCGAGTTGCTCAGGTTGCATGGATACCTCGTTCCCTTGCATAGTGAATGGGGCCGCCCCTAAATGGAGCAAAGCCAGTACCAAATATTACGCCGGCGTCTAAAAGATCCCCATCTTTAACAATTTCCTCTGACAAGCAGATCGTCGCCTCATTGACCAATGGCAGCATCAATCGATCGGTTAATCTTTCGGTAACAAGGGCCGCGACAGGGTTCTTTTTAATTGGTTTGCCATTACGCCATTCGTAGAAGCCTTTACCAGTCTTTTTACCTAACTCATTTCGTTCGACCATAGTCTCTATATCGGCTGGAATATTGCGATTAAAGGCCTCACTTAGTACCTTTGAAACTCCTCGCGCAACATCAAGCCCGACTGTATCAATTAACTCAATCGGCCCCATCGGCATACCGAAGTTTTCAGCTGCCTGGTCAATCACTTCAAGGGGTATTCCTTCTGCGGCCATAAGCATTGCTTCCGCCATATAGGGTGCAAGGATACGATTAACAACAAATCCAGGCGAGCTGCGGCACTCTAACGGAAGCTTGCCTATAGTCTTTACAAAGCTGAAAGCGAAATCCAGGGTATCTTGAGCCGTGTCTGCACAGCGAACAACTTCTACTAACGGTAGTTGTGCCACTGGATTAAAAAAGTGCAAACCAATGAATTTATTTGGTACCTGAAGATCTGTTCTAAGTTTCTCTAGTGGAATGCTAGAGGTATTGGTAGCCAAAATCGCATCCTTTTTCATCGATTTTTCCACTTCTGCGTACAGCGTCTTCTTGGCGTCCATATCCTCAAAAATAGCCTCAATGATCAAGTCAGCCTTAGGTATTCCATTCCCTACGATGTCAGCAGACAGTCGTTTGGAAGCCTCTGCACGTTCCTCTTCATCGCGTATTCGCTTGGCAAAGAGTTTCTGTGCGCGAAACAACGCGGGTTCGATGTATTTGAGTTCGCGATCCTGAAGTGTAACGACTAGACCTTTGAGAGCACACCAGGCCGCTATATCTCCCCCCATGATGCCTGCGCCGATAACATGTACATGCTTGATATTGGAAGTAGTTTTAGTTCCTTGGGTTTTCAATCGGTTTTGGAGAAAGAAAACACGTACAAGGTTGCGTGAAGTACTTCCAACCATAAGGTCAGCAAATGAGCGTGCTTCCGCAGCGTAGCCGGCTTTAGATGCACCATGTTCTTTCCATAATTGAATTAATGCATATGGGGCAGGGTAGTGCGCCTTTTTAACTTTCTTTGCTATTTTTTTTGTTAACGTCCGGGCAATCAATGGCCGGAAAGGTCGCTGTTCAAGGATTCGATCAATTAATGGTGCCCTGCGCCTAGAGCTTCGCTTGGAAAGCATCATTCGTGCGTCTTGTTCCCACTCTTGGGATGTTGCAATTTTGTCGATTAGGCCTTGGTCATATGCTTTCTTGGGTGTTATCGGGTTCCCGGTTAACATTAACTGCATTGCGGCTCGAACTCCTGCAAGACGCACAGATCGGACTGTACCGCCAAATCCTGGGTGCAGGCCCAATTGTACCTCTGGAAAGCCTATGATGCGTTTATCTGTCTCTATAGCAATACGATGGGTGCAGGCCAATGCAAGCTCAAGTCCACCACCTAAGGCAAAGCCATTAAGTACAGCGACACTAGAGCAATCAAGTTGCTCCAAGCGGTCAGCGACGGAGTGCCCGAGTCTGATCAGTTTGAACCCCTGATCAGAGGTTTTGATCTTTTGAAATTCGTTTATATCTGCACCCATGACGAATCCATTAGGTTTGCCAGAGTGAATAACCACCCCGGATGGCTTGTGCTCTTCCAAAGCTGTTACTAGGGTCTCGAATTCCTCCAACACGGATTGTGAAAGAACATTCACCTTAGCATCGGCCTTATCCAAACAGAGCCAGGCTATTTGTTCTTCATCAAATTTTAATCTCCAATGGATTAGGGGAGGTGTTGTGTTATTAGTCATTGGTTATGTCTACTGTGAAATCGCAAATGAGTGGTAAATGGTCCGAATGATGCACTTTCGGGATATTAAACGCAGTAACTTGTATGCCCTTTTGGTACAAGATGAAATCCAGTTCTTTCCGTGGTGCTCGGCTGGGATATGAGGGTGCGCTGTCTTCATTGGCGCTCCTAAGGCCCGCCGCCTGCATAAAAAGATAAATCTCGTTTTTACCCCAAAAAGTATTAAAGTCTCCCGCAACGATCACCGGTTTCTCTGTTACCTGAATTAAATCGTAGAGCGTTCGTAATTGAAGATGTCTATGACGATATTTCAATGAAAGGTGCACCAAAAATACTGCAAAGCTATCCATTTCCAACTCGATTATGAGGCGTTTTATTCCAGTATCAAAGTAATGAAATCGCTCGCCATGCACACGAGGTGCAGCCAGGAAAGCATTTCCCTGTTTACGCACAATGGGCAATATTGTCGTTATCGAATGATTTCCATATTTAGTTTCATAGGAACTGCTCATCCCCAGTTGTTCTGCAATTGCTTCTGCTTGGTTAATCATTCGGCTGCGCATGGATCCGGTGTCAACCTCGATAAGTCCGACAATATCCGAGTCAGTCGATTGAATAAACTCTGTTATTTCTGGTAAAACTGTGGGGCTTCCGAGGACATAGCCCGCGCCGGGCCATGGCATATGAGCGGATCGCCCAGAACCCACACCATATCGAATATTGTATAACAGTAGTCTCATAAACGGAGGCTACGATACACTAGACATCCTAAACATGGCAGACGGATTAAGTCCCTTTGCAGTTAAATGCGTTAATCCTGCTAAAGTCACTAAATTATGGATAATAAAAATACGCTGATAATTGCTCATCGCGGAGCATCAGGTTATCTCCCAGAGCATACATTGGAGGCAAAAGCCTATGCACATGCACTTGGTTCTCATTACATTGAGCAGGACCTAGTTGCAACCAGAGATGATGAGCTAGTAGTTCTGCACGATATTTATCTCGATCAAGTGACTAATGTTGCGAAGGTCTTTCCTAACCGACACCGGGACGACGGGCGTTATTATGTCCGAGACTTCACTTTGAAGGAAATTAAGCGCTTAAGTGTGTGGGAGCGGCGAAAGCCAGGCGGCACAGAGGCGGTTTTCCCACGTCGTTTTCCAACTGGGGTTGGAAAGTTTCAGATTGCAACCTTAGAGGAAGAGATTAAGCTGATCCAAGGTTTGAACGCAGCTTCCGGAAGGGTTGTGGGTATTTACCCTGAGATTAAACGCCCCGCATGGCATCGATCTGAAGGATTTGATATTACCCTTTTAACTTTGGATGTGTTGTCAGGTCTTGGCTATACACAGCGAGATGACCCCATATATCTTCAATGCTTCGATTTAGCCGAAAATAAGCGTATTCGCAAGGAATTAGGAAGCCAGTTAAAGCTTGTGCAGCTTATTGCCGAAAATACCTGGGCAGAGTCGGATACCGACTATGAGCGACTTAAAACAGAATCAGGGCTTCAAGCCATTGCACAGATTGTTGATGGTGTAGGGCCGTGGTTAGGACAACTTACAAAACTTGACGGCCATGGTTCCGGTCGGACATCCACAGGTTTTGTTAGATCAGCACATGATGCCGGGCTGTTGGTTCATCCTTATACGTTTCGCGCGGACCAACTTGCGCCAGGTTTTGAGACCTTCGAGCAAATGGTTAGATGGTTTGTCAGGCACCTTCATGTTGATGGCCTGTTTACAGATTTTCCGGACAAGGCTTTACGAGCGTTGCAGAACGATGTGGTGTGACTCTGTGCCTGCTGATCTGTGAATCTCAAGTTAATAATATTCGTAGTCTGGTTCCTCATAACTTCATGCACTACTGAGCAACCGGTTACCATCGAATTTGCACCATATCTACATGGAAAGTTAGTCAACTGTGAAGAAGGCTTCAGGTCCGTTGGTATGACGGATCTACGTTTTTATATACACGATATATATCTGGTTTCCGGCGAAGATGAGCTTCTTCCGCTAACATTCAAAAAGGATGGGAGGTGGCAATCCAGTAATGTTGCTTTAGTCGATCTTGAAAACGGCACTGGGGCCTGTTTTAACGGAACCAATGCTAGTAATGCGGTGGTGGAGGGGACCTACCCAGGAGGCTTGGTGAAAGGACTTGAGTTTAAAATTGGAGTTCCGGAGACGCTCAATCACAGTGATCCATTAACCGCAGTTTCGCCATTAAACTACACTGATATGCACTGGCATTGGGCCTCCGGTTACAAGTTTTTTCGCGCTGGATTGGCCACCCTAAATGATAGTTTCTTTATCCACCTGGGAAGCAGTCGATGTAGTGGCACAATAGGGGAGATAAAAGGCTGTCTTTCTGCGAATAGGGCATTTGTTCATATAGACAGGTTTGACCCGGCGCGGAATGTCGTGGGTGTTGACCTTGGGTTGCTTTTCAATGAAGTTAGCTTGAATGATGGCATTAATAGTGACTGTCAGTCCGGTCCGGTTGATCCCAATTGCGAAAAGCCATTTAGCAGGTTTGGTCTTAATTTTGAAACAGGGGAAGCGGTAGAATCAGCAAACTTCTTTTCTAGCGAGCCAAAGAAATGAGGCTTTGGGTGGGATTAGCGGGAGGTATGGTTTTTCTTCTAGTTGGCTTATATACGGTTACCCAGCCGAGCCGAGATTACCTTTGGGACTTGCCCGAAGGGATACCCATACCCGTTGTCCCGGAAGATAATCCGATGAGCGAGATTAAGGCTCAGTTGGGGCGTTGGCTTTTTTATGACACCCGACTATCTGCCAATAACTCGATGTCATGTGGTACCTGTCATCTACAACATCTTGCCTTCACGGATGGGCGTCGAAATGCCGTGGGTGTTACTGGGCAGAGCCATCCGCGTGGTTCGATGTCATTAGTAAACGTTGCCTATGCTAGCAGGCTCACCTGGGCCAACCATCTCTTGGGAGAACTGGAAGTTCAGGCTTTAACACCATTATTTGGTGAGGCACCTATTGAAATGGGTATGGCCGGGAAAGAGGGGGTAATTATTCAGTTGTTGCGGACTGATAGTCTTTATAAGGATCTTTTCCCGCAAGTGTTTCCTACTGATGAGGATTCATATTCACTCCTAAATGTTGTTCGGGCCATATCAAGTTTTGTACGAACAGTTATTTCATTTAATTCCCCATATGACCATTTTTTAGCCGGCGATAAGGATGCATTGTCGGCAAGTCAGCAACGGGGAATGGCGTTATTTTTCTCTGAAAAAACAGAGTGCTTTCATTGTCATGGAGGATTTAATTTTACCGATAGTAGTACGCATATTAATAGCGCTATCGAGTCTGTGGGCTTCCATAACAATGGCCTCTACAATATTGGGATGGACGGGGGTTACCCGGCCGGAAATACAGGGTTATATGAGCTTACGGGGAAACGACGTGATATGGGGAGATTTAAGGCCCCGACTTTGCGTAATATCGCGATTACCGCCCCCTACATGCATGATGGCAGTATTCACTCTTTGGATGGTGTATTGGACCATTATCAGGAGGGAGGGCGGACTATCGAAGCAGGTGCCCATGCTGGTCATGGTAGCCGTAACCCCTATAAGTCGGTTTTTGTACGGGCGTTTGAACTCAGTGCAACTGAGCGGGCGGATCTACTGAGCTTCCTGGAGGCACTAACCGATAAAACTGTATTGAAAAAACCTAGTTTGAGTGATCCGTGGTTAGAGTTGAGTAAATACTAGTACACTTTGTTAATCTGCTTGTGGGGTAGCTGCTTACCCACGTTTGGATCTAATTATTCCACAAAGGAGTAGTTCTATGGTTAAACAGTTTTTCAGCCCCATTATTCTGTATGTCTGCGCAATAATCATGGCTCCTGCTCCTGTACTGGCAGAACTCGTTCGTTTCGAGATTGTTGAGGTTGAATCTCCTTATTTCACCGGCCGCTCATTTGGCACTGTTGGCCAATACGAGATGATCACGGCTAAGGCGACCTTCGCAATCGATCCGGACCATCAGCTTAACGCAGTAATCACTGATATCGATATAGCGCCCAGGAATCAGAATGGGCGGGTCGAGGCTATTGCCGATGTTGCGATTCTCAGGCCGATTGATTTGTCGAAAGGGAATGGGCGTTTGTTTTATGAGGTGCTTAATAGGGGTGACAAAATATCGTTAATATTGATGAATGATGCACCGTGGGAAGGTTATTACAATCCGCTCGATGCTGGTAACGGACATTTGATGAATGAAGGTTATACAGTTGTCTGGTCCGGCTGGCAGGGTGACATGCCCAGCGGAGAGAACCGCATGGGACTTCAGGTGCCTGTATTAGAAAATGTGGTTGGTTTGGTACGGGATGAGTTTATTTTTAACCATAACCATGACCCGTTTGTGGCCACTTTGAGTTATCCGGCAGCAAGTCTTGATACTGATAAGGCGAAGTTGACTGTTCGTGCGCGGCAAACTCACACTAGGGCTGTACCGGCCGACCTGACGTTTGGGTATTTTGTCGCTGAGCGCGCAGGTATTGCACCGTATACGAATAAACAGATTGTTATCCACCGACCTGACGGTTTTGATGCTAATGCTATTTACGAGTTTACATATGAGGCGCGGGACGCACGCGTAATGGGGTTAGCATTTTCAACGGTACGTGACTTGGTTTCTTTTATTAAGCATTCGCCAGAGGATAGGGCAGGGAACCCCAATCCTTTATTTCACAACCAAAAGCCGACCATTAATTATGCTTATGGATTGGGGATATCCCAGAGTGGCCGCTTTGTGCGAGACTATTTGTATCAAGGGTTTAACCAAGATGAGCTTGGTAGAATGGTTTTTGATGGTTTAATGCCCGATGTGGCGGGCTCACGTAAGACATGGACTAACTTTAGGTTTGCTCAGCCGGGCCGGTACTCAAGAGAGCATGAAGCTCATCTGCAGCCTGGAGATCAGTTTCCATTTACCTACGGAGTGATGGAGGACCCGTTAACGGGAGAAAGTGATGGCATCCTGAAAAAATGCATTGAAAGTGATACCTGTCCCAAAGTTTTTCACACTGATACCGCAACAGAATTTTGGCAGGCACGTGCGTCACTGGTTGTAACAGATACTAATGGCAATGACATTGTTCTACCGGATAACGTTCGTGCCTACTATATGACGAGCACCCCCCATTCAGAGATCTTTGGCACGCAACCATACTCGGTAGGTTCCTGCCAGAATCACAGCAATGTGCTGCACAACGGTGGTCCAATGAGAGCATTGCTATATGCGCTCGATTTATGGGTTAGGGAGGGGGTGGAGCCACCTGATAGTGAATTTCCGTCGATTGCTGACGGCACCCTGGTAAAGGCGGATCAAAAGAGTGTTGGGTTTCCTTTAATACCCGGCGTTGCCTTCCCTGAGGTAATTAATCGGTTGCGCGTGACAGATTATGGGAAGTTTCCGCCACGGGAGGGCGCATTTTATCCAATTTTCGTTCCTAAGGTAGATAGTGATGGTAATGAGGTCGCTGGTATTCGCTTGCCGGATGTCAGTGTTCCGATTGCAACCTATACCGGTTGGAATGTTAGAACTAGAGGAACGTCCGCTGGTTCACTGTGCTCAGTTATTGGATCAACGATCCCATTTGCGATAAAAACAACTGCAAAGGTGAGGCGCGACGATCCGAGGCCTGCCATAGAGGAACGCTATATAAGTCACACGGCTTATGTGGAAAAAGTCAGGGATGCGGCTAACAGTCTCTTCAAAAAGCGTTTGTTGTTAGCTGAGGATGTGAGGCTCTATGTTGATTTAGCGCAGAAAAGAGATATTGGGATTCAATGACCTCAAGAAATTTATGATGAGCCTAAAGCTTTTGGTCGAAAACTTTAGAGTAATTGGTAAATCGATGGGTTAGGGGCGCCAAATGGATCTAGAAGTAGTTTTTATTAGATATGGTATTTAACATAATATACATTATGCGCATATAGTATTATTCCTACATGATTTAGCAAAGTTCTAAATAAAGCCAAAATAACCAATTTGACCTCTCTCCAGCCCCCATTCAAATTCAGCATGCGCCAAAAGAATCGCAACTTAATCTTTCATAAAAAATATCCTAGAAGGTGCCGAGCATTCCTCCAGAAGCACCCTGACCTGGCCAATACCGAAAAAGATCTGTGGGTTGATCTTTTAAATAGGCTATCCAATTGCTGTTTACGGGTATGGTAGCCAGGGCTCATTCGTCCAACTAATAAACCACCTAAACAGATAAAAAAAGCCCGCTAATGCAGCCTCTTTATAAGCCTTAACTAACTACAGGCTTACGGCTTAACGCGTTCAATCCCCTATTATTGAGTAATTACCAATTCCTGGTTTGCACTCACATCTGCCACACTACTTATGCTGCCATCGGGCCAATATACGGTTACGTCAGCACTGGATTGCCTACCAAGTCCAAAATGTGCTTCTGCTGGATTCTGGGAGACAAAATGGTTACTGCCTCTGATCTCTCGAACCTGTTCGAGTTGCCCATCGTCTATCTCAATAAATGCGCCTACGCCTTTGCTGTTTAGAGTTTGAGAGACGAGCCTAATATTAAGGTAATTATTATCGTTATCGAGTTCATTTCGATAAAACACAATGCCCTTATCCACTTGGTTGTTTGTAATAACGAGATCAATATCCCCATCGCGATCTGAATCAAAACATACCACCCCACGACCTTGACCGTTATCCACTAGCCCCATCTGATCAGCAGCTTCAATAAAAATTCCATCAGTCTCTGTTAACCCCGGATTATTTTCAAAATAACGCACCTGGTCGAAGGTGTAATCGTTAACTCCTGCTTCTTCCCTGGGGTCCACTTCCTCCCAGCCATTTACATGGAAAATATCAAGATCCCCGTCATTATCGAAATCCTCCATGCATACCGCCCAACCCCAGCCACCATCAGCCACATCAGCTTCTGCGGTCACATCTGAGAACACTCCTCCACCTTCATTTCGATAAAGTCGGTTCCCGGGGTTAGGGTCTGAGCTTATCGACGGAACCTCAAAGATAGAGGTTACAAACCAATCCATATCGCCATCATTATCGTAATCACCAGCGGCACCCCCCATTCCATTTCTATCAATTATGACCTCGTTATCGGTGATATCCGAGAAAGTAGCATCTCCATTATTAAGGAATATCCTGCCTGTCTTGAAATCTGCAGCAAATAGGAGATCTGGATCCCCATCTCGGTCTATATCTGAGAGCATTGGGGCAAAGGTAAAGTCAAAAAGTGGCGCGCTATTGCCCGTGTCGATAATAAGGTTTTCTGCTACACCCGAAGGAATGCTTGCCGTCACAAAAGTGCCGTCTCCATTGTTCTGCCATATTGTCTCGGTATCAGGTTCGGGGTCGTTACCCCAATGGGCTAAAACAAGATCAAGGTCATTATCCAGGTCATAATCGGAGAAACTCGCGGAAACTGTGTTGCCGGGTCTCAGGTTGAGTCCGGATGTCGCGGTAATATCTGTAAAGGTTAAACCGTCATTCCTGAAGAGGTATATAGGATCCCCTTCAACGGCACCGACAAAAAGATCAAGATCGTTATCTCCATCGATGTCGCCAAATGCCGGGCCACTCCCCAAGTGGGTAATATCCAATCCAACTTCGCCAGCGATATCGATAAAAACATTGTTACCTTCATTCCGATACATCGAATTCGGCATTCCATTGCCGCCGACGACATACAGGTCAATATCACCATCATCATCAATATCTGCAGCAGCTAGGCCTCCCCCAATCTCGGCAACATCAGTCGTACCCTCTCCAGTAATTTCAAAGCTACGAACCATATTGGAGCTTGCGGTGCCATCGAAAAAAAGAGTCCCGGGCGTGAATACAGGTGGCGGGGGCGGTGGTGGTGGGCTGGGTTCCACTTCGCTTGAGCCGCCCCCTCCCCCACAACTGATGATCGTGGTAAGCAGCAACATCAAGCCAACAATTGCTAGAGGCCTTGGTTCTGTAATCCTCCCTCTTTCTGTCATTCCCCAACCTTCAGATAGAGAAAGGGCCCGCATGGCGGGCCCTTTCTACTAACTTACTTAACTAAAGTCTTACGGCTTAACGCGTTCAATCGTTGCCATTACGATAACCGTACAGGCACCAGCGTTAATTAGCGCGCTCAAGCTACCGAGAATACCATCAAGATATCCGCCGATTGCTGGAATCGAGCCCAATGCACCGTGAACAGTGGCCAGTGCAATAGCTGTGACCATAACGTTCATACGTCGGTCTTCCTCAACGAAATATCCTGCTACCGCGCCGAGAACTGCAATGATTACTGCACCGGAAGGAATAGCCACCCCAAGACCCGCTACAACAGCAACTAGTACTGCCACAATGCGGATGATTTTTGCTAAATCCATCGTTTTCTCCCTTAGTGTTGTCTTTCTTTTCACTCTAACGCGGTTGTCGCGCGAGCTTGTTTACGAACTTAGTTTTACAACAAATACTAAAATTTATTTTTATATGCTTAAACAGCTGTTTTTAGTATTAAGTTGTCAGTAATTATATTAGTCTCGAGCCAATTAATAAAGTCGAATTATAACCAGCAAAAACAAATAGTTAGAAGTGGATATTAAATAGAGATCTTATGTTTTAAGTTAAAAACCGACCACATATTGGCTCAATAATAAGTCATTTTCTGCCCCTTAATGAGTGTTATTTCGGTCTTCTCCGGCCGATCTGGCGACAGTCTGCAATTAGGATTTTCTATCAGTTTAGTACCGAATTAGAGCTGAGCCCCAGGTGAATCCACCCCCAAATGCCTCAAGAAGTAAAAGGTCACCTCTCCTTATTCGTCCGTCACGTACCGCCACGTCCAAGGCTAAGGGAATCGAAGCGCTAGAGGTGTTGGCATGTTGATCTACCGTGATAATTACCTGTTCCATTGGCAGGTTAAGCTTCTTTGCGGCGGCGGCAATAATTCTCAGGTTAGCTTGATGGGGAACCAGCCATGTTAGTTCGTCTTGCCTGACCCCACTGCTTTCTAATGTTTCCCTGGCGATCGAGCCGAGGGTGCCTACCGCTTTTCTAAAGACTTCATTACCTTTCATTGAGCCCCAGTTTTCGTGAATGGACTCCGGATTTGATTTATCCGGGTTACCAATCTTCAGCAGATCACTGTAAGAGCCGGCGGCATTAATATGCGTAGACAAAATGCCTGGCTCGTCGCTGGCTTCAATAATGGTAGCGCCAGCAGCATCACCAAATAAGATAA
>CAJWFK010000053.1 GCA_913031125.1 uncultured Woeseia sp. | reverse complement strand
CCTCATCGAGGTAATACTCGGCTGGAATCGTAAGTCCTTCACGCCACTCCTCAGTACCCTTAGGTGCAGTTTTGTTATCGGTTGTTGCCGATGCCTTGCTGGGTGCTGATTTCTCTGCAGAACCTGTCTCAGCCCCAAGCACACTGGGTAAACCGACTGCCGCAGCTCCCGCCACCACAGAGGTCCTCGCAAAATCACGACGACTCAGCTTTTCCTTGTTTATATTCTCTTCTACAACAGTGTCTTTGTTTTTATTTTTTTTCATCACCGTATCTCCCCAAATAGCCGCCAATAACTCAGTCAAAAACAAATTTCTAAAATTTACTCCATTCCGAAAGCCAGCAGGACATTACCAGGTGATCCGCCAAGAATAGCGTAGCCTGAACCAATGAACATCATCCCATCTACAAAACTCGGGGAACCCCCGCCAATAGCGCCACCAAAGGCTGGCACCCCATTTACTGATTCATACCTTTGCTGTGTGGGATATTCCCAGATAATGGCACCATTTTCAGAGGAATACGCACGCAATACACCATTCCATGATCCTGTCACAACCGCTCCTGGAACAGCACTTGCAGATGACCAGTTTGCTGACGAACATTCATAACTACCAGGATCACAATCGCTCGGTTGCTCAAGTGTCTTATGCCATACGCGGGACCCATCGACGGCGCGTATTGCTGCTATCGATCCGGTGCCATCCTTATATGGGAGCGGTTTAAAATAATAATCACCATCAAAAGCCCCACCAAAACCACCGTTAGCCGCAGCCATCTCATCGCCGGCTTGTGCAACCCACAAAACCGACCCCTCATTATCCGGATCTAGTGCGGTGATTCGACCGCTTTCCTGCCCTTGGATGATCATCCGACTGCCATCCTCCGCCGTATAAAGTACGGGGGCGCCAGATGGATCATCATCCGGATCACCTATATAGCCTGGGCAATTAAGTCTCATTTCTTCCGGCTTGACTCCACACCCACCTGGATGGCGATCCAGTGGCTGTAACTGCGTCCACCATTCACGCTCTCCGGACTCCATATCGAAAGCCATCACGGAAACACAGGTGCCAGCATCAAAACCGACCTTCTGGTCAAAAAACTCAGAGATGTAACAGGTACCAGCCCCCACGTATACTTTACCCAGTTTAAGATCGAGGGTGGGCGCATTCCAAATCGCAGCCCCGGCGGGACCATAAAGCTGTGTGCCCGCGGAATTCCTCTGCAGCCGTTCCGGACGCTCAGGCATCGTGTATGTCTTCCACACTACCTCTCCAGTATTAACGTCTATCGCAGATAAACTTCCCTGGAACTTGCAGCATTCATACGTAATCCGTCTTCCGGGCATCTGCTCCCAGGAAGACACACCTACATATAGATGCCCCCCTGGTGAAGGATCCAATGTTGGAGGACCTGTGATTTTAGCCGCTTGATGATCATCCGGAAGCATACTCCAGAGTTCCTCGCCGGTTTCCGCATTGACCGCGGTCACATACCCCATGTAATCACCAAAATACGCCGCATAGTTAACCCCAGGTATCTCCGTAATCTCACCAATACTCACAGCTGTCCGAACCTGGCCATGCGCCTCGTAAGACCAGTGCACACAGCCGGTCTCTGCATCAATACCATAGACATAGTTATTATCACTGCCAATAAATACAGCCCCACCCACAACTGTAGGCTGGGTCCACGCTGCAGAAGCAGCACCTGGGAAGGCAAAAGCCCACTTAAGAGTAAGGCCTGGTAAATCAGTCGCCGTCAAACCCGCCATATCCTCTGACTGAAAACGATATGATCGAGTGGGATCCGGACTCCAGCCGTTCCAACTGGGCTTATCGAATGGATCATCCAGTCTCAAAGGCCCAGGACACTGATTACTCATAGCCGATGCCGTACGGTCAGCCATATTTCCGAAAGGTTTTCCGGTAACCAGTTCAGCCATAGCGCGGAGCTCATCCTCCTTGAACCTAACGCCGTCTGGGTGCGCAGCAAACACCTGCATCGGTCCTTCTGTGAGCGCATGGTAAACGCGCTCCGCAGTCATTTCGCGAAGTGCCTGTCGGCTAGGGGCTAAACTTTCTGTGCTCCGGTTATCGTGACATTGCGCACATTCCAGTTCATATGGGGACACCATTGAAGCAGCAGACGCATTAGGTTCCCGCTCCTCTTCAGCACTCGCGACCCCGATAAACAACGGCACCAAAAAACAACAAAAAAAGCGTGGCAGCGCCCATTTTATTTTTATAGTTCTGAGCATCTCCATACCTACCTCTTATTTATGACTTACCAAAATAGCATACCATCCCCATACTCAGGTAAGTATTGGACACAAATGCAGGAACAGATAAACTCTTTTATCAAAAGAATAAATCGTTCACACTAGCACCATAATATCGGTACAGGGGGACAAAGATGAGCGACGAAACTACCGCATTAACCGTTTTATTCACTGAGTTTTATTACTGGGTGATGATCGTTTTAATGTTTCTCATTAAAGTCGGGTTCTGCGTGTATGAAGTCGCCGTTTCACGGTATAAAAATCGGCTGCACACTCTTATGCAAGTAACCATGCATATTCCCCTAGTCACCGTGGGCTTTTTCTTTTTTGGCTGGTGGATCTATTTTGCATTTGCAAATGGGCCAGGTATCACCGGCGGTTTAGTGTCAGCTCCCTGGGCCCTACCATGGAGCGAACTCATGGCCCCGCATCTCGGTGGGCCGCCAGCCAGTGATGCACTAACGGCTGACGATACTGCCTATTGGTCCCGTTTAAATGGCGTTTTCTGGGGGGCTTTCCTGCTGTTCTCCTGGACGGTAGCTGCAATTGTATCCAGCGCTACTATAGAACGTATCCGCTCCAATGCTTTTTGGATATTAGCTGTTTTGATTGGCTGTGTTCTTTGGATAATAGATGCATCATGGGGATGGCATCCTGACGGGTGGATGGTACAAAAACTGGGGTATCATGATGCATATGCATCGGGGGTTATCCATGCGATTGCCGGCGGATTTGCATTAGGTGTCTTAATACCTCTCGGGCAAAGAATTGGACGATTCCGGCCCGACGGAACTGCACGTGATATTCCGCCACATGATCCATGGTTCGCGACTGTTGGACTTTTCATTATCTTTACTGGCTTTTGGGGTTTCTATGCTGCCTGTAATGTCCCAATGATCGATATACAAGCGGGCGCCGGGGTATCATTCTCAGCTACAAATATCTATCTTGGGCCTACAACCCTCTCGGCGATCACCTTTAACTTCCTGCTCTCACTCTCGGGTGGTTTCCTGGCCGGTTTCTTAGTCTCCCGTGGCGATCCTTTTTGGACCTATTCATGTGCATTAGCCGGTGTAATTTCAGCCTCAGCTGGAAATGATCTCTACCACCCACTACAAGCTATGCTCATTGGTGCAGCCGGCGCAACAATCGCCTATAAAATGCATTACTGGGTAGAGAATCGCTTTAAAATTGATGATGGCGTCGGCGCCGTCGCGGTCCATGGATATGCTGGCTGTTTCGGAGTAATTATTGCAGGGTTTGTCCTGTGGGGTTATCCGGCGTCACCGAATCCTGACTACGCTGTAATCACCCCGTGGGGCCAGATCGCGGGAGCCTTTATTATGTTTTTCGTATTGGGATTTTTACCCGCATTTATTGTTGCATCATTGATGAAGAAGTTTGGTGTTTTACGAATTCCCGAAGCCATTGAAATTAAGGGTCTGGATGTTGGCCAAGAAATTGCAGCAGAGCAAGCAGCCAAGGAAATATCCGAAGCTGAACGTTCCTACCAGGCTGCCAACTAATGCAGGAGAAAAATCGTGAAAATTGAAAACTGGACTGGTGATATATCAGAAATAGGTGCCATTTATCCGTCCGGCTCCGAATCTGCTTTAGTGCTAATTGGTTTCATTCTGTGGATAGCGTGGTTCCTGATCCAGGCACGAATGGAAAACCGTGAATATGAAGAGATCTCGCGTGGAGAACCATCGGAAGTTATAAGCGATGAATAGCCAACATCAGCACATGGCTCCAATTAAGCACTAGGAATCATCATCACGTAATTGCCCAATAATGGATAAAAACCGGATCGGCAGATGTACTAATTCCGAGGGACCATGCGGCACATTGGCCTCGAAATAAAGTGAATCACCCGGGCATAATCTAAATTGCTCATCCGCATGCTGGTACACCACTTCGCCTTCCAGCATGTAAATGAACTCGATACCAGTATGCTGGAATAGGGGAAACTCCTCTGACTCGTCAGTCAATGTCACCAAATGTGGTGCCATTGCCAGTTGCTTGCCTATTCCATGCCCAAGTAATTCATATAGATGCCCTACCTGGCTACCGTGTCTTTCTATGACTACTCCCTTGCCAGCAGGGGTGTAGCACACGACACTTTGCTCCTCAAATCGCCTGAAAAATGCGGTCAATGGAACATCCAATGCACGGGACAGTGAGTGCAGTGTTGCAAGTGACGGAGATGCGTTGCCATTTTCAATTTTTGATAGCATCGCTGCAGATACGTTTGCTTGTTTCGCACAATCTACTGCCGTCATATCTTTCTGGTTACGGAACGACCTGACCTGATGCCCGATTGCCATAGCGAGCTCACCGAGCTCATTAGGTAGCTTATTATCCAAAGATTGCGCCAGGCCTTTTTCTACACGCTTCACTACCATACGATCACCCTTGTTTGAGTTCGGCCAATAACTTTAGACCAACTACCTGAATCGCATACTCCTCACCTGCATCTAAGATGCAATCCCACAAGTATTCAGCACTGGCCCTGTCAGCCAATATATGAAAAGCATTAGAACTACCTAAATCTTCACGCAAGATAATCGCATTAAGGCGGGCAACAGATGTCTGGGCAACCTGCAACATCTTAAAATTACTATCCCTAAAGTCGATAGCACAAAGTTTCGCCAGCATGTCGACACTATTGCATCCTGTTAGCCGGAACCAAATTTGGCTGTGCTGGCGCGGCACTAAAAACGGTTTGCCTTGATCCGCTGTTTTCCTAAGAAATTCGTCCTGTTGAACCAGGTTTTCAATACTAGGATATGAGGAAGATTCTTCACCAAGCAAAAGAAATTCGTTAGGTGCCAGACGAGCCAGTAAAACACCATCACTCTGTCGGAGGGCCGAATTACTATTAGCAGGCATTGAAAACCCTTTTTTCGTCAGCCAATCCACCGCATTGGCCCCTTTTACTCCGACCCTTGGTAAGCCCGACAGATCACACAATGCTAATTGTTCTGGAGCGAGTGATCGTGCGGCAGATCCAGGTACTACATCGGGCACCACGTATCCATTGATCTCCATAAACTCTGTGCCAAGTGCCTCTAGTTTGCGATGCAGCGGGCTGCGATAAGCCGTCGATAACGGATCCATACTCAGAGCTCCTGCCGCAGGTTATCGGGATCATAAAATGGCAGGGAAGCAACCTCAGCCATCAATCGATGTCCATCTGATAGTTTTATCTCGAAACAATCACCCACCTTGCTTGTATCGGGGTGAACATATGCCAAGCCTATAGGGTAACCGCAGACCTGCGACTCCTCTATCGATGTAACACGCCCAGTAATATCATCACCCGACACTGTCAAATTACACTCATCAGGCAAACGTGACCCGGCTGGCAATGTGAAGCCGACCAGTTTTCGGGTAAGACGACGCTCCGTTTGGACTTCGATAGCACGTTGGCCGACAAAAAATGGTTTAGCCGCTACGGCCCAACCCATATCAGCTTCGTGGGGAATGGTTAGGCCATCTGTGTCCTGCCCAACAATAATATGCCCCTTTTCCAAACGCAGACACCTTTGCGCTTCGACACCGAATGGACTTATACCCACCTCAGAACCAGCCTCCAATAGACGATCCCATAGGGCCTCACCTGCATTAGCAGGTGCATGCACTTCATAGCCAAGCTCACCCACGAAACCTACCCGCATAAGCCGGGAAGGTATATCAGAGACATAGCCATCACGAACGCCGAGATAAGGAAATGCCTTTGGAGAAAGATCAATATCATCTGTCAGCAATTGCAATGTCTGACGTGCACGAGGTCCGACAATATTGACCCCGCAATAAGCTGCCGTAACATTATTTATCTCGACATCCAGGCGCCACTCAGCATTCAGGCGAAGCATGTTCCGGTAAACAGCATCCACACCGCTGGTGGTTGCAGTCACATAAAAGTGTTGTTCTGCAATGCGGCAAGCCACACCATCATCTACGATTGCACCCGCACTATCGGTCATCAAGAGATAACGTAAACGGCCCACTGGTTGTTTGCTATAACGGAACGTGTAAACACGCTCAAGAAACTCAGCTGCGTCCGAACCACGAATATCCAACTTTCCTAAAGTTGACACATCGATGATCCCCACCTTGTTCCTAACTACTTCGGTTTCCAATCTGATAG
Organism: uncultured Woeseia sp.; assembly: GCA_913031125.1. Lineage (GTDB taxonomy): Bacteria > Pseudomonadota > Gammaproteobacteria > Steroidobacterales > Woeseiaceae > SZUA-117. The sequence continues at coordinate 7,975 of CAJWFK010000053.1, read as the reverse complement.
CAGTACTCCGTTGATCGACGCCTCCATAGTAAGCAGGACGCATCCACAGGCCAGCCGGCATCATTTGAGCACCTGACTCTAAGTGCCGATGATGCATCGGCGTATGCCGAACCGGTTGAAAACCTCTTCCTGCCAGCAGGGCTATAGGCTCAGGAGAAAATGGTGGTCTTTGCGTCGTAAGTCGCATTCCATTTGGAGACTTAGCCGCAGCTTCTGAAGCAATGCGCAACGTGTTTAAAGCAGAATGCCTGCCTTGTGATGGGCCCATCACAGCCGTCGAATACCGTTTTACTAGCTCAAGATCATCAAAACCATCTGCGACAGCGTTTTCGATATCGTTCACCGTCAGGTCTTCATCAAAATCTACAAAATCTTTACCCTTGGGATGCGGATAAATCGGATAAGGATGGCTCTGATCCGCAGCGGATGGATCCTCTTTTCTTGAACTATTGACCTCACCAAAACCAGCATATTCAGCCGCCATATCCCCAGCACAACGACCATCCGCCCGCACAGCATCAATATGGAATCGATTATTGACTGAACCGGCTACAAAAGTACCGGAAGCACCAGCCGAATCAATCTGTAAAGATCCAGTTTTATCGTCATACACCAACGTGCCACCAGATTGACAAAATATTTGAGCTAAAGGGTAATAACCAATGGAAACGCATAAACAATCGCAATCAATCTGTATATTCGTCTTCTCGGGTTTATTGTTCGAAGAAAGTTTAGCGACCCGCACACTGGAGACCCTATTTTTTCCTATTGCCTCGAAAACTGTATGTCCCCTGAATATAGGAATACCGCGAGTTCTGGCCTCCGTTGCAAGCGGGCCCGGCTCAGCAACATGTCGTAAATCAACGATTGCACCAACACGCACATCAATATCTGCAAAATCGAGTGCCACTCCATAGCCATCATCGTTACCGGTTACGATGACGGGCTTTTTCCCAGGTAAGACACCATAGAGACGAATCAGGCGCTGTGCCGCCGTCCCCAGCATTATTCCGGGGAGATCGTTATTACGAAACACCATCGGTTGCGCTAATGAACCTGTTGCAACTACTACCGCTAATGCCCTCAGTTTTATCAGGCGATTAGTGACTGCTACTGCCAACCAATTTTCATCAAACCAACCTGTACACTTAGCGTTACTCAGAACTTCAATTTTGGGATGTTTAGCGACCCGCTGAAGCAATGACTTCTGGAGCTCCAACGCAGTCGCATCATCGGCATCGAACCGAGCATAATTTAAAGCTCCCCCTAAACTGGGTTGGTCATCAATTAATAGTGTCTCCGCACCTTTTTCAGCAGCAGTCAAAGCAGCCTCAAGACCAGCTATGCCTCCACCAACTATGGCCACGTCCGCAAAACGATATTGTTTATCCGAGTATTCAGGCTGCGAAGAAAGAGTAACCTTTCCCAGACCTGCAAGCCGTCTAATGAGGACTTCCCAATATCGCCACGCACCGGCAGGCTTGTAGAAAGCCCTGTAATAAAAGCCCACCGGTAAAAATTTTCCAAACCAGTCGAGGACACGAAGCCAATCATTTTTTAGTGAGCCTAAATAGTTTTGACCGAGGATGTTGACTCCCTCCGGAATAGCAGTGACATCCCCACGGACATTAGGCTCACTAGGGAACTGTACGAAGGCTGCTGCGTCGTCACCTGCCATCGTCATGACACCGCGAGGACGATGATACTTAAACGAACGGGAATGCACCCGCACCCCATTTGCAAGCAATGCACTTGCAACAGTATCCCCTTGGTAACCGTGATAGACCTTTCCCTCAAAATAGAAGCTAACCGGTTTTGTCCGGTCAATATAGAGTCCACCATCCCCCTGTAAACGATACGAAAACTTAGCCATCGCCGGTAAACCCTGTTTTCTCAATGAATATCTCATCGGCAGGATAGGTAGCTATAACCTCATTGGACTCAGTATTACGGTCAGCAATAAACCAATAAGAAGTAGGTAGATGCATCCACCACTCACGTACAACTCCGCGAGTATTCTTTTCAATAAAGACATATGCTGCCCAGTCATGTGCACCGGCGTCTGGTGCCGGCATTTTTTCGACCTCACCACCGTATGCAAATTCAGTGATGTTGCGTGGTCCATTTAATGGGCAATTAAGGGTCTTCATCAACTAATGACCCACTGAAGCGGCACCGCGCTCTCCAACCTGCTCAAAACGAAAGAATCGTTCCAGCGCAAAGGGCAAAAGAACATCTGGCACGATGCCCGTCGCGACTGATTCGGCCATACGTTTTCCACACACTGGGGTTGCCTTGAATCCCCAGGTACCCCAACCGGAATCGATATAGTAATTCTTCACCGGTGTTGCACCCATAACAGGACTGAAGTCAGGCGTCATATCAGCAATTCCCGCCCATTGCCGCAGAACACGCAGATTACCAATAAAAGGGAAAAGTTCGAGCATATGCATCATTAACTCTTCCTTAAATTCTAGTGTTGAACGGGTGGAATAAAGGGGGTATGGGTCTACTGAGCCACCCATTACCAATTCCCCTCTATCCGATTGGGAGACATAAACATGGAGGGAGCCTGAAACAATAATAGGATCGAGAAATGGCTTCACTGGCTCAGTCACGCAAGCTTGAAGAGGAATGCTCCTAATCGGCAACTCAAGTCCGGCCATCTTCGCCACAACTGAGCTCATCCCAGCAACAGCTTGCAAAACTCGTCCACAGCTTATAGTTCCAGCTTTAGTTTCAACGCCAACTGCCCTGCCATTTTCTATCTGGATGCCAGTCACTTCCGTTTCAGTATGTATTTCAACTCCGAGCGCCGCAGCAGCGCGTGCGTATGTCCATGCAACAGCGTCATGACGAGCAATAGCTCCAGGCGCATGATACAAAGCGCCGAGAATCGGGTAACGAACATCCTCGGCTAAACTTAGTTCAGGACAAAGCTCTGCAATTCGATCGGGCAAAATTAGTTCTGAATTTACTCCCAGATGCTTATTGACTTCTGCCCTCCACCGGGCTGTCCGTATAGCAGCATCAGTATGCGCAAGTGTAAGATGTCCACGCTCCGAATATAGAATATTAAAATCTAAATCCTTGCTTAATCCCTGATATAAGCGGACGGATTCATCATAAAACTGGACACCTTCTGGTGTTAGATAATTAGATCGGATAATGGCCGTATTTCGTGCCGTATTGCCTCCGGCAAGATAGCCCTTATCCAACACCGCAATATCAGTGATGCCATAATCCTTTGCCAGGTAATACGCCGCCGCAAGGCCGTGGCCACCGGCACCAATAATGACTACATCATAACTGGGCTTTAAGGACTTTGGCTTACCATACAGCGGATCTTTAGGATATCGCCGGTTTAACCCGTATTTAAGTAGACCGAATGGCATCAAGTACTAACCCTAAGAATGGAGCTACCTAGAACTTCGCGTAGGCTTCCTTTAGTGCAACCATCGGATGATTCTCCGACATCTGGAATTTGACCAGTAGTTCGCGAGCGAGCATGTCACGATCTTGCTGATTATCGGGCAAAGCTATATTTTCAGGAACACCAACCCAGCCATTAATATTGCGATCAAAGACTGCGGGCCGGCTTTCCTCATATCCCATATGAACGTCTTCAAGCCAATTAAGATCGGGCCATCCCATGACATCGATATATTTTTCTAGGAACGGTGTTAATCGACTATAGTCCGGCACCAGATTAACGTCATACCTATAACCAATATGCTGCCCAATTAACTTCTCACGCTCTTCATCGAGCCCGTCAGTCTTAATAAAATGGTCAATATCCTGCTCACTCATACTCAATTCTCATCATTATTTTTCTGTCCCTGTTTGAACGCTCTAAATTTAAGCGAACAAATAATTAATAACGCGTCATATCGGGCTGGCCTACCGTATATTGAGTCCCGGCCAGAGGCACCATCGCCATCGCCGACGCTTCCATCGTCAATGCGGCAAGATCCTCCGGCTCCAAAGAATGAACATCAGTCTTACCGCAAGCCCGAGCCAGCATTTGGCATTCAATGGTGAGGGTGTGCAAAAAGTTGTACACCCGCTCTGCCGCCTCGTCCGGATTGAGCCGTTTACGCAGTTCCGGATCCTGTGTTGCCACACCAACCGGGCAGCGACCTGTATGACAGTGATAACAATGCCCAGCCGGCACCCCAATCTCATTCTCGAAATCAGCTTCTGGAATATCTCTGTTGCAGTTCAAAGCCATCAATGACGAATGACCAATTGCCACGGCATCAGCACCCAGTGCAAGGGCCTTAGCGACATCACCACCATTACGTATTCCGCCTGCATAAATGAGTGAAACTTCGCCACTTTTTCCAACATCATCTAGTGCTTTACGTGCCTGCCGGATCGCCGCGATCCCTGGGACCCCTGTTTCCTCAGCAGCTAAATGCGGACCAGCACCGGTTCCACCTTCCATACCGTCCATGTAGATCATGTCAGGATCACACTTTGCTGCCATACGGACATCATCATAAACCCGCGCAGCACCGAGCTTGAGCTGTATGGGTATTTCCCAATTTGTTGCCTCACGAATCTCCTGTATTTTTAACGCCAGGTCGTCAGGACCAAGCCAGTCCGGATGACGGGCCGGAGATCGCTGATCAATACCGGCCGGTAAAGAGCGCATTTCGGCAACCTGGTCGGTTACCTTCTGGCCCATTAGGTGGCCTCCAAGCCCAACCTTACAACCCTGTCCTATAAAGAACTCAACAGCATCAGCAAGTAAAAGGTGGTGAGGATTAAAACCATACCTAGATTGAATGCACTGGTAGTACCATTTAGACGAATACCGGCGCTCATCAGGAATCATCCCTCCTTCACCGGAGCATGTAGCAGTGCCAGCCATGGTAGCGCCGCGTGCCAAAGCTGTCTTCGCTTCATAACTCAGCGCCCCGAAACTCATACCGGTGATATAGACCGGTATATCCAACTCCAATGGTCGTTTCGCACGTGGTCCTAATACCGTCTTCGTTAGGCATTTTTCTCGATAACCCTCGATCACGAAACGCGTCAGGGTTCCCGGTAAAAAAGTTAGATCATCCCAAGTAGGAATCGGTTTGAACATCGAAAACCCACGCATTCGATAACGCCCCAAATCCGATTTAATGTGGATGTCGTTAATAACTTCCGGTGTAAAAAGCGTACTTTGCCCAAGGCTATGAGCCTTGCTTTCCAGTGCTTCGGATTGCGTTTCATTTGTTTTAGATATTTTGGCTGCCACGGGTCTCTCCTGTTGTCACAGCACCAGTTTCTTTTCGCTAGGCTCGAGGCTGTCGTAATTCCACAGCTGTTTACCAGCAACAATTTTTGTGAGGTTTTCTGGTCCGTTTGGTGCCGCTAATCCGTATAAACCTAACTTTCGGCTAACCCATTTTTGATCCAACTCGGTCATCTCTCCCTCAATTGCATCAACCCCCAAGCTCTCAATTTTCCCTCCAACATAAATAGTGCCGTCATACATTGAATCACCGAGATTCTTGCCAGCATCACCAAGTATGATCATTCGGCCTCGTTGCATCATAAATCCAGTAAAAGCACCAGTCCGACCACCCACAATAATCGTTCCACCCTTCTGATCTATACCCGTTCGTGAGCCAACATCCCCTTTACATACCAGATCACCTCCGCGGATAGCCGCGCCAAATGTGGAACCCGCATTCTTCTCGATAAGTACAGTACCTGACATCATATTTTCAGCACATGACCACCCTACCCGGCCGGCTACATGGACATTTGGTCCATCAATCAATCCGCAGCCGAAATAACCCAAACTACCCTCAAAATCGAGTTTGAGCCGGTTTAGTATCCCCACACCTAATGAGTGCTTCGCGTTCGGATTTTTCACGACGATATGACCAAAACTCTGACTCATTAATTTCCTAATTTCGAGATTAACATCTGTAATTTCCATATCCTGAGCATCAAATTCAGCGCGCTTCGCAAAATCGACCTCATACGCTTCCGGATAAACGAAGCGTTCACTCTCCTCAGCAGAGAAAAAGGTTTGCTGAGTTCGTCCAGCAAGTTGTTCACTGTGCATATCCATTTTCTGGTATAGCTCCTTATCTTTTACGCTTGCCATACCCGCACCTCACCCTCATAGGGATCATATGTCTCTATTTCGTGCGGGAAAATACTCCGGATAGCAACTTCTTCGGAAGCCAGTGCAATGAGATTATCGGCCTCATAAAGCACCATTGGCTTGGCTGCCATGACATCTTTTGCCATACCGAGCGAATCACGTGTAGCCACAACATAGGTAAAGACGCCATCAAGATCATCAATTGATTCACGCATTGCGTCTTCAAGTGAATTGCCTTGATCGATTCGGTCCGCGATATAAACGGCGATCAATTCCGAATCACAGTTCGACATAAATCGGTGACCCCGCCGCTCTAAATCACGCCGCTTACTCCAATAATTCGTCAATTGGCCGTTATGAACCAGCGAGACGTCACTAAACGGATATGCCCAATAGGGGTGTGCGGATCGTATATCCACATCCGATTCCGTCGCCATGCGGGTATGCCCAATGGCATGAGTACCCTCGAAAGTGCCCAGGCCATACTGGCCAGATACAACTGACGCATCACCCAAATCCTTAACGAGTTCCAGAGCCTTCCCGACAGAAAGAATTTCAACATCCTCAATGTCTTCAATAAAATCGATTAATCGCTTCAAATCACCGTTAAAATCAAATGTGTAGCGCTGTGCATAGTCAGTAGCTTCTTCTGACTCCACAATTACGGCTCCGAGTTCATCCAGTCGCTTATCAACAGTAGCCTTGCGTTGAGCAATCGTTTCATGAATGTCGAAGCCCGAAGCCAAATCTTCTTGTTCGGCCAATTTGAAACGCATAATAAATCGGTTATCCGACAGATCCTGCCCATAAAGTGCGAATCCAGTAGAATCGGGACCTCTGTGCTTCAAGGACTGCAGCATAGAGGTCAACTCTCCACCGACGTTAGACTTAGAACCCCTGTGGATTACACCCGCTATTCCACACATATTAAATTCCCCTGGTATTAAACCAATGCACCAAATTATGGGAGGCAATCCATATAGGTATCTACATCCCAATCGGTAACAGTTGCCATATAGGTTGCCCATTCATCTTCTTTATAATGAATAAAAACTTTACTCATCTCGTCCGGAAGTGCGTCCATAATGACCGGGTCTTGCTTAAAGCTCTCAACTGCCTCACCTAACGACATGGGTAGCTTTTGAACTTCTTTCCCGGCTTCCATTGCTTCGTAAATATTGCGTTGTTCAGGTTTCCCTGGATCGAGTTTTCGTTCGATGCCATCATCAAAAGACTTAATCAACCCAGCGCAAAGCAAGTAAGGATTGACCATCGAATCAACAGCACGATATTCAAAGCGGCCCGGTGCTGATATACGAAGTGCAGTTGTGCGATTCTGATAACCCCAATCTTTATACACAGGCGCCCAAAAACCTGTATCCCAAAGCCGCCTATACGAATTCACGGTAGAACACCCCAGCGCAGTCAGGGCGTCCAAATGCTCCATGACACCCGCAATCGCATATAAACCGATCTGACCCGGTATCTGCGGATCATCACCTTCGGGCATAAATTTATTTTCACCGCCCGTTAAGTAGGAGAAATTATCTTCCAAGCCAGGTAAAAGATCCTGATCCTGACCAAGAGGATTTATTTCCTCTTGCCCACCAGTCCATAGAGACATATTGGTATGACAACCATTTGCCGAAACTCCCATGAATGGTTTGGTCATGAAGCAAGCTATCAGATTATTCTCCCGAGCAACCTGCGCGCATATTTGTCGATAGGTGCTCAGCCGGTCACAGCTTCTCAAGCAATCATCAAACTGCCAATTCAGTTCGAGCTGTCCCGGTGCGTCCTCATGGTCTCCCTGAATCATGTCCAATCCCATTGCTTGGGCATACTCGATAACCTGCATAAAAA
>CAJWFK010000052.1 GCA_913031125.1 uncultured Woeseia sp. | reverse complement strand
TCATTACTCCGCGACAATTAAGTCAAAAGCTTTTGCTGGCAAAAGTAAAATAGATGCCAATACAATTCTTAACCAGTTATATGGGCCGATTGAACTTAATGACCTTATGGACGGTATTACCTGGCTTAAACAACAAGAGTATGTGGATCCGGAGCAGCTCGGTATATGGGGCTGGAGCGGTGGTGGCACCATGACCCTGCAATCAATGACCAGTACTTCAGAATTCACTGCCGGAATTTCAGTAGCCCCCGTCACAGACTGGCATTATTACGACACAATCTACACAGAAAGGTATATGAAGCAGCCTGAGAAAAACAAAGGCGGTTATGAAAGAACGTCCCATGTCAATCGTGCTCATAACCTTAACGGGCGCCTGCTTCTAGTTCATGGCACCTACGATGACAACGTACATCCACAGAACTCATGGGCATTTAGCGATAGATTGATTGAGGCCGGCATAACATTCGACATGATGATCTACCCAATGCGGAAGCATGGTATCAGCGACGATTCGGCACAACTTCACATCTACAAAACCATGTACGAGTTTTGGGAAAAACAGCTCTCTATTGGCGATTAATCTTATCTCCTTAAAGGCCTAAAGGACCTGCACAATACAATTGATGCCTAATTTCATATACCTCATCTTCTTATTTGTTTTCTCGCCGGTCTTCGGACAGGGACATCCAGCGGATTTCAACCATTCCGAAGAAAAACGCCGGCTGGAAAACCTGATTAATTTCCCAGAAATCTCAGGAGATATTTCCGTAATTATGAGCTGTTTCTCCCGTATACAAACAAATGGGAGGATGAAAGATACTGGCTGCTACCTCAAAAATAATTACGATGGGCCTTTCGCAAAAGCAGTCAATACAGGCGCACGAAAAGCACGCATGAACCCCGCCATGATAGGAGGAAAAGCTCGTGAGATTTTTCTCCAGTTTCTTGTTGAGTTTAAACAGGAAAAAGAAGAACAAACAATAAGGTTCTACCTTAATCCCGGTTACCCGGAGAATATAAAGGTCTATGGCTCTTCGCACATTGCTGGACAACGTGTAATCAACAAGAACGAATCATGGAATAGCGCATGCCCCAAAAGGGCTCGCTGGGCAGTCTATGTAAAAACCTACCTCGGGGCAGACGGCATAGCTGATGCTCCTTCAATTCAGCATGTCGACGGTGTTGTGCCGGTTGCAGCCTGCCAAAATGCGATTAAACAAACAATTAGGATGAGTCAGTACACTCCGGCATTTGCCGATGGGGTCGCGGTTCCATCAACCTTTGTGGAACCATTCAGTAACTAAGAGAGCACTCGTTTATTCGCCCTCTTCCATAACCCATGAACAACCATCACAATGTGGGGATACGTCATTCTCCTGCAAAATTTCGAAGATGAAATTTGTCCACGTTTTGTTGGGCTGCCAAATTGTATTCATGTCCGCCTTAGCCTCAGCAATCGATATATTCTGGTAAAGCACCCTATATAGGAAGGCAAAGGCCGAGGCACGATAATTGACCTGGCAGTGCAATAACGTTTTTCTATCGGACTCACGATTCATTACATCAGCAAATGCATAAAAGTCAGCTTTGGCAGGCGCATTCCAAATCACTGGAATATGCACATAATCCATCCCCAGTTCTTTAATAATCGCGTCCTCCGCTCCGACAGCGTTCCTGCTATTACTAAAAGCGATATAAATCACACGCTCAAATCCGGCTTCCTTCAACATTCCCATCTGTTCCTCGGTAGGTTGACCTGAACTCGAGAACGTTACTGAATAGTCTTTAAACCCGTTAATTTCGAATAAACTCGAAGCTGCTGTAAATGCCGGCATCAAAAGGATTAGATAAAAGAAAATTTTCACAACAGGGAAGGTCCTTTAGAAGGCTAAATTTTTCTGCATACGTCAGAAGAACAACAAACTACGGTTTACAGTTTTATTGTAATACTACCGACGGACTGCAGATAGCACTATGATGGGGGTAATACCCTAGAACACAAGGAGAGGGAAATGAAACGCCTGATAATAATCAGCTGCATGCTAGTACTGTCTTTACCGGCAATAGCACATGAATATTTGAGTCTCGATGACGTGTTAGTTGCTTTTGGACTCGATATCGAAAATACCGAAGTTCGAAGTGAGGCCCTGGCGCCCGGTATATACAACCTACGTGGTGTCGGTGGAAACATCGTAGCCTCAATCGGAGACCAGGGTGTGCTCTTGGTCGACAGTCAGTTTCCGGAAATGATCCCACGGGTAAAAAGAGTAATCAGTGAACTTGGTGGTGATGGCATCGATTTCACTATTAACACCCATTGGCACTTCGATCATTCCGACGGAAATCCGGTGCTAGGCCGAGATGGCACATGGATGGTGGCGCAGGAGAACTCTCGCCGCATGATGACTGGTGAGCACCCCATTGACCTTGTGGCACTTGCCTATATGCAACCTGCATATCCCAAGGAGGCCCTGCCGGTCATTACTTACAGAAAACAAATGCAATTTCACTTCAATGGAGAAACAATTGACTTATTGCACTTTGGACCGGCACATACCACCGGAGACACAGCAGTCATCTTCCGAAAGAGCAATGTAGTCCATATGGGTGATGTACTAAACCAGAGCTACCCATTTATCGATGCCGGCAACGGTGGCGGTATCGAAGGAATGATTCTTTTCTGCGAAAAAGTGTTGGCCAGAATTGATGAAAACACCAAAATTGTTCCGGGACATGGCCGAGTGAAAACCTATAAGGACATGGCCGCCTATATTGCTATGCTCGATACGGTTGCCACAAGAATCAGCAATATGATTGATCAAGGAATGTCATTAGAACAGGTGATTGCAGCTGCGCCGACCGCAGAATTTGATGACCAGTATGGTGATCCGGGGACGTTTATAAACAGGGCTTATGTAAGCTTAGCCCGATGAACCTTTTTATCGGACGATAATGGCAGTCTGACAATATCTATTTTTACTAAGACCGGGGGAGATGCTTGTCCTTTAATGAAATAAGTATAAAGCCAAAGCAATTAATTCGGGGGATTGGCTTCGGAGGGGTTGCCCTTGTGACCCTCAATTCCGTTATCGGATCAGGTATTTTCGGCCTGCCCGGCATAGTGGCACCCCTCATAGGGGCGTTAAGTCCCTGGCTCTTTCTCGTGATCGGGGTACTAATCATAACGATTGTGCTCACACTGGCGGAGCTGTCCAGTTACTTTAAGGACTCTGGCGGACCTGTCTTATTCACGTCAACCGCATTTGGACCCCTTACAGGATTCACAACCGGCTGGATACTCTTTGTAAGTCGCTTTACAGCATTTGCGGCTAACAGCAACGTCATGGCGATTTACCTCGCAGCTGTTTGGCCGTGGTTCGGCTCTGGTCTTGGTAGAGCCTCCGTAATAGTCGCAATTTGTTCGTCATTAACGTGGGCAAACTATGTCGGTGTAAAAGAAGGTGTCCGAACAATGGCAGTCATCACCTTTTTTAAAATCGTCCCGATAATCCTACTAATAGTGCTCGGACTCCAATATGTCAGCGGTGACACACTCTTTCCCGAAACGATGCCAAAACTTGCGGATCTCGGCGGGCCCACCCTATTACTAATCTATGCATTTGTTGGATTTGAATCTGCCACAATCATTTCCGGGGAAACCACTCAACCCAAAAAGACCTTACCCAGCGCCCTTATTCAAACAGTCATAGCAATAGGCATACTTTATTTCCTTATTGTTCTCGTTTTCATCTCGGTTATACCTGGCGGCGGTGATGGCACTGCCACATTAACCGACGTAGGTAGAGAGCTCATGGGCCCTGCCGGGGTAATAATTATCACGATGGCAGCTTTTTTCTCAATCGGTGGAAACCTTTCAAGCATAATGCTTGCTATTCCTCGTTTACCGTTCGCCATGGCCGAGAAACAATTACTACCCAGTTGGTTCGGTCACGTACATGAAAAATACTCAACACCCAGCAATTCAATACTATTCCTCGGTGGGATCGGGCTGATTTTTGCGCTGACAGGGACCTACGTCGAGCTACTTCTCGCTAGTTCCTTAACTCGGTTAATCGCTTATTCCTTATGTATTTGCTCCTTGCCCATCATCCGGCGTAAGGCATCAGCAGAGGAAACTGCGGATGCATTTAGACTAAAGGGTGGTTACACCATTCCGGCGATTGCACTCGCACTTTGCGTTTGGCTAGCAGCACAATCAGATCAGGATGCCTGGATTTTAACTGGGGGACTGCTGGTTTTAGGACTAGTTCTTTACGCTCTAGCAACAAAACAACGGAGCGAAAATCACATTTAGCGTCATCACATTATTTGTTGTCTTTATCGAGCGCCTCTAGGCGCAACGCTTCAAATTCATCACCTTCCACCCAGCGAGGCATTTCATCTGCATTAGCAATTGCCAGACCTGTCCAGAATCCAAGCAAGGCATCATCAATCATACCTTCAAAATTCCAGCTATCGTCGTACTCGTCACTCGGCTGATGGTAGTTAACATCCGTATAGTGATTGACCTGCTGGCGTCCCCAATCTGCTGGACGGTCCACAAAATCGGTGCCGGTATCGAGATACATAGCGGGAACTCCGATCTTCGCAAAACTAAACTGATCAGAACGGTAAAAATAACCACGGTCAGCAAATTGATCCGGTTTCACCACCCGTCCCTGCTCCTCTGCTATCGCCGAAACAATATTGTCAATCGACGACTTGCCTAACCCTATATAGGTAACATCGTGCGTATGACCCCAGATATTGGCACCGTCATAATTCAGATTCGCGGCAATCTTTCCCGGGCTGAATGTTGGATTTTCCGCATAGTATTGGCTCCCCAATAATCCCTGCTCCTCCGCCCCAACTAAAGCAAACAAAATGGAGCGACGAGGCGCCCTTGGGAGCGCTTTCAAGGCCTTAGCAATGGCCATAATTTGGGCGACGCCCGAGGCATTATCCATTGCACCGTTATAGATGGCATCACCCTCTTCATTCGGCGTGCCAATACCAAGGTGGTCATGATGCGCGGTATATATCACCACTTCTTTACTTATCTGAGCGTCACTGCCCGTCAACAGGCCCAACACATTAGCTGTCTGAACTCGAGTTAGGGTGACATCCATACCAATTGAAGTCGTAATCCCAAGAGGTACAGGTTCAAAATCTCGGTTGTCAGCGGCCTCACGTAATTCATCCAGGTCCAGCCCTGCCATTTGGACAAGTGCTTTAGCGGAATCTTCAGTGACCCAAGCAGCGACCTCGAGACGCGGTTCATCTCCCGCAGGCAACTCAAATTGTTCCCCGGTCCAAGAGGTCTGGACAACCTGGAATGGATAGCCTGCTGATGGTTGAGTGTGGATGATAATCGCGCCGACCGCCCCTTGGCGTGCTGCACTTAAATACTTGTAGCCCCAGCGTCCGTACCAGAGCCTCTTTTCTCCCTCAAATAATTCGGGATCCCAGTCCGGATCGTTATTGATAATCATCAATACCTTTCCAGACAGATCCTGTCCCTTAAAGTCATCCCAGTCATATTCTGGTGCCTGAATAGCGTATCCCGCAAATACAACTTCCGCATCCATAACTTCCGCACGTTCAGCTTGTACGCCGCTAGAAACAATAAATTCATCCCATTGTTGCAGCGTTAATTCAGCTTCACCGCCCTTAAATATCCATTCATCAGGTTGGTCTGCAGATACCCCTACTAACTCGAAAGGCTGCTCCCATTGCCCGTCCTCAGCGCCAGGTACCAATCCAAGTTTCTCTAACTCGTGAATTAAATAGCTACGTGCAGCGGCATCTCCAGCTGAACCGGGGCCCCTACCTTCATATTTGTCATCTGCGAGTTCTTTGACATAGCCACGCATCAACTCAACAGTGATAGCCTTTGATGCGGCCTCAGATGAAACATCAGTCACCGGGTCAGTACTATCCTGATCAGAAACACCGCAAGCCCCCAGGAAAAACAATATCAGGAACCGTGCACCACATAGTGCAGGCTGTTTTTTCATTTCAACTCCCCACTGGGTCAAACTCAATAAGAATTATTAGCCTAAAATAGTTCGGCAAGAAATAACTGCAGGTTTTGCCATGAACGAGCTTCTGCAACGGGACTATAAACCGTACCGAACTCTGGATCATTGGCCGACGGATTAGTGAAGGCATGCGTAGTATTGCCATAAGCATGGATTTGCCAGTCAGCGCCCATACCATTGAGTTCCTCTGTTAATCCCAGAACCTGATCTGGAGTAGCCATAGGATCATCCCAGCCGTGCATCACCAGAACTTTGGCACTAATTTTATTTTCATCAGTGTTACCCGGTTTCATAAACAAACCATGGAAGCTTGCGATTCCTTGAATATCAGCGCCGGTGCGAGCTAAGTCAAGTACACAGAGCCCACCGAAACAGTACCCCATAGCAGCAACCTTAGTCGGATCGACTTCCTTTTGTTTGCGTATCTGTTCGAGCGCTAAATGAAGGCGACGTTGCAGCATTTCCCTATCATCCAGCATTGGCTGCATCAAGGCTGAGTTTTCTTCTTTGCTATCTCCTAGGACGCCCTTTCCATAGACGTCGAGCGCAAAACCGACATATCCTAGCTCAGCCAATCGCTCCGCCCTACTCTCCTCAAATTCACCTCTTCCTGCCCAGGCATGAGAAACCAGAACTCCCGGACGCGGATCATGAGACGTGTCATCCCAGGCCATATAGCCCTCTAGAACAGTATCCCCATCTCGATACTCTACGGTACGAGTGTCAATGCCCACAGCTCTACTCCCGTTTCTTTGATGAGCCCTATCTTATCCAAAATTTATGCAAAACAGCCAATAACCGAGGTTATTAATGTTTCGAGTGCCAGAGGACCATTTATCCATCTATATACTCAGGGCGGTCTTCGGCTTGGGTAACCAGCACTAATGAGTCCGAAACAGCTGTTTCTATATGGGTATCACCGGCTTCCACAAAATAACAACCACCGGCCTCCACCGTTACCTTGCCGTCCTTATCGGTTTCTACCG
This sequence comes from uncultured Woeseia sp., assembly GCA_913031125.1. Taxonomy (GTDB): domain Bacteria; phylum Pseudomonadota; class Gammaproteobacteria; order Steroidobacterales; family Woeseiaceae; genus SZUA-117. Next base: position 7,714 of record CAJWFK010000052.1, on the reverse strand, counting down.
CCATCGCACCCTCCAAGACCATCACCTGTACCCATTTCGGATGAGTGTGCTGCGGAATATTCATGCCTGCCGGCAAACGAAAAAATGCAGATCTAATGTCATAATCACCTTCCCAGACAACACTTTTGTCCATCACAGTGCCGCCACGAACAGGGGCCTTCTCCCAGGATAAATTTTCTTTTAAAAGATATCGGCTCATTTTCACTCCAATTATTTGGGTTGACGAAAATCGAGAATCAAATATCGCCCTGGCCAAAATTCGAATCGAATCTCTACTCTCAAGAAGATTGTCATCTTTGATACGCTATAAAACTCTAGAAGACGACGTTTCTTCCGATAATCGCCTGCCCTGGCCTTGCACCTTCAACGATCTCTCCATCCCAGACAACGAAGTTGCCATTAACGAGCACGTACCGGACACCCTCCGAGTACGTCAGGTCACCCTCAAAATCCGCGGTGTCGATAATCTCTTCAGCACTAAAGATCGTAATATCGGCGTCACTGCCAATCTGCACACGCCCTTTTCGCTTCATTTGAGGTGCGATCGATTCCAGACGCTGGGCTGGCATAAGCGTAATCTTGGAGAGACCCGCCATTAGCGGCATCAATTCCTGGTCACGCACGTAGTGACCAATAAAGCGGGAAAAGGTTCCCGCACTGCGAGGATGTGCCCCGGAAGCATAAGGCATGCCATCGGACTCTACCATGACGCGTGGGTCCGCCAGCTGCGCACGTATCCATTCTTCCTTCATCAGGTGGATAATGACAGTGCCACCCTGCGCACGATACCGATTGAACGTTTCCTCCGTTAGCCTTTCACCAGACTCCTGCCACTGGATGTCTTCGTAAGAAATCCCTAGAAGATCCTGCCAACCCTCATCGAATAGCGGAGTCTCGATGCCCGTGGCTGCGGCGGTATAGGGGTATGCTCCGGTCGTCACGTCCACGCCGCGTTCTGCTGCTCCGAGAATGAGCTCGAGGTTAGTCTGATAGTCCTCCAAGCTTGAACTATTGATATGTACAATGTGTAAAGAAGCACCTGTGGCAATAGCATTGGCGATAACCTCCTGCATGCCAGAGACCCCCAATTCGCGGACATGCGTAAATATTGTTGTTTCCTGTTCTCGCGCAAACTGGAACACGCGAAAGATTTCGTCACGTGATACCCCTGGGTAATACTGGTGGGGCATGCCGATACCAATGGCACCGTCGCTCAAGCCTTGCTGCATTCGCGCCCACAGTGCAGGGTAATTCTCGGGATCGAGTTCCTTGTAGCGAGCTGGAGAAACCGTGGAGCTAAGCGCTTCCGCCATTGCATCGTCCATCTCATCACCTGCTGCATCCGGAACAGCGATTGGCTGAAGAAACCAGTTACTATCAGAGTCGTTGTTATCGAAGGCTTCAGCATAGTCTGACATCACCCAGGTTCGGATTGCTCCATGTGCGATGCTGGCACCATAGTTGATGACAGCGTCACCCGCGCGCATAGCGAGAAACGTCGGGAGGTGGGGCACGCCGGACTCGAGTTCGAGCGCGGTCGTAACACCATCCATTGCCTGAAATTCGTTCGCACGAGCACTTTGTCCATGCGCATGCAGGTCGACGAAACCAGGTGCTACAACGAGCCCGGTTGCGTCGACCTCTGTCTCTCCCTGTATAGGCAGTTCAGAGATTGCTACAACTGATTGGCCCCGTATCCCGACATTCCGTAGCGCATCCAGCCCCGTCTCCGGATCCATGACACGACCATTCAAAATGACGATGTCATAAACGTCCTGTGCCAAGACAGTATGAGAAAACGAAAGTATAAATATAGATACCAGAAGCCCGCTTATTCTTTTGTCAAACATGTTGGTTCCGTTGGTTTATTGCTGCCTCGATCAAGTATATGCGACAGAGTCGGTATGCGCTTGCATTAGGAGCAAGATCACGCGAGACTCAGGCACCAAGTCTCCCGATCAGCAGATCAGTGATGAAGCGATTTTTAATATTATTTGTCATTTTCTTGTCCCATTCCGCCGTTGCTGAGAACCTCGATGACATTAAGGCCTTTCTTAGCTCCACCTACGTCGATAATCGTCCCGGCGCATCAGTCATCATCGTCGACAATGGGGAAACAATGCACGAGGCCGGCTACGGACTCGCAAACGTCGAACATGGCATTCCGATCACGCCGCAAACAATATTTAGGGTTGGCTCAATAACGAAACAGTTCACGGCTGCAGCGATCATGTTGTTGCAGCAGCGCGGAGAGTTGTCAGTCGGTGATCCAATAGAAAAATACCTACCCGATTACCCGACCCACGGTCATGAGATCAGTATTTATCACCTCCTCAATCACACGTCCGGGATCAAGAGCTACACAAACATCCCGGGTTACATGAATGCTGGCGTGCGAACGGATTTAACCACCGAGGAACTCGTCGCGGTCTTTAAAAACTTGCCAATGGATTTTGCACCTGGCGAAGACTGGAATTACAACAATTCAGGATACGTGTTGCTGGGCGCGATCATTGAGAAAGTATCAGGTCAAAGCTATGCAGATTTCATCGCCGACAACATCACGGCTCCTCTAGGACTGGACAGTACCTTATATGGTGGCCGGCAGGTGATTCCGAATCGTGCTGCAGGTTACGAGTTGGTCAACGAAAACACTATTGTCAATGCCGGTTTTATCAGTATGACTCAACCGCATGCAGCAGGGTCTATGTTATCGACCCCGGCAGACCTTGCGAATTGGAACAAAGCGCTCACTGGGGGTGAGTTTATTCACGATAGCTCTTATGAATCGATGACGACGCCGGCAAATCTTAATAGTGGCGAAACATTTCCATATGGATACGGGCTAGATGTCGGCTCGTTACGGGAACGTAGAATGATCTCACATGGCGGTGGCATACATGGCTTCACATGTTTCTCACTATGGTTGCCGGATGACGGCCTGTATATAGCGGTTCTCACAAATGGCGCCACCATGGGTGCGGACCCGACAACAGTTGCCAAGAAAATCGCCGCAATGTACATAGGCGACCCGTACCCCGTTCGGCAAGCAATGCGGCTGGCTGCCGATGACGAGACAAGACTAGCGGGAAGCTACAAAGGCCTTATATATGGTGAATATCCACTTGAGATTAATGCAACCGACAGTAACTTCACGCTGAGTATCGCCGGCGGCCCAGCACAAACGCTATTTGCAGAGAGTCGTGAATTGCTATTTATGAAAAATTCACTCAACTACATCATTATCGAGTGGGAAGAGAATGCAGCCCCCCGTTTGCTCTATCACTATGAAGAAAATGAGCCCCCGGTTGTCTTGGAAAAGACAACCGACTAACGGTTATATAACGCTAAAGTTCGAGCTTACGTCATTCAAATTGGCGCCCCGGGCAGGATTCGAACCTGCGACCAATAGGTTAGGAACCTACTACTCTATCCAGCTGAGCTACCGGGGCATAAATCGCTTTTAATTCAATATTTTATCTATCCTTTCTCGAAATATTATAGTATTTGTCCACACCAAGCCATGTCTAGTTCACCGTTTCTTCACCTTTAAGGTAAGTATCAAGGAAACGTACATACGCATCCGATGCAGTAATGCGATTTACACGCTTTGTAAATCCATGCCCTTCATCCGGAAATACTACATATTCAACCGGCACCTCATTCTTTTGTACAGCAGCTACCAGCTCATCACTTTCCACCTGAAGAACGCGGGGATCATTTGCTCCCTGAATGACCAATAATGGCTTTACGATGTTTTCTGCATGAAACAACGGTGAGATGCGCCTGTGACGTTCAGCATCAGTCGCTGGATCACCCATTTCATCATATAGCGCCTCTTTAAAATCTTCCCACCATGGCGGAATACTCTCTAACGTCCTCACCCAGTTAGTTACTCCGAAGATATCAATACCTACATCAAAGACCTCCGGTTCAAATGCTAAAGCAGCTGCCACCATGTAGCCGCCATAGCTACCACCAATAACACCAATGCGTTTCGCATCAACCCATTCAAGGGACTCAAGGTATGTTCTGCCATATACGATATCTTGCAGATCCTCTTCTCCATGCCGCTTATCGTCCAGATGATAAAAAGTCTTTCCGTAACCAGAGGATCCACGATTATTAGCCCCGAGAATCGCGTATCCGTGGTTAACCAGATGTTGGACCATGGCTCGGTAGCCAGTGCGAGTTTGCCCACCTGGCCCACCATGCACTAATACCAGCGCCGGCGCCGGATTAGCAGCGCTGGCACCATGTGGTTTATAAAGGATCGAGGGTATTTGAAGCCCATCAAAACTTTTGTAGCGCACAACTTCGCTGGTTACCAGGTGCTCCTGATTAATTTCAGGATTTAACGCATCAGTTAATTGCCGCGTATTACCCTCATTGAGATCAATTACGTGGATGTTCGATGGGGAATTATCTGCATTAACAATCAACGCGATATGGGACTCATCTCCTGAAAACCGGACATTGCTGATTGCCCCAAACGGAAGCTTTGGAAGCTCTGCTTCCTTACCTGCCTCCAGATCACGTAACGTGACTTCCGTTCTGGCATCCACATTAACACCATAGGTCAGGTACCTTCCCGAACCGGAATTACTGACGTAGCTCACATCCCAATCCGCTACAACCAATTCCGATTTTTCACCCGTCTCAAGGTTGTGGCTCCAGGCCTGTCGGAATTCTCCGAACTCGTTGGTTCCGTATACGAGATGCCGATTATCCGACTGTATCGTGAACGTCGCGTATTCTATATTGCCCTCATGCGGAGTAATCAGCTCGGGCACCGGGTTTTCACTGCTTAGATCCACAATATAAATATCAGAATCAGCGCTGGTCCGCGGTTTATCAAGCGCGAGCCATCGCCCATCACCACTAACCGCCGCTATCGCGAATCCCGGGTTCTCAAAGACCAATTCTCTACTGTAATCGTCCGTTGAATATCGATAAAGATCGAAATTCCTCTGATTCCGCTCTGTCGTCGTTATATAAAAGCTCTGATGGTCATCATGCCAACGGACAAACTGGGCTGTATGATTTTCTCCTGGGGTTAAGTCACTACTTGTGCCATCTAACTCCAAGGCAACAACATGATAGAGTTCATTACCTCCACTATCGTAGGTATAAAGTATCCGGTCATCCACAGGAAACCAGCTAACAGCAAAAATAGCATTATCATCGGAACTCGTTAGGGGTATCGCATCAGCACCATCAACAGACAACCGATAGGCGTTAAAGACACCGGTCTGGTCTGAGGAGATGAGTAATCCTGAGCCATCATCACTAAATGCAAATCCACCAGCACTCGCCATCCCGTAAGTCGTCGTTTGGTAGAAGGCCTCCGCACTATACTGAGGAGTCGATATCCCATGAGCAAGCCCCTCCGGCTCTGCTATGGGCTCAGCCTGCTTACCGCAAGCTGCAAGGCTAATCATCAGTACCCCAATAAATACTTGAGTTCGCAAATTTCGCATAGTGTTGGCTCCGCATTAATCCTGTTTTCAGTAATCTTTACCCGCTAAGAAAACAAATCTGATTCCGAATACTTTGAGGTAGATGATTATAATGGAGCTGATATTAAAACCTAGATCTACGTTTACCTGGAAAAACATATGAGCCTCACAGAGCCAACGATACATATCAGGGACGGCACTCTCTCCGATACCACTATAATCGCATCCTTTAACCAGAAGATGGCCGCCGAAACCGAAGGAGAAATACTGGATCCGGAACTAATTCACGCTGGAGTGGCTGCTTTGCTAGCTGACCAATCCAAGGGACGCTACTGGGTAGCAGAAATAAATAGTGAAATCGCCGGGCAACTCATGATCACGTATGAATGGAGTGACTGGAGAAATGGCAATTTGTGGTGGATACAAAGCGTCTACGTACCTGAGAAATATCGACGCCGGGGTGTGTTTTCTGCGCTATATCAGCATCTGGAATCAATGGCAGAAAGAGACCCTGGAGTTGCAGGTATCCGGCTATATGTCGAAAAAGAAAACACGCACGCCAAAAAAACTTATTTATCGCTTGGGATGTCCGAAACTAACTATGATGTAATGCAAACAATCTTTAAACCATCAGCGAAAGACAATGCTTAAGAAAGGAACCACCGCGCCGGATTTTAGCCTGCAAGACCAAAACGGGAACGAAGTTTCACTCACACAGCGCCTGCAGAATAGCGCAGTGATTCTGTATTTTTACCCGTCTGACTTCACTCCTGGCTGCACCAAAGAGGCATGTGCCATTCGTGACATTCACGATGAAATATTAGAGGTGGGCCTTGATGTAATAGGGGTCAGCCCACAGGACGCACGAAGTCATAGTAGCTTCAAAACGAAGCACAAACTTCCATTCACTTTGTTGTGTGACCCGGACAAGAGAGTCATTCGCCTTTACGACGCAATTGCGTTACCGCCTTTTAATGTCAGGCGCATTACTTACATCATTAACCAGGACCAGGTAATCGAGGATGCTATTTGTGCCGATCTAAGAATTGGTAGGCATGAGGCATTTATCAAGACAGCCATCGAGCTTCGAGCATCGACACAATCGGGCAACGAAAACGCTTCTTTACTCCTAAAAGCTATACAAGAAATTGCTGATGAGGACGAAGAGATCGGGGACGATGAATTCAAAGCCTGGTTGATCGATCCCGTAGAAGAAGAAAAAGAGTAGTCGCCTGGCTGTTTCCTGACCAGCACCAGTTAAGCGTTCTCACCGCTAATAGTCAGCAAAACCCTGCGCTGGTGAGGAGCATTTCGGTGCTCCCACAAATAGATTCCCTGCCAGACGCCAAGGTCGCATTGCCTGTCAGATACCGGAAGGTTTAGATCACTCTGCGTCAGAATGCTTCGTACATGCGCGGGCATATCATCGGGGCCTTCCTCGGTATGCGTGAACATTGGGTCACCATCCGGCACATAACGCTCCATGAATGTCTCCAAATCATCCCGTACCGCCGGATCAGCATTTTCACAGAGGATAAGAGAAGCACTGGTATGCTTGAGAAAAACGTGGCAGATCCCGATAGCAATACCAGAATCTCCAACTGCCTGCTGGATGTCAGCACTAATGTCATAGGTACCTCGACCAGCAGTTGATACGTTAAATTCTTTCTGTTTAATCATCCGATCGGCACCTCTTAGCTATTTAGGATTTTATGGAACCACATCATCCGGATTCGGAGGTGTCCCTGCATAACCTTCACCATATCGAAGGCGAATAGTCTTAGTTTTACCAAACCAGGGTATAGATATCAGGTAAAGGTTGTCGTATTCGCTATCTGCAATTGGCGGCACATTCTTACTCGCACCTAACGCCGCAATCATTTTCGGCAAGGTATTGCTGTGGCCTACTACCAGGATAATCTTACCTTTATTCGCATCAACCATAGCATCAACCACCGGCTCGTCATCTTCCTCATTGGCATAAATAGATATCTCAAGACCAAGTGCATCTGCAACAGGCTGCGCCGTCTGGATTGTGCGTATGGTATCCGTTGAATAAATCGCATCAATACCGGCAACAACATCAGCATCCGTCAGCTGCCGAGCGAGCTCCTGTGCCCGCAGCTTACCCTTCTCAGTCAACGTAGGGTCGTCAGCAGGAATCGATGCTTTTTCGGCATGACGGACAAAAATCATAGTAGTAGTTGCCTGGGATTCAAAAAACCAGGCAAGGGCGAGCGCAATTACTGTGTAAC
>CAJWFK010000051.1 GCA_913031125.1 uncultured Woeseia sp. | reverse complement strand
CAGTTTTGTGGAAATTGCACATTTCCCATTCGTCACGTGGTGCCGGATACCATGCCAAACAATCCGCAGAACTTCATCGAGAGTCAGATTGAAGTCAAGCGAAGTACCTCCCTGACCCAAGTCCCACTGCCTATCTGGACCGTGTCCTCGGTCTTGCCGGGGACGTACTCGTTGCCCACGCAGTGCATGTCGACACAACTGATATCGAGCTACTAGCCGCCCACGACGTAGCAGTTGCTCACTGCCCAAACTCCAATATGAAACTCGGCAACGGGATGGCCCCGATACCGGAGCTACTCACAGCAGGGATCCGCGTCGGGCTCGGCACCGACTCAATCATGACTAACAATAACCTCGACCTTTTTGAGGAGATGCGGCAGGCGGCGCTGCTCGCCAAGCTTCGCCGAGAGGACCCAGCCGTCCTCCCCGCGTGGACGACTCTGGAAATGGCCACGATTCACGGCGCCAGGGCCCTCGGTCTCGAGGATAGCATTGGCAGCTTGGAAGTGGGCAAGCGCGCTGATCTCATACTCGTTAATCTCAACCAACCACATCTGTGGCCGTTCCACCAATCCACATCCGGCTTCGGCAACTTGGTGGAAAACCTCGTGTACTCGGCCCGGGCCAGCGATGTAGTCGGTACGGTGGTTGATGGCCAAGTATTGATGTCGGACAGCATCCTTCGGACTCTCGATCTTGCCGAAGTACGCCGGATCGTGGAAGAACAAGGAGCAGACCTACTTCGACGCGCTGGCGCAGAGTCCTTAGTTTTGGCGCGACTAGGCTGCCGCAAAATAAAAGGGTAAACTGTCGACAGTCGACATTCTAATAAGTGGAGTAAACATGGCAAAAGTATATCGAGATGATGACATAGACCTTAGCGTTCTCGAAGGCAAGACTGTATCCATTCTGGGATACGGAAATCAGGGTAGGAGCCAAGCTCAGAACCTGCGAGATAATGGCATCAATGTCGTAATTGGTAATCGCGGGGACGACTATCGCGCTCTTGCCGGCGACGACGGTTTCGAGGCGTCCGACATTCCTACAGCGACGACCAAAGGAGACGTCGTAATGGTGTTGTTACCGGACGAGACCCAAGCCAGTGTCCTCCCTGTTGATGTTTTTCCACATCTTATGCCTGGTGCGACACTGGTGTTTGCCCATGGCTACTCGGTGTTCTACAAAGAAATTGATCCACCCGAAGGTCATGATATCACTCTGCTCGCACCAAAAATGATCGGTGCCGCTGTTCGCGAACTTTTTACCGCGGGCGCAGGTTTTCCGTCGCTGGTGGCTGTCGATCGGGACAGTACGGGACGGGCATGGGATACTGTACTGGCGTTAGCAAAGGGAATCGGCAGCACAAAGTTAGGAGCTTGGGAAACCACCTTCGAAGAGGAGACAATCACTGACCTGTTTGGCGAACAGGTGGGCGGTGGCGGGGCTATCATTTCCATCATGCGTTCATTCAAGGTGCTCACCGATGCAGGTTATGACCCGGAAGTCGTACAGCTGGAAATGCTGGGCTCAGGCGAGTTGGTTGAGGTTATTCGTAGCCAATGGCGTGAGGGCGTCATCGAGGCACTGACTGGGCACAGCCCGACCAGTCAGTTTGGCCAGTTGCATCGAGCCGAAGAGTTGAAGGACAACGGCGAGGCCGAGCAGTACCTAAAGGGTGTCCTTAATCAACTTCAGGATGGCAGTTTTGCCGAGTTGTGGCGCCGTGAACAGGAATCCGGCTACGAGCGTCTCGAAAAGCTGCGCGCCCACTACCTTGGTGATGCGTTTTGTGATGCAAGCCGTCGCAATAGAGAGGAACTTAAAGAGGTCATCGAAAAGGGGATCGTGTGAATGTGTCACCGATGACAGAAGCACCTCTATTTGGCCAGCGAATAGCTGGTGTCTCCGTGCCACCTTGCGACGGGGGCGAGATACTTAAGCGCATGTCGCCCGCCAACCCATCTCGAGTGGTTGCCCGATTTGGCGTAGCAACCCACAAGCAGATTGACGAGGCCGTCGCTGCTGCTCGTCGAGTTCAACCAGAATGGGCGGCCCGGCACCCGGCACAACGGGCCGAGGTCCTCATTCGGGCAGCACGTCTCCTTGAACAGCGGCGTGCGGAGCTGGTGAATTGGGAAGTAGCAGAATCCGGCATGCTGCGCTCACTTGCGGAGATGCACGCCGGATGGTGCGTAGATGTCCTCGACTTTTATGCCGGCCTTGCCCGGGCCTTGTCGGGTCGCAGCGTGCCCCTCGGTTCGTCGAAACTCGGGATGGTCATACCTGAACCTTACGAGGTGGTCGTTGCGCTCGGCCCGTGGAACTTCCCGTTATCTGAATTGATTTGGAAACTTGCGCCCGCCCTTGCGGCAGGATGCTCGGTGATATCGAAGCCATCCGAACTCACGCCGGTGACCTCGCTAATCTTCGATGAGGTACTGATCGAAGCTGGTGTCCCACCTGGACTCACGAGCGTCCTTGTTGGCGGTCGCGAGGTCGGTGCTGCCTTGATTCAAAAACCGGACGTAGGACTGGTGAGTCTTACCGGCGGCCGGGCAACCGGCCAGGCTGTGCTCACCGCCACGGCGCAGAATCTGACGCCCACCATTATGGAGCTCGGTGGGAAGAGCCCCATCATTGTTTTGCCGGATGCTGATGCGATCCAAGTCGCCGAGATCATCGGGAATGCCGTAGCGTACAGAACCGGGCAACAATGCATATGCCCTAGCCGGGTAATGGTCATTGGCAACGACAGACGTCGCAAAAAAATCGCAGAAGCTATTCACGGCCAACTGTCTTCTCTAACAATGGGAGATCCTGATTCGACAGATACAACCCTTGGGCCGGTGATCAGCACCGATCACGCGAATGCTCTGCGGCAAGTAATTAGCGATGCGTCCAAACGATCGATACGAGTCCTCGGCGGCGAAACCGTCGAAGGTGCCTTCGTTCACCCAGCCATCTTTTTGGCCGACGACGAAACAGACCCCACCGTAACCGAAGAATTGTTCGGGCCCTATACCGCTGTGCAAGCTTTCGCCGACGTCGAGTCGGCGATCAAATCGGCAAACCGCACCCGCTACGGGTTGGCGGCAGGAATAATCTGTGGTGGCGACACCAATGGAGCAATCGATATAGCTCGCAAACTTCGTGCCGGCTCAGTGTGGATCGATGACTATGGGACTATCGAGCTGGAACTCCCCTTCGGTGGCGTGGGCGACTCTGGGTTTGGAAGGGAATTGGGCATGGAGGGCCTTGAAAGTTTCGTACGCTGGAAATCGATCCATCTCAACCATGGAAGCGCCACATGAGCCTTGGCACAAATAAATTGCGAGTTGGTGGAAAAAACATCGGTATGGGCAATGGCTGGGAGACAATTCTGGAGTTTACGTCGGCAAAAGCGGTATGGCTAGATCATGGCTAGCTTTGAGCAAGTTCAAATCTCTAGTCTGGTCGACTCCGCATACGAGGCAGTTCGCAAAGCCATACTCGTTGGAGATGTCGAACCCGGAAGCAGGCTTTCTGAGGCGGTTGTTGCCAGGGAAATGGGGATAAGCAGATCACCAGTAAGAGAAGCCCTGCGGATGCTAGAACGCTCAGGACTGGTTATTCAACAGCACAACAAGGGCTACCGGGTCAACGAGTTCAGCGAACATGATTTCTTCGAACTCGCCACTCTGCGTTTCGCATTGGAGTCCTTAGCAATGCGGCTGGCGATCGAATCCGACGATCTCATTCCAAGTCTAGAGTCAGTGCTCGACGAAATACGAGAGGCTGAGAAATCTGGAAATGCGGTAAAGGCTGTGATGTTAGATCGACAATTCCACGAGGCGATTCTTATTGCCTCCGGCCACGGCCGGCTCCGTGAAATATGGACAGGACTTCGCGATCAGGTTGAACTCGCAGTTGCAAACAATAATCGCTCCTTCGCGACGCTCGCAGGCATCTCCCACGCACACGATTCGCTCCTCGAAGCTATCCGAGGGGGAAACCTCGAGCAGGTGATAAAAGAGCTCGAGCTGCACATATTCAATGGGCCACTCATCGAAAAGGAAAACAATGCAAACTCCTGAAACGCTGGAAGATCTCGCACACAAAGCTAAGTCTGCTGTAATCATTGGTAACGGAGGTGGTGGAGACTGCCTGGTCGGGCTCCTCGCTGCCGGCTGGCTTACACGTATGGGCGTCGAGCGAGTCGCACTTGGTGGGATCGCATGCCAATGGTGGACCGCCCCAGGTCAAGATCGCCCTGAACTGGTCGATGTACTCGGACCTGACATGTACTCAGTCGACGACCTCGACCAAGTTAACCGAATCCACGACTACGCCGCTATCTGCCGTGGGGACACAAACTCTCATGGACGCAAACCGCATGAGGCCGTACTCGCTGAACACCTCGGAGACGAGACATTCATCGTTTCCCATCAGGGCGGAGTAAAAGGCTCGGCAGACGGGTTAAAGGCCGTGGTTGAATACTTCGACGCCGACCTGGTCCTTGCTATGGATGTTGGATCAGACACGCTTTCCACAGGGCGCGAAGTCCGGCCAACGATGACGGTCCTTGCCGATCACATCACGCTAGCCGCCGTCATGTCACAAAATGTTGCGTCCGTTTTCTGTCTGGCGGGATTTGGTGCCGATGCGGAACTGGAAATCGAAGAGCTGACTGCAAACACGGGCAAGGTGCTATCGGCAGGTGGGCTGGTCGGCGTGTTTGCCCCTTCTCAAAGAGATATCAAAGAACTTGAGAACGTGCAGAAATTAGCCTTTGACCCGGTCGGGCAACTCGTTGTCGCCGCCTATCGTGGCAATTTTGGACTGCATCATGTGCCTACCGCTTCACCCTGGGGCCAGGTAGCGCGTATGACGCCCGCTGCCGTCCCTATATGGGCGTTTTCTCCGGCAATCGTGATCGACGCGGTCGCTCAAGATGTAACGAAAATTCTCGGGACGACCAGCCTGGCAGAAGCAGAACGCATCTACCTAGAACTCGGACGCCTTCCGGAAACCTGCATCGTCGGCCGTATCGATTTCCGCCGTACCTGACTGCTTTTCCTCCGAGATAAACTCCCAGATAGTGCCTTTAGTCACGGAAGGTCCGTGTTACAAATTTTAACGTGCTCGACCTTCAGGGCGCAGGGTACGTCAGACCAGGCCTTCTTCTTCGAGCACCTTGCGCGCCGATCGGAAACATTCCAACGCCTGCGGCACTCCGCAGTAGATACCGATGACATGGATGATCGAACGAATTTCTTCTTGCGTAACGCCGTTGGAATTCTTGATCGCACATTGGACATTGGCGATCGCGAGTGCCGGTAAATCCAACCTTGTAGCCGCACGCTGCGACATAAAAACCGACCTAGCGGCGACATTGCCTGCTAGGTCAGTTAGTTAAGTGGTGGTGATGGGTGGATTTGAACCACCGACCTGCGGGTTATGAGTCCGCCGCTCTGACCAACTGAGCTACATCACCAAATCATACCCCCCAACAGACGGGGCCGGAGATTCTGCGTTGGACCCCAGTAACTGTCAAGCCAATCAGAAATCTATATTTATAACACCTGAATGAATTTACACTGGTTCAAAGTAAACAATATCTTAGAGTCTAATCCACGCAATCAACCAAAATATTCATAAGCATTATAAGCCTGACTTGATAATATTTGTTTTCGAGTCTCGGAATTACCCAATGTCGTCTATTGTTCGATACATCGTCATTTTAGCAGCCAGTTTGCTAATGGCAGCTTGTACTGAAAATATGCATTGGCAACGACCCTACATTCTTACAACGGCTACAACTGGCGGTGTTTATTATCCTGTGGGAGTTGCCCTTGCAACAATTACCAAAGCTCGTCTTTACGAAACCCAGGAGATTAGTCTGTCAGCAATAAGCTCTGCGGGTTCAATGGAAAACATCAAGCTTATGCGCGACAACCAGGCTCAATTTGCAATTCTGCAAGGTATTTTTGCCGCATGGGCCTGGAATGGCGATGGCCCAATAACTCAACCTCAACCCTGGCTTAGAAGCATTTCTGCACTTTGGCAAAATGCAGATCATTTTGTTCTAACTAAAAATTTAGCAAAAAATAATACGATCATGGCGCTCAAACAATTAAACGGTGAGCGATATGTTATTGGAGCAAGAAACTCTGGAGCAGAGCGCACTGGCGACTATATTCTGAGAAGTCTTGGTATCGACTATCCATCGAGAATGAATCTCGCATTTATGGGTTATGGCGCCACAGCAAACGCTATCCAAGACGGTACAATTAGCGGTATGAATGTGCCAGCTGGCGTACCTGTAGCAGCGATTTCCCGTGCCTTTGCCATGGTAGGAGAAAATCTGACATTGCTAGAATTCACGGATAATCAATTAGCCGAAGTAAACAAAACCTATCCGCTCTGGAGCCGATACATCATACCTGGAGGCACATACCCTAATCTTCATACAGACACCCAAACAATCGCACATCCAAATATTTTAGCCGTAAGGTCAGATATCCCAGAGGAAGCGGTCTATATGATTACAAAGACAGTATTTGAAAACCTAGCTGCCTTACGCGAAATACATAAAGCAACTCGCGAGATCACTCTAGAGAAAGCACTCATTGGCCTAAGTGCCCCATTGCATCCGGGCGCAACTCGATATTACCGTGAAAAAGGTCTGTCCATTCCTGTAAACCTGCTGCCACAATGAATAATCCAATAGTAAAGTGGCTAGCTGTACTTTTCGCCCTTTTCCATGTTTACAACAACTGGTTTACAGCTGTATCAGAACTTTGGTTTGCAGCAATTCATTTTGGTGGATTTGGCGCTTTATGCGCACTCATGTTCAACACCAAAAAAAATGAAAAAACCCACGATGGGCTTATAAGTATTTCTGACATACTGCTCGCGTTAGCATCGGTATCCATTGCCGCCTACCTAATTCTTTTTGAAGACTCCTTATATGCACGACAAACCGATTTCATAACGTCCGACTATGTATTCGCTAGCCTATCAATTTTGATCGCAATTGAGCTCTCGCGGCGAACCAGTGGCTGGTTCATGCCGGGCTTAATTTTGCTTAGTCTGTGCTATGTCCTATTTCTCGGGCAATACGTGCCCGGAGTTTTTTCCTTCCCCGGACTAAGCGCGGAGACAGTGTTATATCGGAGCTATTGGGGCAGTGATGGAATGTTCGGAATGGTTGCCAATATCTCTGCCACCTTCGTCTTCATGTTTATTTTGTTTGGCTCATTTCTTCTTAAGTCCGGAGCCGGTGATTTCATCATTCGAGTCGCCCGCAGTGCTGCAGGACATTACACAGGAGGGGCTGGTCATGTCGCGATTGTAGGATCAGGGCTCATGGGTTCAATATCCGGTTCCGCTGTTGCTACAACAGTTTCGACAGGCGTAATTACAATACCAATGATGATTCGCTCTGGATTCTCCCCCCGTTTTGCTGCGGGTGTTGAGGCTGCAGCGTCGACCGGTGGACAACTAATGCCTCCTGTTATGGGTGCTGGTGCCTTTGTCATGGCTAGTTACACTCAAATCCCCTACCTCACTATAATTTCTGTTTCAGTTCTACCCGCGCTGTTATATTTCCTGGTCGTTGCATTTTTTGTCCGCATCGATGCAAAAAAAATGGATATTCCGCTCGTCAAGGTTGATCGATCGTCAACCCTAGCAACCCTGAAAAAAGGCTGGCCTTTTATTGTTCCACTGGCCGTTTTAATTATTTCGTTAATTTTAGGCTACACCCCGGTACGGTCGGCAACTTTTGCGATTTTTGCAGTTATTGGAGTTTCATGGCTAACCGACACACCAATGCATTTTGAACGGTGTATCGAGGCAATTATCGATTCTCTTAGAATTATGGTGCCAACCGCAATCCTACTGGTTGCCGTTGGGCTCGTTATTAATGTTGTCACAACTACAGGGCTTGGTAACGCGTTTTCAGTGATGATAGTCGAATGGGCAGACGGAAGCCTGCTTATGACACTTATATTAGTTGCGCTTGCCTCACTTGTTTTGGGTATGGGCCTGCCTGTTACAGCATCATATATTGTCCTCGCCACCTTAGCAGCACCGGCCCTTTATGATTTGATAAGTGAAGCTGCATTACTGAATGCGCTCAATTCAACAAATTTACCATCGAATATCGAAGCCATAATCGCCTTATTTGAAGGTGAAGCCGTGACCGCAGTCAGAGAAATGCCAGCAGAAATGCGGCAACTTGTTAGAACACAGCTACTGGATCCGGCTCTGCTAACCGGTATGTTATTAAGTGCCCACCTAATTATTTTTTGGCTGTCCCAAGACAGCAATGTAACACCGCCCGTATGCCTCGTAGCATTTGCAGCAGCCGCAATCGCGGGAACCAAACCCATGCAAACCGGTTTAATGTCATGGAAAATAGCAAAAGGTCTTTACCTTATCCCAGTGCTATTTGCATTTACGCCCTTAGTCACTGGGACCTGGGCTGAACGTCTTACAGTATTTGGCTTCGCCTCTCTCGGGCTATATGCCCTCGCGGGCATACTTCAGGGACACCTGGAAAAAAAACTTACTATGGCAACCTGGAGTCTACTATTAATAAGTGCATTTTTACTGCTATGGCCGGGTTCCCTAATTACTGTTCACTTAGTAGGAGCAGGGATATTGATTGGAGTGATTATTTGGCAGCGACGCCCATCTACACATTAAAACGAAAGTGCATGATGTCGCCTTCCTGAACGATGTAGTCTTTACCCTCTAACCGCAACCGTCCCGCCTCCTTAGCACCCTGCTCACCTCCACCAGCAATATAATCGTCATAGGCAATCACTTCCGCCCGAATGAAACCTCGCTCAAAATCTGTGTGAATCTCAGCAGCTGCACGTGGTGCTGTAGCACCGATCGGTGTTGCCCAAGCATGAACTTCCTTAGGTCCCGCGGTGAAATAAGTTTGCAGGCCGAGCAACCGATAACCAGCACGGATAACCCTATTTAATCCAGGCTCAAGAAGTCCCAGATCAACAAGGAATTCTGCTTTATCAGAGTCTGCCAACTGCGCAATTTCAGCTTCAACAGCGGCACAGATTGTTACAACTTCTGCGTCATGTTCCTTCGCATAGCGAACCACATCATCACGATGTGGATTTTCATGGAGCCCAGCTTCATCAACGTTGGCTACATACATTACTGCCTTTGCGGTAAGCAGTTGTAAACTTCGAAGCTGCGCTTTCTCTTTGTCGTTCAAAGCTATAGCACGCAAGTTATTGCCATTATCAAGTTCGTCGCGCAGCCGTTTTAGCAGGTCCCTATAAGTAATAGCGTCCTTTTCATTGGTTTTGGCATTCTTTTCAGCCTTTAGAAGCCGCTTTTCAATTGACTCAAGGTCCGCAAGGGCTAATTCGGTATTTATTGTTTCAATATCGCTGACTGGATCAACGGAACCAGCAACATGTGTAATGTCATCGTTATCGAAACACCGCACAACATGCGCAATAGCGTCGGTCTCACGAATATTAGCCAGGAACTTGTTGCCTAATCCTTCACCTTTGGATGCGCCTTCTACCAAACCGGCTATATCGACAAATTCCATAGTGGCAGGGATCGTTTTCTCTGGGTTAGCAATATTACTCAGTTTAGCTAATCGGATATCCGGTACTGGCACTACCCCAACATTTGGATCGATTGTGCAAAATGGGTAATTTTCCGCGGCAATTTCAGCTGCTGTCAGTGCATTGAAAAGGGTAGATTTACCGACGTTAGGTAAACCAACGATACCGCATTTAATAGCCATAACTAATCAATCTTGTGTATGCAATCGTTTCATAGCTGCATCGAGGCCATTGCTGAGTAAAAGCGGTACGGCATCAGCAGCGTCATTAATATTCAGGGAAATTTCTGTTTCGACAGCACTTGGTGCTTTTTTTAAAACGTAGTTTGTGACCTCTTCCTTATCTCCAGGATGACCCACCCCCAAACGCAAACGTAGGAAATTACTATCGCAGTGCGCTATTACATTGCGCAAACCATTGTGGCCTCCATGGCCACCTCCCAGCTTCAAGCGAACAACCCCTGCAGAAATATCAATGTCATCGTGCGCTATAAGAAGGTTACTAGTAGAAAGTCGATAATAATCCAGCATCGCTTTGATAGAACCGCCACTATGGTTCATATAGCTCTTTGGCTTTGCCAGCCATATATCTAGATCAGCTATATGAATTCTGCAGATGTCAGCATCGAAGCGCTTCTCATATTTAAAGCTTCCGTTGAAACGACCTGCGAGAACGTCAACAAACCAGAAGCCCGCATTGTGCAGCGTGCGAGAATAGCGCTCACCCGGGTTACCAAGACCGGCAATAATGTTGAGATTTACAGACATCAGGACTGCATGATGCCGCAAAGACTAAAGCCATTGCGAGAAAATACGCTCCTATTCTTCTTCCTTGTCAGCCTCCGTTGCACCGCTATCACCCTCAGCAGAAGATTCACCTTCTGCAGGCACATCACCTTCTTCACCCTCTTCAGTCTCGACTGCTTCCTCTTCCTCAGGTTCTTCCTGAACTTTAATTATGCGAATCGAGACAATAGGTTGATCATTATCTGAGCCCGGCTCAAGTTCAGGAATCTCTACCCCATTAGGCAATTTAATGTCTGAGAGGTGCAACATAGCATCCAATTCAAGCTCCTCGATATCTACCTCAAAATACTCAGGCAGATCCTTCGGTAGACAGCTAACCTCAACATCATTTCTCAACTGAGAAACAGTACCTCCGCCCTGTTTAACACCAATTGCATTCTCGCCGTTAATATAGTGGATTGGTACATTCATCTTTATCTTCTCATCCGCAACGATGCGCTGAAAATCCATGTGTAACACGCGACGCTGGGATGGATGACGCTGGATATCCTTTATAATCGCAGCTTGGTTTTTATCGCCCACTTTAATATCCAAAATGCTCGAATAAAATGACTCATTCTCAAGCTTCTGGATAACAAGATTGTGGTCGATAGCTAGCTGCCGTGGTGGCCGACCGGCACCATAAATGATTGCAGGAACCTTACCTTCACGACGCAGGCGGCGGCTCGCACCTTTCCCCTGCTCATCCCGGATCTCTGCAACCAGATCGAAATCCTGACTCATATTGAGGTCTCCCGGGTTATTCGATGTCTGATTGAATTTCGGTGATCCTTCGATCACCACCTAAACCCCGATCGCGACCAATCAGGATTGGGGCGCGAATGTTAGCCTAATCGACGAACACCCGCAACGCGATTTTGTTACTACATTGCCCAATATGGTATGTGCAGGTTGAATGCCAAAGTCAAACTCCTCGCCAAAATAATCCCTTATAGGTTTATTAGCGAGCATCAAGCGCCCAATTAACTTTTTGAGGTATCGCCTCTCTGCAATGGCTTATCTCTCCGGGCAAGCTTGGCAGCCAACTTCAAGCCAACACCAGGCAGAGTCCATGGGCAGACCGCTATACAAATTGCACATCCGGACGTTTCTGCGAAAAATGGAATACATTTATCGAAATCTACATACCACTTATACTCACCCCTAACCATTTCTTTTTTTGGTTTAATGGCGAATGTTGGACAGGCATCTTCGCAAACTCGGCACCTGCTGCAAAAATCGTCAACCCCAAATTCTCGTTTTGGAGTAATTGCAAAAGGGGCATCGGTCAAGACCGCGCCCAGTCTAAAACCAGATCCAAACTCCGGATTTATAAGTGAACCATGTTTGCCCAATTCCCCAAATCCGCATTCCAGCGCCGGTGGAATCATCAAAATCTTACCAACCATCGGCCCACACACAGGCTCTGCATCCCAACCTTGCTGACGCAACCATCCAGCGACTTTTTTTGCCGCAATGGCTGCCCTGTTGTATTGATGACTAACGTCTGTGCCCGCAACCTGATCCGGAGCTGATTTAAGCCTATTGTAGTTGTGCTGAACACCGAGCATTATAACGTTGCTGAACTTCGTCTCATGATGGTCAAAAATCCATTCTGGGCGCATACGGGCCACACCAACGCGCTCGCAATCACCCGTCTCTACAAAGCTTTCAAGGGCAGCGGTCCAATCATGCGGCGCACGTTCTGTGCGATCGGTAACTAGGTCTGGCACAGGAGCTTCTAAAATAGGACCACGACGGGCTCGCACCTTCATAAGTTCAGGATCCTTTGGTTCATGCTTATAGAACCATTTTTGAACTTTACCGAATGCTATGTCGTCCGGATCAGGTGCCCAGTAAACCATGCTGGGCTGTCGCACTTGCTCTTCGCCCACACCATTAATCTCATTACCGGTAATATCAGGAAGCCTCGCAAGCATCTCCGGGTCTGCAGTGAAGGGCCGGTGTAAATTCTTTTTTGGCATCGACTAACTAATTAATTTAGCCATTGGTTGTGTGTTTATATCAAAAAACCTTTAGGTATATAGTAAAACCGCAAGATTAATGCTTGTAGCTCGCTCTATTTTTCATATTAGGACTTATTAAAAAATGTGACACAGTCGAACGAAAATACAGTGAACTATGTCAAAAATAGCGTTTCTGTAAACACACAGAGGTGCACTTACTAAGTCATTTGCATATTTAAGCAAACCGAATGACTAAACGCACAAAACGCTTATGAAAATAGATCAACAAGGTTATACGCTGATAGAGCTAATGATTGTTGTGGCCATCATTGGTATTTTGTCTGTAATTGCATTGCCTGCTTATCAAGCCTATACAATACGGACTCAAGTAGCTGAAGGCTTGAATGTCTCGGCTTCGCTAAAGAAATCTGTCGCAACTTACGTAATCAACAGAGGCGTATTCCCGCCAGACAATACGAGTGCCGGCTTACTGTCGCCTGCGCAGTACACCGGAAAATTTGTTGAGTCTGTGGCTGTTGATAGTAATACTATTGCCATCATTTATGGTAACGATGCTA
Organism: uncultured Woeseia sp.; assembly: GCA_913031125.1. Lineage (GTDB taxonomy): Bacteria > Pseudomonadota > Gammaproteobacteria > Steroidobacterales > Woeseiaceae > SZUA-117. Next base: position 2,459 of record CAJWFK010000051.1, on the reverse strand, counting down.
ACGCTAAGATTAATGGACAGGTGTTGAAACTTACTGCAGTACACAATGATGGTTCAATTTCCTGGGACTGCATAGGTGGTGCAATCGCGACAAGCTACCTGCCATCTTCTTGCCGATAAGTTTCTAATCGGTATTAGCTTAGTCCCACTCTACCCAAAGTTGCTTAGGGCCCCGGAACTGAACTGTTTCAACGGGCATAAAATCCTGCCCTTCAACCAATCGCATATACGGCAGACGCCTCGTTAACTCTTCAAGGATCACAGCCAACTCGAAACGGGCTAGTGGTGCACCGAGACAAAAATGGCGCCCAAATCCAAAAGCTATATGACTGCGAGCATTAGTACGATATATATCAAGGTCTTCGCCGTGATCAATATGATCTTCATCACGGTTACCAGATGGCAGAAAACACAACAAACGCTGGCCTTTTGATATTTTAACTCCCGACAGCTCTACATCCATTCTAGCCAATCGTCGCCATCCGACAACGGAAGGGCGAAACCGAAGGCATTCTTCTACCGCATTTGGAATCAGGTTTTTGTCAGCAACTATTGCGCGCCAACTATCTTTGCTCTGCAGCAAACTAAGGATCGCATTAGCTGACATGTTAGTAGTTGTCTCATGGCCGGCTAACAACAATCCAAAAACAACATTGTTAATGTTGTTGATCGTGAGAATACTGTCGTCGCCAGCACGCATTGCAAGCATATCGCTCGGAAGATCATCTTGCGATGCCGACATTCTTTTTTTAACAAGTTCACAACAATAATCCCAGTAATCAGCCATGTGACCGGCCGCAACAAGCTGTTGCTCAGCACTCGGTTTACCAAATGAGATCAGCAAACGACTGTTCGCCCACATCTTAATTAATTTTACATCCTTGTCGGGAACACCGATAAGCTTAAAGAGAACCAAGGCCGGCAATTCGTAGACTAACTGCGCAACTAGATCAGCGCGCTTATCCTGTTCGAAGGAATCAACTGCATCATTCACCAACTGTCTAATATATGGCTCTAACATCTTGTTACGCCGCGGTGAGAATGCTGCCTGTGCTACGCGTCTTATCTGGCTATGATTATCCGCTTCGTTATTTGATAGGGTGGGCTGTGGCGAATATCCACGTTGCCTAAATAATTCGAGTACTTCGGGCGCTATTGGTCTAAGTGGTTCTAAGGTAATCTCTGAGGAGAACTTTTCTTTGCTCCCCAACACAGTCTTTATATCAGCGTACTTAGTTACGGCCCAATAACCAATATCTTCTAGGTAAAAGGTTGGACAATTTTGGCGAGCTGTACGAAATACAGTTTCCAACTGTTCGTTTGACAAATGGAAAGTATCTGATAATGAACTAACCGGACATTTACTAGGTGGTAAATTCGCAAAATCCATCTGGAAGGTTAATCCAGATAGAGGGAGCTCACAGACTCTTCATCCGATATCCGTCTCATCGTTTCGGCTAGAAGCTGAGCGGTGGATAACTGTCGAATCCTTCCACAATCTTCGGCTGCTTCTGTAAGTGGGATCGTATCAGTTACAACGATTTCATCCAACTCAGACTCTAATATTCTGGACACTGCCGGATCAGAGAGCACGGGATGCGTAATATAGGCAGCAACACTTTGCGCACCATGGGCTTTCAATGCACTAGCAGCATGGCAAAGCGTACCCGCTGTATCAACCATGTCATCGATCATCACACAATTCTTACCATCCACTTCACCGATGATATTCATAACTTCTGATTGGTTTGCACGCGCACGCCGTTTGTCGATTATAACGAGATCAGAATCATCCAATCTTTTTGCCAAAGCCCGGGCACGAACTACTCCGCCAACATCAGGTGAAACCACCACCATGTCGTCGTATTTCTGTTGCCATACATCACCGAGTAATAACGGTGACGCATATACATTATCTATCTCAATATCGAAGAAACCTTCTATCTGAGCAGCATGTAAGTCAACGGTTAGCACACGATCAACTCCTGCTGTAGATATCATCTTCGCAACCAATTTGGCGGTGATGGGAACGCGTGAGAAACGAGGGCGTCGATCTTGACGAGCAAAGCCAAAGTAGGGAATTACCGCTGTAATTCGCGATGCGGAAGCTCTTCGAGCCGCATCGACCATGACAAGTAACTCCATTAGATTTTCCGACGCTGGTGGGCAAGTCGGCTGAACTATAAAGGTCTCCTTCCCACGAATATTTTCGCGGATCTCTACATTCATTTCACCATCGCTAAAACGACCAACATGAGCTTTAGCAAGCGGCAAATGAAGTACACGGGCTATCTCCCGCGCAAGCCGCGGATGTGCATTACCAGAAAGAATCGCAGTTGTTGCTGGATCCACGACGTCATCTCCCTTATTAATTCAAAATCAGTGGCGCACTGCATATTATAGGTTGGCTGGGGTGGCAGGATTCGAACCTGCGCATGACGGGATCAAAACCCGTTGCCT
>CAJWFK010000050.1 GCA_913031125.1 uncultured Woeseia sp. | reverse complement strand
ATGAGTACTTTAGTTTTTCAGTTACCGAAAAAGATGAAAATTATGATTATTTAAATGAAAAAATTAAGAAAGCTCAAATCGTTAAAGACAAAGTCATTGATAGTATCTTTAGAGCTAAATTTGGATCAACCCAATTCAATGAAGAGCAGATAATTATTGAAAAAGATATTATTGATTCTTTCTCTGATGACAGCCTTAGCACTGCCAAAGTAGACCTAATTCTATCTAACACTCACTTTAGAGAATTGGTGATGAAAACCTACGGATATAAATGTTGTATCAGAGAAGATGCAATTGCTCATGGAGATAAGATAATTCTACAAGCAGCTCATATAAAACCAAAACGTGAACCTCATTACGGACCGAACATACCCTCAAATGGAATAGCTCTGTCCTATGACTTACACAAAATGTTTGACGAAGGAATGTGGACGCTTACAGATGAGCTTAAGGTACTAGTTCATCCTAAAGTGATAGAACAAACTTTACTGGGAATGTATCAAAACAAAGTAATTGCTCCTCTGATTGAAGGAAGCTTTTATAAACCGGATATAGAATATCTTAAATTCCATAGAGAGTCAGAATACGGAAAGTTTGACACAACTAGATAATGAAAAAAATTCACCAAATCTTTCAGAGGAAAGAGAAAAATAGATTGAATGTAATAGATCTATTTTCAGGATGCGGAGGATTATCTTTAGGCTTTGATATGGCGGGTTATAACATTAAGGCCATGATAGATTTTGATAAGGATTCACTTTTAACTGCAGAAAAAAATGATTTAGCAGAGCATTACCTAAATCTTGATCTATTTGAAGAAGATTGGATAAAGGGCCTTACAAGTAAGGTTAAGTTAAACGAGGTGGACATAATAGTGGCAGGGCCTCCTTGTCAGGGTTTTTCATTAACAGGCCCAAGAAATTTAGACGATAAAAGAAATAAGCTTTATAAGGCTGTTTTTGAATTGGTGGAAAAGGCAAAACCAAAAGCTTTCTTGATTGAGAACGTTAAAGGCATGGCAACCTTATATAACGGGCAGGTAAAAGACGACATAGTTCAGGAATTTACAAAATTAGGTTACAAGGTCACAACTAAGGTACTCAATTCAAGAGATTTTGGGGTGCCACAATCTAGAGAAAGATTATTTTATATTGGTATGAAGAAAAAAGAATTTGAATTCCCCATTACTCTTTTTGAAAAGGATGACTTCACAACATGCAGGGAGGCTTTAGCGGATCTGCCATCTCTAGAAGATCTTGAAGAAATCTTGACTTATACTTCTAATGAAAGCAGTGACTATCAGAAATTAATAAAGAATGAGTCTAAGAAATTATCAAATCATCAGCCTACAAGACACACTCCAGAGGTTATTGAAGTAATCAAGCAGGTGCCGGAAGGAGGTAATCATAAAGACCTTCCGCCAGGCGTAGGTGAAAGCAGAAAGTTTAATGAGGCGTGGACTAGATATCATGGAGATAAGCCCTCTAAAACAATTGATACAGGTCATAGAAATCACTTCCATTATGAATACAACAGAGTTCCAACGGTCAGAGAAAATTGTAGATTGCAGTCGTTTCCAGACACTTTTGAAATGCAAGGGACTAAAACATCTCAAAATAAACAGATAGGCAATGCCGCTCCAGTTTTGTTAGCAAAAATCTTAGCGGAAGCAATATATGACCAAATTAAAGGTAGTTGATCTTTTTGCAGGGGCTGGAGGCCTTTCGTTGGGTTTTAAGAAAGCAGGATACGATATACGTTCCCATATAGAGATTGATGAAAGATGTTGTGAAACAATTGAAGCCAATGCCCCTTCAACAGAACAGATTTTCAATGTAGATATAACTGACCATAAGAGTTATTTGAAAGATTTAAAGACCTCTATTGGAGGCAGTCTTGATGGGATAATTGGAGGACCACCTTGTCAGGCTTATTCCATTGCCGGCAGAAATAAAGAAGAAAATAAAATGGACGAAGATCCAAGAAATTTTCTTTTTGAATCCTTTAATTTCTTACTAAGAAGACTAAAGCCAAAATTCTTTATATTTGAGAATGTAATAGGAATGTTATCTGCAAGGCCATTTGGAATAGACATTAATTCACAGATTTACGAGAGTTTTAAAAAATCTGGTTATCACGTTAGATCTAATTTTAAAGAATGCGTGTTTGATATGTCGGACTTTGGCATTCCTCAAAATAGAAAAAGAGTAATAATTTTTGGAGTTAGAAGATCTGACTATAAAAATTGTGAACAAGTGGTTGAATCTTTCTATTCTTCTATGGAAAAGAAAAAAAAGAAAAAAAAGAAAACAGTTTCTGATGCTATTGGTGATTTGCCAAAATTATTTCCCCAACAAGTTAGCAGTAGGATATCGCATTCCTCTAATGAGGACTTTAGCGAACACGAGCCAAGATTTCATAATGAAAGAGATATAACTATATTTAGGTTATTAGCTAAAGACATAGAAACAGGAAAGAATAAATTTACCTCTACTGAAGCTTTAAAAAAGGCTTATGAAAAATTTACAAATAAAAAATCCGCAGTTCACAAATATTATGTATTGAGATGGGATGAGCCAAGCAATATTATTCCTGCGCATATCTATAAAGATGGTTTAAGGCACATACATCCAGACTCTAAGCAAGCTAGATCTATTACAGTTAGAGAGGCTGCGAGACTAATGACCTTTCCTGATAGCTATAAGTTACAAGGAAGTCGTGGGGATAAATACAAAATGCTAGGAAACGCAGTTCCTCCAGAATTTTCAAAAATAATAGCTAAAGTTATAGAAAAGGTATTAGATGTTTCTTAGGTATTTACAGGGAGTAGCTAGTGGATCGCAGAGAAAGACGTAAACAACAAGCAATAAAAGAAATAGAAGCTTTTAAAGAAAATAAGTGCTAGGTGTTTTGGTGATGAGCTTGGAAGAGGTATGGCCGAGCCACGTTATGGTTTTCCATCAGGCTACGATTTTGAAGTTCAAAGAAGGCTTCCTTAATCGGAATTATTGCTTGACAGAGTGTGGGCACATTGTGTCACCGAAGATTTCACTGGCATCATCAATGGCGTGTCGGGGATCTGGTCCTGCGGGATAATCGCTGTGTGATGCACCAGTGCGAACCGTTTGATTCATCGTATCGGCGTTTGATGATTCGAACGTAAATTCAAGGGAATCGACCTAAACAGTGAACCGGCTATGGAAGTGAGGTTAGTCACTTGTGCTCATCGGTGATTCTAAGATTGGGTGAATGTTAGGGTAATTATTCGGATCGCCCCAACCGGCGGAGTACATTGCGGGTTATCTGACATACAAAGAAATCGTTGTCGAGAAGCCCCGCCACCCACTCAGTAGTACCACTGTTAAATACTGTTCCACTATTTCTGGTGAAGACAGCCATCATTCCTGCCCCAAAAATATGATCTAGCGATTCATGTTGGATGAGATTAAGACCAGAACGTGATACGGAAACGATCGCTTCAAATTCATCCAGGGGTGCATTGACGAGATAATTTCTGTGGTTTGGTTCGCCACGCACCGCCGGTGTCATCGCGAGAATTTCTAGAGTATCCGGAGCAGCGTCGAGATGTGTAGGGTAGGGCAGACCCTTTCGGAATGTGTAGTCCACTCCATCAACCTCAAAACTAGCGATTTTTGGATCTTGCCCAAATACGTCGCCGTAGTAGAGGTCAGTGTCATTGAAAACCCAATGATCAGGACGGTAAACGGTAAGGCCGCCGCTTGCACGGCCTGCAGCTGTGCCAAATCGGGTATAAATACCGCCCAACCCTGTTAGGCCTAAGGTGTAAGCAGCCGGTCGTTTGATAAAGTCGAAGTCCCAGCAAGTTGACGTAAGGTGTTTCTTGTTGGTCTTAAAAATTGGGTCCTCGAGTGGGTCTTTATAGCAAATCTGAGTTTTGCCACCATCCTCGATTCGGATCTGCCAGAGAAAGTTCCCCCCGAATCGAGACACATTTTTGCCGGCGTCAACATGTTGATCTATAGCATCCCGCATTTCAGCAGTCCAATATTCGTCATGACCCACCAAAATAACATTTTCATAGGGAGAAAGGCATTGGGGGTCGAAGTGGAGGTCGTGTTGAGTCAGATATTCGATCACAAACCCTTCACGCTCCGCCCAATGAGCAAAAGGACGATCATAAGTTGCCCAGCCGGCATCCCGGCAATGACGGCTGTATCCGTACGCGAAACTCCATTCGAGCCATGGATAGCGTGGGTGACCAAAAGGGGGTAAGTCGGGAGAATCAGCGTATCGAGGAGCGCCCTCAGGCATCCGAATAAGGCCTTTAGCCCATGGGCGATTTAGCGAAAGCCTCGGTGCCAGGGTATCGGTTGGAATCCCCCCTAGAGTTTGCCTATAGGCGTTGGCTCCACCCCAATCGTTGTAGGCAACATAGGTACCCGTTGCTAACACAAGTACAGTAGAGCTGATTGAACCTGGTTGATGAGATTTCAGAACAAAGAATGTTTCTGTCTCCACGATGCCTCCAGACATTTTGGCTCGCAGTGAAATAAGATACACCCCGGGTTGCCAGGAAGAATCTGCTTTAAAGACATAGGAAACTGGCCACTTGCAACCAACCTCATACGCATTCTGAGGTGTGGTTTGGATCTCTCCGGCTAGTTGTTCTGAGTGGTGAACAACTGTGCTCTCAAGACCGTCTCGGAACACCTCGAGTTCGTAATGTTTTGCCGTGGTATGTACTCTTACTTGCACCTCTTCACCGGGAGCATAAGTAAATTTGTCAGCATAGACCCAGAGCTCGTTTTGGTCCGTGTCACCCGTTGGGATTTCTTGCTGACCGGCCCGATCCATCAAGGTCCATGCGTTTGGTTTCGTTTCAGAATCAGGCATATCCGCGATCGATATTCATGTAATTTAATTTTTCGGTTCGAGTGTGCTACCGGGCCATTAGTTAAATGACCTGTTTTCCAATGATTAAATCATTGTGTCTCATGAAGCGCAGACATCCACTCGCGGTGAGAAAAAGGTCTCGGTAAACTAGTTATGAATTGTAGAATAGTATGCTTGTGAGATTTTCTCAACCGTATTAGCATTGTCTTTATGCGTAAACTCGATGCATGCATCTGAGATTGCTCGATTACACAGACAATCAATCATATTTAGGAGGCAAGATACATGACCGCGGATAAACCAATACAAAAACCAAGGGGGCCAATAAAAGAGCTCAAAGGCCCGACTGTTGTTCGTTATGATGAAGCTACTCGTTTCTTGTGGGGAGACTCAGAAGGGGGCCAAGTAAATGATCTGATTTATGGTGGGGGCAGCCGCATTTCTTCATTTATGTACACGTTGCCGCCTGGCGGATCTTTTAGAACATCTAAGGTATGGAAGCCCAAATATGATGAGAACCGGTTTTACTATGTTTATCAGGGTATGCTCGTCGGTCACGAGCCTGAGACAGGACAAATCGCGGTCGCACATGAAGGCGAAGCAATTTTTTGGAAGGGAGATAAATATCATTTTTGTTATAACCCGGGTCAAAAAGAAACGATGATCCTCGATGTTTGGGCACCAGGTGGGTTTCCGTTAGATCTCGTAGAACTCGAATTGTCCCTTCAAAAGCCAGATCTAGAAGAAGTGGTCAACGGGCGATTTGATCTACTAGGACAGTGGCCTATGGCTCGGCCAGAATACGAAAAACAGTCATGGAACAATGGCGATATGATGACAATGACCCGAGCAGATTGCCTGCACGTTTTGACTGGTGAGGACAATCCATTGCTTGTCGATCTGTTCTGCAGTACCGAAGAATTTACCAATGGTTATATTGATTTGCCTCCTGGATTTTTGTCAGATGGTGAATCGCACCCGGGTGATGAGGCGTTGTTTGTAACACGCGGGCGGCTCAATGTTCATTTACCAGACAGCCACGACTGGTTTGAGTTGCAGGAGAAAGACAGTCTTTTCATTCCAGAGGGTGTTACCCACAGATACTGCAACTATACGCACGAACCTACCGAATTATTTTTCTCAGTTGTACCGAAGTATAAGTGATGTTTACAAACCGAATGATATTCCGATCAGCTTGATTATGGAATGAAAGACTGAGTGTTATGAAAATCGAGCAGGTGGAAGTTTTCATTCTTTCTGATAGAAATACGGGTGCCCGTATGGATGCTTCTTTTGTAGATGGACTTGCTTTTGTGCGGTTACGGACAAGTGATGGAATTGTCGGGATATCAGAAATCTTTGCAGTGCCTCCTAAAGTAACCCAAGCGGTACTCGATGGGCCTGATTCACTTTTTGGGGCTATGTTAATAGGCCAGGAATTTGCTCATCCCCGAGATATTTGGAAAAAACTCTATGAGAACCGATTATTCGATAATCGGCGCGGCTGGTTAATCATGTGTCTTGGTGGAGTTGACGTCGCGTTATGGGATATTTATGGGAAGAAGAAAGGTTCTCCGGTCTGGCAATTGATGAGAGAAGGGAATCAGCCCATCGACACACCGGGCAACAAAGCCATGCCTTATTGTACAGTTGTGTCAGATCAGTGGGATCGCGAAAGTGTTCTGAGGCAGCAGTTAGAACGTGTGGTGCGGTTGCGAGAGGCCGGTTACCGGGCTTTCAAAATTGAACCCATTCAGCAGGAGGCACAAACTATTATTGAACTCACTAAGTTGGTTCGTAATGAGCTCGATGTGGACGATATATTGTGCGTGGATGTTGTCTATTCTTGGAACAGTGTTGAGGAAGCCTTGAAAGTCATCGAGGAGATTGCCGAATACAATATTATGTTCGTTGAGACACCGTTCTCGATTGATCGTATCGATCTTTATAGTCAGCTTACTGCCCGATCGTGCATACCCATAGCTGCTGGCGAATATACGACGACGCGTTGGGAATTCCTTCACCTAATGAATGAAGGTGGCGTTTCAGTGCTGCAACCCTACATAACGACCTGCGGCGGCTTAACAGAAGCAGCAAGAATCGTAGATATTGCACAACAAGCTTCAAAGTTAGTTTGTCCTGGCAATTGGTCCACCCATGTGCTCGGAACTGCAACTTTGCACATCGCAGCCGGTTCTCCAATTTGTCCAACTTATGAATTGGCACCCACGGAAATCTACGGTTCGATTCTTCGAAAGGCTTTGGAAGAGCTAGCTCCGCCCGTAGTTGACGGAACCGTTTTCGTTCCCAACGCACCCGGCATCGGATTTAATTTGCCAGATGAGTTAGAAGCCTCTTTTAGCGTGAACTAAAGAAATAACGAACAGAGACGACGATTACCCCAACATCGCGATAACTGACTCTCATTCGGTTTGGATAGGTCGTGGTGTCGAGACTCCGCGATGGATCAATCCCATTTCCAGCAGTTCCTCCCAAAGAGCTGCAGGTATGGCTTGTTTCATTGCATCAACATTTGCAGTAACTTCAGTCTCCGAACGCATTCCGGGGATGACCGCTGCGACGGCTTGATGACCAAAAGGAAACTGCAGGGCCGCTGAACTCATCGAGACATGATGCCTCCTGCAGGCCGCTTCAATTTGATGAACCTGTTCCAACACTTCAGCCGATGCGGGAGCGTACTCATACATGGACTTCGGCGTGGGACTAGTTGCTAAGATGCCTGAGTTGTAGGGTCCTCCAATGATTACAGAGGTTCCTCGAGCAAGACACAGCGGCAGAAATGTTTTGTTTGCCGTTTGCTCAAGCAAGGTATAACGGCCTGCAAGAAGAATGACGTCTGGTTCTGTGTTTTTTAAGATCTGCTCTGCTGTTTCCCAATCATTGATTCCAAAGCCGATCGCTCCAAGAAAACCGTTTGACTTTAACTTCTCTAGTCTAGGCCAGCCGCTATCCAGAGTTTGTCGCAAATGATAGTCGAAGGTAGCACGGTCTCGGTGGACAGTAGGATCGAGATCATGGATCAGCGCGATATCAATGTGACCAACCTTGAGTCGTCTTAAACTATCGTCCAGTGATCGTTCTATACCCGCCCCGCTGTAGTCAAACTTGTATCCGACGTTTCTGGAGACCGCCATGCAATCGTCGCTATCCGTGGGCCACCCCTCCGACAAAACGCGGCCGACTTTGGTCGATAGCGTAAAGTCCTTACGCAACAAAGTTGAAAGGACATCACCGAGCCGTTGTTCGCTTAATCCGTACCCATAATAGGGTGCAGTGTCAAAATAACGTATCCCTGAATTAAGAGCCGATAGTATGACGCGACGAGCCTCTTCTGAGGATACCGGCTCGTACAGGTTTCCAATTGGGGCGCCGCCGAAACCTAAGCGGGTGATCGCCACTGCAGAATTGGGGAGCTGAAATGTGGATTGCGATTCCATGTGATAGCTAAGACGGAGAGTACGCAGGAGAAATTATTAATTAAATATCGGAGGTGTTAGTGAAAGCGAATTTGAATCGCATCGGTTGTTCTTACTGCCCTGGCACTTAATTTGTATAAACATTTTTTGTGTAATCTTAAACCTAACCCGAGAACTCTGGTTCAGGTAGCCCACTAAAGTGTGTGTCAATTGCAAATAAGGCGCCCGCTAGGTCAGCATGTGGAGTCAATTTGGTTCCGTTTGCATCCGATGATGCTGTGGTCACAAATAAGGTTGATAGATTGGGGCCACCAAACATGCAGCTGGTAACGTAGGGCGCAGGTATCGATAAGGTGAAGTCTACACTCCCATTGGGATCATACCGCGTGACCATACCGCTACCATAGTGCGCATTCCATAACCCCCCATTGGAATCTACAGTCATTCCATCGGGGAACCCCAACTCCTTTGTAAGTCGGGCAAATACACGCTTATCTCCCAGAGAGCCGGACTTGGGTTCAACATCGTAGGCGTAAATGGTATATCGTATGCTGTCGGCTATATAGAGAACCTTTCCATCGGGAGAAAAAGCCGGACCGTTAGAACAAATAAATCCCTCGATAACAGCGGTAAAGTCTCCGGCGGGCTCTACCCGATAGAGCGCGGCGTTAGGCAGTTCTTCAGATTCATGATATGTGCCCACCCACAGGCGACCCATGTGATCAGCTTTTGCATCGTTAAAGACGGTGTCATCCTTATTATCTCTTGGGTCGACAAAGGGTGAAGTATGACCGGAAGACTCATCGTAGGTTACCAAACCGGCAGAAGTTCCAAGCACGAATCCACCGTTTTTTCGAGGTATAAAGCTACTGACATAGCCAGGACCCTTTAGGGGTAATTGCTCATTAGTGTTGTCTTCGGGTCGGTAGCGGTATATGGCTGGCCGATACATATCCAACCAGTAGAGGCACCGGTCGCGCGACGACCAAATCGGGCATTCGCCCAATAGAGAGTTGATGTTAGCTACACACTTAATATTCATCGGTTCAAATCAAACATTTGCGTATTGAGCGAGCATTTGGTAGAAGAAGATCATGGTTGAGTAAAGGATTCTATCAATATACCAAAGAGTAAGTGAGCTCGCATGCAGGAAAATATTAAGATTAGCGATATTCGAGCCTTTGTTGTTGAGACGGTTGGGGTCGGAGGAGATTACGGCTCGCGGCCAGGCGGACATTGGATCGTCGATGCACCGCAGTGCAACCCGCTTTCGATTTATGAGAATCATGCTGAATTGAGGGGAGGTGACGCCTCATCGGCAGTGGGCAGCATTCTTGTTGAGATTGAGTCATCTACCGGAAGAGTCGGATACGCTACCGGGGTGGGTGGAGCACCCGCATGTTGTGTTATAGAAAAACATCTGAAGCGATTTTTGATTGGCAAAGAGATTTCTGACACAGAATTTATTTGGGACATCATGTTCAGGGCAAGTCTTTCGTACGGCAGGGGAGGCATCGCTCTTTTAGCCATCAGCGCGGTTGATTTAGCAGTGTGGGATCTGATCGGCCGTCTGTTCGGGCAACCTGTTTGTCGGATAGCCGGTAGTGGTGACAATCGTTCCGAACTGCCTGTGTATTGCACGGGACCTAAACCCCAAATTTACAAAGAGCTGGGGTTTTGGGGCGCCAAGATTGGGTTACCTTACGGCCCTGGTGCAGGCGCTGCCGGATTTCAAAAGAATATCTATAGGATAAGTGAGTGCAGGGAGATGTTGGGCTCCGAATATCCGTTTATGGTTGATTGCTACATGGGACTTGACTGCGAGTACGCATCGAAGCTGGCGGAAGCGGTATTGCCTTATGACTTGTATTGGATTGAAGAAGCGTTGCCCCCGGACGATATTGAAAATCTTAAGTTGCTTAAAAAACGGCACCCCACGATTTCTTGGACTGCGGGTGAACATGAATACTCGCGTTTTGGGTTTATAAAGTTAATAAGGTCTGGAGCGGTTGATATATTGCAGCCGGATCTAATGTGGTGTGGTGGCATGACAGAGGCTTTGCGCATCGCTAAGTTAGCAAAAAAAGAAAATGTACCCGTTGTCCCACATGCGGGAGGTATCTACAGTTACCATTTTGCGGCCGCTTGCCGGGAGATTTCAATGGTCGAATATTGCATTCCGAGTCTCAATGGAGATGAGATTGAACCGGTTTTCGGTACGATGTTTGACGGGGAGCCCCTTCCCGTCGATGGGAAAATAGCGATCAGCGACAGGCCGGGGTGGGGTTTAGAGTTGCGCCCAGATCAATTCCGGATGGACCGGCCGTATGCCCTTGATTAGATCAGGCGAGCCAAAATTATTGACGCATTTTGTTGATTTTTTAGTTAGATTGTCGTGGGGAGTGTAATGCAGGTGTGATTTTGTGTATGCTATGCATGACAAGTTCGTTTTAGGTTATAGGTAAGGAGAGGTATTAGAATTTTCGATTGCAGTTAACACAAAAAGGAATATAGGAGGATGTAACTGATGGCAAAGAAAGCTTCAGACAGTCGTGGTTGGTCCCGACGTCAATTTGCAAAGAGTCTGGTTGCGACTGGTGCGTTAGGGGCGTTGGGTGGGCTGCCTATTCGATTAGCACATGCAGGGGCCGATGTTTATTGGATGGGATGGCAGGGTTATGACGACTGTTTTCGAACAACCGATTATCTAGAGAGTAACGATATTACTTTTAACACGACATATATCGCCTCGAACGAGGAAGTCATAACCAAACTAGCGGCCGGCGGTCTCGGTAAATACGACATCTCGACGATGTACTTTGGATATATCCAGATGATGGCAGAAGCGGGGTTAATTCAACCAATTGACGAAAGCAAAGTGGAAGCTCTTGTGGGCGGGAAAATTCTGCCGCAGTTTCTAACACAAGAAGCATTGCGATGGAACGGGCAGCTATACGGTGTGCCGTGGACGTGGGGCACAATCCCGATGATGTATGATCCTGCAGCGATCGAGGCGCCTAAGAGATGGAAAGACCTTTGGGACCCGCTGTATAAGGACAAGATTGGAATGATCGCAGATCCATTGGGCAATCTTTACGTCTGGATACCCGCTATAACGGGCAATCCGAACCCGAACATGTCGACACACGCTCAGGTCAAAGAAACAATCGACGCACTAATCGATCTAAAGAAGAACCACGCCCGCGCATTCTTTCAAGGATACGGTGAATGTGCGGACGCTTTCGCGCGCAACGAAATTGTCGTGAGTGCAATGGGTTGGGAAGCGATGGTTGGTTTCGCGGCGGCTAAGGGCAAGGTTATTGATTTCACGATTCCAGAGGAGGGCACCTTGATGTTTATGGATGCCTTTATCATTCCAACCGATGCACCGAATCGCGACATTGCATACGACCTTGCTAACGTTTGTCTTGGGAAAGAAGGCCAACTGTCGCTGGCAGAAGGGCTCGGTCAGGCGATTGTTAATACGGATATTGTTCCTTTGGTTTCTCAAGAAAACCGTGATATGTACCGTTACGACAATTTCGCAGCTATTTCCGAGAAGGCACATCTGTGGCCTGTGCCGCCATCGGAATCCGACGGTGTGCACGCGACTTTTGACGAAATGCTTGAGGAGTACGAAAGACTGGTCAAAGCCTAAGTCTTGGCGCATTGCTGCAAGCGGGCGTCCGGAACGATTGTCTTCGTTCCGGACCTGCCCGTTGCAGGTTTCTTGGGATTATTTTCGTTGGCTTGTCGTCAGGCTGAGGTTTGGCCGTGGAATCGGTCGTTACGTCTATCGCGCAGAAACCCAAGATTCGCCTCAAGCGTTTGAGAAGGTAACTTAGACTCGGAATATGATTGATATTGTTTCAAATCTGGACTTGGAAAGTTAAACATGGTTAACGATAGGGGTAATCAGCTCAACCAAAAAGACAGCCCGCTGGTACGTTTGCGGGACCTGTCAAAAAGTTTCGGTCGGGTTGAGGCTGTAAAGTCGATCAATCTCGATATTAAGAGTCGTGATTTTCTGGCTATTCTGGGCCCATCGGGGTGCGGTAAAACAACTCTTCTCCGCTTAATTGGTGGGTTTGCCGAACCATCGAATGGGACTATCGAGATCGGTGGCAACGATGTCACTCGACTTGGTCCAGAGCGACGGCCCACTAATATGGTATTTCAGGGATATGGACTGTTCCCTCATATGACTGTGCGGGAAAACATTGCATACGGTTTGAAGATCCAAAAAGTATCGCAATCGGAGCGCGAACAACGGGTTGATGACGTCATCGGGTTGGTTCGTTTGGAAGAGTTGGCTGACCGTGGCACGGGTGAGCTGTCCGGAGGCCAGCAACAGCGAGCCGCGTTGGCAAGAGCCATTGTCATGAGGCCCCAGGTCTTGTTGTTAGACGAACCACTGGCGGCCTTAGACCTTAAGCTGAGGCAAGCGATGCAGGAAGAACTTCGCCGCATCCATAATGAGATCGGCGGCACATTTGTTTTTGTTACGCATGATCAAGGGGAGGCGCTAGCATTGTCGAACCGGATCGCCGTTATGGATGAAGGGAACATTGTACAGGAGGGTGGTCCGGAGGATATCTATGCTAGCCCTGAATCTCGGTTCGTTTCAACATTTATAGGAGAGGCAAATATACTCTCTGGGAGGCGACAGAACAGTGTGGTGACTCTAGCAGCTGGACTGGATTTACCAAGTTCATCGGGACCTGATGGAGCCGTTATTTTGGTTATCAGGCCTGAGGCAGTCCAGATTTTGTCCGACAATTCGCAGGTCGATGTTCGTACAGAAGGGACAATCGTCGACAAGGTGTACTTGGGGGCATACGTCCGATTCCAGATTCAGCTTTCAAGTGATGAGTTTATAACTGCCAACGTTCCAACATTGAATCTCTCAAAGGAATATTTTTCTGGAGATCGCATTGCAGTAGGTTGGGCCGGAAAAGATCATCGAATCCTAATGGATTCATAAGCCGTGCGGGAATTGATCAAGAGCTGGAAGACCGTACCGTCGCTCGCGGTACTGGCGGGCCTATTTGTAGCACCGTTGTCTTTGCTATTTGTTGTTAGCTTCTGGTCGAAGAAGTTGTTCCGGGTAGTGCCGGATTTTGTTTTCGATGGCTATCAAAAAGCTTTAGTCAGTTACTGGGATGTTGGACTCAACACATTGGCTATTGCTATTTCCACAGGAATTATCACCACTACAATTGCTTTCTTTTTCGCATTTTTTATCCGATTTAAGGCGGGTCGCTACGGTGATATCTTGCTTTTCATTTCTTTGGTGACATTGTTCGGTGGATATCTGGTTAAGATCTACGCATGGAAGAGCATTCTCGGATTAGAGGGTATATTAAACACCGCGTTGATTGGTCTGGGGATCGTTTCAGAGCCGCTCGGAGCGCTCCTCTACAACCGGGGTTCGGTCGCAACAGCCCTTACCCATTTTCTTTTACCGATCGCGGTATTGCCCATTGTCGCCTCGATGCGAAACATCCAGGATATCACCCTTGAAGCAGGGCGCGATCTTGGTGCGGGCCCAGTCCGTATACTGCTTGGGGTCGTTCTGCCACAATGCCGGGCCGGCATCATTGCCGCTTTTGCTTTCTCTTTTCTTATCGCTGCCGGAGACTACATCACGCCATTGTTTTTAGGCGGCACTGATGGCGCAATGATCGGGATGTTTATTGCCAGCCAATTCTCAATTCGATTCGACTGGCCGCTAGGTTCTGCGATGGCATTTCTTACGATGTTTTCATGTCTAACGGTTGTTCTTATTGCGCGACTGGCGATTGTAAGAGGGCGCAAGTGAACCGCTCTAGCGAATGGGGTTGGTGGGGTTTTGGTACTCTGGTTGTTGTCTTTATGACGACGCCGTTAATTCTGGTTGTTTTGTTTTCATTCGGTGAGAGTGCGCTCACAAATTTTCCTATGGGGGGGATCACGGGGAAATGGTATGACGAACTGTTTGCCAATCGGGAGTTTTGGAAAGCGTTTAGAAACAGTCTGACTATCGCTGGTGTCGTTGTGGTTGTATCCACGGGCATCGGTACGATGGCTGCCTTGACTTTGGCGCGTATGCGCCCGACCCTGTCGCAACCCTTGCTAATTGCGTTGTGTTTGCCAGTAATGATGCCTCCGCTTGTGATTGCTATCGCGCTGCTCGTTTATTATGTACGATGGGTCGGGGTCGAGCTCAGTTTGTTTACGGTAATCCTTGGCCATTTGCTTGTGACTCAACCGTTTGTTATTTTGATTGTTTATGCACGAATGGCAACATTTAACTATGAGCTGATTGATAGCGCTCGCGACCTCGGTGCGAATTCTTGGATAACATTTTTGACAGTGACCCTGCCGATTATTAGGTCAACGGTGATTGGTGCCGCCCTCATAGCATTAGCGGTTTCGTTAGACGAGTTCCTCATAACCTTTTTCACAATAAGCGGAGGCAATACGCTGCCCACCTTTGTATTTGGCAAGATACGAACTGAAATGGATCCAACGATCAATGCAATCGCTACAATTCTGCTCGTATTGACTGTGAGCTCAACCATTATTGCTATGAAAGTGAGCCGGTATCGAGCTTGATATATCACCGGGGGACCAACCTATGAATGCAAGAAAAGGACGGGAGGCACAATGGGAGAAAGAGGGGTACTTGGCGGTTGAGGACCTGCTGTCGGAAGACGATTTGGCCAAGCTGAGGTATAGATTTGATGATTTCGCGCGGCAAGGCCAGTATCTCAGCGAGAGCACAGATCGATTTAAATTGACCAGTTTCGAATCGATCAGCGACCCATCTGCGATTCAGGGAAACGCTGTTCAGGTTGTTGCGGAGCCCCATGAAATTGATGGTCAAATCATGGAATTGGCGAGAGACTCCAGAATACTTGATATTGTTGAAATTGCGTTAGGTCCGAACATTCAACTCTATTATTCGATGGTGTTTATGAAGCCGCCAAGCGTGGGGAATAATGCTCCTTGGCACCAAGATTTTTCGTTTTATGCCCACACACGTGCAGATCTTGTGCACGTCCAAATCTACTTCGATGACTCGACTGTTGAGAATGGCTGCCTTCGGATCGTGCCTGGAAGTCGAAAGTTAGGCCTATTAAATCATTTCAAAGATGGTGTTTTTACAGGCGAGCTTCAGGGCGACACCAGCCAGTATGATGAGCAGGAAGTTGTGCTGCCAATGAAGGCGGGGGGCATGGTGATGTGGCATACGATGACACTGCACCGTTCTTATCCCAACAAATCGACCAAGCAACGCCGCGCGCTAGTCCTCGCGTATAAGAATCCCGACGTCCGGTTGATGGGTGGCGCCTGGAATACCTCGGCGGAAGTGCGATCGGTCGGCTTAATGGTAAGAGGGCAAGACCCGACAGGACAATTGTTGTCTGCGCACTAAAACTAGCGCAGATGTTTCAGGTGTAATTCAGTCAACCAAGCCTTGGTAACGTCATGCCTTTCCCAAATTTCTAAAACAAGCGTATCATTGAGCGCCGATTGATCCAATACAGACCCCAATGAATCCACAGCTATGAAAAAATTATTGAATGACCCTTTCAACTATGTAGATGAAATGCTTGAAGGGTTGTGCGCTGCACATCCCGATTACTATCGTCAGTGTGGTGATAACGGCCGGGTCATTGCGCGAGCCAGTGACGTATCGCCTAACAAGGTGGGAATTGTTTCTGGTGGCGGTTCCGGGCATCTTCCGGTCTTTGCTGGCTACGTTGGCACGGGACTACTCGATACGTGCGCTATCGGTGATGTGTTTGCGTCGCCAAGCGTAGAACAAATGAGTGACGCGATGCGTGCAGCCGATAACGGTGCAGGTGTGCTGCAACTGTACGGCAACTACGGAGGCGACATCATGAACTTCGATATGGCCGGTGAGATGCTAGAGATCGAAGGTATTGAGTATGCCTCTGTTGTTCTTGCCGACGATGTCGCCAGTGCGGGCACCGATGAAGCTGAAAAACGGCGCGGAGTTGCGGGTATGGTGTACGCATTTAAATGCGCCGGTGCTAAAGCTGAAGAAATGGAAAATCTGAGTGAGGTCGCACGAGTAGCGCAGAAAA
This sequence comes from uncultured Woeseia sp., assembly GCA_913031125.1. Lineage (GTDB taxonomy): Bacteria > Pseudomonadota > Gammaproteobacteria > Steroidobacterales > Woeseiaceae > SZUA-117. Next base: position 114 of record CAJWFK010000050.1, on the reverse strand, counting down.
CAGCTGATGCGTGTCGTTCTATTGGCATGGCAATGACCTCTTGTGCGGTACCGCAAGCAGGCAAACCTACATTTGAAATTAATGACGATGAAATAGAAATTGGAATGGGGATAC
>CAJWFK010000049.1 GCA_913031125.1 uncultured Woeseia sp. | reverse complement strand
CGTTCGGGACGTCCAGGTCCGGTGCTTGTTGATATTACGAAGGATGCGCAGCAATTATCGACAGAACTTGAGTGGGACCCGAGCGATGTGAAGTTGCCTGGCTATGCCCCCGATCTTCGTGCAACAGAGGCTGAGTACCAACGGGCTGCGGATTTGATCAATAGAGCGAAACGACCCGTTATTTTTGCCGGGCATGGCGTGATGTTATCCGGGGCGATGCGTCAGGTCCTCGACCTTGCTGAACGAGCGAATATCCCGATTGCCATGACGTTGCTTGGTATCGGTGGCGTGCCGGCCCAGCATCCGCTGAATATGGGGATGATGGGGATGCACGGTGAGGCATGGGTTAACGAAGCGATTCAGGAGGCCGATCTCCTGTTGGCTTTTGGTATGCGGTTTGATGATCGTGTGACCGGCAATCTGAAGACTTATGCTCCCAACGCGCGAAAAATTCACATCGATATCGACCCGGCTGAATTCAATAAGAACGTTAAGGTCGACGTGGCTTTAGCTGGTGATTTATCAATGGTTCTTTCGGATTTAAGTCCACTGGTTGAATCCGGCGATCGAACCGATTGGCTGCACACGATTCACGATATGAAGGGCGATGTTGCGGTACGCGACATCCAGAATCTACCGGATAACGGTCATCTTTACGCCGCTCATGTCATCAACGATATTTGGCGGATCACGAACGGTAAGGCGATTGTGGTGACGGATGTTGGTCAACATCAGATGTGGGAAGCACAGTACTACCGTCACAATGAGCCGAGAACACTGATTACTTCCGGAGGACTCGGGACGATGGGTTTTGCGCTGCCAGCTGCGATTGGCGCGAAATTAGCGAACCCTGATGCAGAGGTGTGGGTCGTTGCCGGGGATGGCGGCTTTCAGATGACGATGGCGGAACTCGCAACAATTGCGCAGGAAAACATCAAGATCAACGTGGCGGTGATTAATAACGGGTACCTGGGAATGGTGCGTCAGTGGCAAGAGTTTTTCTATGAGCGTCGTTACGCGGCAACTCCACTCTTGAGTCCGGACTTTGCGAAGCTTGCCGAGTGCTTTGGGCTTGCTGGAGCGACCATTAACACGAGAGCCGATGTTGAGCCGGCGATTAGTAAGGCGCGGTCGGATGAGCGTACCGTCGTAATGGATTTTCAGGTTGAACAGGAAGACACGGTCTATCCCATGGTGCCGGCAGGTGCGGACCTGCATAAAATGATTCGGCGGCCAAGTGTGGCGCCAATTGTTGAAACAGCGGACGACGAGTGATCAGATGACCAGTAAGCGAAAACGTCACACATTTGTTGTGTATGTCGAAGATAAACCTGGTGTGCTGAACCGTGTGGCCTCGTTATTCCGTCGGCGAGCATTTAACATTGATTCTCTTACGGTCGGACACTCGGAAACGATTTCGGAATCACGGATGACGATTGTTGTCGAAAGTGATGCTAGCGATGCTCGTCGTATTGAGGCCAATCTTTATAAGTTAGTGAACGTTGTGCGTGTGCATGACATTACGAATACGCCCTCGATTTTTAGAGAGTTAGCGATGGTGAAAGTTGCAGCGACGATCGAGACGCGCACTCAAATTATGCAGTTGGTGGGTGTTTTTCGCGCTAGGGTGGTCGACGTTGCGCCAGACTCACTCGTAATTGAGACGACTGGTACAGAAGAGAAGATTGAAGGGTTGCTTGAGGTGTTACGACCTTACGGTATTCTCGAACTTGTTCGAACCGGACGAGTCGGTATGGTGCGTGGAAAACAGGGAATCGCTGTAGAGCCATCCGACCATGTGGAGGACGAAGATTCTGCCAGCGATGATTCCGACACTGACGACCCTAACGTGTCGTATTCTGTGTAGCTCTGGTTTCGGAACAAAGCTAGGGGAATGAAGGGTGAGGGTGCCTGGTCTGGTTAGGACCTGTGGGCATAGTGAGTTTTTTTTATTGTGAGGACGTGACTCAGATGGCAACAATTTATTATGAAAATTCGGCAGACCTTGGACTCATTCAAGGCAAAAAGGTAGCAGTGTTTGGTTATGGGTCTCAGGGACATGCCCATGCACTTAACCTAAAAGATAGCGGTGTGGAGGTGCAGGTGGCTCTTCATACTGGCAGTCGTTCTCGTGAGAAGGCAGAGGCAGAGGGGGTTACGGTTACAGATGGCGCAGCGGCGGCCGCGTGGGCTGACGTCATTATGGTTTTGACGCCAGACACAGCCCAGGCCGGTATCTACAAAGAACAGATTGCACCGCATCTGACTGCCGGCAAGATGTTGATGTTCGCGCATGGCTTCAATATTCGATTTAAAACGATTGAGCCTCCGGCGGACGTAGATGTGACGTTAATTGCTCCAAAAGCGCCTGGGCATCGTGTGCGCGAGGTCTTTGAGGAAGGCGGAGGCACGCCAGCGCTGATCGCGGTTGAACAGGATGCGACTGGCGCGGCGCAGGCCCTTGCCTTGTCGTATGCGAAGGCTCTTGGTTTGACGCGTGCAGGTGTGATCGAGACGACCTTTGCTGAAGAAACTGAAACTGACCTATTCGGGGAACAGTCGGTATTGTGTGGTGGGGTGAGCGAACTGGTGAAGGCAGGGTTCGATACGCTGGTTGATGCTGGCTACCAACCAGAAATTGCATACTTTGAGTGTATGCACGAACTGAAATTGATAGTGGACCTCTTTTATCGTGGCGGTCTTAACTACATGCGTTACTCAGTCAGTGATACTGCCGAGCACGGGGATTATACGGGTGGTCCGCGAGTGGTAACCGATGAAACTCGCGAGGCCATGAAACAGATCCTTGCCGAAATTCAGGACGGCACGTATGCTAATAAGTGGATTAGCGAAGATCAAGAAGGTCGCTCCTGGTTTATGGCTCAGCGGAAGAAAGAACAGGAGCACCGAATTGAAGAAGTGGGCGCAAAACTGCGTGGAATGATGCCATTTCTTGATGCTGTGACCCTTAAAGAGTCTGTTAAGTAACAGGCTAATTAATAAATGTAGCGGAGGAATTGCCCTACAGCTGTTCGGAAATCGTCTGACCATTCGTGACCACCGTTAAAGCAACAGGTTGCGGGTTTGACTTTGATTGAGTGGAGAAACTCGAGGTCTGTATCCATCTTGTCTTGGGTATACCACTCATCCGTGTTGCCGCGACCAATAAGAATAGGCGGCCATTCGATTTCCGACTGGCCTTTTAATTCTGGGGGAATATCGCCGGCAAGTGCGACGATGCCGTGGCATCTATGAGTGCCGTTCGCGGCTGCCCGATACGCCATGGCGACGCCCTGGGAGAAACCGCAATAGACGACCGTGTTTGTCGTATTATGAGTTTCTTTTACACGGCTTACGACATCGTTGACGTAGGATAAATTGTCAGCTATCGCGCTGTCTCTGTCTTGTCGAGTCATCCAACTCGAGACGACATGTCTGCCTGATTTACTATAAAAACGATGGAGGCCTTGAATTGATAAGAGCAACCATTTGTCTGCTCCTGGGACTAAATTCAGTTCGCTGAGAAGTCGGTCGGCGTGTTCCTCGTAGCCATGAAAACCGACAAGGATCGGCGTTGGTGTCGATATCGGAGGGTGATGGATAAGGTATCGGCCATGTGTTGTTGTTTTGATTGTGTGTGTTGAAACAGAGCTGGCCCTGTTATTTTTTGAAATAGCCAAATGCCAGTATTCTACTTATTGAACTCAAAGAAGAAGGGAAGTTATTAATGCCTCGGGTCGCATTCAATATTTTGCCGGAAGATTCGCGTGTTTGGATATTTTCCGCTGCGCGTGAGTTAACTGCTGTTGAACAAGAACGAGTACTTGCGGATGTTGATCGTTTTATCGACCAATGGGGTGCGCATAGTGTTCCGTTAGTGGCAGGTCGGGAATTGCAGTATGGCCAGTTTCTTTTTGTCGCCGTTGACCAGCGAACTGCGGGACCGTCGGGGTGTTCAATCGATGCCCTTGTGCGGCAGATGAAAGAGCTTGAGCGTGAACTCGATGTGGAATTAGTGAACCATGCGCCCGTGTTGTTTCGACGCGGTACCAATGTTGAACGTGTGTCGAGAGAAGATTTTTCTGCCTTGGTTGCCGACGGACATGTGGACCTTGAAACCACCGTGTTTAACAATACGTTGCAGGTGTTGGCTGACGTGCGTGCCGGTCGGTGGGAGGTGCCCGCTTCAGAATCTTGGCACGGCCAGGCTTTTTTTTAAAAGTAAAAATGGTCGGGGCGAGAGGATTCGAACCTCCGACTTCCTGCTCCCAAAGCAGGCGCGCTACCGGGCTGCGCCACGCCCCGCGACCATACACACTATAACTCAGCGAGCAGAAACACCTTGCTGGCTTATCGGCGATGCTCAAACAGGTGTTCGACCTCGACTGCTTTCATTCCAGCTAGTGTGGTTACATTTTCGCCCGCCAAATGCTCGCCTAGTGGACCATACCGTGATTCTATGGTTGGTGGTTGTGGCGGGAACGGAAATTGAACAAGCACTCGTACATTTCCGTTTGGCCAGTTGAGCGTATTGACGATGGACCAAAACTGTCCATCTTTAACCGTTGCTCGACCGGATTCGAGAAGATTAGTTGCGGGCCACTCTTCCCGCGGGCTCGACGTGGCAAGTTCATGCGTGACGCTGTAGTTGAGGAATGCACCGTCGGGAAGATCTGTTGTGCCCTGGATCCATAATTGCCGCCATTCCGAACGATGTTCAACACTCAGGCTTACTGTTTCGGAACCAGCTGCCCCCTGCGTCGAGCCTTCAGGATCACTGCATCCACCAGCTATTACTAGAGTGACAAAGATAGCCGTTGAGGGAAATGCCTGCATCTCACCCATTATAGTGTCCAGCAGTGAAACGACTTCCGGTCATCGGGGTTATGGGCTCGGGCAGCAGGCGATACGAGGATCGAGCAAGTCGTGTCGGTGCCTGGATTGCAGGGGCGGGTTATCACTTATTGACCGGCGGTGGAGCAGGTGTGATGGATGCGGTGACTGAAGCGTTTGTATCTGTTTCACCACGTGCTGGTTTGGCGCTTGGTATATTGCCAGCGGATGTCGAATCATCCGGTGCTTGTCCCCCTTCTGGGTATCCAAATTCATGGGTTGAACTTGTTATTCAAACGCATTTATCTGAGCGTGGGACGCAGGGCGACGGCAAGTTCTCACGTAATCATCTCAATGTACTGTCGTCGGATGTGACTATTATTTTCCCCGGCTCATCAGGCACAGCGAGTGAAGCGAGGCTAGCGGTGTTCTACGGGCGGCCGTGCGTCGCATATCTTACGAGTGATGACCAGCTGCCGACGTTACCGGCGTCCATCCCAGTGGAGTCGTCCTTCGATGCTGTAATAGAGTTTGTTCAGAATGTGCTGAAATCGCAAACGCGCTGAATTTACGGTATTCGATACGGCTTAAAGAGTATGTAGAGAGCGATTCGTTCATCAATCGCGGGTGCAGTAGATTCATAGCCTGGTGTTACACGAGCTGCGGCAGCTGCTTTTTGAGCCGTTGCAACTGCGTCATCAAAACGTCCTTGGGCGGCGTAAGCAGCAGCCAGTGTGTCAAGTACTTCTGGGTGCTCTGCACCAACGAGCCGCACGGTCTGTTCCGCAAGCATCAATGCCTCTGCTGAACGTCGGAGATTGGCACTCGGTGCAGTCGCACGGATCCAAGCAAGGCCTATCAAAGCAGGTGCTAACTCAGGGTTGATGTCTATGGCTCTTTGGTAGTGCACAACGGCTTCGTCTAATTCATTTTGGTCGGTGAGCGCACGAGCTAGGTTGCTATGAACTTCAGCATCATTTGGCGCATAACTTAGGGCATCTCGATAGTGCTGAATGGCCGCGACACGCAGGCCTCGCGATAGCATGACATTTCCGAGGTTGTAGAGCGCTTCCGAATGTCTTGGATTAAATTGAATCGCAAGTCGGTAATAGATCACAGCATCATCGACAAGTCCGACAGAGGCGAGCAAACCGCCAAGGTTGTTGTGAGCCTCCGCGTAGTCTGGTGCGATTTCTACTGCGCGACGTAATTCTTCAATTGCTCCTTGGGTATTATTTTCAGCGAGAAGCAGAGAACTTAGATTGAAATGAGGCTCCGCATAATTCGGGTCGATTGTTATGGCTTGTCCGAAGTGGTCACGCGCAAGTTGCAGTTGACCAATGTCGAGATAGCGTACACCGAGGTCATTATGCGCGACTGCATTGTTCTCGTTGTTGCGCAACTGAGCCTGCAAGCCGATGATGTCATTGCGGGCTGCCTTAAGTGCCAAGTTTTCAACCAGTGCTTCGGTGTCTCCGGGGAGCACCGGAAGGACCTGGAGCAATACTTCTGCCATTTCGTCCATCATTGTGTCCCCGTGGCGAACCACTACGGGCGGATTTGACGGATTGTTGGGATTGGCAGAAGAGTTGTCGAAGGTAAATTTGGCTTCGATGGAGGTTCCTGCCGGTAGGTGTAGTGGGTCAGCGTAACGGTAACTGTCCTGCCAATTAAAATCCCAGTCTTCAATTTGAAGAAGTCCAACTTCTGTGCCGTCTGGAAGGGAGGCCGTTATTTCGATGGTTTTTCCAAGATAGTGCATATATGGAAAGAGTTCTAGGACATCGACGGCGACTGGTAGTCGGTAACGGTCTTGTACGACGTAATCTGCATTTCCGGCTGGTATTTCGAGGGCTTTCGAATTCAGTCCAAGACCGACCGGGCGCAGCGCTGGCGCTTCGTCAGAAAAATAGAGACCGACAGAAGCTTGAACTGGTATAGCTTCCGAGCGCGGTTGTAACGTTAACTGCAGAATGAGATCGTCGCCTGGTTCAAGAGACCAAGCTAATCCAGGTTGTTCAGCAGTTGGCGTTTGTCCTGGTGACCAGATCAGAATATGGCCTTGAGGAAACGCTGCGTGGTCGATGATCAGGCCAGGGTAACCAGGAAGTGGGTCGTCCGCTTCCACTGTGCGCCCGGTACCACTTTCGTCGATCGCTACTCTGGCACGTCTAATTGCGGCGCTACTACCTCTATCCGGGAGAATGTCCACGGCGCGGACCCATTGTTGTTCGCCGAGATCGATAGGGAGCACAAAGTTACGATGCTCAAGGGAGTCTCCAGGATTGACCGAATAGGCTTCCTCCATTGAGACAATGAGGTCAGGTTCGCCAAGGGTCCACGACGGTATGGTCGGGGTCAATGACAGCGCCGTATCTCCCTGTGGTGAGCCATTCGTTGCCCAGGCAACAAGATTGTCTGCTTCGGCCACAGTGATTTCTGGTTCGCCGTCGAATGGTCCGTAAAACGGGTCTGGTTTCCAAGGTGGCATCGATGCACTTGTTACGACCTCCGCGATTCGTTCTGCGTTTGCTTCCGCGTCGCGGAAATTATCCAGGCTGAAAGGGGCGATTCCGTCAGTTCGATGACAGGTTACGCAGTGTGTGTGCAGAATTGGCGCTATATGCTCGCTATAGGTTGGAGCATTTTGCGCGTACACGTCGAGGCGGAACAGGGATACCGCGATGAGTACGGGTAATGAGCGGTAATACACGCGTTTCGAATTCATGAATCTTTATTGCCTATGTTAATGCTACACCGTTGATGAACGGCATATTAGGCATGCTTTTCAGAAGATTGAAGAAGTTTACGGACAGCCGCCAGGGAGACGGCAGTTACGAAGACGGGCATTGCCTGATCGATTTCATCAAGGGAGGGATATGTTGGTGCAATTCTGATGTTGGAATTATTTGGGTCTTGACCGTGCGGAAATGTGGCACCAGCCGGGGTCAATTTCACGCCTGCTTCCGCCGAGAGTCGCACGATCTCCGTTGCAAGGCCTTTGGGTGCTTCAAAAGACAGGAAATATCCCCCACGCGGTGTTGTCCATGACCCGATACTGTCACTGGTGAGTCCGTCAGTCAGATGCTGAACCACCAAGTCGAATTTTGGTTTAACGATGGCAGCGTGGCCTCGCATCAGGACACGTATGCCGTCGATGTTCTTAAGAAAACGGACGTGACGAAGTTGATTAAGTTTATCTGGACCAATTGTTTGTATGCCGAGGGTCTTTATGAATGAATCTCGGTTCGCCTGTGATGCTGCAAGGAATGAGATGCCTGCGCCGGCACGGGTTACCTTTGAGGTTGAGGCAAATTGAATCACAGAGTCTTTCGTTCCAGCTGTTTCGCAATGGGAAAAGATGTTAGCAAGGACAGGTGGATTGTCATCGAAGTCATGTACTGCATACGCGTTATCCCACATGATTCGAAAATTAGGGCCGGCGATTTTCGGGATGTGTGCCAATCGTTTGACGGTGTTATCGGCATAGACGTGTCCGGTTGGGTTGGAATATTTCGGTACGCACCAGATACCTTTAATGCTGGGGTCGGATGAAACCAAGTCTTCGATCTGGTCCATGTCGGGACCACTATCGGTTAACCGAACGTTAAGTAGTTCAAACCCTAGGTTTTCAACAATCGTAAAATGCCTGTCGTACCCAGGAACAACACAGAGAAATTTGGTTGGCCCTGGTTCTAATCTCCAGGCCGTTTTGGTGTCGAGAGGACCATGTAGCCACGCATGTAGTAAATACTGGTACATCAAGGTTAGGCTGGAATTACCACCGGCAATCACATCTTCGGCCCCGATACCGAGCAGTTCCGCTCCCAGTTCTCTAGCTTCACTCATGCCAGTTAGTCCGCCGTAGTTGCGCAGGTCGGTTCCGTCTGACGCTCGGAATTCGCCACCGACCATTGCATCAAGCTCGTCGGAGAGAGAGAGTTGTTCAGGGCTTGGCTTGCCTCGTGTCAGGTCTAATGCCAACCCGGCTTCTTTGTGTATGGCAAAACGTTCTAGGAGGGCTCGTTCTCGCGAAATTAGCTCGTCACGGCTCAGGTCATTCAACATAACCGCGTCATTATATAGAGATGGTTTTGTTGAGCCGGTATAATTTGAGGTGAGCATACAGATGTCGACGCCTTCTATAGAAAGACAAGACGCCTTGGATGAGTGCCGTGTTACCCGTGAGCGAGTGGCTGCGACTTATTGTCGCGGATTGCTCGACCTTGTCTACGAGGCTGCTACTGTGCATCGACGGTGCCATGACCCAGAAACTGTTCAATGCGCATCGCTTCTCAGCGTGAAAACTGGGGGATGTTCTGAGGACTGTGCGTATTGTCCGCAGTCTGCGCACTATGACGCTTCTGTTGATTCAACGGAGCTAATGAGTCTTTCTGATGTGGTGACCGCGGCCGAGCGAGCTAAAGTGGCAGGTGCTGATCGTTTTTGCATGGGGGCTGCGTGGCCCCAGGTGTCAGATGGGCCTGAGTTTGATCGGGTACTTAGTATGGTTCGCGCTGTGAAGGAAATGGGACTTGAAACATGCGTTACGCTGGGAATGCTCGAAGCAGACCATGCTAAACAACTTTCTGCCGCTGGTCTTGCAACTCACCAGGGAGAAATTTCTCTAAGTGGCGTTGATACAATTTGGGTAGTCCACACAGATAATATCACAAAAATAACAACGCAGCACCCTGGTTGGTAATTCAATTACCCATTATAGATTGATGAACAAGTAATTGCACTTCCCGCATACGAGACTGAGCACCTAATTCACGGAACACTGTTAATGCTCTTTGCAGATATTCCATCCTCCTTTGACGATCTGGTGCAGTCCCTCCCAGTCGTGCTAGAAGTTCTCCAATTTGCATCCTCAAATCATTCGCCTCGGCAATGACCAAACCTTCACGATACTGTTCGAGTGCTTCTTCTGTCCTACCTGAATCGACTAGAACTTCGCCCAGTAGCAGTGTTATGTCAACTAGGGCCAATGGATCGCCGGCTTCACCCATTAGGTCAAGTGCTTCGGAATAATGGTGAAGAGCGAGATCAGCATCGTTCACTTTTGCATAATATCTACCCAATACTGCACGTGCCCTCGCATGTAAGGTAGAGTCTCCTAACTTGTCTGTCTCTTCATGCGCATTGAAGGCGTGTTCTCTAGCAAGATCTACTTCCCCAAGGTCAAGATATGCCCTGGCTAAATTTATTCTTGCCTTGCACATTTCAATTCCAGTTTCGTCACTGAGTATTTTCTCTACATTTGAATATGCTTCCATGGCTTTGTTTTTGTCATTTCTTCTACGGTATAGGTAGCCAATATTGTTGTATGTTCTAGCAGCCCAAACGGGATTCTCATTCTTAATGAAAATCTCTAGTGCTTCGTGATGCAAGGTCAGAGCTTTGTCCATTTCACCACGCTTAAACTCAATATCGGCAATACTACTGATTATTTGAGCCTGAATTCCAGAATCCCCCCCCTTCTTGGAATACTCCAATGCGAGACCGAAAGTTGACTCTGCATCGTCAAATTTACCGAGAAGAATTTGAATGTCTCCACAAATCTGCAATGTCGGTGCAGCAAGTTCAGGACCAATATCACCCAAGTCTAACTTCTCAATCAGCGACTGTAATTCCAAATGTCCAGTACTGACCAAATTTGGCCCAGTTTCCTTTATACAAATTGCAGCTTCTTCACTTTCCTTTGCATTGATCAAGTGGTGGATTAATTCCAGATTTCTCTCAGAGCTTTCCTTTTGTCCACGGTACCAATTAGCAGAACTATTGTGTAGTGAAATTGACGTTTGCTCATCAAGGCTCTGTAGTAAAAATTCTCTAATCAAATCGTGAACGTCATATGTGTCTCCATCTGCGTTTCTAGCTAAGCCTTGCTCTACTAATGAATCAAGTTCATCGGTGTTCAAATCCTGTATAGCCAAAGCCTCAAGCGGCACAGATTCCCTAAAGACCGCTAATGCGCCAAGAACTCTTTTTTGCTCTGCAGATAATTTGTTGAAAATCTCAACAGATATGTAATTCTCTAATGTTTCGTGAAATGCTGTAGCAGGTGCACCTCTATTGATTAATTCCAGTACGAGTGGGTGACCCCTTGAAAGGTGATAGATATATTGAAACTGACCCTCGTCCATCTCTCCAAAGGCGGATAACAAATTTCTAGATGCATCTTGATCAAGGCCTGACAATTCCATCGGAATTGATACAATTTTTCCTTCAGCATCATTGATTGGAATTGATTCACGATATGAACGACTGAAAATTACTAACCCGACCTGCTCTTCCAAATCCATGATTGCAAGTGCTAACCCTTGCAGAGTTTGATGGAGAACTTTGTCGTTTACTTTATGGAAATCATCTACTACAATCAAGCAAGGGAATTTTGCTACTGCATCTGTTATTAGACGAACTGATTCTGCTGGTCGTGGAACGGGTGTTGCTGCAAGATAATCAGATAGAATAGTGTCACCAATATTTGTCAGCCAATCCGCAATTGCCTCGAGGAATGATCGTGGCCCATCCCAGTCTTGGCAGCGGTGATAGAACAAATTCCTCCGATGCATGAATCGCTCAATCAATTTACCAGCAAATGTCGTCTTACCTATGCCAGCAATTCCTGGAACAAGTATTGTAGTCGGCCGTGCTTCAAGAAGTTGAACCATGTTCTCTAATTCTGTTTCTCTTCCGTAAAAATGCCTTGACCGAGGTAAGTCTTCAAGAGATGTAACCAGTTGTTTCTCTACATGTTTTGAAAGGTCTCTCTCAATAATATCTTCAGATAAATCTCTTGCATCAAGAATACCATTATCATCAATATATCTAACGACATCTACGATTCGCATGCTGAATGGCAGCAATTGCTGAACTTCCCCAAGTGTCGTAGATGTTGTATCTCCTGTAGATAGAATGACTCGAAATGAAAATTCTTGCAATCTCTCCCAAGTTTCTTCTGCTAATTGCAAACCAGTATCAGTCAGAAAGTATGCTTTACGTTTCCGTGAAACACCAGCGACATGTGCTTGACGTTCAATTAACAGACCCTCATCCTTCAGGCTAGCTATCGCTCTTGGAACATTAGAACGTGCAATCGCTACTGCATTGGCAATCCCCATCTGAGATAGTGAGAAAGGCACTTCAACTGCAGAAGCAAAATCTGCATAGTCCCGAAGGTGAAGAAGTATTCTTTCTTGAACGCCCGGTTTAGGTATTGCCATCGATGTGCCTCCCTAGAGTACCCTGTTAGGTGCTGTTTATCACTGGCCAGGATGTTGGTAGTTTGGATCAGGAACCCACTGCTGAGTTGTCGGATCCCATAACCAACCAGGATGCTCTGGATTTGAAACTGGTTGAGGCGCAGGGGCTGCCTGTGCAGCAGATGCAACAGCATTTTCAACAACTTCTTGACCTACTTTTTCTTTTGCCCAAGCATAGGGGTCAACATTCTCTACAGCTCCCGAACTGTATTTTTCTTCTTCTGAAAATTCTTCATCCTCAAATTCTACAAAGAAGAATGCGAATAATCCAACTAGTGCCACTAATATTGCTATTCCGATGATTATGTACAGGAATGTGTTGCTTGATTCCTCTTCAGGCTCTCCTGATTGCAGGGACTTAGCAACTTCCTCCCCAGAGTATTCAAAGTACACATCGGTCAACCCACTACCTGATAATTGACCTATGGTCACTTCCATCTTCCAAAATCCGTCAGAACCTGCAGTTGAACGATTTACTTCCCTACCGCCATCTTCTATCCTCAGGAAAACAACCTCTCCTGGTCTAGCACGTCCTGTGAAAATTGCAGGATCATCTTCAGTGATTGGATCTCCCCACTCACCATCATCTCTTTCGATAGTAAAATCAAGGTAGGAAACCCAGAAGTTCATCAGTGATGATTCAATTTCACTACCATTGGCATCTGTGACACGGAATTGAACATTCTGAAGAGATAGTTCTGCATTAGACCCTAGCAAATCCATTGCATCAACTGGATTGTAGGTAAATATACCCTCTGTGTTCGGCACTAGTAGTGACTTACAATCATCCTCTGTGACAGTTTGGACCTGTGACAAATCACATTCTAAGCTAAGTACTTCAAAACTATACCAATATAATTCCCCATCCTCATCTGAGAAATAGTCAAACATGTTTACTTCTGCTTTCGAACAAGGATTTTCTGCCCTTGAATCTCTATCGCAAAATAGTGTCATATCTTCATCCCATCCTGTCCCATTGAATTGTGGGCGTATATTTTCTGCCTTGTTATCTATCGTGAAACTCATAGTTGCTGGAAGTGACCAATCATATCCATCATATGCACGCACTGAAACTTTGTATTGGAAATCATGAGTCAAAGTTGTAGTATCCCAAGTTACACTCCAAATTTGGAAATTGCCAACAGAGGTGAATGTTGTGACTAATTCAGGTGCATTTGTTAGAAGTTGCCCGGTTTGAAGATCCTCTATTTGGATTTCAATCTTGGTCACCTGACCATCCGTATCTCTAGCCGAACCAGATATTTCGGTGTTTTTAGATGCCTTTAGCCTACCAGATGTATCTGGTATTGGTGAACTTAGATCAACCGTTGGGGCATCATTATCATTGTCAACATAAACGATAATTTCTTTGTGAATACATTCATCGTATGTTATTCTACAGAAATTAGAATCGCTGGCCCAAATTTTGAAACTGTAATTACCTGAGTTCTTTCCTTCAGTACTCCATTGATATGTCCAAGCAGCACCACCTTCAGTAACTGTAGTTACATCATATCCAGGCCCGCTTATTTCAAGATGAACTGCTCCATTCTCTCTTACATCTTCCGCCCCATTACCATATGGATCCTCAACGCGACCGCTGAAAGTAATTAACTGTGAATCATGCGTTGAGTGATTTGCTGGACCATCAACGTAAATCGTTGGAGCAACAGTATTCAACTGGAAAATTCTAGTCATTACTGGGCTATAATCAAGGCCATCATATGCCCTTAGTTCGAATGTATAATCATCTTCAGGAAGTTGTGACATATCCCAATCAAATGACCAAAACTTCCACGGGTGATTTGTTTTGTTAATTATTCCACCAGCATTACTTGTGTCAGTAGCAATATATGCATCATCCCAATCTGTCACACCTGGAGGCTTTACTTGTATCTCGTCTACTAGTCCGAACTGTTTTATGTTGGCATCATAATCGCTGAAATAAGGTCCTGCAGCACCGTCCCACGCCTCGCCAGTAATACTGATTACATTCTTGAACGTCGTTTCATTCTCCTGGTGTACTTTCAGACTTGGGACCATATTGGTTAGAGTTACAACGAGATCCTGTTGCGCTGAAACCGTCATATCAAAACTCGAACTTCCTTTACCAATTCTATAAGCTGTAACTGCATAATTTGATAATTCACGTGATGCTACACAGTCTGGATCATTTGAATCCATGAATGAATCTCCATCATTGTCCAAACCATCATTGCAAGAATCTTCTCCTGCATCAATAGCGAAATGATTCCAATTCGTATCGATGTGGAAATTGCTTGCCAGCGAGAACCATGGTGTGTAACCCCAGATATCTGTAGTCATGTTGTAAACTTCTTGTCCCGTTGACTTGTCTTGTACTATTACTTCAGCATTCGCAACATGGACACCATTTGCCATTGTCCTGAAACGAACCAACTCTGCTCGCTGTATCTGTACACCCCATGCTGTATTCTGATTCTGGATATGTGCCTTAGAAATATCAAAATTTGTCAAATTAGCAAATTGGAAAACTGTTGCATTGTCCTTTATTTCCATTTGCAATGGCATGTTTCTAGGCGGCATCGTCTTGGTTGCTGACAATTTGATGCATTCGTTTGCAACCCAAGGACACTCCGCTCCAAACCATCCCAGACTTACTGGATAAAGTTCTCCAGAGGCAGGATCAGGATCCGGCATATACTCAGATTGAACTGTGACAGATGATTCTGTAACGTTGTAAACTTGACTTGCCCCAGTCCACGTATTTTCAGAGAAAAATCCTAGTGTGGCGTATTTGTTCCCATAATTATCGTCCATTAGTTTTGCACGTACTGCAAACTCTCCGACTTCCATATTGTTGCGATTCGCATTGATGATAGCTCCAGTGGCTCTAATTCCATCACCCGAATTTGATGTAACAGTGTTGTCATTAATTGTCGCACTTGACATAAATACGTGGAATGCCGGGCAGTTGAAATCGCCTCCATACATCTTGTCACTTGTGCAAGTACCCTCATTTCCAGTTATTGTGTTATTAGCAAAATATGCCCTTCCTTTTGTTGGAACTGGAACCGACCATCCGCTATCTTGATAGTGATATTCACCTATCAATACTGCCTCTTTTGTGGTGTTTAGTATAGTATTATTTTCTGCAGTGACATCAAAAGAATCTCCGTATATCCAGAACCCATTCCATCCCCCTATTGGACCAATTACGTTATTTGTTGCAACAAGAGTAGCTCCTCTAATTCCAACACCTGAACCTCCTGAGGCACCAGAAATTGTATTTCCATCTGCAATCACTCTTGCACCATCATAAGCTGTAATCCCAGCACCATCCGTAGTGGTAATTGAATTGTTCGAAATATATAGCCAGTGGTCGATTGATCCAGTTGATTTGTATCCGTTTGTATCGATAGCATTGCATTGAATGTCGAATGTTGTTCCTTGTAGAGTACCTGACGACTGTGACAAATATAGGCCATATGCATTATTTGTGAAAGATAGTGTTTCAAACTCGATGTATGAATCAGCCGCATACAATGCAGAACGACCACCACCTTGACTACTGCAATCATCTGCTTCTGAACCAGTGAATTGGGAATCACGAATTACAAATGAAGACAAGATACCAGTTCCTGTTCCATAAGCTCTTACTGCTGAAGCATCCCACCCCTGGCCATCTGTGCCTACGACAAATGTACTGTCAGAGATTGTTGGGGCTGCCAAATTTACGGCAACAACATTTGAGGTGTTAACATCATCAAAGGTCAGATGATCTGAAGAGAAGCTGGCACCATCATAAACCAAGGCACCCATAACTGGATTAGCACTACCTCCAACTGCTATAGGATAACCATATGCATTTTTGAATTCAACATATGACAATGCTGTTTTTGAGGTGTCAATTGTGTTTCTAAAAACTACACCCTCTCCACACTTGGCATCGTAATTGAAGGAACAACGCCCTTGTGCACTGGCGTTCAAAGGATCACCCCAGATGAAACGGATTGGACTTCCAGTACTTGCCTGAGTGGCGCCGCAAGATGATGAGCCTGCACACATTGCTCCTTCTACATCAACAAATGACCCATTGGGTATCTGTATGGTAGTTCCTGCATTGATAATCAACTTAGCACCACCTGCAACCCTTACATCACCAGTAAGTGTATGAGTCCCACTCCAGGTTTCAGTACCTGTAATTTCACCATATGATGTTTCATTTACTGCTGCCATAGCTCCAGGAGCTACTGGAATTAGTATGGCTAGAGTTGTGCTGACTACCATAAGCATGACTAGACTCAGACTTTTTGCTGTACGCATATCATTCACTGTATCTCTGAGTGGTGTCCGAGATATAAGTATACGCTGTCCGGGATAGTGTTAATAATATTGAAAAATGATAAGAATATCAATAAAAATATCAATAAATGTTTAAAGTATCATTGTATTTCTGACTACTGGCTAACAGGGTAGCGATTTTGACACATCATCCAACCATCCAGCAGCATCCAGAAAACCGTAGCCTGCTTGATCGTCATGTGGTAGGTTCTGTCCATCAAGCGGTTTTGAAGAATTTGCTAAGGACATTTTCACTAGTTCAATACAGCTTGAACCAGAGGATTCAGAGCGTCCAATTTCTGGATTTGCTTCAATGATCAAGGCCAAAG
>CAJWFK010000048.1 GCA_913031125.1 uncultured Woeseia sp. | reverse complement strand
CGCGAATGCTCGAAGATGGTGTTGATTCTTCGAGAGGACCGCTAGATCGAGGGAGCTCCAACTCGAGAATCAACTTTAAAGAGGCATTTTGGTTGGCTACGGCGGGAGGGGCTGAAGCGCTTGATATCCCCGTAGGGAGATTTGAGGAAGGTTATAAATTTGATGCACTTCTTATCGATCCATATGTTCAAGGAAGCAATATTCCTAGAAACCAGCAGGAGACCTCTGCAGAAGAGCTTTTCCAGTCTATCGTCTACAACTGTGCAAGAATCAATATTCGGAATGTTTGGGTTGATGGGATCTCTAGACAATTGTTAAGTAATTCAAATGCATAAGTGTGTCGCTTAATCCAACGCTAATTGTGAGTGTGAAACAGGGCTCAGATAGTCTTTCATGATGATGGGGAGTCTGGTACTCTCAATCGCGCGAAAATAATGTTTGGGAAGCAGGCGTTACTTGAAAAGCTTTAATCAAATCTAAGCGTTGACCACTAATTTTAGGAGAATATTAATGAATAGCGTTGTGAGGTTGATTTTAGGGGTTGTGTTTAGTGCAATATTTCTAGCATCCGGTAGTGTGTCTGCAGGGGCACCAACTACGTTAAAGATGGCTGCTATCTTAACAGTGGGAGGAGAGGAGCCCTGGGACGGTACATTTCTTGCAGCTTGGGAAAATGCAAGGAAAAACAATCCCCATGGCCTTGAGATCAACGAGCCCGAATTTACAGCAGGTCTTTGGGGAGACGAGGCAGAGGCCGCCGCACGAGTCTATGCCAAGAAAGGATATGATATTGTTTGGTTGCATAGCTCTTATTCAGATCAGGTCAAGAAGATCCAGAATAAATTTCCGGAAACTTTGTTTGTCGTCTCGGGTTCTGGAAACGAGGGACTTGGAAAGAACCAGTACTGGATGTATCACCGCGACCATGAAGGTGCCTATTTGCAAGGAATAGTTGCGGGTATGACAACTAAGTCAAACATACTCGGTATTGTTGGAACATTTCCGGCTGACGACGTATGGGATCTTATTAATGGATTTTTCTTGGGCGCACAGTCTGTTAATTCAAATATAAAAAAGAAAGTAACCTTTATTGAGAGTTGGTGGGACCCACCAAAAGCTCGAGAATCTTCAAACGCGCAAATTGCTGCAGGAGCGGATAATATTTTGATGGTTGCAACTGCGTTTGAGGCTTGCCGTGAACACGGAATCAAATGTCACGGTGCTTATACGAATTGGATACCGACGGCACCGGATGTAATAAATTCTAGTTTTATGATTAGTTGGATTCCGCATGTCGATTGGGTCATTGATGAATGGTATCAGGCTAAAACTAACGCGACGCCGTTCGCAGGTAATACGGAAAAGCGATGGTTTTTGATGAAAGATGGCGCGATCGATGTTGCAATTTCAGATAATCTACCTGACGACGTAAAAGCTAAGGTTGCAGAAGCTAAATCGAAAATACTGTCGGGTGAGTTGGTCATCCCAATTATCACGAGTCCAGTAGAATCAGATTGACATTAATTTAATCAAGTGTCAGTAGAGTTTTCTTGTAGTAGTTGATTGAAATTTGATCAGATTAGCAAAAGCGCCGCGGGGATAAACCTCGCGGCGTTTGTTTTGGTGCTGGCTTTTATCTAGAGACATCGAATGCTAGAACAATTACAAATTAAAAACCTAACCAAGCGATTTGGAACAGTAATTGCTAATGATCGGGTTACGTTTGATGTTAGAAGGGGAGAGATTCATTGTCTGTTCGGAGAGAATGGTGCAGGCAAGTCAACCTTGGCAGAGTGTATTTATGGTACTTACCGTTCGGAAAGTGGAACAATCTGTTTTAACGGGGAGTTAGTGGAATTCAACTCACCAAGGGATGCAATCCAGCTTGGTATCGGAATGATTCATCAACACTTTGTTCTTGTGCCGCCACTGACCGTCCTGGAGAATATTATTGTCGGCACGGAAGATGCGAAGGTGTTGCTAAATACTCAAAAGGCAGAGAATAAATTCAAGGAATTGTGTGCGCGCTATGAGTTAAAGCTAAATGGTCATGCGGCAATTTGGGATCTTTCAGTGGGAGAACAGCAATGGGTTGAGATATTGAAGGCATTGTATCTTGATGTGAAATTCTTGATTCTAGATGAACCGACAGCGGTGCTTACTCCTGAAGAGTCGGATAAGCTTTTTCGAATTCTCAATGTGATGAAAAGGCAAGGCATCTCTATAGTGCTGATTACTCACAAACTCAAAGAAGTCATGCAATCTGATCGTGTGACGGTTATGCGTAAAGGGAAAATTATAAATACAGTCGACACAAAATCTACAACCCGCGAGCAGTTGACTCATATGATGATCAGCTCTGAGCTCGCGGTTCAGGGTTTAAAGAAAAAAATAAACTCTGAGTCAACTGTCGTGCAAATCAAGAAGCTAGATGTTAGGGGTCCTCGTGGCGGCTATGCTGTAAAAGACCTTAATCTCACTTTAAATAGTCATGAAATAGTTGGCATAGCAGGTGTTGCGGGCAATGGGCAAAAAGAATTGTTTGAAACCCTTGTTGGCATTCAAAGTCCAGAGTCAGGAGAAGTTTGGCTAGATACTGAAGACATAACACACTGGTCACCCGCGGAGATATTGGCGGCCGGTGTCGGACATATTCCTCAAGACCGTTATCGTGAAGGACTTATCGGTCAACTTTCAATTGTGGATAATTTGCTACTGGGTATGCACCGATCTCCAAGGTTTGCACAGAGGGGTTTTCTCGATCAGGAAAGAGTTAGAGCGTTTGTACAAGAGCAAGTTGACCAATTTGAGATTGTGGCACCCTCGATCGATACAGTGGTCGGTAACTTGTCTGGAGGGAACGCACAAAAAGTCGTACTGGCCAGAGAATTGTTTCAGGCTTCGGTGGTGCTGCTGGCAAATCAGCCGACCAGGGGGTTGGATATATCGATTGCAGATTATGTGCATCGACAGTTGCTAGAAAAACGAAAAGAAGGCTATGCAATATTGTTGGCTTCGGAGGAACTCGATGAGTTAATCAAACTATCTGATCGTATTGTCGTAATGTTCAAGGGTCAAATTGCCGGTGAGTTTGTTGCGGATAATCCCGACCTCGAACAAATTGGGCTGCTAATGGCAGGTGGGAATTTGTAGAGTACCACGAACAGATCGAAGAAATGAACTGGGCAAAGATTAGACTTGAACGTCGCGACGAAGTGACCTGGGCCTGGCGACTATTTTGTTTCCTCGTTGCGATCTTGGGTACTCTTTTGGTTACAGGAGTGCTGATATCTACCGCAGGCAAAGAGCCTATTGAAGCCTTTAAGGAACTATTTATTGGGGCATTTTTTGGTATTGACTCAATCGTTGAAACATTGGTTAGGGCGACACCCCTCATATTAACAGGATTGGCAGCAGTGGTCGCTTTTCGCGCCAAGATATGGAGTATCGGCCAAGAGGGTCAGTTGGTGTTGGGTGCTATCGCGGCATACTGGGCATCTATTGTTTTTGAGGGTTTGCCGAGGATCATTGTTCTGTCTGGGGTTATTTGTTTAGGTTTTGTTGGGGGTGCTTTGCTAGGTGTATTTTGTGGTTGGTTAAAAGCAAGATATAGAGTTGATGAGATCATCTCGACAGTGATGTTTAATTACGCAATTTTTTACCTTCTCACTTATCTTCTATCAGGGCCTTGGCAGCCGCCAGGTGACTTTTATGTTCAGTCTGCACCTGTAATCGAAAAGGCGCTTCTCCCAAATCTCTTGCAAGATACGAGACTACACGGGGGATTATTTATCGCAATTGTCGTCGCGATTATCGTTTACATTCTGATCAAGCGTACTGCATTAGGATATGAAATTCGGGCCTTCGGGTCGAATCCGATCGCTTCTAGCTTCAAGGGCATAAAACCAACACGCATGCTGGTCGTTGTAATGCTGATAAGTGGTGGCATTGCGGGGCTTGCCGGGACGAGTGAGTTGCTTGGTGTGCACGGACGGTTGAACACTGATATCGCAGCGGGTGCGGGGTATACCGGAATAATCGTCGCTCTGATTGGAGGTCTTACTCCTTTAGGGACAGTGATTGCGGCTGTTTTGTTTGGTGCCATGGTGAATGGCGGATTCATGATGCAAGTCGTTACAGGTGTACCAAAATCGATGGTCTTCGCAATGCAAGCTATTACACTATTATTTTTTCTATGTAGCACCTTGATGAGCCAGTACCGAATAAAAAGGGTCACTGAGGATGTCTGAATTTTTTACTGAGACAATTGTTATCAGCATATTGGCGGCGATGGTTAGGATTGGAGCGCCATTGATCCTTGCAGCGATAGGGGAGTTAATTGCTGAACGTGCTGGTGTGATCAATTTGGGCGTTGAAGGGATGATGCTGATGGGATGTTTTTTGGGATTCTTTGTAACCTTTGAGACGGGGTCGATTTTGGCTGGTATAGGTGCAGCCATGGTCGGAGCAATGTTGATGAGCCTTATCATGGCGTTTATGGCAATCACATTGAGGTTGGAACAGTTTGTTACTGGACTGGCTCTTAATTTATTAGCATCTGGACTAACTCTGTTTTGGTTTCGCTCACTATTAAAGACAATTGGAAGTACTCAACCAAACATCGATCTTCTAGAAAAAGCACCGATACCATTTTTGTCAGATATTCCTTACTTGGGAATTATTGTTTTCTCACACAATTGGCTGGTCTATTTAGCTATTCTGTCTGTTCCGATATGTTCATTCTTCCTTTACAAAACTAAATATGGGCTTGAACTTCGGTGTTTAGGCGAAAATCCTCGCGCGATTGATATGAAAGGACTTAGTGTCGCTAAGCGCCAATATTTGGCAGTACTATTTGGAGGAATGATGGCCGGCCTCGCGGGTGCTTTTATATCTGTTGGATCATCGATACGCTTTGTACCGGAAATGACAGCTGGACGTGGGTGGCTCGCCATCGTTATTGTAATTGCCGGTAATTGGCAGCCGAAATGGATTCTTGTGGCGGCGTTGGTTTTTGCTTTTCTTGAGGCGTTTCAAATGCACGTACAAGCTGTGGGCATTAATTTCCCGTACCAGATATTGCTTGCTCTACCTTATGTGGTTGCTGTAATAGCACTCATGCATCGAAGGGCTCGATCGCGAGCACCTGCCTCTTTAGGTGTAGCATACTCCAGAGGCTCATAAATGTAGCTTCTGTTCTGAATAGTTCTTATACATAGGTTAATCAACGACAATGTTTCTTTCTACAGAACACTCGCAACGTGATCAAACACTACCAAGAGACTGCACTTTCAGACCTAGTGACTGGCACAAGCTTGCCGCATTTTGGCATCCAGTCGCGTTTGGTCATGATGTGGCCGATCAGCCTGTTGCCGCAAAGCTTTTGGACTTGAATCTAGTAATCTATCGAACCAGTAGTGGTGTAACGGTTGCAGATGACCAATGTCCACATCGAGGGGTTCGACTCAGCATGGGTCGAATTCAAGGTGAGAATTTAGTTTGTGCAATGCATGGGCTCCACTATGATGGTCAAGGACGATGCACCCGAATTCCTTCGGTTCAAGACTCAGCACGTCGTATCCCCAAAAAACTTTGTTTAAACACTTACTCGTGTGTTGAGCGTTATGGGATTATTTGGACGTGCCTTAAATCAAAAGCAGTTTGGCCATTGCCCGACTGGCCACAACTTGAAACTTCTGCTTCGAATCGACATTGTGTGCCTACCGATGAATGGCAGGCCTCTGCACCACGGCACGTAGAAAATTTTAATGATATTGCGCATTTTCCCTGGGTGCATATAGATAGTTTCGGGGGTGAAGAGGGGGGTTCGTTCCCGCCTTATAAGGTTAAAACCACCAAGTATGGGTTGACGTTTAGTGTTCCATATCTGGAGGGCTTCAATAGGTTTCCTGATGGAGTAGAGGGAGATGAGAGGGAGGTTGAATATACCTATCAGTTGACGTTTCCATTTTCCACATTGTTGTTAGTTAAGCCGGTTGATTCAGACTACGTTCACTATTTTGCTGATTCAGTGTGTCCAGTATCTTCAAACAAGACGAAAATATTTCAAGTTTTTACAGATTCGCAGGGAGTCAAGGACCCAGATTTTTGGCTGAATGATGCATTAACCATTAATAACGAGGACAAGGCTCTTGTGGAGTCTCAGCAGCCATTTGAACTACCACTAGATACCCGAGATGAGCTGCATATACCAGCTGATAAGATGGCAAGATCCTACCGGAAATCGCTTGTTAGCAAATTTGGTTTAGGCTTATCAGACTAGAATCCTCCTCGTTACATTTTGAGAAAGTTATGAAAGGAACAGCATTTCACGAGAGAACAAAGCGGTTAAATCTATCGACCGCCTGGTATGGATGGGGTGAATACATTATTCCCGATATTTATACAAATCTTGAAACTGAATTGTCAGCGATAAGATCCTCTGTTGCCGTTATCGATATGTCGCCTCTACCAAAATTAGATATCGAAGGACCCGATGCTGTGCCAATGGTTAATTCGTTGATTACTCGAAACTTAGATTCAAGCAAAATTGGACGAGCCCTTTTCACGCCAGCTTGTAACGATGATGGAAAGCTGATTTGTGATGGACTTATATTTTTTCTTTCAAACAATCACATCCGGTATTGCTCCGATAATGTTTTTGACTGGTTTCAGGATCACATCGGCTCATTTGATGTGACCTTGACTGATACAACGCATAATTTTGGTTTGTTATCGTTGCAAGGACCATGCTCTAAGCACGTTCTTGACGCTGCAACTAAAGTTCCGGTGGCGGACCTAAAATTTGGTGGCATAGCGTTTGGAGAAATAGCGGGTGTCTCAGTTATGGTTGTACGGCAAGGGTTTACGGGCGCATTTGGATACGAGCTTTGGGTGGACACTAAAGACGGTTTGACTGTGTGGGATGCGATTATGGAAGCAGGTGCCGCATTTGGGATCGAACCTGCGGGGGAATATGCGGCGGACATAGCTCGTGTTGAAGCAGGATTCCCACTCATATCGACAGATTATGCAGGCAGTGGTCCAGATCCTTTTTCGTCAAATATTCATGTAAATCTCAAACATTCGGCTAACCCCTATGAAATGGGATTTGGGCAGTTCGTGGATTTGGACAAAGCAAATTTTGTTGGACGTCAAGCACTTTTGCAGCTAGTGAAAGAACAAGGCACATCAAAGATAATCGTTGGTTTAGAGTTTGATTTATCGACTGTCCGAGAAGCTCATTCTGCTGAGAAAATCTCTCCAAATATTTCGTCACGTGTGAGGTGGAATCCATTAGATGTGGTTTCTGATGGTCAAACTGTTGGGCGAGCGACTAGTGTTACGTGGTCACCAACCACAAATAGTCTTATTGGGTTTGGTCATCTCCCACAAGAGTTGGCTAGGCTAGGCAAAGTTGTTCGTGTCCTGTGGTGTGACGAATGTGGAAACGAATTGGGTATCGTGAGTGCAAACGTGGTCGATATGCCATTTATTCAAAAAGGCAATAGAGGATAGAAATTGTGAACTGAAATAATTTCTGGTCAGGCTCCACTACTTACAATGCTCGGTGGCAGCTCAGAGAGTGTAAGAAATCTTGGCGTGTTAGTTACCCGGATGAAAGGGTTTACCTAGCGACATAGGAAAGTTTTTCAATAGAAATATCCTGTTTCGTGAAATCACGACCAGTACAAAGATGGTAGCGACATAAGGTAGCGCTGAAAGTAACTGAGAGGGCACGTCAATGCCAAAGCCCTGTGCGTGTAGTTGAAGTATGGTTACACCTCCAAACAACCAGGCACCCAGCATCACTCGAAAAGGTCGCCAACCTGAAAATATTACCAAGGCGAGCGCTATCCATCCTTTACCCGCAGTCATATTCGGAACCCACAGTGGTGTATAGGCCAAAGCAAGATAAGCTCCCCCGAGGCCTGCCATGGCACCTCCAAAAAGTGTTGCAAGATATCGAACCAGGATCACGTTGTAGCCTATGGCGTGAGCAGATTGTGGAGATTCACCGATTACCCTGATTACTAAGCCCATCTTCGTACGGTATAAGGCAAACCATATGATCGGTATCAACGCAATAGCAATGTACACCATGGGATCATATCGAAATAACAACGGCCCAACGATAGGAATAGATGACAGAAATGGAATGGATACCTCAGTTATTGCAGTTAGTGGTGCAGCGCCGAAACCATGACCGAGGAATGTAGATAACCCCGCTCCAAATAAAGTCAAAGCTAAACCGGCCGCATATTGGTTAGCCATCAAAGTTAAAGCGAGTACTCCAAATAGTAGGGCGGCCGTAGCACCGGCCAGCATAGCGACGAGTGCCGCAACTATTGGTGGATAACCTGCAAAAGCAAATCCGAATGCTGTCACGGCGCCGATTAACATCATGCCTTCGATACCTAGATTTAATACACCTGAACGCTCAACCACTAACTCTCCTAGTGCTGCGAATATTAATGGAGTTGCGCCTATCAAAGTTCCTGTAATTATTGCGATTGTAAGATCCAATGGCTTACCTCGTTACCAGTTTCAATTTGTAAAACACTAGAAAATCAGCAGCTAAAACAAAGAATAAAAGCATCCCTTGAAAAATCTGTGACAACGATGAATGCATGCCCAAGTACATCTGGGCAGATTCTCCACCGTTCGCAATTAGTGATACTAATAAGCCGCCAAAAACCACCCCGATGGGGTGTAAACGCCCAAGAAAAGCCACAATGATGGCGGTGTATCCATAACCAGGAGAGATTGTTGGTAACAACTGCCCCAATGGGCCCGCCGCTTCAGCCATGCCTGCTAATCCGGCCGCTCCACCACCAATTAATAATCCAAGCCAAATTGCCTTGTTGTCTCGGTAGCCTGCGAATAGACCGGCCCTTGGTGCCTTTCCTGCAATGGCCATTTGGAATCCGAGGAAACTCCGTGTAACGATGGTCCAGGCAATTATTGCTGCGCCGATAACAATAAAAATAGAACCGGTCACTCGGAAGCCTGGTAATACCGGAGAAAACATTGCTGACGAATGGAAGAGGGCCGTTTGCGGAAAATTGAATCCAAATGGATCCCGCCAGGGTCCGTGGACAAGGTACGAGAGCAATAGTAGGGCTACGTAATTCAACATCAGTGTTACTAGAATTTCGTTGGTATTGAAGCGAACTTTGAGGAACGCAGGAATTGAAGCCCAAGCCATACCGCCTAGAGCACCGAGGATCACCATAATGAAAAGGGTAAAGCCAAAATCTTTTTCTCCGATAGCGAGGGCAATACCACCGGCGCAAATAGCGCCAATCGTCAGTTGCCCTTCAGCACCAATGTTCCAAACGTTGGCCCTAAAACCAATTGCGAGACCAAGAGCAATTAGGACTAATGGACAGGCTTTGAGTAGCACCTCGGATATGCCGTAAACGCTAGTCAGAGGGTCAATGAAAAATACCCTCAACGTGCCCAGTGGTTCATAACCGAGAAAGTAGAACATGGCAGAGCCGGCCAGGATGGTAATTAAAGTCGCTGCGATTGGGGACAGTGCTCGTATTGCCACCGATGGATGGAGACGTTGCTCAAGAGTCAAACGACGCATTTCAATACCCTTGGGCTGTTGTCTGAAAAGAAAATCCTTCGCCTGCCATCAACAGACCGATTTGTTCTATATCAGCATCGGAGCGAGAAACTGGCTGGGACATTTGGCCCCCGTACATTACGACAATTTGGTCACAAATTTCGAGTAATTCTTCTAACTCTTCAGAGAATACCAAAACTGCCGAACCTGCGCGGCTGAGGTCGATTAGCGTTTGTCGGATGAAGGCCGCAGCAGCGACATCAAGCCCCCATGTCGGCTGAGAGACAATTAGAACTGTTGGATTGAGTTCTATTTCTCGACCGACAATGAATCGTTGTAGGTTACCCCCGGACAAACTTTCGGCAGCAGCATGCGGGCCGTCACAAAGGACAGAAAATCGATCAATAACCTGGCTAGTTCTTCTATCCGCTTCTTTGTACTTTATGAAGCCATAACGTAGAAGGTTTCTTCCGTGATGGGTGAGGCAAAAGTTATCACGTAAACTAAAGCCGGCTGCAGCGCCGCGACCAAGGCGTTCTTCGGGAATGCAGGCAAGGCCTAGATGCCGTCTCCCATTTGCGTTTAGGCGTGAAACTCCAACATTATTGATGCGGATGGTATCTGGCTCAGAATGAATTTTCTCACCACTGAGCAACTTGAATAATTCGGCTTGGCCATTTCCAGAGACACCAGCTATGCCGACTATTTCACCACCTCGAACCGTGAGAGATACGTCTCGTATGTCTGAACCGAAATGATCTTCTGCTGCTGCTGAAAGTTGGCAAACTTCTAATGTTGACGATGAGTTGATCTTTACATGTTGGCGTTGGGTTGTCGGTGGTTGTGTTCCAATCATCAGATGAGCTAATTCACCTGTTGTGGTGGCTGATGGGAGTATTGTGTCTACAACCTTTCCACCCCGAAGCACCGTTGCCGAGTCGCATATTTGAATTACTTCCTCTAATTTGTGACTGATATAAAGAATGCTACATCCTTCCGATGCGAGTTGTTTGAGCGTGACGAATAAACCCTGAATTGCCTGTGGGGTTAGTACAGAAGTTGGCTCGTCGAGAATTAACAACTTTGGATTCTGGATGAGACACCGGATGATCTCTACTCGCTGTCTCTCACCTACTGACAGGTGGTAGAGGAGTCGATCAGGCTCAACCAAAAGATTGTACTTCTCCGAAATTAGATTGATTTCAGCACTAAGGCTTTCGAGGTCAAGTTTACGATCGAGAGCGATTGCAATGTTCTCAGCGACAGTAATCGATTCAAACAAAGAAAAATGCTGATACACCATGCCTATGCCAAGTTGCCTAGCGGCTGATGGACTACTAATTCGTACAGGGTTACCGTGCCAATAGATTTGACCTTCATCCGCGGTGGTGGCACCGTAAATGATTTTCATCAAGGTGCTTTTGCCAGCCCCATTCTCTCCCAAGATTGCATGGATTGTTCCTGCTTCAACATTTAAATGGATATCATCATTAGCAACTACGGCAGGATAGCGCTTTGTAATTCCTCTTAGCTCAAGAAGTGACACGAATTGTGTTGCCTAGGAGATTGTTAACCGAAATGTAAATGATTGGGTAGGAGTGTAAATGCCAATAAAACCGCCGCTTCCAGCTAGTGAAAGCGGCGGTTCAATTGTCAACAAATTCAGATTATGGCTAGCCCATAGAGCCAATCATACCTTCGACGAACCAGTTGAAACCTCTAATCTCTCCATCCGGCATAACTGAACCACTGGCAACGCGGACATTGCCGTCTTGATCTCTGATTTCACCGGCATAAGGGTGTACGGCACCTGAGACAATACCATCCGCAACTTCGTTAATCTGTGCAAGTCCTGATTTCGGAATTGCATCGTTGTAGGGCGACATTTGGATTACCCCCTCTTTTAAACCTTGCCAGCGGACTTCAGACTTCCAAGTTCCCGCCGCTACGTTTTTAGCGGCCTCAACATAGATTGAGTCCCAATTCAACATAAATGAGGTTAATTGCCCGGTCGGACCAAAAGGGCTCATATCGCTTGCATAGCCAACAGACCAGGCGCCATTTTCTTCAGCAACTTGCACACCCGTCGCTGTGTCGGTCATGGAACAGATCACATCACATCCCTGAGCAATCAGCGCGGTCGTTGCTTCTTTTTCCTTCGCTGGGTCGTACCAAGAGTTTAGAAAAATGACGCTGCAGGTAATGTCTGGATTCACACTTTGTGCACCCAACAAGAGTGCATTGCCTGGTCCAACAATATCTGGAATTGGATAACCCCCGATAAAGCCAATTTTTTTAGACTTAGTCATCAACCCGCTTGCTATCCCGGCTAAGTATGTTCCTTCATAATATTTGGCCTCAAAAGTTCCGAGATTAGAAAAATGCTTCAGCCCCGAACAATGTTCAAAAGAGACATCTGGAAAACGCGGGGCTACTTTCTGGATAGGGGTGCTATGCGAAAAACTTGTTCCAAAAATTAGCTTGGCACCAGAGCGGGCAAAGTCAGTAAACACTTTTTCAGTCGCTTGCGGATCCCACACGTTGTCGATTTCAGAGACCTCTACTTTGTCGCCCAAGGCCTCCCGAATCGCTGCTGCGCCAAGCGAATGCTGCTTGGTCCAGCCGATGTCAGCCATCGGAGAGACGTAAGCAACTCCGACTTTTAACACGTCGTCCGCTACGGCAAATCTAGAAATACCTCCCGTGGCTGCTAAGACACCAAATGCACTCGAATATTTGAGAAGATCCCGTCGGGAAATGTTGGACCTAGGTGACGATGACATAGTAAAGTTTCTCCTTTAGTTCTATAAAGTTCTGAGAGCTTACTTGGTTTGCAACAACAGGGAAACTGCCTTTCGAGTTCGGTCTTCTGTCCCATAGATTCAGTAAGCTGAACAGGCAGGACCAGGATTTTGAAAATACTCTATAGAACACCAATTTATGAATAATACTTCAGATTACTTATCTGTTCTCAGACCGATTTCGAAAACTAGCTACTGGGTCGTGTAGGTTATGCCCGGTTTGAATAGTTGTCTAACTTTGGGCTGCCGTCGTCCTTAGATGGTCTTGAATTGTACAAATAGTGCTTTCGGGTTACTGCAATATGAATAAACAGAATGCTTCTCTTTCGAATGGTGGTATAGAGTCTATTCTGATAGATGATTGGTACGTAGTTACTGATCTTGAATCCATGTATAAAAAGGGTCGCCATAGGACACGGTTATTCGATGTCCCAATTTGTATCGAGTATGAAGCTAATTGCTTATCGGTAATTCGAGAAGATTCAAATGTTAAGCTTCCATTTGGAGAAGTATATGGATACCTTTGGACTACTCTTGGCAATCCGATAGATGATATTGTCCGGTTTCTAGAATGTGAGGAGAATGACCGTCACGTTGTGACAGGAGGGTCAATTGCGGTTCATGCGTCGGGTCTACGCGCCGTTGAAAACTTTTTTGATTTGAGCCACTTACCTATCGTCCACAAAGGCTATCTTGGTGTTGAGGCTAAATCAGAGATTTTTCCGTACGAGGTGACCGTAGATGAAAACAATTGGATCATCGCGGATGGTTGCCATATCTTCCAGCCAATGGTGTCTCCCATGGGGGATGACGGCATTGATGTGGAATATATGTTCAGAGTTCCACGCCCTTACATGGTGAGTTTGTATAAAAGTAATGCTATTGAAACAAACAGGAGGGACTTTATTGCACTCTTTGTTCAACCTGTTGATCAGGAACATTGTGTGGCCCATCCTCTTCTTGCCTATCTGAAACATGATTTGGACGCATCAACTGTACGGTTGTATATGCAACTAATTTTCGCTCAAGATAAACCGATTCTTGAAAACCAACAGCCCAAACGACTACCGCTCGATACTGGAGACGAGTTATCAGTTATTGGCGATAAAATATCTACGACGTATCGGCGTTGGTTACGCGAACAGGGTGTGAATTATGGAACAACCCAAGATGGTTGAGTCATCTGCAGATCAGTTGCCTAGTCAACTGGTTAATGACCCCGCATGGCCTGGCAGAACGGTGGTCGATGATTGGCAGGTAGTGGGTAGCCTTGATCAAATAGAAGTCGATGTAAATTACCAAACAGTTTTGTTGGACGTTCCGATCACATTTAATGTCACCGAATCTAGAGAAGTCCGTGCTTGGGTCAATACTCGCTGTGGGAGTCAAACGTCGAGTTCTGCTTCAGCCAGACTTAAGACCTGTGTTCAATACGGGTATATCTGGGTTTCGTTAGGACAGCCAACACAGAATTTTTTCGAAATGCCAGAATATTATGAGCCTGACCGACGAAATATACATGCAGCGACAATTCGGGTAAAAGTATCGGCTCCTAGAGCGATCGAAAACTTTCTCGACCTTGCACATTTTCCTTTTGTTCATCCCGGCACATTGGGGGAAGAGCCATTTACCGAAGTTAAAGACTATGACGCGGTTATTCTTGAAGAGGGTGACGAAGTGCTTGCCCAAAAATGTCTCTTCTGGCAGCCTAATGCAATGCCAACCGCGACGGAAGGCTATGAAGTCGAATATGTTTATCGTGTGCCTCATCCGTATTGTGCAATACTGTACAAAGCAAATGCTATAGACATGAATCGGATGGATGTTGTTGCGATATTTGTTCAACCAGTCAGCGAAGAAGAATGTAACGCTAATATGTTTCTTGCCATGATCGATGATCAGAACTCAGACACGGCAATTCGATCATTTCAGCTAATGATATTTGCTCAGGATAAGCCGATATTAGAGAATCAGATTCCGAAACGACTGCCCCTTAATCTCAGAGCTGAGATGTCTGCGCGGTGTGATGCGTTATCTACTGCCTATAGGCGATGGCTGCACAAGCGAGACGTCCGATTTGGGACAATTCCTCAATGACTAGTGTTCTCGATCAATCGTTTCGTGGCTGGTGGTTTCCTGTCGTGCGATCTCAAGAGATTGGGTTGAGACACATCCATCGCTCACAGTTGCTTAACCAAGAACTTGCGATTTGGCGTGATGATGGCGGACAAATTAACGCTTGGGAAAATCGTTGTCCTCACCGAGGTACGCGTCTTTCAATCGGCCTGAATACAGGCGCAGAAATAAAGTGCCAATACCATGGGTGGCGTTATGCCAGTCAGAGCGGACAGTGCACCTTCATACCAGCCCATCCTAATATGGAGCCTAGCCCACGTTATTGCGTTAATACTTATGAGTGTATTGAGAAGTATGGGTATGTTTGGGTGAGACTCGAGAAAGATAAGGATAAAGATGAAGACATAGAGTCATTATTTGTACTAACAGAGAAATTGTCATTAACAACGCTTCGTAGTGTCTATACGATGGCTTCTACTACTAGGATTAGAGACTGGTTGATAAATAACTGCGAATCACAGCTTAAAGTCAATTCTCCTAGTCTAGATTGTTCTTTAACTGGAATTCAGCAACATCACTCTTTTTGTTTAGAGGCTTTATCAATCAATAATCAAACCGAAAAATCAGTCACGATGTTTATTTATCTACATCCATTGACTGATGACGCAACAGTGATCCATCCGCTGCTAAACGCATCTATCTCACCCGAGATTAGACTTGATGAGCTTCGGCGTTATAACCGATTGTTTGGAACTATCCGAGATGTTTGCGAGACTGACAACGTGTGAATTAGAAGATCTTAATTAAGTCACACTGGCCTACTTAGTCTGTTAGCGTGGCATTGATGCGGGAGATGGTTCGTTCGGAGCTAAAGAGAGTAGAAGAGAAGTGAGATGATAAAACTGTACGACTATGAATTGTCTGGAAACTGTTACAAGTTACGACTTTTCCTTAATATTTTGAATGTAGACTACGACCGTATACCGGTCGATTTTTACCCAGGTAGAGAGCATAAGAGCGATTGGTTCTTACAAATCAATCCGCTAGGCCAACTACCCGTTCTTGATCATGATGGCTTTGTCTTGCGAGATGCCCAAGCCATTCTCACCTATCTTGCAGCGAAATTTGACGCAAGTCATAAATGGTATCCAACTGGGGATGCAGAAATTCTCGGCAAGATTAATATGTGGTTGTCATTTGCTGACTCGATCACAGCTACTGCATCTGCAGCTCGTCTACACGATGGACTTTTCTATCAGCTAGATATAGAAGCAGCTCGCACAAATGCTCATAGCTTGTTCCGAGTTCTAGATGAGCATCTTTGGTTTGCAGAGGAGCAGCGACAAGCTTGGATATGTACTGATAAACACCCAACAATTGCCGATATTGCTTGTTTTCCATACATTATGTTGTCGGAAGAGGGTGGAATATCCCGAATGGCCTACCCGGCAATTTGCCGCTGGACAGATAGGTTACGTGAGATTCCAAATTTTATCGCTATGTCGGGAATTTTCGAGTCAGGTTCCTGAATCACCTACAGGTTTAATGAGTGCGCCTTAATAAAACGGAAAAGACTCTCATTGGTCCTAATTTAGTCACACTGTGAGTGTTGACGCACATTCCAAAATCTACGAAGACGACATAAATTGTTGTTGTTTAACGAAAGCAAATGGTGGGCGCGGCTGGACTTGAGCTAGCGACCCCTACCGTGTGAAGACAGAGCGCCCTTAAACAACAGGCTCCCACTCTACGCAAACAGATCTGAAGGAACGAGAGGGATAGGAATGGGCGCAGTTTCAGCACACCTAGAGCACCAATGAGAATACCGGATTTCTTACAGCATGATCGAAGCTAGGTGCCTGGTCAGGGTAATCCACGCAACGATTAATAGTTGTTAGCCGCTACTGCTTGTACTTAATACCGTTTCTCTGCAGCATGCGGATCATGGCGCTCCATTCCAGCATGCCAAAATTGTCGTTGGCGCGATAAGTGCCATAACGTTGTTTTACGTCTTCCAGCACTTCCGGTGCTATAGGTGTTAGTTCAGTATTGAGGGACGTAGCCGCTATCTGCTCAGAGCAAGCATGTTCAAGAAAATACATGCGTAGAAATGCGGCCGGGATGCTTGTACCTAGTGTTAACAGACCGTGGTTCCTCAGTATGACACAGTTAACTTCTTTGCAACTGAGTCCGAGAGCGTCACACTCTTCCTGAGTCGCTGGGGTACCGTAATCGTGATAGCCGACCTCGTCTATTACTACTGCTGCGTCCTGACTAATGGGCAGCAAGCCTTGCTTAGTGATGGAAATGGCGACGCCTGCGTTGGTGTGCGTATGGGCCACGCACATAACATCTGGTCGCGCTTGGTAGACGCCACTATGTATAGTAAATCCAGCTTC
>CAJWFK010000047.1 GCA_913031125.1 uncultured Woeseia sp. | reverse complement strand
TGGCAATGGAAGAATGGGTATCACCAGAGGAAATTGGGGATCTTATTGCCTTTTTGTCTCAAGGTACGGTAAAGCATCTCTCTGGAGCCACGCTTGATGTCAACGGGGCAACCTACTTACGTTAAAGGAAATATTAATGGGGAAACTTACAAATCTGGAATTCCTCGATAGGCAGGAAATTACCAACTTGCTGTTCGAATATTGCTCTGCACTAGATTGTATGGATCTACCAAGATTATCCGCACTTTTTACCACCGATTGCGAGGTGGATTACGGGCCTGATCCAATTTTGCAGAGTCGTGGTGCAGCAGACCTCGAAAAATCTCTTGAGAGGATGTGGCGCTGGTCTCGCACATCGCATCATCTGTCTAATGTTCAAATAAAGTTTTGTAGTGAAAATGAGGCAATTGGGTGCAGTTATGTCTATGCTTGGCATGAACGGCCGGATGGCACAATTGCGACTATCCTAGGTCAATACCATGACAGATTTATTCGAGGCCTGGCCGGCTGGCGGATTGCGAAGAGATGTATGGTAATGAATGGTTGTAATGCGGATTTTACAGTGAATATAAATCGCCTTGAAAGGGTAACGCCACCAGTTGATTGGGTACCCCCAGATATGGATGCACAGACATAAAACCATCAGTAACCAGATCCACGTTACTATAGATTAATGTGGGACCAATCTTGAACAAACAAAAAAAGACCGATACAAACTTCCTTAGCTTTTCATTTGATGGCTCAGAAATTACCTGTCAGTCCGGTGTTTCAATCGGGGCTGCATTGACGGCCGCCGATCATTTTGGACTTAGAAAAACACCGCTTGGTGACAGGCGGGGAATATTCTGTGGTATGGGGGTTTGCCAAGAATGTCGTGTCATCGTGGATGGTGAGCATAGTGTGCGCGCCTGTATGACACCAGCGCGTTCGAGTTCTACAGTATTAACTGGTGATACACATATTTCAGATGGCCCTACTGAATTGCCTGTTGTTGATATTGAATCAGTTGAAATAGTGACGCCTGATCTATTGGTTGTAGGGGCCGGACCGGCTGGCGCTATTGCTGCATCGGTTGCAGCTGAAGCTGGGCTCGATGTATCAATTCTTGATGAGCGCCACAGTATTGGCGGACAGTATTACAAACAGCCTGCGTCCCCGAACCTTATGCCAGAATCACTGACTACCGACAAGCAATTTTCTGGCGGAAGGCGGTTGATAAAACGATTGATGAAATCAGGTGCAAGTGTTCAGACTGGAGTCCAAATTTGGGGTGCGTTTACCCCCAATGAATTAGCTGTTTATGATGGCGTTAAACACAAAATATTTCGTGCTAAGAAAACGATTGTTGCCACTGGCGCTTATGAAAGAGGGTTACCCGTTTCCGGTTGGACTTTACCAGGAGTGATGACTACAGGTGCGGCGCAGGCATTGCTGCGGAGCTACGGAATATTGCCGGGTCAGCGGATCTTGGTTGCCGGAAACGGCCCGTTAAATTTGCAAGCAGCACTGGAATTGAGTGAAGCTGGAGCGGAGGTGATTGGAGTTGCTGAATTAGGTGAGAAGCCAGGAGTAGCAGCCTTATTTTCTAGCGGATTAAAAATGGGTTTGAACTCTCCTCGTTTGGCTTTCAACGGTCTCCGTTATTTACTGTCTCTGAAAAAATTAGGCGTCCCAATATTTTATGGACACAGGCTGGAGAGTATCGAAAAGAAATCTACTGGTCTGAAGGTAAGGATCGTACCGACGCAGCATGGTAGTTTGTCGAGCGAGTATTCTTGGGACGTTGACACGGTTTGCATGGGTTACGGATTTCAACCCAGTAATGAGATTTTAAGAAGCCTGGGGTGTAGTCATGCTTACGATGAAAATCGGGGGCATCTCGTAACCAATCGTAACTATGATTGTGAAACGAGTGTTCCGGGTATCTACGCAATCGGTGATTGCACCGGATTGCGTGGCGCTCCGTCCGCTTTGCTGGAAGGTGTGATAGCTTCGATTTCTGTATTAAAGTCAATGGATAAGCGGGTGTCATTCTCTCTTATGATAGAGAATGTGATTGCAGTTATTGCCCGATATCAGCATAAAGTTTTTCAGTCAGCACTCTGGAAATTGTTTGATGCACGGCGATACCATTTCGAATTTGCAACATCCGATACTATTGTTTGTCGTTGTGAGAATGTTAATTTGGGAGATATTGAGCAACTACTGGACAATTGCGCCGGATCAATTGGCTATTTAAAACGACAAACACGTTTGGGTATGGGGCCTTGCCAGGGCCGTTACTGTGCCCCTGTAGCAGCAGCGATGATCGCAAAACACTATCAAACCCCAATAGATGAATTTTCTTTTTTTGCACCACAGGTTCCCCTAAAGCCAATTCGCATTGCGGATATCGTTTCTGGTAAAAAGACCTAGCTGACTTGCGATGTGTGTTCAGGCTATAGATTAGGGCCTAATGAGGATATGAAGGTCTGCATGCTTGTTATTCCATTATATATAAAAATTAGCTTTAATTAAAAGTTATAAAGCATTGAATAATAAAATAATAATAGCACCTATGATGGACTGGACTGATCGTCATTGTAGATATTTTATGAGGCTATTGAGCCCTAATGCGAAGCTATTTACTGAGATGATTACTGCGCAGGCCCTAAAGTTCGGAAATGCAGAAAAACTACTTCAGTACGATTCAACCGAACATCCGGTGGCCCTGCAGCTGGGAGGTTGCGACCCGGAATTGATGGTGCCGGCCGCTAAAGTGGCAGCGACTAAAGGTTACGATGAAATTAATATTAATGTTGGCTGCCCAAGCGACCGTGTTCGGCAGGGCCAGTTTGGCGCATGTTTGATGAGTAAACCCAATCTCGTAGCAAATTGTGTTGAATCAATACGATCAGCTGTGAATATTCCGGTCACCATTAAAACTCGTATAGGTATAGATGATAACGATAACTACGCGTTTCTTCGCACCTTTGTTCAAGCCAATATTTCTGCGGGGTGCAGTACTTTCATTGTTCACGCGCGTAAGGCCATCCTTCAAGGTTTAAGTCCCAAAGAAAACAGAACAATACCGCCGCTTATGTATGAACGTGTCTATACCTTGAAAAAAGAATTTCCGGATCTGGAAATAATAATCAACGGGGGTATCAAGACCATCGAGCAATGCAGACAGCATTTGGAAATTGTTGATGGAGTCATGATAGGGCGTCAAGCGTATCGTAATCCATGGCTCCTTACTGAACTCGAAGCGAATTTTTGCCAGCCTGATTGGCGTCCTAATAGGCTAGAGATTGTAGAAAAAATGGTCCCGTACATTGAACGAAACTTAAATACTGGCGCACTTCTTAAGCACATGGTTCGACCGATGCTAGGACTATTTTCCGGTCAGCCGGGTGCCCGAGCATGGCGACGGTCGCTTAGTGAAAATGCTTACAAGAAAGATGCTGGAATAAATGTTTTATATGAGGCTTTAGGAAAGTTATCGGCCGTCGCATGAATGTAGCGTAATCGCGACGTACAATGCCCCAATCCAATAAAATAGGACATCCTTGGAGCATGGGGACAAAAGCCGCTGATAAGCATCTCAGCATGGCTGAACAGGCCGACAAATATGAGCTTTACGAAGCGTCTGTGCAGAATGTCGAGTACGAAGTAGAGTTCGTACAAAACACATATCAAGCGATACGAGGCCGCAAAGCCTATTTTTTGCGGGAAGATTTCTGTGGCACAGCCAGTGCTGCCAGCGAATGGGCTAAGCAGGGACGCAAATATCAATCAATCGGGGTTGATGTCGATTTCTCGGTGCTTGAATGGGGGCAAAAAAATCGTGTAGGTAAATTAGAGTCAGAAGACCAGCTGCGTGTTCAGTTAATACAGGCAAATGTTCTAGACGTTGAAACTCCAATAGTTGATGTTCTGCTTGCCTTCAATTTTAGTTATTGGATTTTTGATACCAGACCTAAAATGCTTGAATACTTCGAGAAGGTATATGCTTCGCTAAAGAGCGACGGCATTTTCTTTTGTGATATTTTTGGAGGATCGGAAGCCTTCGAGGAAATGAAAGAACAGACAGAGCATGATGGTTTCACCTATGTGTGGCACCAGGAGGAATTTCACCCCATTACACATTTCATGCGTACCCACATCCATTTTGCATTTCCGGACGGGTCAAAAATAAAGAAGGCTTTTACATACGAATGGAGACTCTGGACTGCTCCAGAAATATGTGAATTACTTTTAGAGGCGGGTTTCGAAAATCCAGTAGTCTATTGGGAACAAGAGGACGAAGATGGTGAGGGTAATGGGGAATATTGCCCGGAATCCAAAGGAGATGCTGATCTAGCCTGGATTTCGTACATCGTTGCTCCTAAGTAACGAACAATGATCCGCTTTCAGGTTTCCTTTAATTAACGATAGATAATGCGCATCAGTGCTGCTTACATGACATAATACAGCGGTATAAATAATTATAAATGTGTATATGTCATTGCTCTTAGCCGATCGGCTAATGGGCGATGCAATAAACTGGTAATAATCAGATGGCGCAGGCTCTCGAAGTAGCGATATTGTTTGCTGATGTCGTCGGCAGCACCCAAATTTACGACAGGTTTGGCGATGATAAGGCCAGTACCACGGTAGCTCGTTGCCTCAGAGTTATGAAGGATGCCACGACGACAAATAATGGTGCCGTTATAAAAACTATCGGCGATGAAGTTATGGCTACCTTTCCTTCAGCCGATGATGCTGTTAGTGCTGCGGTGCAAATGCAGAAACTTGTAGGTGCTGGAGATGATGAAATTCAGGTATCTATCCGTGTCGGTTGTCACTTCGGTCCAGTGGTACAGGACCAAAATGATATATTTGGTGCGGCCGTTCATACAGCGCATCGGCTCACTTCTCAAGCTAAATCAAAACAGATCGTTGTTTCCGAAGCTAGTGTTAATAACATGAGTTCCGAGCGGCGGGCGCAGACCCGACAGATTGATATAGCGACTGTGCGTGGCAGGAAGGATGAAGTAGCGCTGTTTGAAGTACTTTGGCAGCCAGATGAGGCGACCGGAATGTTTCCGAAAATTGATTGGGGTAGTAGCACTAACAATGCGACTCGATTAGTTCTGAGTACTAGTAATCAAGAGATTATCGTCGATGATCGCCTTAAAGGAATTAGTATCGGCAGAGCAGATGACAATGATCTGGTGGTTAAGGGACATCTAATATCGAGAATGCATGCTCGTGTCGAAATGCAAAGGGGTAAGTTTTTTCTGATAGACCAGAGTACCAATGGTACATTTTTGGAAACTGCACAGGGTGACCAGGCATTTGTGCGGCGTGATAGCGCTCAACTTACAGGTGCGGGCATTCTGGGGCTCGGCAGTATCGCTGAAAAAAAGTCGCTATCGACCATTCAATATAGGTGTGACGGTTAGGAGAAACCTCGTTTGAGTCTCGTTTCTATGAGGCTATCTTAAGTTTAGCAACCAACTCGTCGTATTCGTTCTTTAAATCCTCTGGGAGGCGTTCTCCATAGCTGTGCAGATACTCACCGACTGAGTCCATTTCGATTTTCCATTGTTCTACATTGACGGAAAGCAGTTCTTGCATTGTTTGGTCTGTTACATCTAACCCATCTGTATCTATTTCCCCTTTTTTGGGAAGATACCCAATAGGTGTTTCCACTGCGTTGGCGCTCCCATTACAGCGTCCCATTATCCATCTTAGTACTCGAAGATTTTCGCCAAATCCTGGCCAGAGAAATTTGCCTTTATTATCCTGGCGGAACCAGTTGACGTGGAAAATTTTTGGAAGGCGGTCTGATTTATCCGCAAATGATAGCCAGTGTTGCCAATAATCCGCAAAGTTATAGCCGCAGAATGGTTTCATAGCCATGGGATCACGGCGGACAACTCCAACATCACCGATGGCGGCTGCAGTTGTTTCGGATGCGACGCTCGCCCCAACTAGTACCCCATGTTTCCAATGTTTAGCTTCATATACAAGCGGTGCAAGTTCTTTACGACGCCCACCAAACACGATAGCGGAAATAGGCACGCCGTCAGCAGAATCGGCAAGTTCTGAGTAACTTTTATTTTGCTTCGCGGAAACTGTGAAACGTGAATTCGGGTGAGCGGCCGGTCCTGAAGAAGGATCGTAATCCCTCCCTTGCCAGTCTTTTACAGGTGCGCCCAAATTTTTGTCTTCCCACCAAGGGTCATTGTTCGTGGTTGTGGCAACGTTCGTAAAAATGGTGTCACTTTGAATCATATCGAACGCATTTTTGTTTGTTTTTTCGTTAGTCCCAGGAACCA
This sequence comes from uncultured Woeseia sp., assembly GCA_913031125.1. Classification (GTDB taxonomy): domain Bacteria; phylum Pseudomonadota; class Gammaproteobacteria; order Steroidobacterales; family Woeseiaceae; genus SZUA-117. Next base: position 11,356 of record CAJWFK010000047.1, on the reverse strand, counting down.
CCCCAAAATAGCCAGCTTCCGGGTTAATTGCACGCAACTGTCCTGTATCATCTAAGTGTAACCAGGCAATATCATCACCCAACGTCCAGATTTTCCACCCCTTATGCGACTCTGGGGGAATTAGCATGGCAAGGTTGGTTTTACCGCATGCTGATGGGAATGCACATGCCAGATATTGGACGTTACCATTAGGCTCTTCTACCCCAACAATTAACATGTGTTCAGCCAGCCAACCTTCTGTACGAGCTTGGTAGCTAGCAATTCTGAGTGCGTGGCACTTTTTACCGAGCAGTGCGTTGCCCCCGTAGCCAGATCCAATACTCTTGATGGTCAGTTCTTCTGGAAAGTGCATGATGAACCGTTTGTTCGGATCAAGATCGCCAGTTGAGTGTAGTCCTTTTACAAAGGTTCCTTCCGTTTCAATGCGTCTTAGTGCTTCCATACCCATTCGTGTCATCATTCGCATATTGACCACAACGTAAGGGCTATCGGTTATTTCGACTCCAAGTCGCGAGTAGGGCGAATCGATAGGCCCCATGCAGTATGGGATGATATACATTGTTCGTCCACGCATTGAACCTTGAAACAAAGCATCAATTTTTTTATGGGCCGTTTCTGGGTCCATCCAGTTATTATTCTGGCCAGCGTCTTCATTATTTTGTGTGCAAATAAAGGTTAAGTGCTCTACCCGAGCCACATCTGATGGATCTGACAGGTGCAGATAGCAATTCGGATATGTCTCTTCATTTAATGGGGAAAGTACTCCTGTGCCGCACATTGCGCCAACGAGTTGTTCATTTTCTGCATCACTGCCATCACACCAGTGAATTTTGTCTGGGTGTGTCTGGGAAGCTACTGCTTCTACCCAGTTTTGAAGAGACGGAAGGCTTGTTTTCATTTAAATATATCTGCGAGGTTTGAATATCTTGGTTGTTAATCGATTCTGCCGCTAAAGTTCGGTGAAGTATATAGCTATATAGGGTCGTTACAAACAGTTGTTCGACAATGCAGAACACGAGTCCCAGCAAAAATATGCTGAGAAAAATTTTGAAAAATTTAGGCTACTTTAACAAGTGACGCTGTATAGTCCGGTAGTGCCAAACTTAAGTGAATATTTTGGGCAGAATAGCCCGCTCCAAGACTACTTACCTGGGTTCCAGGTAAGGCAGGGACAATCTTGGATGGCGGAAGCCGTCGCCCAAGCGATTGACGAATCAACCCAGCTTGTCGTAGAGGCTGGCACTGGCACAGGCAAGACGTTCGCTTATCTCTTGCCGGCACTTCTGAGCGATAGAAAAACAATTATTTCGACCGGGACCAAGGCACTACAAGACCAGCTCTATCATAGAGATTTACCACTACTGGGTAAGGCAGTTGGACGGCCTCTGCAGACGGCGCTTCTTAAGGGGAGGTCTAACTATCTTTGCCTACATCGGCTAGACACCGTTGCAGACCAGCTCGCATCAGCAGGACTTTTTGAAGATTTAAATGCTGTGCGTGAATGGCGGCATAGAACAACGAGTGGTGATCGCGCTGAGCTGATAGAAATAGCTGAGAACTCGAGTGTCTGGCCGTTGGTTACTTCTACTGCTGATAACTGCCTTGGGACTGAATGTCCGCTCTACAAGGATTGTCATGTCGTCCGGGCTCGCAGAAAAGCTCAAGAGGCGGACTTAGTAGTTGTTAATCATCATCTTTTATTAGCAGACCTTGCGATGAAAGAAGAGGGTTTTATCGAATTTCTACCGGGAGCGGATACGATAATTCTAGATGAGGCACACCAGATTCCCGATCTTGCGGCTCAATTCTTTGGTGTGAGTTTGGGGAGTCGTGAATTAGAACGACTGTTTGAGGAGTTGCGTGCGGCGACTTTGCCACTGAAGGATGCGGAATTGCAGCAGTGCCTGGATGGGGCAAAAAAAGCGCTGCTTGTCTTACTAGCGGAGTTGCCACGTGAAGAGGGGCGTTATGAGATGTCGGCTGCAATTCAAGGCATGGAATTTCCGCTTATCGATTTGTCAGAGGCATTACGTATCCTTCTTCTTAGAATTGAAAGTGTCAGCCAGCTTACGATCGAGCTAGAAAAACTTTGTGAGCAACTGGGTTCGGTAGTCGAACGACTGCCTTACCTATCTAATAATGAAAATTGGGATGGTCTGCGATGGCTTGAGGTAAATCCTCGCAGTATGCGTTTACACCTGACACCGTTAGATGTTGCAGATAACTTAAAACGGGTTATGAATTCTGGAAGTCAGGCCTGGGTTTTGACTTCGGCGACTCTTGCCATAGGTGAGGACTTTAGCCACTTTATTTCGAGAATGGGGTTAAGTGGTGCGCAGGCGCTAACATTTCCCAGTCCTTATGCATTGGAGAGCAATGCCCTTGTTTGGTTACCATCGGGCTTACCGCAACCATCAGACAAGTCACATACGGGAGCCTTGCTCGAAACCGTTCTACCGATTGTATCTCTGACGTCTGGTGGCGTGTTTTTACTATTTACGAGTCACCGCGCGTTAAACGCGGCGAAACGCCGGATGAAGTCTCTTAAAAACCTTCTAAATGGTCGTCCGCTTTTAGCACAAGGAGATGCTCCCCGGGATGATTTGTTACGTCGTTTTCGAGATTATGGAAATTCAGTGTTGCTTGGAACTGGAAGTTTTTGGGAGGGCGTCGATGTTCGTGGTCAGGCACTGACAGTCGTTGTCATTGATAAGTTACCCTTTGCCTCTCCGGCTGATCCTTTGATGATGGCTAGGTTAGAATACATCCGCCGCCAGGGTGAAAACGGGTTTACTGGTCACCAGTTACCTTTAGCGGTACTGGCATTAAAGCAGGGCGTTGGAAGGTTGTTACGTGATGAAACAGATTATGGAGTAATTGTGCTCGGTGATCCGCGGGTATTGGACAAGAGTTATGGCAAGTTCTTTTTGGAAAGTCTTTCACCGATGCAAACTACAGAAACACTTGATGATGTGGAAGTTTTTTTCAAACGTCATGAGGTGGCAAATACAGGATAAGAAGCCGGATGAAATTTTTAGCGATTGATACTTCATCTAATGCTTGCTCGGTCGCTGTCGCGGTTGGGGAGATTCTTGTGGAAAAGCATGTTATAGCCGCACGCGAACACACGAAAATCCTTATACCAATGATTCAGGAAGTTCTTGGCGAGACAAACATTTCACTCGAAGATCTGGATGCTATCGTGTTAGGTAATGGGCCAGGATCTTTTATTGGCATTCGAATAGGAGCGTCCGTGGCGCAGGGGCTCGCGTATGGTGCCAATAAGCTTATCGTGCCTGTTTCATCTTTAGCTGCTGTAGCACTCGAGGCTATGGAGTCAGATGACGTTGAACGTGTAGGGGTTATGCAGAATGCACACATGCATGAGGTATATTTCGGCCTTTTCGAAAAAGGATCGGACGATTTACCCGTGCGACTCGGGCAAGAGAAGATCGTTGCCGCTGAATATGCCATCGAATGTGAGGGTAACTTTGTTGCTGCTGGTGCCGGATGGCAAAGGTACCCCAAGGCAAGGATAATCAATCAGTCATCAATTATTGCTGATTCTCAGGTGCTATATCCTCGTGCTAGTTGCATTCTTCGCCTTGGAGTGAGGTCTCTGGCTGAAGGCGCTGCAATTTTACCAGAGCTACTTGCTCCCACTTACCTAAGATCGAAGGTTGCAAACAAATCCAGACATTGATCGAGCAGTTGTTCTAAAAAGTTTTATAATGGCGCGGGATTTTCGTTATGGGCTAACTTAAATGACTACGCGTTCATGGTCTAAGTGCGGATCATCTGATGACTTTTTCCGTATTGTACCGCTTTTGCTACTCGCACTAAATGCGCAAAGTACTTGGGCTAATTCAATCGAGTTTAAGGGCGATATACGGCCACGGTATGAGTTAATTCAAGAGGAAGGTAAAGAAGATCGTGAGCGCGCTAGATTTCGTATTCGTTTTGGGCTAACTGCGAATGTCAACGAGAACGTTGACGTGACAATACAGTTAGCTACCGGTGGTGATAATCCAGTTTCGACCAATCAGAGTTTTGATGATGGATTTTCAAACAAGGACATCGGTGTTCATCTTGCCTACGCTGATTGGTCCCCGAAAGATAACCTGCATGTTTACGTAGGAAAGATGAAGAATCCGCTACACCGTGCTGGTGGCCACGCGCTTATCTGGGATGGTGACCTCAATCCAGAAGGTATCGCATTAAATTACAAGTCGGGGGCCTTCTTTGGGACCATCGGTGGTTTCACTGTTGAAGAGCGCTCCGATGCCGATGATTCCCTGCTGTTAGCTTTGCAGGGTGGCGTTTCCTATGAAGTGGGCGACAACAATGAACTTATTGGTGGAATTGGCTACATGGATTATAGCAACACGGTTGGCAATAAGCCGTTCTATAATGGTAAAGGACAGGGAAATAGCGTCGATTTCGACGGAAAACTTATTAATGAATACAGTCAGATAGAGATGTTTGCTGAATATAAAACTAGACTTGGAAATTATCCCTTTGCGTTGTTTGCCAACTATGTAGAAAACACTAAAGTTGATGATTATGCTACTGGCTATGCGGTCGGCGCAAAAATTGGCAAGGCAGGAAAACCGGGAACGTTGGAGGGATCAGTTGCTTATCAGGAGCTAGAGGCGGATGCTGTTATTGCGACATTTACGGACTCAGACTGGAGAGGTGGTGGTACTGACGCTACCGGCTTTACGATTAAGGGGAAGTATGTGTTGGCTGATAGCTGGAACCTCGGTGTTTCCGTGTTTCTGAACGAGATTGAAAAGGCTGCAGCCATGCAACGTGACTATAAGCGTTTGCAGATAGATCTGGAATTTAAGTTTTGATCTATCCTCTAGGTATCGTGGTATACAGCGGTGGAGAAATGGAATAGGGCTTCGTTAGGTACTCTACTGAGCCGGTGACAATCTGAAAAAAATATTTGCGAATACGTTTATTTGCATAATTGAAGGAAAAACTGTCAGATATGCAACATCAACTGACGATTCAGTGGTCTAAAAAGTCTTTATGAAAATTTTAAGTACACGCCAGCTCAATCTGGCAGGGTTTCTCATGTGTGCTGGTATGATGGGCTACGCGCTTTACGCGGAGCATGTGCTCATGTTGATGCCCTGCCCATTATGCGTATTTCAACGTATAGCTGTAATTGCCCTAAGCCTTATTTTTTTGGTAGCGGCCATCCATAACTCGGTTGGTTATGGACGCTATATATACGCTTTGAGTATTCTGTTGACAGCAACTGCGGGCGCGGTTGTCGCTGGTCGTCATGTTTGGTTGCAGAACCTCCCTGCTGATCAGGTACCGTCATGTGGACCTGGTTTTGATTATATTATCGATAGTTTTCCGTTATCGGAGGCATTGGGACTTATCTTCTCGGGGTCAGGTGAGTGTGCAAGCATCGATTGGCAATTTCTCAGTTTGTCGATGCCGGCTTGGGTATTGATTGTGGTAATCATCACTGGCATTTTTGGAATCTGGCTAAATATGCGTCGTATCTAGCGGGTTAGAAGCAGATTTTCAGCTATTCGCTGGTACATTGATACCAATCGAGGTAGGTCTTTTAAGCGAACATGTTCGTTGACTTTATGAATACTGGCGTTGACCGGCCCTAATTCGATGACTTCCGCACCCGCTGGGGCAATGAAACGTCCATCAGAAGTGCCGCCCGCGGTTGATAGTTTGGGTATGATATTGACCGTGTCTTGGATAGCTGCGGTTGCCGCATCCACAAGTTTGCCTCCTGCAGTTAGGAAAGGCTCTCCCTGGGGCTGCCAATCAAGCTCGTAATCAACATCATATCGTTCGACTATAGATGTAAAGTGTTTTTGTAACGTCAGGTGATTCCACTCACTGCTGTAGCGGAAATTGAAAGTTGCTGTAAGCTTTGGTGGTATCACGTTGAGTGCTCCGGCACCACTTTCTAGTTGGACTATCTCCAAATTAGTAGGTGGGAAGTGAGCATTGCCGTCGCACCAGGTAGTCTCAAGCAATTCAGTAAGTATAGGTGAGAACAGCCGGATTGGATTATCGGTATTCTGAGGATAAGCAACATGACCTTGGGTGCCCCGAATAATTAGTCGACCCGAAAGGGAACCACGGCGACCGATACGAATTGTGTCTCCTAGTTGCTGGTGGCTGGATGGTTCCCCGATTACACACCATTCGATGGTCTCGCCTCTTGAGAGTAGGGTTTCCACAACTTTTCGAGTACCGTTTATAGCGTCACCTTCTTCGTCGCTTGTAATTAGAAATGCGATGTTGCCGCTAAATTGTTGGGCGCCTATAAGAAATTGTTCAGCTGCTACTATCATCGCAGCTAATCCGCTTTTCATGTCTGCCGCACCGCGTCCATACATGTGTCGGTTCGTGATAACGGGTTCGAACGGATCCGAATTCCAGAGTGTCAGGTCCCCCGGTGGCACTACGTCTGTGTGTCCAGCGAAACACAATGTTGGTCCTGTAGTACCAATTTTCGCCCATAGGTTACTAACATCTTCGTAGTCAAAATTTTCACAGGCGAATCCTGCTACTTCGAGACGTTTCCGAATTAGCTTCTGGCAGCCGGCATCATTTGGGGTTATTGATTCGCATCGGATAAGCGCTTCAATAAGCTTTATTGTTGGATCATCAGCCATTTTAAGGTCTTGTTAGATGCATTGATGAATTTCTCAACCCTAGAAGAAAAGACGTTGACTCAAGTTAGTGGTTCTAGGGGGCTTATTAATTAGCTAGTCATTATTTGTAATATTGTTAATAGAAAAAAGATACGTGCAATCCCTAGGTTTATCATAAGGATGTATTGTCCGTATCAGTAAACAACATGTTCTCTATAGCAGTCCTCATTGAAGCCGACGGTTATTTTTTTTCCGCTAATGGCTACTGGGCGTTTGATTAGTGTGGGGTGCTCACTCATCAAATTTAGGACCTTAGTCTTATCTAACTTTTCTCGTTGGGATTCTGATAACTGGCGCCAAGTTGTACTTCGCCTATTTAGCAGGGTTGTCCATTCGGTGAGTTTGAACCAAGATTCGAGTAAATCAGTGTCAATACCATCTTTTCTTAGGTCATGGAAATTGTATGTAATAGCGTTTGCTTCAAGCCACCTGCAAGCTTTTCGGCAACTATCACAATTGCGGATACCATAGATTTTCAACATTAGAGGGTTCCTGATTATTTAGTTATCCAGACTCTCGAATAATGCATTACGCACTGATTCACAAAGTTTTTGAGATAAAGGGCTGCCGCTTAGATCTGTTAAATAGAAGACATCTTCTGCTCGTTCACCAACCGTAACAATCTTGGCAGTTTCTATATAGATATCGAATTTTACAAAGATTCTACCAACCATTGATAAAAGTCCTGGTCTATCGCCTGCAACTAGTTCCATTATCGTTCGTTGATTCAGAGCATCTTGTTCGAAATTTACTCTCGTCTTTGTTGTGAACATGCGAACTTTTCGTGGTGGAGGACGGGTCACTTGTGCTGCCGTTTGATCTTTATGTCCAATTACTTTTAGTAATTCAAATCTGATTTGGTCTACCCGCCGATCATTGATCTCAATCTTGTGGTCTAGTTCCATAAATACATATGTATCGAGACTAAAGCCGTTTGCGAGTGGCACTATCCTGACGTCAAGAATGGTCATGCCTAATTCTGCAAGCCGGGCTGTATTTTGCGCAAAGGTTCTTCTCGTGCGCGGTGTATAGAGCATGACCTCCATGCCGTCTCCGTCCACCTGCTTTCTAACCTCTAAAAGCCCGTCTTCTAGGTTTGACTCCGCATTCATTAGAACTTGAATGTGCCAGGCGATCTCCGTAGGGCGATAGCGCAGAAAATAATCTTCTGTCAGAATTTCCCACGATTTTTCTATTGCTCGGACTTCCAGACCGGAATCTACCAATATTTTGGAGGTTGAGTCTTGAGTTTCAGTTATAAGTAACTCTCGATCAATAGGATTTTCCAGGCCTTGGCGCAATGCTTTAGCAGTTGCCTCATATAGATCGCGAAATAGTGTCGCTTTCCATGAATTCCAGAGATTTGGACTAGTAGCATTTACATCTGCCACAGTCAGGACATATAGGTAATCAAGATGGGTTTTGTCACGGATTAAAGCTGCGAACTCATTAATAACTTGGGGGTCACTGATGTCTTTTTTCTGTGCAGTCATGGATAGTGCAAGATGGTGCCGCACTAACCACGCTACTGTCCTGGCTTCATATCGACTTAATCCGTGTTCGAGGCAAAATGCTTCTCCGTCAACTGCCCCAAGTTCCGAGTGATCACCACCGCGACCCTTGGCTATATCATGGAAAAGCCCGGCCAGATAAACAATCTCTGGTTTGTCAAAAGATTGCATCAGTGCGCTGCAATGCGGGTGCTCGTGGTCGAATCGTTTCAATGCAAATCTACGCAGGTTACTAACAACAAATAAAGTATGTTGATCAACAGTGTAAGCATGAAATAAGTCATACTGCATTCGTCCAACTATGCGACCGAAAGCAGGAATATAGAGTCCGAGTACGCCGTACAGGTTCATACGCCGAAGTTCGTGCGTCACTCCAGCTGGCGCTCTCAGAATGCTCAAAAACAATCGATGATTACGGGGATTCTGTCGGAATTGCTCGTCAATTAAATGAAGGTTTCTGCGAATCAATCCAACAGTGTATGCACTGATACCACGAATATTTTCATGTTGTTGCAGTAGAAGGAAAATTTTCAGTAACGTAGATGGATCCTTCTGGAAGACATCATCATTAGTTGTTTGTAGATAGCCATTTCTTACTTCGAAGCTATCATCAATCAGTTGTGATTCTGCTTCCGGATCCATCAGAATCGCTTCTTCAAATTGTTGCAGCAGTATTTCGTTTAAGCGACTTAATTCCATAACTGTGCGGTAGTAGCGTTGCATTAGTTGCTCGACTGCCAATGTATAACTGGCGTCTTCATAACCGAGCATGGCCGCCAATTTGATCTGGTAATCGAACAGCAGACGATCTTCTCGTCGGTTAGTAAGCAAGTGCAGTCCAAATCGTACTCGCCACAAAAACTCTTGGCATTCCTGTAATTTTTTTAGTTGACCAGGTGTCAAAAAACCATGTGCAACCAGTTCTTTTAGTGTTTTTCCACCAAAATGACGTTTTGCTACCCAGCCGATCATTTGGATGTCGCGCAAGCCGCCTGGACTACCTTTTACGTTTGGTTCTAATTTGTATGCAGTATCATCATACCTGTGGTGACGTTCCTGCTGTTCTAGTCGTTTGTTCGCAAAGAATTGATCGGATGGCCATATATTTGTGGGAGAAATAGTTTTTTCCATCTGCACAAATAACTTCTTTGAACCTACCAGAAGGCGAGCCTCCATCAGAGTTGTAGCCGTAGTGATATCAGTGCTTGCTTGTTGGTGACATTCGGTTAGTGTTCTCACGCTGTGGCCAATATCAAGACCGATATCCCACAATACTGTAAAAAAAATGGAGATCCCTGTTTTAGCTTTGTCACTAAGTTCGGCTTCAGTTAAGACCATTAGGTCGACATCAGAATAAGGATGCAGTTCTGCGCGCCCGTATCCACCGACTGCTACAAGAGCAATTTTTGTTCTGATCGACTTTGTATGTTGGCGCCACAGTTTTATTAGTAGGTGATCCACAAGATTTGAACGCATACGAACTAGATTATTAGCTGATTCACCAGCAATAAAACGTTCTTCAAGATTGTTGGATGCTGATAACAGAGCCTCCCGACACTGACCGACGTCAATTTTGTCCCTATCAAGTTGAATTTTAAGAATGCTTAGGGATTCGTCACTGGATATAGAGGTTTCAGCGATCTTCTGCTCCAAGGGTGAGAACTTCGTAGCCTGTCTCAGTGACAAGAATAGTGTGCTCCCATTGCGCGGATAGTTTGTGGTCTTTTGTGACTACGGTCCAGCCATCCGGAAGCAGGCGTACCCCGGGTTTTCCTGCGTTGACCATCGGCTCGACAGTCATTGCCATTCCTGGGGTCAGTTTGAGCCCGGTCCCAATCTCCCCATAATGCAGAACTTGAGGGTCTTCGTGAAAGCCACGACCAATGCCATGGCCACAATATTCCCTAACGACTGAGAAATAGTGTTTCTCAATATTTTTTTGTATAGCGTTTCCGATGTCACCCAAGTATTTCCCAGGAGCCATTTCGTTGATCCCTAACCACATGCTTTCAAACGCTACTTTAGATAGTCGCTCAGCTAAGACTGTTGGTTTTCCTACAAAAAACATCCGGCTCGTGTCACCGTGAAAACCATGCTTAATTACGGTGATATCTATGTTGATTGAATCTCCTGTTTTAAGTTTTCGATCACCCGGGATCCCGTGGCACACAACATGATTTATAGAAGTACAAATAGATTTTGGAAACCCCCTATAGTTAAGCGGTGCCGGGATTGCATCCTGTACCTCCGTAATATAGTGGTGACAGATGTCATCTAATTCACCTGTTGTGATGCCTGGCTTCACATGCTCACCAATCATGTCGAGCACGTCTGCAGCTAAGCGACCTGCAACTCTCATTTTGTCCTGTTCTTCAGAGGATTTTATTGTTACGTTCATCTTATTCCGTGCGTTAAACATGGCTGAATTTTAGCTAAAGTGTAATTCTCAAAACCTACTCAAATATATGCGACCAACTAGACAAAAAGACTAGTTAACTTCAATAAAGCTGTCCGCGGCCGTTGTTGACGGACGCACACTATGGTATAAAGCGCGCGCCCTAGAGGCAATTAATACACACGCATATCGACACGTCGTGCTGGGTGTCCCAATAAACAAGGGGTCGCGCGTCGGGATTTGCGGAGGCTTAACCCGGAGACTACTCATGGCAGATGATGCAAGGCCTGAACTTTGGATACCATCTGCTCCACCAGATCGATACAAGAATAGATACGGGCGACATCGTCTACTGCAGTGAATTCGTGTTCCCCCCAGACTGCAGGACACCCGCGGAGTATAAGAAGCACTTTGTCGATGAAGAAGTGGCGTTTTTTGAGGGTTTTTTCGCGAAGGTCCGTGAGGGGCATGACTTCAGAATCATGCCTCAGCAGGAGTCTTTCAGCACGTATTTCCCTCGTCTCTCTACCGTACATCACGGTTTCATCAACTGGAACTGGTCATCGCAGGACATCGAGAGGTTCATATGTGCATTCGACGATCCCTATCCGGGCGCGTCCACTTTCTATGGTGACAAGCGGGTTTTCATCAAGCAAGTTAGGCGAGATACCCGCGATGGGGAATTTCATCCGTTTATGAGCGGGCTAGTGTATCGAAAACTGGACGGATTCGTGTACGTTGCATCA
>CAJWFK010000046.1 GCA_913031125.1 uncultured Woeseia sp. | reverse complement strand
GAAAAGGGTCCGGGCCGCCAGAAAAGACCAAATGCACATGGCAGTCAAACAATCCAGGCAACAGCGTATTGCCGGTCGTATCAACCACGATCCCTTGGAATCCGGTAAATTCACCCGCCGATGCGCATCGGGAGATGATGCTGTCTTCTACGAGAACAGAATGTTCTTCCAGTAGATTATTACCATCGAATACGTGTCCTCCACTAAATAAAGTTGCCATGCTCCTGCCCCTTGTTTGACCGTTCAGATTTGATATTCCCTGCGGTGCTTTATTTTCAGTCTAGGATATCTGCCACAGAATTTGAAGATATTTCGGAGGCCATGGCTGTTTCCTGGACGCGGAAATCAGATCGAGCTGGTGTGACTCTCAGGGACTGTTGTAGGGCCCGAATGCGCCGCTGACTGGCGAGTTCAGCTCTGCAGTATCACTTACTCGTCTGATTGACAAAATAATTAAGGGAGACTTACTTCCGTTGTGCTGCGTACCTCCGTTTGAGGTCTGCTTTCATCTGGCGTTCGGAGACAAAACAATTACCGCCTAGCCAGACTTCTTTGACTTTATTGTCATTGTGTTTGGCCGTCACTAAACGAGCATCCTCCCCATAACTACTGAGCCCACCCGCCTGGCTGATATAACCCGAAAGCCTTGTAGAGACTGAGATATGCTCCGCCCCAGCAAAAGGATTCAGTTGGCTGGGTGATAAAACATAGACCTGGTTACCAAACGCAACCAAATCACGGGCCTGCGGTTGAAACATACCCCACCAGCGCCCCTTCCAAAGGCGTGTGCGAGGATTCGGCAGCGGGTTAGTGCCAAACACCTTAAGGATATTGAAGATGCCATCGGCCCAATAAGTGACTGGACTGTCGAGGGCATTGGTCAGAATAGAAAAACTAAGATCACGCCCTGTGAGGGAGTAACTGTATGACAGCGCACTTGGAAATACTCCCGCATGGCCAGCCCATTCCCAATCGCCAGAACCACCCAGAATCATACCTAGTCCATAGTAGATATCGGACGGTCCTCGTCCATATGGGTCCTTCCATTGTCTATGTTGCATTGCACGGCGGCTCTCCGTTGTGAGCACACTGCGTTTGGCAGCAGGATCCAGACTTGCAAAAAAGGTTGCTAAATCAGCCGCCGTGGATACAAAACCCGTGGCCGGGGCAAGTGTATTGGTTACATTTTCGCCTGGGATGATGACCCGATAACCCAGAGGCAACTCGGCGCTGTGCCCACAGGCTCTCGGAAAACTGTCGTCAATGGGCGCATCGGGCGATGTCTCTTTCAGTTTTGATGGAACCACAATGTTCTTGCTGACCCAAGAGTCAAAGGACTCGCCGGTAACCGCCTCAATGACCAACCCCAATAATCCAAACCCATGGTTGGAATACTTCATACGGGTATCAGCCGGAATCACAAGTCCGTTAGCGAGATCGGCAAGTAACTTTTCTTTATCCGCAAACGGACGTTCCTCTCTCCATTGGCTGGCATCGGCGCCATCGCGAACCAGACCCCCACCGTGGGACAACAACTGGCTCAAGGTTACCCTCGCGACATCCGTATCAAGCCCATCAACATAACGTCTCACTGGATCGTCTAAGTTGAGTTTTCCAGCCTCCCGCAACTTGAGTATGGCCGCGGCGGTGAAGGTTTTTGAATGCGAGGCGACACGAAACCGGTGACGCGGCGTCAGTCGCTCACCACTTTGAACATTCGAATGTCCGTAAGCCTTCTCGAATACCACCCGGCCTCTGTGGGCTACTGCAAATGCACACCCCGGCTGTCGAGTTTGGCGCATTTGGAAATCAAGCCACGACCCACTGTACTCAATCGCATTCTGTAACCATTTCTCCACCAGGTTTCTCCTTTGATAAACCATTAAAGTTCATACTGGTCAGTCCCAATTCGTTCTATGGCACAACTGAGTGAAACAATGATCGAGTCTGAGATCATTGTTTCAAATAATGTTTGTGAAAAACAATACCAACTGTGAACAACTTACGACATTTTTGCGAAACCGATCGCGCTGAAATATTCAATCTTTACTAGTAATCTCTTGAGTGATTACAAGAGTATTCTTCATGGTGGCAAAAATGAAAGTCACCTGCCAATTAAAAAAAACTAAGTACGATCAAGCCAATCACCCACCGTCTCTTGAAACAACTCGGGTTCTTCGACATAGACCCAGTGGGCACTATTTTCAAATATGACGAGCTCGGAGTTGGGCAGCCTCTCATGCATTAGTTGAGACTGGCTAACGGGTGTTATCCAGTCATGCCGGCCGCAAATAATAAGCACCGGAATATCGATGCTGTCTAATTTACTCCGGACATCGTACTTTGGCACCAAATTCTTAAATGATTGTCGATGGGCTTCCACGCTATAGACAATATCCCTGGTGGCTTGCCCCAACTTCTTTTCCATTTCTTTGAAGTTATAACAATAAAGTGGCGCGAGTTCGGCCATAATCGCGCGACGTTCAGCATTGTTTTTTGCCTCAGCATTTAATGATCTTTCAACGGCAGGCATGAGCTCTGGCGCCCGACTCATTGCTTCGGCACGGGCTTCGTTCAACGTTTCATACGAAGGTGCGGTCGTAATCAGGATCAATCGTCTTGGCTTCGACGAATACCGCAGGGCATACTCAAGTGCGACAAATCCTCCATAGGAGTGCCCAATAACCGTTGGTTGCTCTAGGCCCAGTGCAACTCGTAAGCCTTCAGCATCGGTAGCTAAATTTTCGTGAGTCAGGGACTCGATTCCGGGGCAACCTGACCGACCGTTACAACGGTGGTCGTAGTAAACAAGCTTGAGCCTGTCTGCCAACGTATTGAAGGAACTGTTTACAAAAGGTGTGTGGTCGACTCCGAGTCCGCCATGCATGACCAGCGCCGGGTCGCCTTGACCCTCGACTCGATAGTACAGCTCTACCCCATTAGTTGTTAATTGCATTGTTCACTTACTCATAAATTCCGGAGAGCACATATTGCTACTTCGGGTTCTACATTCTAAGGATCGTGCCATAAACTAGAGGCCTAGATTTAGGAGAAGATCTACTGCCCCGCCGCCGGAGAAAAACACTCGCAAAGTCATCTGTTTACTTTCAGATTTTCACCTTAAGGACGCTTAATTTTTGCAATCGACCAGATATTGATATATTACACGTTGATATACAAATTAGGGTGTATTTACGGACGCTTAGAATGTCTCTAGAAAATCACATCATCTCATTACTCAGAAGTGTTTCTTTAACTGATTCATTGCCCAATGGCGAAAATATTGAATGCCCTATATCAATTCTCAATCTCGGTGGCCACCTGTTGGCACAAAACGAACATATGGCAGAACTTCTTCAACTGAAACACCCTTCAGGCCACTGGCGAGACAGGTGCCCTAGGTCAGCGACCCGCTTAGTTCAAGAATCATTTCAACAAACAAGCAGCTTTGGCTCAAACACAATCACAAGGCCTATACTCTCCGCAAATAAACACGTCCACTTAGTCAGACCCAATAAACAATTAATAAACATAAATGGGTTTGCTTTTATATTTACTTCAACAAAAATAATTCAGAAAGACATAGACACAAACGTCGTCCGTCTTTATAGCTTGCCAAACAGAAACAAACAGCATATCAGGCCAAACAATACCCATTAACCTCTAAAACTAATCTGTTGATGGCACTTCCAATATTTGCTATGACGGCCTAGAGGGTTAAGCGACCTTTTTTTGTCTCTGAATTTTCTTTAGTTGATCAAACGTAAGATTACTTCTAATCTCTCCTTCAGAAAGCATTTTATAAATAATCGCTGCTACCGACGCTTTGGACTTGCTTGCCCAACCGTCAGACACTTCCTCAACCATTTTTATGGCTTTTTGGAGGGAATCAAGATCTAGGGGTGCTGATTTCACTCTTCCATAAAACAAGTAATTCAAATCTGTGTCTAATACTTCACAGACTTTTATTGCGTTACGTACAACCATCGTTGATATATCGCCTTTTTCCCATCGCGAAACACAAGCTCTTGTTACTCCTACTGCCTTAGCAAACTGATTTTGATTTAATCCTGCCTCAGTTCGAAGTTTAGTTAATCTTTTCGCTGCTTTTTCCATATCGTCTTGCTTGTCCCCGATTTTTCTTAAGAGAACATGTCTTTTCGGTATTTCACTGAATCGATTTCCGATGATCCTTTTGATAATAGTAGATAAATCTAATTGATCGCTAGTCCTTAAGAACAATTCAATATCATACGGTAGTCTTAGCAATATCGTCCTCAGACTATCATATTAAGATTTCTATGCTTGTTCTTGCTTTTTCTTTTTAACCTCCCGACACAAAAAGAAAATCATATGTACCCAATGCGCTAGAAGCCGAGCCACCATGTGTTGTACAAAACTTCTATCTGAATCAGGCTAAATCTGTGGATTAACTGGCCTAATAAAAAATCATTACCACCACCTCACCCATTACATTGCTTACGGCAATTCAAGTATAAATTTGATTGTTCAAGAGAAACACTGTTCTCAGATGAGCCTCTTATTCTCCATCGCATTAGCTTTAAAACACACTAAATATTTTATGTATAGTTTATAGTACACTTTCATTAGTGTAGTTTCCTACATGTAAAGACTTCTTCTATTTAATCTAATGAACAACACTGAATCATTTTTTACCAGTTACCGTCCAGCCATTGCAGGTACAAAGCACATGGTTTCAGCAGGTCATTATCTTGCAGCCCACGCTGGATTTGAGATCTTGGAATCCGGTGGAAACGCGATCGACGCTGGTTGTGCTGCAGGAATTGCATTGGGTGTACTTCAAAGTGAATTGGTCAATGTGGCTGGTGTGGCGCCTATAATCATTTACCACGCAGAGTCCGACAAAGTTATCACCATAAGCGGTCTCGGCACATGGCCAAAACGAGTTGATCCCTCAATATTCGAAAAAGAATTTTCTGGAAGCATCCCTGAGAATCTATTGCGTACAGTAGTGCCAGCAGCACCGGATGCTTGGATTACGGCCCTCGAATTGTATGGGACGAAGACATTTTCTGACGTTGCCCGTGCGGCCATCCGGTTTGCATCCGAAGGCTTTACCATGTACTCATTAATGGCATCACTAATTAAAGACAATCTGACTAGCTTTCAACGCTGGGACAGCACGGCAGAAATTTATCTGCCAGATGGAAAGCCTCCAACAGTCGGTCAGCTATTTGTTCAATCGGATTTAGGAAAATCTCTTCAATACATGGTAGATGAGGAACATGCTGCGAAGGGGGACAGATTAGCCGGGCTGGCGGCTGCTCGAAATGCATTCTATCGTGGTGACATAGCACAGGCCATTGTAAAGTACCATAAGGAACACGGTGGATATCTTCGGGAGGATGATTTAGCAGAATTCAAAGTAGGTATCGAGGATCCCATAGAAATCACTTACAAAGGAACAAACATCTATACATGTGGTCCTTGGTGCCAAGGACCAGTACTACAACAAATATTGAAACTTCTAGAAGATTGCAATCTGACAAGTCTTGGACACAATTCACCGAGTTACGTTCATACTCTCGTCGAAGCGACCAAGCTGGCATTTGCTGATAGACACTTCTATTACGGAGATCCTAAGTTTACCGATGTGCCAATGGAACAATTATTGAGTAGTGAATATACGAATCAGAGGAAAAAACTGATTCGATCTAATGAGGCGTGGCCAGAAATGCCTCCGGCCGGTGACCCATATCAAAATTCACCATATGGCCCCAGACTTAATGATCGAACAGGTGAAGATGGGGACCCAGCAGCCAGTCTAGACACGTCATATGTGTGTGTAACGGATCAATATGGCAATATATTTTCAAGCACCCCAAGTGATGTTGCTAAGGATTCTCCCGTTATTCCTGGCACAGGCCTCTGCCCATCGTCCAGAGGATCCCAAAGTTGGGCAAACCCACAACATCCATCCTCTATTGAGCCCGGCAAGCGACCGAGGCTAACTCCAAATCCCGCATTAGCTATTCGAAAAAACGAATTTGCAATACCGTTTGGCACTCCGGGCGGAGATGTCCAGGTTCAAGCGATGTTGCAGTGTTTGTTAAATCTCATTGAATGGGAAATGGACCCACAGCAATCTGTAGAGGTCCCGCGATTTGGGTCATATAGTTTTCCCGACTCATTTGAACCACACGCTTACCATCCTGGAAAACTAATGATTGAATCCAGAATGAGCCAAGACACCTGCGCCGAGCTCAATAGACTCGGGCACCGGACCGAATTCTGGCCTGAATGGACTTGGCGAGCTGGCGCAGTCTGCATGATTCATTCGGATCTCAAAACCGGCATCCAAACAGCTGGCGCAGACCCACGACGTCCGGCCTACGCCGTCGGATGGTAACTGACCCTATATTCAGAAGGACTAAATTATCTGATCAGCAAGCAGGTCCATGAGATACATATGCTGTATTCGATTCAAACATTGGGCTTAAGAATCGATAGTAATGGTGGACGCAATTAAAACCTCGTAGTATTGCTCTTATTTTTTAACCTTCTTTTTAGCGCCCGGTTTTTTAAGCTTTCTATGTTCCTTCTCTAGTGTTTTCCATGGTCTATCCTGACCTTCGAAGTTGAACTCTACTTTAATTCCATGAGGGTCGAAACAAAACAGTTGATGTAAGTCCATACCCGGAATCTCTCGATCTTCGAATTTAATCCCCTTTTTTGTTAGTCGCGCAGTAAATTTCTCAAAGTTATGCGCCCGAAATGCAATGTGGTCAATAGTACCGCTGTTATCAGGCAAGGTATCATCGGTTTCTATGAAGTGGAGCACTGGCGCGCCCTCAAGATATAACCATAGTCCCGGAAATCCAAAGTCCGGTCTGAACCCTTCTTCAAATCCTAGCGCATCCACATAAAACTTTCTGCATTGTTCAACATCCGGTGTAAGTATATTGACGTGATCAAGGGATGCTATATCTGCGAGTTTTCCCGTTTTCATGTTCAAGGCCATCAGTGTATCTCCTATTTTTACTGCCTGCCTGATTTCAAATGCGCGTAACGAACAATATTTATCAACATTAGAACCTTCAAAGTCACCCGCTCGATGGAACCATTTTACGCAAGTGTTGAATAGACGGCTAGTCGTGTTTTGGTATTTAATAACAACTACTTACTCTAACTCGTTTACCGGAAGTGTTGCTCGTTCGACAGATATTACTATGTAATATCGATTTGACAATATTTAATCCTTGATTTGACACCTTTATCTGAATCGAGAGACCATAGGCATATTGATTATTGGAACGACGCATAAGCATTCGAGCTATAGAAAGTAAACAAATTGATGTGCTACTTTCGACCAGTATTGTTCGATAGCATTTATGTGTGCGGTTTCTTCAGAAACTAGAGGTAAACCGATGAGTGTAATGCTGATGGTGCGAATCACTTCCAAACCGGGTAAAGGTAAAGAACTCGCACAGCTGATTCAGCCTGTGCCTAAAGAAAATGAAATCGATGGTTGTTCTGGAATAGATGTTTTTCAGAGCACATCCAATCAAGACGAGGTCGTCATCATTGAATACTGGAATTCAATTCAACGACATCAACAATTTTTGTCTGAACTACAAGCCGCTGGGAGTCTAGATGAGATGCTCGAGCTTAGTGATGCCGTTGATAGAACATACTTTTCCCATGCAACACAATAATTAAGGCGCTCTTTCCCTGGACATTGTCCAGAATGATAGTCCGACAACTGCACTTAGGACAAATGAACCACCAACAACTGTGTAAAAAGCAGGTATTTCGCTAAACAAGAGCCAAACCCAAATTGGCCCAATAATAACCTCAACCAAACCTAGCATAGAGAGCTCCGCTGCGGGAACATAACGCGCTGCCAGCGTATACAACATGAACCCCGGTCCGTTTTGACAGGCACCTGCGATCAGGCACCACGTAAGATCATTAGTGCTAACCCAAACTTCACCGCCTTCCACAATTAACGCAATCAACGCAGCCACAAGTCCTGCTATACATACAACAGGAATCATATCTATCTGTCTGCCACCAACCGCACCCCAGCGAATACAAATAACATACAGCGCGGTCGATGCAGCGCAGAATATTCCCATAAGGTTTCCTAAAAGCCTCCCTGCTGTCAGCGCCTGACTTACCATAATCAAGACACCCACCAATGCAACAAGAATGGCTAACCATGTCACACTCTTTACTTTTTCCTTCAGCATCGGCCAGGCTAAGATTGCCGTAAAAAATGGCACAGTTGAGATAAGAAACATTGTATTTGCGACTGTCGTATTTGTAATTGAAAAAACGAACCCAAAAAACGCAAGACCCAGAAATAGACTTGCAACTAAGCCCGGAAGACCGATATCAATAATTGCTCTATAGGTATTTCGTCCGTTGCGGACGAACAAAAACAAAATGACGAATATTGATTGTGAAACTGATCTCCAAAATACGATTTGGAACCCAGAAGCATCATCTATATTTCGAATAATCGGCCCACCAGTCGACAATACGAGACCGGCAATCATCATAATGATTACACCCTTTACAAACAGGGGATTAGTAATTGATTGATCGCTAACCAAAGCTCAGGCAGACGAAACAGTCCGCCTATGATGCAATGTAGCCTGCACCATTCACATGAAGGGTCTCTGCTGTAACAAAGCTTGAATTTTGTGAGCACAGGAACCCAATGGCTTCCGCTATCTCCCTCGGTTCTCCTAGTCGGTTAAATGGAGATTGTTGTTTGAGAGATTCAAGAACATCGTTGGGCAATACATCCAGCATCTCGGTCTCGATCATCCCAGGTGAGATTGCGTTGCACCGAAGTCCCGGAGCGATCTCCAGAGCAAGGCTACGGCTAAAAGCTAACACAGCCGCTTTACTCGCGGCGTACGCTGAATGATCTTTTGCTCCTCTATGTGCGGCCGCAGAGGAAATATTCACAATAGACCCTCCATATCGCATCACAGGTAGAAACGCCCGACACATATAAAACACGGCATCTAAATTCGAGGCCATAACATCACGCCAGAGTCCATCTGACATATCCTGTACCGAAGCCATCCGGAGTACGGCTGCATTGTTAACCAGAAAATCTACTTCTCCAAATCGCTCTTGGCACAGACCAGCGAATTCAACACATGATGCAGGATCAGCTACATTGACCTGCCTTACAAAGATCTGATTAGCACTCGAATCTGAACCGCGGATCAGTTCAGTAATTGCCGGATTTTTGTTGTAAGTCGCCGCTATCGACGCACCACAGTTGAAAAAATATCGGGCAGTCGCGAGTCCAATACCCCCGCTCGCACCTGTGAGGACCAAAACCTTCCCAGAGAAATCATAATCACTCATAGCCTATACGCTTTTCGACCACTCTCAAACGACCTTCCTTCCTCACTCAGTTTCATCTTTGGGAACAGGCAATAGAACAATATTAGTTGTTCACTACCATCAGATACTCAGGGCATAACAAGACCGCCGAGGATCCGCGCTTGTCTCGAGAACAGAAGAATCAACTCTTTTCCTCGCAACAGTACCTCCCATGCCACATGTAGCAACCCGGACGATTTTGTGCCCCATGCCCGCTAATTCACTCGCAGTAGACTCTTTCAATTCATTTTCTAATGCCAACTGGCCTTGTAAATAGGTATGAGGATAAAACGAATTTGGCACACTCAAGGACGCGAATCTTGGACCTTCGACCGCTTCCTGTACATTCATATCCCACAATAATGTGTTAAGCAAAAGCTGAAGATTAGCTTGTGCTTGTGCGTCTCCACCGGGGCAACCCACAGTCATAGTAGGTACGCCGTTTTTGCTCACCATGTAGTTAATGATTGTCGTCCTCGGCCTCTTACCGGGCTCAAGACAATTTGGGTGACCCGAAACCAAGTTGAACATCTCGCTACGGGTACTCAATGCAAATCCTAATTCAGAAAAGAATACAGATTTATTGAATGCACCACCACTTGGAGTGGCACAGGCAAAGTTACCAAACTGGTCTATGACAGAGATATGTGTTGTTCCGGCTTCATACTGTATGTCTGCCTCATCCTCATTAACCATTGGTGGTTGATCTGAAACGCTTCCCTCGAATTCTGAGTATGACCACGGATCACCATATGATGGCAAGCCAGGATGCGCCCTCTCTAGGTTAATCAACTGCGCTCTTTGCCGCGCATAATCTTTAGACAGCAGTCCATCTATTGGAACTGACGCGAAATTGGGGTCACCATAGAATGCTTCTCTATCAGCAAATGCTAACTTGAGAGCTTCCGTAACGACGTGTATGTACTGGGCACTGTTGTAACCCATACTACGCAGTTCAAAGTTTTCAAGTATGTTAAGTGCTTGGAGACATACTGGCCCTTGGGTCCACGTTGATTGTCCGTGAATGGCATGCCCCAGGTAGTCTATGGTAACGGGAGTTGAATACTCTTCTTTATATGCCGACAAATCCTTTGATTCCAATAATCCACCAATAGATTGAACCTCAGCAATAATCGCATCTGCTACTTCACCTTTATAAAAACAATCCCGCGCAGCCATTATCCCATTTGATCTATCAGTCCCAGCACTCTTCTCAGCAGATACCAATTTCTTTAAGACATTACCCAAAGCTGTCTGTCTTAACAGCGTTCCAATTTTTGGTACTTGACCATCATCGAAGAATATTCTGAGTCCACCCGGCGGGTACAATTGAAATTGCTGGATAGTTTCGGGAGATTCGAGCCTATTCAACATATATTCGTAGTTCGGAAAACCATCAATCGCATACTCGATTGCCGATTCAAGCACATCTTCTACTTTAAGGGTTCCATACTTTTGCAACATAGAAAATGTCGCACCCACAACACCTGGGATGGTAAACGCCTTTGGTGCATCAGTTCCCGGACCCGTAGGGATAGAATCAAGTTGCTTTGATCGGTAGTAATCAACTGTAGCTCTAAATGGACTTGGCCCCTGGCCACTGAGCACTAAATACTCTTTTGCATTTGAATCAAAAAACGAGAAAGTACATTCAGCACCTAGGGAATAAGAAGCCGTTGGCTCAATAACAGCCGCAGAAAATATCGATGCCGCTAACGCATCAAATGCATTGCCTCCCTGCAGCAGCATTCTCATTCCCGCCATAGACGTAAGATAATGCCCACTGGAAACCACACCCTTCTGACCGTATATCGCTGGCCTTCCTGTTATCGGCCTCTGCGAGTCCCCTTGTTCTAAGGCATAGCTTTTATTGGTCACGTGCTGTCTATCTCCATACTAAACAAATATTTTGTCAGTCCCTTAATTTTTAGCTAGCCCAACTCAGTTAACCATCGCTCTCCTGCTCTAATTGACTGAGCAAGGACCGTTAAAGCTGGATTTACCGCTGCCGACGTCGGCAACATACTTGCGTCAACAACAAGCAAATTCGGATGATCATGACTCCGGCAGTACTGGTCGATCGGAGACTTAGCTGCATCGTTTCCCATACGAACAGTTCCACACTGATGAGTTGGATAATTTATCCCGAACGGCTTTGAAAAAATCCATTTATAACTCGCTGCTTTAAATTTCTCCCTCATGTTTTTGACCAACTGCACATGAGACGAATAATTAGGCCGCTCCAGATTGAACCGGATCCGACCTCCAGAATCTACGGTTAACCTATTATCGGGAACAGGTAAATCTTCTGTCACCAAAAACCAATCGACAGAGTGAGAACACAGCCACCTCAGTGGATACTCAGGTAACCAACTATAAATACCTTGGACCATAGGTGGTGTGATTTTTCCACACATTTGCACGTGGCCTAATGGCAAGTCGCCTTCACCACCGCCCAAATAGTATTCATTTATGCTTACTGTTTTTTGATAAACAGCATCGTTGATCTCACTGGGATCAACCATCATCAGAAAAGTACAATGATGGCTCATATAATTCCCGCCAACCATACCTGATCTGTTTGCGAGGCCGTTGGGATTATTGCTATCTGTAGAACTCAGCAACAGCGCTGCTGAGTTTACTGCGCCAGCCGAAACCACAACCCATTTCGGCTTTATAGTTTTGGTTTCGCCGTTATGTTTTACGTCTAACGACACTATTTCTTGGCCATTTTCTGCAGCATTCAGACGCAGTACTCTTGCGTCACTGACCAGTGTGACATTTTCATGCTTCAATGCATCACGTAGTAATGCATTTTCCGCGTCAGCCTTCTTATCGCCCGTATTAGGATATGAATCCCACGTGATTGGAGCGAAATCTAGCCATTTTTCATCAGAACATAGCGGAGTTGGGTGAGTCGTGATTCCACTGTTTTCCAAACGTTCGCGAACCTTTCCGATAGATGGTTCATCAGGTACCCTTTCATGAGGATAGGGGCTTGACCGCCATGGATCACAAGGATCAGCGCCATCAGAGCCGTGGACACGGAATAGTGCTTCAGCCTGACAATAATAGGGTTCTAATTCTGTATAAGAGAATGGCCAAGCGGGAGATACACCCCCAGCATGTTCGACTTCCTCGAAATCTGACTCTCTGTATCGAGGTGTAACAGCACCAAAGAACTTTGTATTACCACCGACAAAATAGTAAATCCATGGGCTAAAAGCCTTGTCTCCTTCATACCAGGTTTCATCAGCAATATATTTTCCGTCTCGATGTATTTCTCTAGGATCCAGAACCGTATCGGGGGTTGTCAATTGTTCTCCTCTTTCAAGGATCACTATGTTCGCATTGCTAGGAGCAATCGTCCGAGCAAAAGCCGCCCCACCAACACCGGAACCGACAATCACAACATCAGGAGTCATGTTATTTGTTAGCATTGAACGTCACAATTGTCGACTTCTGAGTAATTATCTAATCTTCAACCGACGAGAATTAGTTTTTATCCAACTCGTCGAATACTTCCTGCGCTAATTTGCATGCTTGTGTTGCTTTTGCAAAACCCGCAAATGTACACGTCTGGATCAATGTTTCCCTGACTTCGATTCGGCTACAACCAAGATTCATCGCAGCTCGTATATGTAGCAATAAGACACGAGCCTCTCCTTGCACAACGAGCATCGCTAAATTCAAGAGTATTCTTGTTTTTTGATCTAGTCCCGGGCGAGAAAATATCTCACCCCAGGCAAACTCTGTGACATATTCCTGTATATCCTGAGTGGCTTCACCCAATCCATCCCAAATCGGATCCATTGTGTCCTCACCAATTACATCCCATCTAACCTTTTTACCTTTCTCAAAAATCTCGTTGTTAAGCGCCATCATGCTCTCCGCTTATTCTTAAAACCAAATCAAAGTTAAGTTTCAAACTCAGTGATCTATGTCGTTTCCGCAAGAGACCGCCCTGTTCCGCAGTCGAAATAATTGATTCGTTCTTCTCTAAATTTGACACCGACCGTCGTACCGACATCTATCGATTCATGTACATCCATACTTACTACAAGATAGTCCCTATTTTTTAACTTCTTTTCAGATAAGTCCAAATTCACAAAAGCGTGAACCACACCACCTTGAGGCTCTGTGAATTCTATCTTTCCCTTCAATCCACCAGATTCAGTGACACTTAGGATCACGTCTTCAGGACGAACACCAAGGTTGACCCCTCCATTCGCGGTAGGAAAGTTACGATTGCTTACCAGATTACCTTCTATAGCAATTCCATTATCAACAACATCTGCTTTGATAAGATTTATGCTGGGACTCCCTATAAATTCCGCTACAAACTCATTAGCCGGGTTTCCATATATTTCGACGGGGTCACCGATCTGTTGTATTTCACCATCTTTCATAACAGTAACTCGGTCCGAAAGGATAAGTGCCTCGGCTTGATCGTGTGTGACATATACCGTAGTTACTTTATCTTTCTTATGAATTCGCTTAAGTTCTGTGCGCATTAGCTCCCGCAATTTTAAATCGAGGTTGGAGAGCGGTTCGTCCATTAAGTAACAGACTGGGTCGCGTACCATCGCTCTTCCGAGCGCGACACGTTGTCGTTGGCCCCCGGATAACTTACCTGGTTTCTTGTCCAACAATTCCTCCAATCCTAATGTGCGAGCTGTTTCAAGGGCTTTCTTATTTGCCTCTTCTTTAGAGAGACCAGAAACCGTTAAGTTCAATGTCATATTTTGCAGTGCGGTCATATGCGGGTATAACGCATAACTCTGAAAAACCATTGCAATGTCGCGATCTCCCGGATCAACATCGTTAACCTGCCGACCATTGATATAGATTTCACCAGAAGTAGGCTCCTCCAATCCTGCTATCAAGCGCAAAGTCGTGGTCTTCCCACACCCTGAGGGTCCAAGTAGTGTAATGAATTCACCTTGTTCTATATCGAGGTCGATACTCTTTACAGCATCAGTGCCATCCGCAAATGTTTTGCGAAGATTCTTGAGTGAAACGGTCATTTTTCTCTACCTCAAAAGGGTTTCTTATTCCAAGTGGCTTGAACAGCGTTACTACTTGACTGCGCCCAGTGCAAGACCACGAATCATATGTCTTTGCAAAAGAAATACCACCACAATCATTGGGACCAGCTGCATTACAACACTTGCACTGATAGTGCCCCAAAGTACTGTGTAGGCATCAACCATTTTTGCAATCTGAATGGGCAGTGTGACTGCATTTGCCTGCGTTAGATAAAGCGCAAATAAGTATTCGTTCCAATTAAAAACAAACGTAAATATTGCAGTTACCGCAATCCCCGGTCCTGAAAGCGGAAGAACTATTCTTCGTATTATTGACATCCAGCCCAGACCATCCAGCCGGGCCGCTTCCTCAATATCTTTTGGAAGATCTATCAGGAACCCGCGCATTATCCAAACCGCGAATGGCAAACCATAGCCTACATAGACAATGATCATGCCAATATGAGAATCAATTAAACCAACCTTCAGAAACATCAAATAATACGGCATAGCTATAACCACACCAGGCATAAATCTAAGAGATAAGATAAATAATGAAAGAACATCGGCACCGCGCAATTTCATGCGAGCCAATGCGTAGGCTGCTATCAACGCTAATATCATAGTAATTATCGTTGCACTGAATACGATAATTGAGCTGTTTAGCAATGCCTTACCAAATTCAAATCGCTCGAACGCTTCGACATAATGTTCCATTGTCGGTTCGAAGAACCAAACCGGTTCTTTGGAATTAATCTCATTCATCGGCTTAACAGATGTCAATGAAATCCAATAGATTGGTGCTAGATAAATCGCCACAATAAATACGACGAAAATATCCATAGCTTTTCGGATAGGACTTCTCATCACGCTTTCTGAACTATGCGAGCCTCTTTTTCTTGACGATACAGAAGTCTCAAAAAGAGGATTACCACGAGATTAATGACAATAAGAATTAGAAAACCATAAGCCGCCATGACCCCAATTCGACCTGCCTGAAATATTGTGAAATCGTAAACACTTGCGACCAGAGTGGCTGTACCAGGCCCCCCTCTGGTAATGATATAGACCAAATCGAATATTCGAATCGAGTCAACCAAACGAAGCAACAATACGACCATCACAACAGGCCAAATCAATGGTATTACGATTTTGGTTATGTACTTCCAGCCCCGCACTTTATCCAGTCGCGCAGCTTCAATTACTTCGGGCGAAATCCCCTGCATACCGGCCAACAATATCAACGTAACGAATGGTGTCCATTGCCAGATATCCGCAATCATCACAGCCATCAGCGCAGTATCCGTAGACGTGTGCCACGTCCCGCCAGGCAACCCAAGCAACTCAAGACAATAGTTGATAACACCGGTGACAGGTTCAAACATAAACTGCCACGTCAACCCCATGGCGATGGGAGAAATAAATACAGGAATTACAATCAGAGTGCGAAGCACACCCACAATGCGTGCTCGGGTGTCGAGCATCATCGCAAACAGAAACCCGAGTGCCATCTGAATTGACACAACGCATACACACCATACTAACGTCAGGCGGATGCTCTTCCAGAACGTGTCCTCAGTGAGGAGATACTTGAAATTTCTAAACCCAACCCATTTGCCAATATCAGGTCGGAACAAGTTCTCCACACGAAAAGCTAATGCACCGGCCCATCCCAATGGGAAAATTGCCAGTCCAATCAAAATAATGAGGGTCGGCAGCACTAGGAATAGTGCTATCCGACCCTCACTAAGCCGTAATATCGACTTATGAGTCAATTTTTCTGGAACTGATTATCCGTAATAACCCGAATCCATCATGACCCCTTCAACCCCTTTATCCATGGCCTTCAAAGCATCATCGATTGATTTCTCTCCAGTGATCACGGAAGTCACCTCGTTTCCGATGATGTCAGAAAGTGTGAATGCCTCAGGAATAAGCGGGACGAAAGAAACAGCGACCGGAAACGATTTCTTCAGGCCTGCAAAATGTGGCCGGATATTCTCGTACTTATTAAGCATTGAGATTCTCGCCGGCTGTCCAGTGTGTTCAATGTATGCATCACTGATTCTGGAATCCGTGTAATCTCCTGAATTCAGATGCTTAATCCACTCCCAGGCAGCCTCTTTATTCTCCGAATAGGCGGAGACATACTGACCTAACCCCCCCATCAGTGGTCGATGGGCACTCTCCGCTGTCTCTCCACGAGGAACAAGATCCGTACCGATGTCGTTTGGAAATTTGCTGAATTCTGGATTTTGCAGGACGGCTGTCCCCCACTGAATCGGAGCATATACCGCAGAACCGTTAGCAAGCGCTGTGTTACATTCATTATCAGTCGCGTTTAACGTGACAGGATGACGAAATTTCATCAATTTCATCAGTGTTTCCAACGCTTTGTAACCCTTATCGTTATTAAACGTTGGATGCCATCCGCCTTCTGCCTGTTTATCAAACCACTCACCACCATACGAAGCCAACATTCCCCAGAAGACCCACCCGGCAAATCCGCCCCTACGAGCAGTGGTGATAAATCCGTATTGATCTTTATCAGGATTGTGAAGAGCTTCGGCAACCTCCAACGCTTCTTCCCAAGTTTCAGGAACCTTATGAATTCCTGCCGCATGCATCAAGTCTTGTCTGTAAAAATGGAGTTTGGCATTACCATCACCTGTTAGCCCATACAGAGTTCCATCCGCATTCGCTGGGACACGATATTGCACGCCAGTTGGCGTGTCTTTGTTGTAATCGTCATACCAACCGGGATCTTTGGAAGCAAAGGGCTCAAGGTCTTCCATTGCATTCACAGCATGGAACGCTGGCCACTGTCCAAAATCCGTGTACAGCACGTCCATCGCACTACTCTTCGATGTTGCCAGCATCATCGACTTCGTAACCATCTCCCCGTGGGGCCCGGCCTGAATATCTACCTCAATATTCGGAAACCGTTCATTAAACAGAGGAAGGACACCTCGAGCGGGCAACTCCCACCGCTGGCCGGCAGAAACAAACATGGTCACCTTTCCTTTCATTTTGTCATCGGTATACCAACCTGGGCCCTTAGTATCTGCCGATGCTATTCTGGACCCCATGCCTACCGTAGCCGTAGTTGCAGTCGCGGCCATAATTTTCATCATCTGCCGGCGAGATATTTTTTCCTTCATCGCCTTTGATTCGGCCATTGTTCTTTTATACAGGTCGTCCCATCCACTCATCTTCATTTCTCCCTTACAGTTGTCAGTTGAATCCAGTCAGTCGACCGATAGTTATTAACACAGGTACTATTTGGTTGACGATCTACTATCTATACTTACCCAGTAAGGTTGTCAACCAATTGGTCGAGTTCACCACAATAAAACTTTAAAGTCCCTCTTTAGAAACCTAACTAGGCCACCAAAGCCTAACTGGTGAGACTTACTTTACCGCGCCCAGCGCCAGTCCCCTGGCAATATGCTTCTGTAGCAAAAACACAACCAGTATCATCGGCAATAACTGCAAGACTGCGCCAGCACTCAAAGAACCCCACAATACATTATATAAATCAATAGTTTTTTGGAGAGCGACGGGCATAGTCGACCCTTTATCCAATGTCAGAAATAGAGCAAATAGAAATTCGTTCCAACTAAATACAAAAGTGAATATGGCAGTAACCGCTATTCCAGGCGCTGCCATTGGCATAATTAGTCGGAATATAATTTGAATCCAACTTAAGCCGTCTAATCGACCTGCCTCCTCGATATCTTTTGGCAAGTCAAGCAAAAAGCCGCGAAGTATCCACACTGCAAACGGCAATCCAAACGCTACATACACGACTATCAGTACAATCTGTGTGTCTATGAGATTGAGAAATGTAGCGATCTTGAAGTACGGCAGTACTATTACCATACCTGGCATAAATCGTAATGAGAGAATTACAAGAGCCCATGTGTCACCATGCATTAAGTTCATGCGGGCGACTGCATAAGCCGCGGGCAAAGCTATGATCATTACGATGAGCGTCGACACACCTACGGTAACAAAACTATTGAGCATCGATCGGCCAAATCGAAATCTTTCAAACACTTCGACGTAGTGATCTAACGTCGGAGCGAAGTCAAAGAAGATAGGCACTGCAGAATTAATGATGTTCGTTGGTTTGACTGAGGTCAACACGACCCACATTACTGGCACCAACCAAATAAAGACGAGAACTATCGCTAATCCGAAAAGCATCCTTGAATACATTGTAGAGCGCATTAATTCATATCCTCCTGTCTGGCTGCTTTTTCGGAGCGATATAAGGTATTCAAGAAGATTCCCACTACCCCATTGATTAATATTAAGATGAGAAAGCCGTACGCAGCCATTAATCCTAAATGACCGTGTTTGAAAATGGTGTAGTCATACGTGCTTGCTAGTAAGGTTGATGAGCCCGGCCCCCCTTCCGTCATGATGTAATTTAGATCAAACATACGAATTTCATCGACGAGGCGAATCAAAATAACGACCATGATGACCGGTCGTATGAGTGGTAACACAATTTTGAAATAGTATTTAATTCCTCGAACGCGATCCAGACGCGCTGCTTCGACAATCTCCGGTGAAATACTCTGCATACCTGCCAGAAGTATTAATGCAACAAAGGGTATCCACTGCCAACAATCGACTAACATCAATGTTGTCAGCGCAGTATCCACATGAGAAAGCCAGGAATATTTCTCAACACCTAAACCGTTACTGAGAATCCAGTTTGCCAATCCAGTAACTGGCTCAAATATAAACCGCCAGTTCAGACCCATGGCAATGGGAGATATAAACACGGGAATAATAATCAGTGAGCGTAATAACCCAGAACCTCTGAGTTTGCTATCCAGCAAAATAGCTAACAAGAACCCAAGAACCATCTGAATTGCAACAACAACGAACGCCCAATATAGCGTCAATCGGATACTGGCCCAGAACCTGGAGTCTTCAAATAGATCTGTAAAATTCCGCCACCCGATGAAACGAGCAACTTTGGGGTTATAGAGGGGGTCAACTCGAAATGAGAGGGCGCCAGCATAAATCAGAGGGTAAATCGCAAGCGCCAATAAAATTATTACTGCCGGCGCAAGCAACAGGTAGGCAACCTTTCGTTGCTGTCTTGCTAGCTGAGAATTATGAAACTTGACAGGGGGTCCGGCCATCTTGGTTACCGAGCCCCCTGCCTAGAGTGACATCCAGAACATTCGAATCATTTCTAGAATTCGGATTACTGAATTAATTACACCTTGTTAAATTAACTATAGTAACCACCGTCTTCCATAATCCGGCGTACTCTCTTATCACATGCCTTCAGAGCCGCCTCCACACTCTTCTCTCCATTTACGGCGTCGGCAACTTCCTCTCCTACTGCGCCCATGATTGCATACGCTTC
>CAJWFK010000045.1 GCA_913031125.1 uncultured Woeseia sp. | reverse complement strand
AGGAGAAAATAATGCTACGTGAATTAATTGAAGAAAAAGGTTATCTCCTTGCGGACGGTGCCACCGGGACCAATTTGTTTTCTATGGGCCTGGAATCCGGACATGCACCAGAATTATGAAATGATAGTATCAACCCCAACGAGATTTTAAAATGGAAGCAGTTATGCCTGTTTTTGTTCCCATCAATGTTGCTGTATTTGTTGGCATCATTCTACTGTTAGTGCGTTTTCGGCAACCGCAACACTCGTTGTCACGCCAAGTTCTTGCAGGACTTGTCGCTGGGATCGCATTTGGATTCAGTATGCAATTTGTCTACAGCAATAGCCCAGATATCATCAACGGTACGCTGGAATGGACAAATGTTGTTGGTACAACCTACGTCAATCTGCTGCGAATGATTATCATGCCGTTAATTCTGGTAATGATGATTTCAGCAGTTGTAAGAATGCGTAAGATGATGGAACTTGGCAAGGTCGCCTTTGCAGTCATCAGTATTCTCATTGGTACGACCATGGTAGCTGCGTTTATTGCGATATTGGTGACCAATTTTTTTGGGTTAACGGCTGATGGTTTAACCGAAGGAGCACGGGAATTGGCTCGTAGCGATGTGCTTCTATCTCGACAGGAAAGCATGTCAGCCCTTGGCCTCACTGATATGTTAGTGCGATTTGTACCAAGCAACATTTTTCACGATTTGACTGGCGCTCGGCCCACTTCAGTGATCGCTGTGGTGATTTTCGGTATTTTGTTTGGTATTGCTGCGTTGCTGGTATCGGCAGAAGACGAGGCGCGTGGTGAAAGCATTAGCAACTTCGTTGAAACAGTTCGACTAATTATTATGAAGCTGGTTTATCTGGTCATGGCTTTAACACCATACGGAATTCTAGCGCTGATCACTAAAGTAGTTGCTGGGGCAAATGCAGCTGATATTCGGAATCTAATAACTTTCATTATTGCGTCTTATTTGGCCATTGCACTGATGTTTGGTGTGCATAGTTTGTTGCTGCGTTTAAATGGTGTTCGTTTTAGCGATTATTGGAGAAAAGTTTGGCCGGTACTGACGTTCGCGTTTGGCTCCAGAAGTTCTGCAGCCACGATTCCGTTGACCGTGGAAGCTCAAATAGAGAAACTTGATGTGCCGCAGCCGATTGCTAACTTAGCCGCCACTTTCGGTGCGACAATTGGCCAGAACGGTTGTGCAGGAATCTATCCAGCAATGCTTGCGACGATGATTGCACCTACAATGGGTGTTGATCCACTGAGTCTTGGGTTTATTGTCGGATTAATCGGTATTGTTGCAATTAGTTCATTTGGAATCGCTGGTGTGGGGGGCGGAGCGACCTTTGCTGCTTTGGTAGTTTTGCCGGCAATGGGCTTTCCGGTGACGATTGCTGCGTTACTGATTTCGGTAGAGCCACTGATTGACATGGCGCGCACGGCATTGAATGTAAATGGCTCGATTGTGTCCGGAGTCTTAGCAAGCAAATTTCTCAGAAACCTGCCGTACAACGCCCCTGAATCTGAAATAGATAGCTAAGTCAGAGGTCACGCTCTGAACCATAATGCTAATGTGATTAATTATGCTAACCCTTTTTACTTGCAGACTCGTTGCGAATGGCAGCATTATTAACATGGACACAGGAGTGTTTTTTTAGAAGGTGTTTTAGCTTTTGTTTCAACTGTGTTAGAAAGCTGGGTGTTTCAACCGGGTTTATGGGATATTCTAGGGTCTCTGGCCAGAGCTCCTGAATCATCGATAAGAACAATTGGTGATTTGCCATTTCTCTATTTTCCTCATCGATTGCCAATAGGTCGCACATCAATGCGCGAATATTTAGTGGGGCCAGTATATCCATCCAACCGTAATCAAATTCAATCTGGTTAGTCGCAAGCCACCGGCCTACGCGCTGTTCCCAATAGAAAAGGTCAAGAAGCTCATAGCCCTGTGTATTGTCGATCGATTTGGACCATGCCTTTATCGCGTCAATAGCAAATCTTTGGTTATTCATTTTCACACAACTGGCCAAAAGTTCTGCTGAAATATCTGTTTCCCCAGTCACTTTATGACGATAGGGTAGCTTCGCAATTTCACCCAAATTTCCGATTACCGCCATTTTCGAAAATGCAAAGATGTCGCGCTGTATTTCAATTCCGGCAGAAAATTTTTCACGAGGATGCCACGAATGTTTTTTAAACCCATCGAGAAAGGTATCAGTGGCCTTATCAGGAATTTCGATTTCTGTTAGTGGCAGGCCGAGTTTTTTACATAGTTTTTCAGGGATCACGGCATCTGCATGGCTACTTTTCTGAGTTGCAGATCGTGCATTATAGATCGAGAGACGACTGGAGATTATTTTGCTAGCAGCCAGTAGAAGTCGACTATCTAGTCCGGCACTTAGTCCCAACACCAGTTCATAACGGTTCGCGGCAGCTTCAATTATTCCCGTTATACGGCGATTAGCCAGTGGGATGACTTCTGCCATAGAAAGGGTTTTGCGCTCGGTTACCGGCCAGTAACGTTGTGTTACTCCATTCTTTAGATTGAGCCAGTGGTTGGGCAATAGTGCTTTAGCGTGTTTGTAGGGCTGGGAGTTGCCTGGCCACCAATACTCTGGATTAGTGGCAGCCATACCTTCAATGAAAGTTAATGCTTCGGAATCAGGCAGCAGACCTGAGATATCCGCAAGCAAATCGCATTGTGAAGCACAGAAAATGGGGCCATTATCGTGACCCTCGGTAAAGCAGACTTGTCGAAGTCCACCCATATCGTGAAACAGAATGATATCTTCAGAGTTATCATAGATGAGTATCCAGCGCCCACCTAACTCGGAAGTGTTCGAAATGCACTCATCAAATGTTTTAGCTTCATGAAGAAGGGAAGATAGAATGTCTTTGTTGGATGCATCGGGTTTTGACCAGTCGAGAATGTAACCAAGTAGCGTCAGAGTAGCGTGTGGTGCTTCTATTTGTGTCAGTTCGAGATCTTTTTCAACAGAAAGTTTTAACTCTCCGCTAAGTACAAGTTTTTTCCACTGATCTCCGTTGAAATACTCTGGGCCAATTGTGAATTGTGCACGTCGCTCATTCATGCGCGTATCTGAGCCCTTTTAGTATTGTTTTGCCTTCCCGATACTTTCCTTTAGCATGCTCAAATGCCCATGGAAATGTGTAGCGTCTGTAATGCAGCGGCCGATGCTGAATTGTCTTAATAAGTTGTCTAAGAAAATGACTCCATTGTTTAGTGGCGGACATACCGGGCCACGTTGAGATCCTTCGCAGGATAGGTAGCATTAACTTCCTGCTTATAGGACAAAAAGCGTGTAGAAGAAATTTATCGATGACTTTGCCAGCGGCTGGTGATGGATACAATTTCCCCTTTCGAATCCATTCTAAACGGTTAGCTCGAATCCATCGTTCGTAATCTTCGGCTGATTCCTTTGTAAGAAAACGCTCAGCGCCTAGAACGTGCTCGGATACGCCTTGTTTGTTCTGACCAAAACACTCTCGAGGTACTCCGGCGGTTTCTGTAATTCGGCGGGGAATTGGCCTGTCATAATGCCCGCCGATGCTCCAGTAATCCATTTCTTCTGAATTACTTATCGCAACAATGTCTGCGATTTGAGTGCCTCCCCAATATGTTATTGGACAGTTGATAAAACCGAGAGTTAGGCGTATTTCCGACCATGAAACACCCGAACCATCATGTTGGCCAAATATAGGCCGTGTCTCTGGCTGAGATTTTTTCCAAATTTGCCCGCCCCAAAAACCAGTAAGTATTAATCTGTCCTCCAGATTGTCGGCCATTGCAAGCACCGATACTTCAGCAGCATTGCCACTTGCTGCGATACCGTCAACTTCCGGGAGATCATGTTTTTGCCAATCCGACCGATCACATGCGGTAACGTCATAACCGAGTATTTTTCCGACTTCTACACCACTATCATTTCGGCCTTTGCCATCAGTCACTAGAGAAATACCTTCCTTAACCCCGGCAGCAGCAGCAATTGTAGCTACGGCGGGTGAATCATATCCGCTAGACAATGGTACGATTGGGCTGAATGAGGATATACGAGAGCTGCTGTTTGCGTTTTTTACGATTGCCGCCATCGTTGATTTCATAAATGACAGGTAGGCGCCATAACTTGATAAGTTTCTTTTAATGCGGGGCTTTTTTATTTCTGTCAGAGTATTTCCGTTCCAAATCAAGTTTTCGTAGTAAACAAGTTTGATATTTCCTTTTGAAGTAGGGAAATCTGACACATAGTCGCGAAGCCCCTGTGCGATACTGCCAAACATATCCAAATATTCATCGGTCGTTAAATCAACATTGGCATCAACTTCTGCAGCTAGAGCTAATATAGAATTGGAGATATAAGTTGCTTTGCCGACTTGAATGTATTGTAGCCTGTCCATCAGTGAGCCAGCGGAAACAAATGTCAGACTTTGGTCACGGTGGCGTGCTCCGCTGCCAGCTACAATATCAGTCTGGTCAAAATCGCCATCATCGAATTCCCCGTCCCAAACCGCCTCACAAAACCAGTCCTTTCGTGTTTCAATTTTTTCGCCGCACTTAACGATAATCGATTGCCTGTTAGGTTCCAATATTGCGACCCAAGCTAGTGATGGCCAATTCTTAATTACATGGTATTTTATTTTAAAGCTAGGAATATGGTTATTATGCATCATCGCTTAACACCTATAGTTTTGGACCGATACTTCATTTTGGCGAGCTCGAAGGCCCAGGGAAATGTATAACGCCTGTAGTGCAAAGGACGATATCGAAGACGTTTCAACAATTTTCTATACAGATTGCACCATTGTGCAGCAAAGCCCATTCCCGGAATCATTGAAAATCTTCGTAAAACGGGCAGTATTACTCGGCGACTAATAGGATAGATAGCAGAAAGGAAAAAATGATCAATCACTTTTCCTATGGAAGGCGATGGATAAACTTTACCCTTTCGAATCCATTCTAAACGGTTAGTTCGAACCCATTTTTCGTAATTCTTTGCTGAATCTTTGGTAAGAAATTTTTCAGCTCCCAGAATATGCTCAGATACCCCTTGCTTATTTTCTGCGAAACTTCCCCGTCTTATACCGGCAGTCTCCAGTATTCGGCGAGGAATCGGCCTGTCATAATGTCCGCCGATGCTCCAGTAATCCATTTCTTTTGAATTACTTATCTCGACAATGTTTGCAATTTGGGTGCCTCCCCAATAAGCGGCGGGGCAGTTAATGAATCCCTTTCTTAAGCGTGTTTCAGACCACGACATACCGGCGCCGTCCTGGACCCCAAAAATTGGTCGAGTTTCGTGCTGAGACTTTTTCCAAATTTGCCCGCCCCAAAAACCAGTAAGTATTAATCTACCCTCCAGATTGTCGGCCATTGCAAGTACCGATACTTCACCAGCATTCCCACTTGCTGCGATACCGTCAACTTCCGGGAGATCGTGTTTTTGCCAGTCATTACGTTGGCACGTAATTACGTCATAACCGAGCAACTCTCCAATAGTTTTGCCGCTGTCGTCGTCACCCTTAGAATCAGTTGTTAGCGTTATTCCGTCCTTAACCCCGACGGTCGCTGCAATTGCAGCTATTGCGGGCGAGTCATAACCACTTGAAAGACTAGCAATTGGATCAAACGTAATCTTACGAGAGCTGTTGTTTGCGTTTTTTACAATAGCCGCCATCGTTGATTTCATAAATGACAGGTAGGCGTCATAATTGGATAAGTTTCTTTTAATACGGGGCTTTTTTATTTCTGTCAGAGTGTTTCCGTTCCAAATCAAATTTTCGTAATAAACAAGTTTGATATTTCCTTTTGAAGTAGGGAAGTTTGGTACATAGTCAAGAAGCCCTTGTGTGATGCTGCCGAAAATATCTGGATAAGCATCGGAGGTTAAATCGATCTCGGCTTTAACCTCTGCTGCTAAGGCCAGCAGCGAATTCGAGAGATAGGTTGTTGTGCCAACTTTTATGTACTGGAGCCGCTCCTGTAATGAACTAGTAGAAACAAAATTGATATCGGAGGTACGGCAGCGTGCGCCGCTGCCAGCTACAATATCAGTCTGGTCAAAATCGCCATCATCGAAGTCCCCGTCCCAAACAGCTTCACAAAACCAATGTTTCCTAGTTTCAATAGCGTCACCGCATTTTACTGTTACTTTTTTGCTGCCTGAATTAAGTATTGCGACCCACGCTAAACAGGGCCAGTTCTTCATCACGTTATAAGTGATTGTAAAATCGGAAACTTGTTTATCTTCCATGACTTATAGCTTTCCCTAAGCTAGATCGATCAGCATTGCATATCCTAGATAAAAGTAAGAAATAGTGCTTAGTACTGAGTCTCAATTTTTGTTGAGACGCCTGTCGCTTACATAGGGTGATTGTGTCAGGTGGGCTTTAAGATTAGAAGACGATAATAAAAATTAATATAAATTATCAATAATCTATTATAAATATATGAAAAATAAATAAACTTTATTAAAATTAACTTACGAGCATGATGATACTGATTACGAAAGGATATTCGTTGATAGGGCAAGATTGTTGAAAGGGCGACGGCTATCCTAGAGTATTTTTTAAAAACATTGTTTTGCATGGAAGGTACAATTACGCATGAAAATAAAAACAGTAGATTACGGCTCCGCTAGTGCGGGGAAAGATTTCGTTTGCTCTTTGCACGAGACTGGATTTGCGGTACTCCATAATCATCCGATCCCAGATAACCTACTAAAGAATTTGGATTGTGACTGGCGCTCGTACTTTGATAGCGAAGAAAAGGCTAGATACTTGTTCACTAATCATTCAGTTCAGGGTGAGCGTGCGGGATTTTTCCCCCTTCAGGTATCGGAAACAGCTGTTCGTCACGCCACAAAGGACCTTAAAGAATTTTTCCATGTTGTTCCTGACGGACCGCTTCCGCCGGAATGTGCCAGATCCACTTACGGGTATAAAGAATTGGGTTTGACTATGGGTGCTGCGATGCTTGGCTGGCTCCAGGAGTACACGCCTGCATCGCGTATAGAACATCTTGATGAGTCATTATCGGACATGCTTTGTGAGCATGCTAGTTTGCTCCGGATTCTTCATTATCCGCCGCTCAGTGGCTTGGAGCGACAGGATGCGGTGCGCGCGGCAGCTCATGAAGACATCAATTTATTGACGATACTACCTGTCTCTGAACAGCCTGGCTTGCAAGCGAAAGATAATGATGGCAATTGGATTGAAATTTTTGGCGGTCAGGGCGATATTTTAATTAATAGTGGTGACATGTTGCGTGAAGCGACCGGAGGTTACTATCCTTCGACCACACATCGGGTTATCAATCCGACTAACGGCGAACAAAATATTTCCCGTCTCTCCATGCCTTTTTTCTTAACGCCTCGACGTGACGTCATCTTGTCTAAACGCTATACAGCTGGTGGTTACCTTGATGAGCGACTTAACCTAATTAACCGATGACGCAAGAGTCCTGTGATACAGATGGAGCAGGGCATCCGCATCTACGCTAGTACATATTTTGCTGGTTTTTGATAGGGTCGGAGTATCTATTTCAGAATGGCCAGTGGGATTCCCACAGATAGTTTGTCCAGCTGCGTCCCCTTCGGTGACAACTCGGACTGATGCATCAATAGTTCCAAAAATTTGTGGTTGCAATAAATAGGCAACTGCACTTGGGTCATGAACGGGGCAACTACGGTGACCGTGTACACGTTCATGGAAATCCAAATAACACTGGCTGATTCGGTAGATAAATTCGCCGGCCAGGCCGGCTTCCGCTCTGAGTGCGTCAAAATATGTTTCTTCCATCGTGACTTCCAGCGTGACATCAAGACCCACAACTGTGATGGGCATACCACTGGTAAAGACTAGGTCTGCGGCTTTTGGGTCGCCCGCAATGTTGGCTTCTGCTACCGGAGATACATTGCCATAGTGTCCGTT
Organism: uncultured Woeseia sp.; assembly: GCA_913031125.1. Lineage (GTDB taxonomy): Bacteria > Pseudomonadota > Gammaproteobacteria > Steroidobacterales > Woeseiaceae > SZUA-117. The sequence goes on along the minus strand of CAJWFK010000045.1, from coordinate 12,481 downwards.
GAATCCAAAAGCGCCTCCCATAATGATTATTTCTTTAACAAGTGCAGGTAGTTCCGGACATAAATTCAGAGCAAGGGCTACATTAGTTAGCCTGCCAACTGACACGATAGTTATCTTTCCCGGGTTTTGGCGAATGGCATCAACAATCGCCTGTGCCCCTCCGAGAGATTCTGGCTGTCCAACATCTTCAGGGATATCTATGTCACCGAGTCCGTTTATACCATGCACAAAGTCAGGAAATTCGGGTGTGTTTTCCCCCAATGGATTACTCGCACCACTAAATATCGGTGCATTAATATTGAATAGTTTATTCATATAGAGAGCATTAACGGTGGTACGTTCAATGCTGGCGTTACCGTATCCACTTATAATGGATAGAATTTCGACTTCGTTGGCGAAGTGTAAAAATAACAATGCCATTGCATCGTCAATGCCAATATCTGTATCGAATATTATTTGTTTCATGGCACGATTATCTTTCCGCGAGTTTTGTGGCTAGTTGTTGATGCCGTCGTCGGAGTTGCCCAAGATCAACTCCCGGGATTTCATGATTAGTAACTCGCCATGCACCACCAATCATCAGATGCCTGACACGATGCGCACCGCAGAGTACAAGCGCTGCGATAGGGTCCCCATTTCCTGAAAATCGAAGCTCTTCGAGGTCGAACAGCGCTAAGTCGGCACATTGTCCGGGTGCAATTCTACCGAGGTCTGGACGCTTAAGGACGTTGGCACCACCAACAGTTCCCCAACGTAGTGCATCTTCATGGCTGATTAATTGTGCCCCATAACGGACGCGCTGCAGCAAAAATGCCTGTCGGACCTCTTGCATGATATTACTGCAATCATTCGATGCTGATCCGTCTGCTCCGAGTCCGATATTTGCACCAGCTAATTCCAGTTCTTTGGCCCGACAGATACCGGATGCTAGCAGCATGTTTGACGAAGGACAGTGGGATATTCCGATACCAGCCGTACCTAGCCGAGATATTTCTTCGTCATCAAAATGGATGCCGTGTGCGAGCCATACATCATCTGCGAGCCAGTCAAGATCAGCCAGATAATCGAGCGGGCGTTTACCAAATTGAGACAGGCAAAAATCGTTTTCGTCTTTTGTTTCACCGAGATGTGTATGCAGCAATACGCTATGTTGTCGAGCGAGGTGTGCACTATCACGCATTAATTCTGGGCTTACTGAGAATGGTGAACAGGGAGCTAATGCGATTTGCAAATAAGCATTATCATCATTTTCATGGTATGCAGAGATCAAGCGTTCACTCTCAGTGAGAATAGTGTCCGATTCTTGTACGACGTTGTCTGGGGGCAGACCACCCGCTGATTCCCCGAGACTCATTGACCCCCTAGTTAGCACGACTCTGGTCCCAAGTCGTTTGGCGACAGAAACCTGAATGTCTATCGCTGTAGCTATCTGATCGGTAAATAAGTAGTGATGATCGCTAGCGGTGGTGCACCCGGAAAGCATTAGCTCGGCTAATGCAAGCTCCGTCGATGACACAATGCTATCTTCGTCCAATCCAGCCCAGATCGGGTACAGTTCGAGCAACCAAGGAAACAGTTCTTTGTTGAGTGCGGAGGGAAATGCTCTTGTAAGCGTTTGGTAGAAATGGTGGTGACAATTAATCAGGCCTGGAACTATAGCCAAATTACTGGCATCGAATTCCTCATCAACACCGTCAGTTGGTGATTCTCCGCTTGCAAGAAGTTCTGTAATCTTAGCGTCTGTGACCACGATACCGCCATCTGCGATAGTGTTATCGCCAGTCCAGACTGCTAGAGGGTTTTTTATCCAGGTTCGCAATTATTGTTGCTCACTTTTATTATTCTTTATGCCTGCCATAGTTCTCAAGGTCAAGAAAGCATCGGTATTCGATCCTTTATCCAAAAATAGGATTTGGTACGGTAAGATAGCTGGACCATTGCAGTATTAAACAAAACCAAATGGTTTCACAAATCTTAATAATTTTAATCGGCGGCTACCGTGTTATTGATCAATGATGTGACAGCAGTGACGATGGATGCTCAGCGGCGAATTCTGAGCAATGCCAGCATTGCAATTGATGGTAACCAAATTGTTGCTGTGGATACATCGGATGTCCTTAAAACTCGTTTTGCCAGTGCTGAGCAATTTCAAGCAGATGGGATGGTTGTTATTCCCGGTCTTATAGATACTCACGCTCATGCTGATCAATCCTTACTACGTGGACTTGGGGATCTGATGCATTGGATACCCTTTTTGGATGATGTTGTTGAACCTTATCTGGTTAAGCGTGATCCAGCTGATGCTGTACTTGCAAATACTTTAGCGATGATGGAGATGCTTCGTTGCGGAACAACTTGTTTCGTTAGTCCGAATGTAGATCCGCGCGATGACTATCAGTCGTTATCTGAGGCAATTGGTAATTTGGGTATTCGTGCGGTCCTAGGACGATTTATCATACCGGCAAGTGGCAAAGATAATTTGGAAATTGCCAAGACAACTGTTAACGCAGCGGTAAACGTGATGAACAAATGGCATGGTAGTCAAAACAACCTGCTAACCATGTGGTTTGGGTTGGATGTGCCAAGACGGCCCGGAGATACGGATCATCCTTATTTTTATAAAACGGTGTCTGAACAAGCTGAGGCAATGGATGTTGGTATTGTCTATCATTTTTGTTCGGAAATTGAAGACGCGAATTATATTGTGGATAACTATGGGGTTCGCCCAGCGGAGTGGTCGAAGGACAACTATGCGCTTGGATCCAATGTTCTGCTTATCAACGGTTGTCAGGTGACGCCACTAGAAATTGAAATATTGGCGGAAACTGGCACGAATCTCGTGCATAGCCCCGTCGCTAATATGAAGATGGCAACAGGAATTCTTCCATTAGTAGACGTGCTAAATGCCGGAGTTAATGTGTCTCTGGGCACTGATGGCGCTTTAAACAATAATTCTTATGATATGTTTTCGGAAATGAAGTCTGCCTGTCTGTTGCAGAATGCCATCAGGCAAAGCCCGACCGCCATGACCGCCCAAACAGCTCTTGAGATGGCAACTGTCCGCGGTGCGAAAGCGATTGGGCGAGAAGATGACCTGGGATCAATTGAACCCAATAAGATGGCTGACCTGGTTCTTTTGGATCTTAAACAAGTTAATACCTATCCGATTCATGATCCTGTATCTAACATAGTGTTTTCGGCTAATGCCAGAAATGTTCACACGGTTTTTGTTGCTGGAAGAAAGGTATTAGACGATGGTTGCATCACGGGCATGGACGAGGCCATGGTGCTTCAGTCTGCTCAAGAACGCGGTGAAAAAATATGTGCTGAACTTAAATTATCTGGGTCAAATACATGGCCCGTTTCCTAGACAATAACAAGCGAATTACGCTTGTTAGCTTCCTGGCTTATTTTGTTATGTCGGGCATGCTTGCGCCGATTGGTATTATCAGTGGCCCAATGGCAGAGCTATTTGGGGAAACAATTACTGATGTGACCGCACGATTCAGCTGGCTGACTATTGGTAATTTGATTGGTGCTGTTATTGCCGTGTTTCTCTTTGAATGGGTGCCTCTGAAGATTGTGATGATATTAGTCTATGCATCCATCTTAACTAGTCTTCTGTCATTAAACATAGTGAGTGACCTGTCTTTGGTGGGACCTGCTCTTGGTATTGTGGGCGTAGGTTGTGGGTTAGGGCTTGTTGGTGCAGCACTGATCATTTCAAGATGTTATCAAGCAGAGCGCCGCGCATCGATGCTCATCATTACCGATGGTTGCTTCAGTGTTGCTGGCTTTATGTGTGCCGGCATTGCGGCTTTCTTAATTGTGAGAGAATTCCACTGGGCTAGCGTTTATCAGTTCGTTGGCATAGTGGTTACTGTCATTGTTTTGCTTTGTGCTGTTTCGCGTTTCCCCACGACACTCCCTTCAGAGCAGGAAACTACTGTCAATTTGCGTTGGCCGTTATCCATTTGGTGTTGTCTTGGTGCATTGTTTTTATACACACTTGGTCAATTTTCGATGCTTTGGTGGCTACCAAACTATGTTGAGACCACCTTGCATGTTGGTACTGAGCAAGCCGGAAGGCTGGTCAGTCTTTTTTGGTTTGGATTATTTGCAGCACAAATTTTTGTGGCTTGGTGGGTGATACGTGTCGGGGTAAGGAGACTCGTTCTCATTGCGGCAGTTGCCACTACTTTCTTTTCAATTCCTCTGTGGATAGTCGAGGACATCGCATCCCTTTCCATACTTGCGTTCATTTGGGGATTCGCTAACCTGAGTTTGTTGAAAGTTGTCCTGTCGTTTGCTACTGAAATGCTGGCTATACCGTCAGCGAGGCTGGTGTCGAGTCTCCTCCTTGGTGCCACGGTAGGTACAGCGATAAGCCCATGGGTCACTAGCCAGATTGTTGTTGTGACTAATAACTACTTCATCCTGCAATTCAGTACGATTTGTTATGCATCTCTTACGGTATTGCTATTTGCCGCGACTAGACTGTTCCGCGTATAGCATTTAGAAACTTTTATAAGGACGGTGGTATCTATTCTAGACGTACATCGTCTAGGATAATGGTGGATTCTTTCCTCTTTCGCGGAGTTAATATGACTATCTGAGCCACGTCAGAAAGTTTTGCTGAATCTTTTTTTGGAATGACAGTCAATTCTGAGAGCGGCAAGCGAAAATGTTCAGGTGTGGTAGTAATGTATATTTCGTGCATGGCATCTTTAGACATCCATCCGAGAGTGCTTGTGTCGTTAATGCGTAATGTTAATGTGGTACTTTGACCTTCTACAGCTGCCGTAAAAGTCAGATACGTGTAGTTTTCCCAGTCTGAGACCAGTGGGCGAATACTAAGGCCACTGCGGTACGTTTTATTTGGGGTGAATCTTGCAGCGGTGTCGGCATTAACAGTTGTGTTGATTCCGCTGTAAGTGAAAGTCTCCCACCATCGCTCGAAGGTCAGCAGGCTTGGGAACATTGCTCGGTTAATGATGATGACTGCTAACCAAAACATTAATGGAACGAATATAAGACCCCCCATAATGACTGCAGTTGTCCGTAACACAGTATTTGATTGCGACTTTTTCCAAAAAGTTATAGCAGTTATTGATAGTGCTGCTCCCACACCATCCCGAACAAGATCTCCTAAATCTACTGATGGACTTGCGCCTTTAAAGTATTGAAGAAGCTCGGCTGAGACTGCTGCGGTACAGACGACGATGACTGTGATTCCAATTGCGGGCCAGAGAAATAAATTTTTTAAGCGGCTAAATACAAAGCCAGCAAATCCCGCGAACACGATGATGTGCAACGAATTTCGGATGCCATTTTGGATTTCTGAAGTGTCAAGGCCCGGTAATAGATGCCCAGCAACGATGGCTGTTGCGGCAAGTGTCAGTATAACGCTATTACGAAAGTGGCTAGCTAACATTGCGGCTATTGTCACACGACTTTCTATCAAAGGTCTAAAGTACTGACAAATATGTAATCTGCTGTCCTTGCTAGGACCGTTTCGCGTTATACTACGCCGCTTGTTTGAGTAGGCGGACCACACGGCGAAAGTGGCGGAATTGGTAGACGCGCTGGATTTAGGATCCAGTGGGGCAACCCGTGAGAGTTCGAGTCTCTCCTTTCGCACCAGCGTCCGTTGGCAGCACAGTTTTTTAGTCTAGTATTGTATCGGTTGTCGAATGCTAGGTATTCGGCCGATAACAGGGTATTTCAAGGTATGAAAGTATGCATGTAACAGTGGAAGAAACCGGAACACTTGAGCGTCAAATGAAGGTCAAGCTCCCGGCCGAGAATATTGCAAAGAAAGTAGAACAACGGCTCAAGGAGGTTGGAAAAACCGCTAAGATAAAAGGTTTCCGGCCAGGCAAGGTACCACCAAATGTCCTGCGCCAGCATTATGGTGCTCAAGTTCGGCAGGAAGTTTTGTCAGAGCTTATGGGGGAGAGTTACCGAGATGCTGTTAAGCAGGAGAATCTCAACCCTGTGGCTCAGCCACAGATCCAGCCGGAGGTGGCTGGGTCGGATGAATATTTTGAATATACGGCCACGTTCGAAGTGCTTCCTGACGTCAAGCTGAAGGGGCTAGAGAAAATAGAGGTTACGGTACCTAACGTCCAGATTAAAGACGCTGATTGTGACGATATGCTTACAAACCTGCGACGCCAAAAGGCGACATGGGAAGAGGTCCAGCGGAAATCTGCTGAGGGCGATCGTGTGGTTGTGGATTTTGAAGGTAAGTTAAAGGGAGAGTCATTTCAGGGTGGTTCTGGGAAGGAAGTGCCGGTCGTGCTTGGTGATGGGCAGATGCTACCAGAGTTCGAGAAAGCACTTTATGGTGTGGTCGCAGGTGCTGAGAAATCGATAAAATTCAGGTTTCCGAAAGAGTATCACTCAGAAGAATTGTCTGGGCAGAAAGTGGATTTCGATATTGTAGTTCACCGCGTCGAGGAGCAGGAGCTCCCCCCATTAGATAATAGCCTTGCTGAGATTTACGGTGTAGAGGAAGGGGGGCTTGAGAAATTAACTAATGATGTGAAAGAGAATATGGAACGAGAAGCTGAGCAGCGGGTTCGTGGTGATATTCGTAACCAAGCAATGGAGGGGCTACTGGATGCTAATCCGGTTGAAGTACCTAAGGCTCTTATTGATCAGGAAGCTCATGCAATGCAACACGAAGCAATGCGACAATTGGGTATTGAGGACCATGCTCAAGCGCCTGAGATAAAGAATTTTACAGAAAATGCTGAGAAGCGTGTGCAGTTAAGTTTACTTATAGGAAAACTTGTAGACGAAAACAATATCGAAGTTGATTCGGATCGTGTAAGAGAACGCGTGGAACAACTATGTGCTGGATATGAAAATGCTGACGAGATGGTGCGCAGTTACCTTGCTGATCCGCAAGTTATGGCCCAACTTGAACCAATGGTTATAGAAGAGCAGGTAGTAGATTGGATAATACAGAATGGTAAGGAGAGAACTAAAAGAGTTGGTTTTAAGGAATATATGAACCCGCAAGACTAATATATGATTTACTTCTAGGGTGAACGCTATGACTGAAGGAAGCGCGATGGATGTAACTGGATTAAACCTTGTACCAATGGTGGTTGAACAGACTGCTCGTGGGGAACGGGCTTACGACATATATTCAAGGCTCTTAAAAGACCGGCTAATTTTTATTGTTGGGCCAGTTGAAGACCATATGGCGAATCTCGTGGTAGCTCAGCTTATGTATTTGGAATCGGAAAACCCCGAAAAAGACATTCAACTTTACATAAATTCTCCTGGTGGTTCTGTTTCGGCGGGACTTTCAATCTATGACACCATGCAGTTCGTTAACCCGGATGTATCGACAATTTGTGTAGGCCAAGCGGCTAGTATGGGAGCATTACTGTTAGGTGGCGGTGCCAAAGGCAAGCGCTATGCGTTAACACATTCGCGTATTATGGTGCATCAGCCAAGTGCAGGTTTCCAAGGTCAGGCAACGGATATCGATATTCATGCTCGGGAAGTGCTTGAATTAAAACGGCGGCTAAATAAAATTATGGCGGAGAACACTGGGCAGTCTATGAAAACTATTGAACGAGATTTGGAAAGAGACAATTTTATGAGTAGTAAGACTGCAGTAGAATATGGTCTCATAGATACAGTATTAGGTAATCGAGCTGAAATGTCAGCTTTAAATAAGAAATAATAATAGTTATTTCAGTGTGTTAAGACCGTTATTATTATAGTTGAGACATATATCTTTGCACACTTAAAATACGCGTGTTATATAAACTGACTAGTGGCAAACCACTGATTTCAGATTGAAGAGGCATATGTTGGTATGAGCGATGACTCCCGCAGCAAAAATGAGGACGGTAAGCTCCTGTATTGTTCTTTTTGTGGAAAGAGCCAGCATGAAGTGCGCAAATTAATTGCGGGTCCATCAGTTTTTATTTGTGATGAGTGTGTCGAACTCTGTAATGATATTATTCGTGAGGAACTTGAAGAGGTGGGCGAGGCCGACCGAGATCAACTACCCACGCCACAAGAAATTAAGTCGATACTCGATGAATATGTGATCGGACAACAACGAGCAAAAAAGGTGCTTGCTGTTGCAGTCTATAACCATTACAAGCGTCTCGATGATCGTAGCAGTGAACGCAAAACCGAAGTTGAACTTGCCAAGAGCAATATTTTATTGATAGGTCCAACGGGTTGTGGAAAAACTCTATTAGCTGAAACTTTGGCACGTCTCCTTAATGTACCTTTTACGATTGCCGATGCGACTACCCTGACAGAAGCTGGCTATGTCGGCGAAGATGTTGAAAACATAATTCAGAAATTGCTTCAGAAATGTGACTATGATGTTGATAAGGCACAAACGGGCATCGTATATATAGATGAGATTGACAAAATTTCACGTAAGTCTGATAACCCGTCGATCACACGTGACGTATCTGGGGAGGGTGTCCAGCAGGCACTTTTAAAGCTTATCGAAGGTACGATCGCTTCAGTACCGCCCCAGGGCGGCAGAAAACATCCACAACAGGAGTTTTTACAGGTCGATACAGGTAGCATTCTGTTTATCTGTGGTGGTGCTTTCGCCGGACTAGAAAAAATCATTCTAGACAGATCCTCCAAAAGTGGGATTGGTTTCGTTGCTGATGTCAAAACGGAACAGGAAGAGCAGAATGTTGGTGAACTTCTTCATGACGTGGAGCCCGAAGATCTTATTAAGTATGGACTAATCCCTGAGTTTGTTGGCCGATTGCCGGTTGTTGCTACTTTAGAAGAACTGGATGAGGATGCTTTGGTGACTATCTTACAAGAGCCAAAAAACGCGCTTACCAAGCAGTATCGCAAGTTATTCGATATGGAAGGTGTTGATCTTGAGTTTAGAGAGGATGCCTTGCGGGCTGTTGCCCAACGTGCGATGAAACGAAAAACTGGGGCCCGTGGTTTAAGGACGATTTTGGAGAGTGTGCTCCTTGACACAATGTATGATTTGCCATCTTCAGAAAGCGCAAAAAAGGTGGTTTTGGATGGGGCTGTTGTTAATGGGGAAACTTCACCCTACGTCATACACGAATCAGAGGAGCAACCAGTGACAGATGTGGAACAACAAGAACGTCCGACCGGCTCTGATAGTTAGCTTTTTACCTGTCTATAGTACCTTTGAGGGCAAACAAGCCTTTGATATGGCGCCTATATTCTTTAAGTGTAGTTGACACCGTTATTGAGTTGTATAAGTTTTATGCACTTGATTCTGAGCAGATTGGACATAAATCTTGATGTATAACTATCCGAAAAATTATGAGGACTGATCGCAGTGCCTGACAAAGATATTGAAAGTAACTCGGAAACTCTTTTGGTTACTAAAACATTAAAAAACATACCGGTGTTACCGTTACGAGACGTTGTTGTCTACCCTCATATGGTTATTCCGTTGTTTGTAGGACGTGAAAAGTCCATTGTTGCGCTGGATCACGCGATGTCCGGGGGTAAGAAGATATTGTTGATTGCTCAGCAAACTGCCGATTTGGATGACCCGGGACCTGATGACCTATATAACGTTGGGACTATTGCGACAATCTTGCAGCTCTTAAAATTGCCCGATGGCACGGTCAAGGTTTTAGTGGAAGGTGGTGAACGTGCTGAGGTTGAGCAACTCAAGGTGGATGGCCATTTTTCAGCAGATGTAAATATTCTCGTTGAGGAGGACCGGCATGATGAGCGAGAAATCGATGTTTTGGTTCGTTCGATCATTGCCCAATTTGAGCAATATGTGAAGCTCAACAAGAAAGTGCCGCCAGAAATTCTGACCTCTTTGTCGGGAATTGATGAGGCTGGCCGACTGGCCGATACGGTCGCGGCTCACATGGCGCTTAAATTGCTAGAAAAGCAGAATATTTTGGAGATTCGTGATGTCAAGACTCGCTTAGAGCACATCTTGGGAATGATTGAGGGAGAGATTGACGTTCTTCATATTGAAAAACGAATCCGGGGCCGCGTTAAGCAACAGATGGAGAAAAGTCAACGCGAGTACTATCTAAATGAGCAAATGAAAGCCATTCAGAAAGAACTTGGCGAAATGGAAGATGTGCCGAATGAGATGAATGATCTTGAAGCCAAGATTGGGAAGGCCGGTATGCCTAAAGAGGCGAAAGAGAAGGCAACCTCTGAGCTTGCGAAATTAAAAATGATGTCACCAATGTCGGCCGAAGCCACTGTTGTTAGGAACTATATTGATTGGCTTTTAAAGGCACCTTGGAAGAAGCGAAGTAAGGTATTGCGCGATCTCAATCGTGCTGAAGAAGTTTTAGAAGAAGATCATTACGGTCTTGAGAAGGTAAAGGAACGAATCCTTGAATATCTTGCCGTGCAACTTCGCGTGAAGCGACTGAAGGGACCAATTCTTTGTTTGGTAGGCCCTCCAGGGGTAGGTAAAACTTCGCTTGGACAGAGTATTGCACGTGCAACTCGTAGAAAGTTTGTGCGTATGTCTCTTGGTGGAGTGCGAGACGAAGCGGAAATTCGTGGTCACCGGCGAACTTACATAGGCTCAATGCCAGGTAAGATTATTCAGAATCTTGCTAAGACGAGCGTACGAAATCCACTATTCTTGCTTGATGAAGTTGACAAAATGGCGATGGATTTTAGAGGTGACCCGTCGTCTGCTTTACTTGAGGTATTAGATCCTGAGCAGAATTCAACGTTTAATGATCATTATCTTGAAGTAGATTTTGATCTTTCGGATGTTATGTTTGTATGTACAGCAAATAGTCTCAATATTCCTGCACCGTTACTAGATCGTATGGAGGTGATTCGGATTCCTGGGTATACCGAGGATGAAAAGCTAAACATTGCTGTTCGCTATCTCGTACCTAAGCAGATGAAGAACAATGGCCTCAAGGACCATGAATTATCTATTACGAAAGCAGCATTGCTAGGAATTATTCAGTATTACACTCGCGAGTCGGGCGTTAGAAATCTGGAACGAGAAATTTCTAAAATTTGTCGGAAGGTTGTCAAACTTTTGCTACTAAAACCTAGAGACAAATCCATACGGATAACACCAAAAAGTCTAGAAAAATATCTTGGTGTTCGACGGTTCAGGTATGGCAAAGTGGAAGACAATGATCAAGTTGGCCAGGTTACAGGCCTAGCTTGGACCGAGGTTGGTGGTGAGCTACTCAGTATTGAAGGTGCTGTGGTACCGGGAAAGGGTAAGTTGAATCATACAGGCCAGTTAGGTGAAGTTATGACGGAATCAATTCAGGCTGCGATGACTGTTGTAAGGAGCCGATCAAGTATTCTTGGTATAGATCCGAATTTTCACCAGAAACTCGATGTGCATGTTCATGTTCCTGAAGGGGCCACTCCAAAAGACGGTCCTTCTGCGGGAGTTGGCATGTGCACTGCGCTAGTTTCCGCACTTACTGATATTCGCGTAAGGAGTGATGTTGCAATGACTGGTGAGATAACTTTGCGGGGCGAGGTTTTGCCAATAGGTGGTCTCAAAGAGAAGTTGCTAGCCGCCCATAGAGGGGGCATTGAGACCGTCCTGATACCTCAAGAAAACGAGAAAGATCTTGCTGAAATTGCGAAGAACATCAAAGACAAGCTGAACATTGTTCCTGTGAAATGGATAGATGAAGTTCTTGAGGTTGCGTTGCAACATATGCCTGTTCCGGAAGCAAAGTCTAAAACACGTAAGAGCGAATCAAAAGCTCCAAAAAGTGATCGAAAGTCGACTGATATTGTTAGGCGTCATTAGTAGCTGAATCCCTTGCAGATACTGGATTTGTTGACGGTCCAAAGGCTGCGTGGTACAAAAATACACTAACCTTGTCCCGGTGAATGTTAAGCGTGACAAGGTATTGGTACTTTTCTTGGAAATTACCAATCAAAAGGGTAGGTGCCCTAAATTTTTCGGGGCGCACACGGAGATGCGGAAAAATGTATTTTGTCATCCGCATTTAATAGGTTAAACAATCAAATATTAGGGTGAATTCATGAATAAGGGAGATCTGATCGATTCGGTCGCCGCCTCAGCGGGGCTGTCGAAAGCGGATGCAGGCAGGGCAGTGGATGGTGTACTTAGTGGTATAAGCGGTGCTCTTTCGGGAGGCGATTCCGTCTCTTTAGTCGGGTTCGGTACGTTCCAAGTAAAACACCGGGCCGCACGTATGGGTCGCAATCCAAGGACGGGCGAAGCAATACAAATTTCAGCTAGTAATGTACCTAGCTTTAAGGCTGGCAAAGGCCTGAAGGATGCCGTAAACTAGCGCGCCCTTCAGGTTGGGAGAGGGTAAGAATCCCGACCTCCGGGTGCTTAGCTCAGCTGGTAGAGCATTGCCCTTACAAGGCAAGGGTCGGCGGTTCGATCCCGTCAGCACCCACCAGGTTATGGAGTGGTAGTTCAGCTGGTTAGAATACCGGCCTGTCACGCCGGGGGTCGCGGGTTCGAGTCCCGTCCACT
>CAJWFK010000044.1 GCA_913031125.1 uncultured Woeseia sp. | reverse complement strand
TACGCAGACCCGCCATTCTGGTGATGCTCACCTTATTTTGTGCGGCACATGCAAGCGCTCAGGGCAATAACGGTCGCGGCAAATGCATGCAGGCATTCGGAATCTCCTTCTACCTCGTCAAGCCCGGGTATGAAGACGAGTGGTTGGAGCTTTATATGAAATGGCACTATCCATTACTCGAATATGCCCTGCAGCAGGGCACTATGCTGGAGCATAAGCTCTTTGTGCCATCCGGGCACGGTATGGAAGGAGCCTGGACATTTGCAGCATCTTTCCTCTCTCCTGCAGCACAGGACGCGAAAGCAGCCCCATTAGATCGAGCCGCACTTATTGACCATTTGTTTTCCGATCGCATGGATGCCTATGTCGCCGCTGAAAAACGTCGATGGCAAATAACCCTAAAACACTGGGACACGGACTTTATCCAACTTGATAAAACGGAAAGCCCGCTATCTGTCTATCTACCTTCTGCCGGCGGATGCGATACCAATTAAAGTTGTTTTATATGTGCAAAGATCTTATGCGCACTAAATATATTCGTGGTGCGATCGTAATTTCCCCGGACATATAAGGAGTGAGCGGTATTAACACTGTCGAGTTTCTCCGTTAGCGCCGTTAGGAAATTTCCAAAATCATGATAAAGCCGCACATTTCCATTCATCTTTATAGAAAATAATGCAGGTCCGGATTCACGGGGAGCTATCAGCGTATTAGACTCGAGTGTTGTCAGACCTATGATGGCAGGCCCTTGCTTGATATGACTATGATGCTTGATGTCCTGACTCTGGTTATCAAGCAACAAGCCGGAACTATCCAACATTAAGAAAGGTACTGTCGTACCTTCAATACCCCAACGCACTTCCATCGCACTGCGAACATCCGAGAAATCGACCAAGGTCCATCCCTCGAAATCCGGGGGGGCTTCGCCAAAATTGTTCGGAAAACCATAAACCACAGTCGGTTGGCCGATTGCTTCTGCTGGTAACTCCGGGAGACCGCCGGTAGAAATTTCGTAGTTTTCGGGATCCGCATCGACATCCTGGCTAATTCCTGTTCCCGCAAAGTCAAAAGTGCTCACACGACGGCGATCAATTCCGCGTAACTCAATATCTAACTGACCGGAGACGACACTATTAACAATTCCACTAAGATGGGTTACATGCATGACAATAGTGCCAGCAGTCGCATCGATAGTTACACCGCTCAAGTCGCTACTGCTAAATTCGCCGCGGACTGTCACTGCCTGCCCTACTGAGATTGCATCTATTCCAAGAACTTGGGGCAGTGCCTCCGGGGAAGCATTCGATTTGGATGACTTGTACACGACTGTGTCAGGTCCTACTGCTACCATCACGTCATCACGGAAAAATGACTGGTCCGTGTCATTTAAAATGACCTTAGCGCCACGGACCAATAGCTCATTAGCCACTCGTCCTGCAACATTACCCTTTACAGCATCTTTACCATTGCCAGGAACACTAGTGCCCGCTAATACAAAATCTGCCGTGAACTCGCGGTTTGTTATGTTTAATGTCCCTTTGGCGATTGTCAAAATCCCTTCACCCGCTGCTTGAAGTGCCTGAAGCCCAGCTACGCCGACCAATATTTCTTCATTGATTTCAAAATTTGTTTGCTCAGCTACCTTGACCCGAATTCGTCCGAAATTACCACTCCCGTGCCAAAATGGTCGAAGTGATACCTGGTAAAACATCTCCTCCAAATTGCTTCCTATTAACTCACCACGAATCCTGACAACTTTTTCGTCTACAGAGTCCAATTCAGCGATGATAAATGGTTCAGTGGTTGCAATGGCAGGCGTTGCATTACTATCCACATCGTGGGAAGCATCCAGGTCAAAATCCAGTGTCAATAAGGACGCATTACCTTTACTAACAGCAAGGTGATCCTCTTCTGCAAGTTCTATGACAAGTTCGGTCTGACCAATAGCTGTGCCATCCGCGTCTACCACTATGGCTGCTTTCGCTGCACCAGACTGTTCGACAACTATCTCACTATTGGTGTAGTCCAAATTTATCCTGCCCGCAACGTAGTGGCCAGGTGGAACCGTTGCAACGGTTACAAACTCAGCAAGGTCGACATATTGAGCGAAATCGATTCGGGTATTGTTAGGCAAGACATTGATTACCCTGCCATCACCCATTTCCAACTCGAGCGACAACACATCGACTGTATAGCTGAGGAAGTCACCATCAGCATCAGTCAAACCGATTATTACCGTTCCACACTCGCTGGCAGTAGCCGGATCCGACGGAATACATTGGTTCGTAGTAGCTTGCTGAGTAACATTTGAAACATTACTAGAACCACCACCACAGGCAGAGCCCAGCACCGCTATAAGCAGCAGTGATATCAGTCTCCGAATATTGAAAGTCGTCATCGTAACCTTCCAGTCCATAACTATAGTTATGAATACTAACGGAGAACAATGAATTTGGTTGACGACAGTGCACAATTCCTAAGTTTTACAAAGAATTATGTAATATTTATCATATAAATATTACATATACTGGTTTGATGTAAAAATTTCCTCAATTCAGGGCAAGCAGGAATGATGTATTTATAGCAGGATGACCTACAGGGAATTATGACGCCCGTCGCAATAGGGCTGCCCCGCCGTCATCTTACAACCACAAAAGAAAACCGTTTTTGTTTCCTCAGCTTTAACAACCACAGGCTTGAATCCCGTATCTGCATGCGATCCATCACAAAAGGGTTGTTTAGTGGAACGGCCGCAAGCACACTAGGCATAACTTTTACCTTTTTCTAACTTTGTTTTATACGGTTGTTTTGAGTAATGACTGGATCGGACATGACGTTCCAACCTTTCTTTTTGGGATTACAAAGTGATTATAGTGTTATTGCCACAATCTTTTCTGAATCCGGGCCGCTAACTCTGTAGCTTCGGCGGCAATGCGTTCGGTATCCAGAGTCATGTATCTTTTATTTTGCATAAGCACTTTACCGTCAACTACGACAGTACTCACATCTTGCTCATCGGTAACGTAGACCAAGTGGGAAATGACATCATATAAAGGAATATGATGAACATCATCTATTTCGATTTGTATCACGTCAGCGCGCTTGCCTACTTCAATAGATCCAACACTATTTCCAAGGCCGATAGCTTCTGCACCTCCAATTGTGGCCATCCGCATAACCGCAGCCGCTGGCAATGTTTCTGGATCCATCTGTTCGACTTTTTGAAGAAATGATGCAATCCGCATCTCTTCCCACATATCCAGATCATTATTGCTAGCAGCACCATCGGTACCCAAACCAACACTGACCCCCGCAGCAAGCATTTTGTGAATCGGAGCTATTCCAGATGCTATCTTCATATTCGAAGTAGGATTATGCACAACCCCAATACCCTTATCAGAAAGCAAGCTGATCTCTTCATCTGTGGGCCAAACAACATGTGCAGCAATTGTCGGTCCATCCAAAAATTTAACGGAATTAAGCATGTCTATGCTTGTCATGCCGTAAGTATCCTTAGAATATTGCACCTCAAACGGCGACTCCGACAAATGGATACTAATTGGCACACCTAGACGTGTTGCAGTCTCGCGCGTCGCTATTAGCTGATCTGGATTCAATGTATAAATGCTATGTGGTCCAAATATTGGCGTTATACGCGAATTACGATTCGCCCAGCGCTCTACAAAGCCAATGCCTTTGTTAATAGAATCATCTGCATTGTCAGCGTCAGGGCCAGGTTGATCGATAACTGTTGCCGATATCAGTGCCCTCAATCCACAACCCTCAACTGCTTCAGCAATGACATCCGGAAAATAATACATATCGACGAAGGTCGTGGTTCCACCCCGTACCATTTCCCAGCAGGCCAATTCAGTACCAATTCTCACAAATTCAGCATCTACAAACTCGACTTCCGCTGGAAAAATATAATTGGTCAACCAATCCATCAAAGAAAGATCATCCGCTACGCCACGCAAAAGTGTCATAGCGGCATGTCCGTGCCCATTTATTAACCCCGGGAGAACAACACGATTGCTGCCATCAATAATTTCAGGACTACTATATTTATTATGAATTTTCTTTCGGGTGCCAACGTCAATAACCACACCGTCATCGATCGCTACTGACCCATTTGAAATAATCGTATTTTCCAAATCCATAGTCACAACGTACCGCCCATCAATAATGAGATCAATGTCAGCTTCTGGCTCAATTATCGGGTTATCAGTTGACGTTAGATCGTCGGAAGAACACGAGCCGAGCAAGACCAGAAAAATAACGTTCAACACTAACTTTCTCGAAATATCCATAGGCAAATTATTGCACAGCTCTGCTAATCACGTTTATCTAATAATGATGCAACAAAAGGCTTAGTAGTGCGGATCTCTTCTCTTGTTAGGCCAGTAAGTTCGTAGGGCAGGACAAGCCAGGAATCCGACTCATGTAAGTAGTAGTCTGGATTGTGGCCAGTCCTATTTTGTTTAGGCTTGTTCCACACTACAGCGGTCTTTACCTCAGCCGGCATATTTCTTTTTAGTCGCTTATGCAACCTATTACATACTGCTTCAAGAGTCAGACCCGAACCACAGACATCGTCAACAATTAATAACTTGTCGTCGGCATTTAATGATTCCAATAGGTATTTTGTCCCATGTACCCGAATATTTTTGACCGGGTTACTAACCATATCCTCATAATCAGGTAACCCGGAATATGAAGTTCTCAATGCTATGTGATTCGTTTTAACACCCAGTGATTGGAGACATTCCTGAACGTACATTCCGACGGAACTTCCGCCTCGCCATAATCCGACCAAAAACGTCGGTCTAAATCCACTAGCATAAATTTTAGCCGCAAGACGAAATGAATCATCTATAAGGTCCGACTCTTGGATAAAATATTTAGCACCCATCGATAGGATACTAGCACCGACCAGGACTGCTAAAAACTTGAACACTGCGCCATAGCATTGCAAAGTGATAAAGAATGACTGACAAACTTTATATTTCACCACAATCTCTACTCGAAGATTCTTTTGAGCTAGGCTCAATGATTCTTGAGAGTGGCTTTCAACCTAGCTTTATTATCGCTTTATGGAGGGGGGCCGCTCCAATCGGCATCGCAGTCCAGGAATTCCTTGCCTACAACGGCATCATTACAGATCACATTGCTATCCGAACGTCTTCCTACACGGGGATCGATAGCCAAACTCGTGAAGTTGAGATCCACGGTATCAATTACTTAATTAAGAATGTAACTTTTAAAGATAGGCTTCTCATCGTGGATGATGTCTTTGATACTGGTCAAACAATTGACTCGGTACTCAAACGCCTTAAAGCAAAAGCCCGCCGGAACATGCCAGGAGACATCCGGGTGGCTGTCCCCTACTACAAGCCAAATCGAAACCGATCAAGTCGCTCACCAGATTATTTCATCCATGAAACCGACCAATGGATAAAATTTCCGCATTCATTGGAAGGATTGACCGATGATGAGATTAGGAAAAATCGCCCAAGCCTACACGCTATTTTAGAATCAGTCGCTGACGAATAGAAACAAAATCATCTCTATCTAGATTACCCCAAACAGCTAGGTTAAATTAGCAAGTTCTACAAATTGTTTTTGGAACTATAGCAATGAAATCTTTTTTTCGTGCGTTCGGCACCACCTGCCTGATAATCATCTTGTTCACAGCGTGCACGGGCACCCAAGCAGAGAAAGATGAGTTAGTAGTCACATTAATATTCACTAATGACATGGAGAGTGCATACGAACCCGTACCAGCATGGTGGAGAGATGATCTAGATCATATTGGCGGTATTGCTGAACTTACTACATTAATAAAGACAATTAGAAAAACTGAGCCCAACGTATTCCTGTTCGATGCCGGAGATATCTTCACAGGAGCATTGTCACGGCTAACGGGTGGAGCATTAATGTTCGAATTCATGATTAGCATGGGTTATGACGCTATGGGAATTGGTAATCATGAGTTTGATTATGGTGAAGCCTCACTGGCCTGGCATAAAAACCGAGTTCCGTTCCCCGTACTTGGTGCAAACCTGTTTTATAAAGACACCGACCATCCATTCGCACAACCGCATGCAATTATTGAACGTAACGGCGTCCGGATCGGCGTTATAGGTACAATCGGTATAGATGCTGCAAGAACAGCACAGGATGTCGATCAGACTGACGAGCTCGACGTTCTTGATCCAGCCAAAGCCATTCAGCGATCCATCGATGTTTTACGGGACGACGTTGATTTAATTGTACTGTTGACTCACCAAGGACATACCGCGCCCATGCAGACAGATGCTGAAGCTGATCCCCGACTTGCCCGTGATATAGAAAAGGATATTGCGCTGGCGGATATGGTGAATGGGGTAGACGTTTTATTTGGCGGACATGCAGATGCTGGTACCTGGGAACCAGTTGTTAGTCCAAAAACCGGTACGCTCATTATGCAAACTTTCGGGCAAGCGACTTATCTTGGCTATCTGCAATTGACATTGGATCCGACAACCAACGAAATCAAGGCATATAATGGAAAACTTATTCCGGTCGATTCGAATGCTCTGGCTGCTGATCCTGTCATCGAAAGCAAGTATCAGAAATATCGTAGTGCGTTTCCCGAACTTACCCAAATCGTCGGTCAGAATGAATCTCGACTGAATCGGAAATATTTTGACGAATCAAGCCTCGCTAATCTTATTACTGATATAACAGTTGAGATGACGAAAGCACAAATTGGCCTGATAAACTCGGGCGGTATCCGAAAAGATTTGCCACAAGGAGCTGTGGAAATCGTTGACATACTTGACGCCCTGCCTTTTATCGATCCAATTGTGGTCGTCCAAATGACAGGGGCACAATTAAAGGCAATCATGGAGCAAGGATTCACCTTACTACGAGGCTTGATGCAAGTATCAGGAATTGAAGTCACTTATGACCTCTCCAAGCCTGAAGGGAAGCGTGTTTTGTCCATAATGCATGAAGGAACCGAAGTTAAAGCCGACGATGTGTTTGAAGTCGCTACAGGCAATTTTCTCGCAAATGGTGGAGATCACTACAGTACATTCACTGAAACTGTCCGGCTGCGGGAATATCCTAGTCCAAGCGACCTCACTATTGATTACTTCAAGAAGCACGGCACGGTATCGAAACCATCGACAGGCCGTCTGATTGACGTAACTCATGATCATTAACCTATCGGTTTCATGA
This sequence comes from uncultured Woeseia sp., assembly GCA_913031125.1. Lineage (GTDB taxonomy): Bacteria > Pseudomonadota > Gammaproteobacteria > Steroidobacterales > Woeseiaceae > SZUA-117. The sequence goes on along the minus strand of CAJWFK010000044.1, from coordinate 13,342 downwards.
TTCAAAAAACTATTATAAGTTTTTCTATTTTTGCCTTGGTTTCACTGCAAGGAGCAATTGCTATGGAAGAAATAACGAGGTACGTCAGGTATAGCAATAATGGAATAATAAGCTACGGTATCGAATCAGGAACTAATATAGATGAGCTAGATGCCGCACCTTGGCTTGGCGGAGAAAAAACAGGCAATACAGTCAAGATTGCGAGCGTCGATCTTCTTGCTCCTGCTGAACCCTCAAAGGTTATTGCCGTCGGGTACAATTATATAAGCCACCGTGAGGAAATGACTCACGAAGAATCACGGCCAATTCCTGAGCACCCACCGCTATTCCTTAAGCTACCAACCGCGATCACCGGGCCAGAAAGTAATGTTGTTTATCCCCCAGACGCTACGGACCTTCATTTTGAAGGTGAATTAGTAGTAGTGATCGGTAAAACGGTAACTAAAGTATCTCCAGATGAGGCAGCCGATTACGTATTTGGTGTGACGGCAGGTAACGATATCAGTGAACGCTGCTGGCAAGCTAACGATTTACAATGGCTGAGGGCAAAAGCAAGCGATACTTTCGGACCACTGGGACCCGCGATAGTAACAGGCACGAACTATCTGGACCTGCGCGTGCAAACACGCCTTAACGGCAAAACCATGCAAGATCAAAGTACTATAGACCACATTCATGATGTCCATAAAATAATCAGCTATGTCAGCCAATACGTAACACTCTATCCGGGTGACATCATTTATACCGGTACTCCCGGGGCAACTGCAGCGGTGTTGCCTGGCGATGTGGTCGAAATTGAGGTGGAAAACGTTGGTATTCTACGAAACCATATTGTCTCCACTAGTCAGTAGCCATGAGCCCGGAATTTTTTCTTCCATATCAAACATTAGATGAAAAAAATACAACCGTAGCTTAGTTTTAAGTGTAAACGCCCCTATTTAATAAATTCATAAATGTTAGGATTAGCTGTAATTCATATGCATAGGAGCCTGTAGAATGAACCAGAACGTTAATTATATGGCGCCAGTTTCCGCGCTCTCTACCGAAGATCGATCAACGTTTATTTGGAAATGTTATGCGCATGTTGTTGGCGCAATTCTTACCTTCGCAGCGGTTTCAATCTATCTCTTTACTTCGGGAATTTCCGAGGCGATAGCCGCACCAATGCTGAGCAATTGGTTCCTCGTGCTCGGTGCATTTATCATCTCGGGCATGGCAGCAACGCATGTCGCCCATCGCATTCAATCAAAAGGCATGCAATACGCAGCCTTCGGTGCGTTTGTATTCATTCAGGCACTAATTTTCGCACCGATGCTGTATGTCGCCTATAGGATGGAACCGAGCATCATTGATAGTGCCGCTGGTGTGACAATATTTGGCAGTGTTGGCCTCGTTGCAGTTGCCATGATTACTCGCCGAGACTTTTCATTTCTTCGCGGACTCTTATTTTGGATTGGCATTCTTGCGCTGGTGGCAATAGCTGGAAGCCTACTGTTTGGTTTTAATCTTGGTACTTGGTTTTCGGTTGCCATGATAGGTTTTGCAGGAGCGGCAGTACTTTACGATACGTCTAATATTATGCACCACTACCCACAAGACAAATATGTCGCTGCATCTATGCAACTGTTCGCCTCAATCGCAACAATGTTCTGGTACATATTAAGATTGTTCATGGCCCGCGATTAATAAAAAGTTCTGCCCAATGGAAAAAAGGCCGGACTTCTGTCCGGCCTTTTTCTATGTATCATTTGGAAATCTTTTTAAAATCACCCATGTACGGTTTCAGTACACTTGGAATCGAAATACTACCATCGCTCATCTGGTAGTTCTCCATTATGGCTATCAGCGCCCGACCTGCAGCAACACCAGATCCATTTAATGTGTGCAAAAACTCCGGGTTACCTGTCTCAGGATTCCTCCACCGTGCTTGCATGCGCCGTGCCTGAAAATCAAGATAATTACTGCAAGATGAGATCTCTCTATAAGCGTTCTGGCCTGGCAGCCAAACTTCGAGGTCATAAGTTTTGTGAGAACCGAAACCTACGTCACCGGAGCACAAGATTACGCGCCGGTACGGTAGGCCAAGTCGTTCCAAAATCACCTCAGCGTGCCCAGTTAGTTCTTCAAGAGCATCCGACGATTTGTCTGGCTCAACCATCTGGACCAATTCGACTTTTTCAAACTGATGTTGCCGAATCATTCCGCGAGTATCTTTACCATAAGAGCCCGCCTCCGAACGAAAACAGGGTGTATGCGCCACATAACGCAAGGGTAATTCTGAAGCCTCAGTTATGTTTTCTCGGACGAGATTTGTAACTGGCACTTCAGCTGTCGGAATTAAGTAAAAAGGTGGATCCCCTGTAGTTTTAAACTGATCGTTTTCGAATTTCGGCAACTGGCCGGTACCCACTAGGGCATCACTATTCACCAAATATGGCACGTAAGTTTCTAAATAACCGTGCTCAGTAGTGTGGATATCAAGCATAAACTGTATAAGTGCGCGATGTAATCGAGCAAGTGGGCCCCGCATAACCGAAAACCGGGATCCGGAAATCTTCGCTGCGCTATCAAAATCAAGCATTTCCAGGTGTTCCCCAAGGTCAACGTGATCCTTTGGAATAAAATCGAACTGAGGTGGCTCGCCCCACTGTTTGCATTCTTCGTTATCGCCTTCATCAAGACCAACCGGAACATCTTCATGCAAAAGGTTGGGGAGTCCAAGTTCAATATCAGTAATCATCGCTTGAACTGATTGCAACTTAGCTTCTGCATCGCCAAGTTTACCGCCAAGATCTTCTGCGGCAGCCAGCATTGGCGCTATATCGTCCCCCTGTGCTTTTGCCCTGCCAATAGCTTTCGCGCCCGCATTTCTCTCAGCACGCAGTTTCTCCACGTCTACTTGTAAAGTTTTCCGCTCGGATTCAAGAACGTTATAGCTCTCTGCATCAAATTCAAAATTCCGGCGCGCCAGATTAGCCGCTATTTCTTTAGCTGACGTTCTAAGAGATTTTGGATCAATCATTGTCTGCTTCTTCGTGTTGCTGATTACGCCGCTTAATTTCGGCTAATTTTTCGCGTATTTTTAGCTCCAATCCACGCGGCACCGGATGATAATACTTCACGGGCTGCATGTCGTCGGGAAAGTAATTTTCCCCGGCAGCCAAAGCATCTTCTTCATTGTGCGCATACCGATAATTCTTTGCATAACCAAGTTCCTTCATTAACCGGGTTGGAGCATTCCTAAGGTGCATGGGAACCTCCAAAGATCCAAACTCTTTGGCATCAGCTTTCGCTCCCTGAACAGCCCTGTATACAGCATTACTTTTAGCCGCGCAGGCCAGAAAAATACAGGCTTGAGCGATGGCTAATTCTCCTTCCGGGCTACCAAGCCGTTCATAAGTCTCTGCAGCATCGAGACATAACCTCAGTGCCCGTGGGTCAGCATTACCTATATCCTCTGACGCAACTCTAATCATTCGACGGGCAATATAGAGTGGATCGCAACCACCATCTAGCATTCTCATTAACCAATAAAGAGAGGCATCCGGGTCAGAACCACGAATTGATTTATGCAGTGCAGATATTTGATCATAAAAATATTCGCCCTGTTTATCAAAACGGCGACGGCTTCCAGCCACCACGTCTTTAGCAACAGCTTCATCGATAATATGCATACCCTTATGCAGTGGCGCTAAATCTGCTGCGAGCTCAAGAATATTTAAGGCTCGGCGCGCATCACCATCTGCGGCCATTACAATAAGACGTTCTGCCTGATCATCCAATTTAATGGATTGCTCTCCCAATCCACTGGGTTCCTTCAGTGCGCGGACCAGTACTTGTTTAAGGTCAGGCTCTTTTAGTGGCTTAAGGACATAAACCCTGGCCCGAGACAACAATGCATTATTTAGCTCAAAAGATGGGTTCTCAGTAGTAGCACCTATAAATGTCAGTGTACCGTCTTCAACAAAAGGCAGAAATGCATCCTGTTGGGCCTTATTGAAGCGATGAACCTCATCCAGGAACAGTACGGTCGATTGACCATGAGTATCCCGATACTGCTGAGCCTCACTAACAGCTGCCCGAACCTCTTTAATACCAGCCATCACAGCCGAAAGACCAATAAAATGTGATTCAGTCGTATTTGCAATCATCCGTGCCAATGTAGTTTTACCGGTGCCAGGAGGACCCCAAAATACCATCGAATGCGCCCTACCCTCTTCGATAGCTAACTGGAGAGGCTTACCGGGAGCAAGCAGATGTTCTTGGCCATAAAATCCATCCAGAAATTCAGGTCGCACACGATCAGCTAGCGGCCGAATCCTATTATCTCCTGCCGTCGGGTCTAGTTCCTTCCGTGCAAAAAGATCAGTCACAATCCGTAAATTTCCTCATGGATCAGCCAATGCTATCCAGACCGCATAAAATTAACAGCACTGATTGTGTCAATCACGATATAGAGATAGTGATGTCCGGCACAAACCATCAGTCACTTGTGCCTGGCAAAATAATTGGTTCTCCTACCACATCAACGGTATTTGGAGGCACAAATTCTACAAGCCCTGGATCAATCGGCTGGTTAAATTTTATATCAAACAAAGCTATAAGCGTTGTTTGACCAAGATTATCTCCAAAAAGCATTCGTGTCAGCACACCGTCAGTAAAACCGAATTCAACCTTACTAAAGCTACTTTGTGGATCATCTGGCCTTAATACAACCCAAACAGTTTCTCTATCGACAAAACTACCAACATACTCAAAACCCTCTAGTTCAGATGCAGACCCACTAAGGAGCGCCGCAGGCGAACTGTCCAAAGTACCCAGCTGCGGTCTGACCGTTACTTGTTCCAAATCAGCATCGTAGATCCAGATATTAAGGCCGTCAGCGACTAATATCTGCTGATAGGGCTCAGAATAACGCCAACGAAATTTGGCAGGACGCATAATATCCAGCGTGCCAGACGACTTCTCAATGACATTATCCTCTGCATCCACGAGCTGCTGCTCAAAACGCCCAGAAATAGTCTCGACATTTCCTAAAAATTCTTTGATTAGTTTCTCACCAATATCCGGCTCCTGTGCCCCTATCGGCAAAGCCCAAAAGATAATGGATAATTTAAGAACGAACTGCTTAAAGTTCGATTTCACTCATTTATTCCTCAGTTGGTGCCGGAACCAGAATTTCTCGTGTTCCATTCGACTGCAGAGGCCCTACCAATCCCGCTAACTCCATCGATTCAACCATCCGTGCTGCACGGTTATAGCCGATCTTTAAACGCCTCTGCACACCGGAAATTGACGCTTTCCGAGTTTCCATCACGACCTGAACAGCCTGGTCATAAAGGGGATCTTGTTCAGCGTCGGTATCACCGGGAAGAGTTTCAAGACCAGGTAATAAGTTTGATGGTGCATCAAGAATCTCATCGACATACACTGGTTGCCCAGACTTTTTGAGGTTGCGTACAACCGCATGGACTTCATGGTCAGCTACAAAAGCACCATGCACACGTGTCGGTACCGATGTACCTGGCGGCAAATAAAGCATATCACCATGACCGAGCAAATTCTCCGCCCCCATTTGATCTAAAATCGTTCGAGAATCAACTTTAGCCGATACCTGAAAAGCGATTCTGCATGGGATATTCGCCTTTATAAGACCTGTGATAACGTCCACCGAGGGGCGCTGCGTCGCTAAGAGCATATGAATACCTGATGCTCTAGCTTTCTGCGCCAAACGAGCAATCAACTCCTCAACCTTTTTGCCAACCAACATCATCATATCTGCTAATTCATCGATAATTATCACAATGAATGGCAAAGGCGTAAGTGTTGGTTGTTCGACAGGATTTTCAGGGTCCTCGATTTCTGGTGGCTTCCAAGTTGGATCCGGTATCGGCTTACCCGCATCTATTGCCTCCTTGACCTTACGGTTATAACCACCAATGTTCCTGACACCTAGCGCCGCCATGAGTAGATAACGCCGATCCATTTCCCCTACGCACCACCGAAGGGCATTGGCAGCTTCCTTCATGTTCGTTACTACGGGTGTTAGCAAGTGTGGGATTCCTTCGTAAACCGAAAGTTCGAGCATCTTAGGATCAACCATAATTAGTCGAACATGCTCTGGCTGCGCCTTATACAACAAGCTAAGTACCATTGCATTAATTGCAACTGACTTTCCTGAACCTGTTGTTCCGGCAATTAGAAGGTGCGGCATTCTCGATAAATCGGCAACAACTGACTGCCCTGAAATATCCTTACCGAGGGCTATGGTTAAAGCTGATGCCAATTCATCATATGCCTTACTTTTCAGAATCTCTCCCAGAGTAACCAGCTCCCTATTTTCATTCGGAATTTCTAGGCCAATATAAGATTTACCTGGTATTACCTCTACAACTCTAACGCTAACGACAGATAGGGAGCGTGCAAGATCCTTAGCCAGGTTTACTATCTGGCTAACTTTCACGCCTGGGGCTGGGTCTAATTCAAATCGGGTAATTACAGGGCCTGGCAATACGGAAACAACTTCGACCTCGATCCCGAAATCCCTAAGTTTTAACTCCACAACGCGTGACATTCCTTCCAGGGCGTCCTCAGAATAGCCACCAGATTGAGGCGGCGGATCATCCAACAAAGAGAGTGGCGGCAGCTCACCCTCTGATGCCCGATCAAACAGAGGTGCCTGACGTTCCTTTTCAGCCCTAACACTCGGTTCAAGCGGTGCTATGGTCGGCTCAATTTTAGGGGGGGCTCGGCCAGCGGTGCGTTTCTTCTCTTTTTCGACAACATCCTGTCGCATCGCGAGGCGACGTTTGCCTTCAGCTCGATCTTTGATCTCCCCCAACTTCACCTGCGTTCTTTCGTAAGCTATGAGGCACCAATAACCGATTTTGTCCATAACCGTGAGCCACGAGATCCCGATGAACAGCGACACAGAGGCGACCCACAGAAAAAATAGAAGAACACTCGCCCCTAACAATTTCATCAACTCTTCTAGCGCACCACCCACTACCTGACCGATAATTCCACCCGCGGTTTCATTAAAGCCTGCTGAAGAAAAATGAAGCGTAGCTAATGAACTACTCGTAATCAGTGATGCAACGAATCCGATAAATCTGAGGCTGTAATCAGCACGAGTATATTTTTCACTAGTCCTCTGCTCTGTGAATATCATCCAACCAAAATAAAAAACCATTACGGTAAAAAGGTATGCGGGCCAACCGAAGAGGTTAAAAAGCACATCGGATAACAACGCGCCGAATCTCCCGATGGCATTCTGAATTTCAACCGAACTGCTCGTTTGACTAAAACTCGGATCCGACGGGTCATAGGTAAAAAGTGCAAACCAGAGGATTAACGCGCAGGCCGCAAAAACCCATAACGCACCTTCCCGCAAAGTCTTAATTACCCGGTTCGATAGGCCTGATTTTTTTTTAGGTGCTAGCTTGGCTCTCGCCATATTAAAGTAACCTATAATGAATCTTACATAAGATACTAATTATAAAATTTATAATAAATAATTATTTGAAATATTTTCACACCAAAGTGGCGTCAAAAACTTTATCCTTATCTGGAAACACAAATTTTACAGCGTCCGTACGATGATGACCTGAGATTCTTAAACATTTGCTTTACTGAAACAATTCGCTTACCTACACTTCCTCAGCAGTAAACTCCTTGACTTAACCAGCCTGATATTGACTGGGACCTGGCAACGCACGAATTAATAAGCAAAGCTGGTTATAGTAGAGGACTACTTGACAAATCTATATAAAAACCCTGAGGTCAAAGTATACATGAGCGATTCCAAACATTGCCGAGTTCTAATTCTAGGCTCCGGTCCTGCTGGTTATTCGGCCGGAGTATATGCAGCCAGGGCTAACCTGAACCCCGTTATTGTTAGTGGTATCGAACAAGGGGGTCAATTAATGACCACAACAGATGTAGATAACTGGCCTGGCGATATAGAAGGCCTGCAAGGGCCTGAACTGATGGAACGCATGCTAAAACATGTGGAGCATTACGACGTTGAGGTTGTAGGTGATCACATCAAAAAAGCCGATTTATCATCGCGACCATATACACTTACTGGTGATTACGGTACCTATAGTTGTGATGCTCTGATAATAGCAACAGGTGCTACGGCAAAGTATCTGGGACTGCCGTCCGAAGAAGCATATAAAGGCCGTGGTGTGTCCGCATGCGCTACCTGCGATGGCTTTTTCTACCGAAACAGAGAGGTTGCGGTCATTGGTGGCGGTAACACTGCAGTGGAAGAAGCCCTTTATCTCAGTAATATCGCATCGAAAGTTACACTAGTGCATCGGCGTGACACTTTGAGAGCTGAAAAAATCTTGCAAGAAAGACTCTTCCAGAAGGAAAAAGATGGGAACATTCGTATCTGTTGGGATCATGTCATCGATGAAGTACTAGGTGATACCACTGGAGTCACCGGACTCCGTCTCAACAGCACAAAAGATGGCTCGAAAACGACTGAGCTATCTGTCGACGGCGTTTTTATCGCAATAGGTCACAGTCCAAATACTGGATTGTTCGAGAATCAGTTAACTATGAAAAACGGCTATATAGTGGTTGAGACAGGCCTGACAGGAAATGCCACCTCTACAAGCTTGCCCGGTGTCTTCGCTGCTGGCGACGTCGCTGATCAAGTCTATCGCCAAGCTATAACTTCAGCTGGCGCTGGCTGCATGGCCGCTCTAGATGCAGAAAAGTTTCTTGACGATGAGGAAGCAACCATTGCAAAAACCGATTTGTAGGCGGTAGTTCTTATGCAAACCGATATTGTCGATAGTATAAGCAACTTCAATGCTAACGAATGGAATATCCTTGTCGGCAATAATTATCCATTTCTGCGCCACGAATTCCTTGAGGCTGCAGAGACATCAGGCTGCGTGGCTCCGGAAACGGGATGGACAGCGTGTCATATTGGACTCAGGGGAAAAAATGGCCAGTTAATTGCGGCAATGCCATTTTATGAGAAAACCCATTCTTGGGGGGAATTTGTGTTCGACTGGATGTGGGCTAATGCTTATCAAAACGCAGGTTACCACTACTACCCTAAACTTGTTTCTGCCGTACCCTTTACACCTGCCGCGAGCAAACGATTACTTAGCGAAAACAATACATATTGGACATATCTGATCGAAGCAGCGCGAAAATTAGCATCCGCTAGGAAATGCTCTTCGATTCACATACTTTTTCCTGAAGAAGCTGAACTAGATGCCTTGAGGAATGCTGGCCTCAAGCTTCGCAAAGACTGTCAATTTCACTGGCACAACCGCGGCTACAAAAGTTTTGATGATTTTCTTGCGACCTTTAACTCAACAAAAAGAAAAAAGGTACGGCGAGATCGTCGCCATGTTGCCGAGCAAGGAATTACTTTTAAGCGATTAACTGGTGGGGAAATGGACCAAACCTTGTGGAGAGATGTCTATGAACTAATTAGCATGACCTTTCTTCGACGAGGCTCACTTCCATATTTTAATCTCGATTTCTTCATGGAAATAAGTTCGCGTCTACCAGAGACACTGCTGGTAGTAATTGCGAAAAAAAAACTCGACATAATTGGTGCGGCAATATTCTTCGATACAGGTGAAACGTTGTATGGCCGTTATTGGGGTGCAGATAACCACTACAACGCCCTCCATTTTGAGACCTGTTATTACCAGGGAATAGACTATTGCATCGAAAAGCATCGGAAGGTTTTTGAACCAGGGACACAAGGTGAGCATAAAATAAGTAGGGGATTTACACCAGTTACAACGTGGTCAGCTCATTGGCTTGCACATCCCGAATTCTTCACGGCAGTAAGCCAATTTGTAAATATAGAACAACATCATATAGACCGTTATATCGATGCAGTCAAAACCCACACGCCCTATCGTAAAATTGAAGACCAATGAAATCTCCCCGTATAACTTGGATTAGTGCGGCTGACCCACCAGAATCATTTCCAAATGTAGAAATGGCTTCAAATGTCCCTAACGGACTTTTAGCTACCGGCGGTGATCTATCTGAAGCACGCCTATTGCATGCATATAGGCATGGTATTTTTCCTTGGTTCAGTGACGGACAGCCAATTTTATGGTGGTCACCCGACCCACGTTGCGTGATAAAACCCAACAGTCTCCATATCTCGAAAAGACTTACTAGATATTTTAAAAACAGCGGATTTGTGATTACATTTAATCGATGTTTCTCCGATGTCCTTAGCGGTTGCTCAAAACGTCGGATTGGCCAAGACAGCACCTGGATTACAGATGAAATGTATGGTGCGTATCGCAATCTTCATGACAATCATTGGGCTCATTCGATTGAAGTTTGGCGCGACAGACAACTACTTGGTGGGCTGTATGGATTAGCAATTGACAAAGTATTCTTTGGTGAATCCATGTTTAGCGACGTGACTAATGCTTCAAAAGCGGCAATGCTGGGACTCTGTTCCATTCTAGTAGCAAACAATTTCGTTTTACTGGACTGCCAAGTTGAATCACCCCACCTTTTGCGAATGGGGGCGGAATTAATACCGCGGCACCAGATGACAGAAATATTAAACGTATCATGTGCTTCGCTAATGCCATTTAATGCATGGCCCACCAATGCCCTGCCACTCGCCGACTTGAGCCTCTAAAATTTAGAGCCTGATTGCAAAAGAACGAGCATTTCTGCACAATTTGACCGCCCTAGCAAAAGAAGAACATAAAAATTGGCTAAAGAAGAAGCCCTTCAGATGGAAGGCGTCGTGACAGACACGCTCCCCAACACAACGTTTCGCGTTGAGTTGGAAAATGGTCATGTAATAACAGCGCATATCTCAGGAAAAATGAGAAAGAACTATATTCGGATATTGACTGGTGACACGGTGACCGTTGAATTGACTCCCTATGACCTCAGTAAAGGTCGTATAGTCTATCGAGGTAAGACCTGACGTTTCGGGAAATCATACGAGTGCGAAAAAATAAATGACACGGCTGTTTACGTCGCAATAGGTAGCTAATTGCTATTGTTATTCTTTTACGATTCAGACAGATGCTCAAGCTCAGGGGTTATTGGCTCTGCATTTAATACAATCTGATCATCTTTCCCGACGGTAATTCGAACATGTCCACCTTTCTCTAGACTACCAAACAATAACTCCTCAGCTAGTGGCCTTTTTATGTACTCCTGGATGATTCTAGCCATTGGTCGCGCACCCATCTTAGAATCATAACCGCGTTTCGCAATCCAGTCTCGTGCGGCATCTTCAAGTTCCAAAGTGACGTTATTACTACCAAGCTTTGCTTCAAGTTCAACGATCAACTTATCAACGACCCGTGCGATAGAAATTTTGTCTAGCGGAGCAAACTGTATTATTGCGTCGAGACGATTTCGAAATTCCGGCGAGAAATATCTTTTTATGGCTTCAATTCCATCACTACTATGATCCTGCTCTGTGAATCCAATGGAAGCCCGACTCATTTCCTGCGCCCCAGCATTTGTTGTCATTACAAAAACAATGTTCCGAAAATCCGCTTTTCGGCCATTGTTATCAGTCAAAGTACCATGGTCCATTACCTGCAACAGCAAATTAAAGACTTCCGGATGAGCTTTTTCTATCTCATCAAGCAACACTACGGCATGGGGGTTTTTAGTCACCGCCTCAGTCAAGAGCCCACCCTGATCAAAGCCAACATACCCGGGTGGGGCACCTATAAGTCTGGATACCGTATGTCTTTCCATATATTCCGACATGTCGAATCGAATAAGTTCGACCCCCATAACCATTGAGAGTTGTCGGGTAACTTCTGTTTTACCAACCCCGGTCGGTCCCGAAAAAAGAAATGAGCCCACAGGTTTTTCTTCTTCATTTAACCCTGAGCGAGACATCTTAATAGCAGAACATAAAGCTTCAATCGCTGGATCCTGCCCAAATATCGTGAGCTTAAGATCACGATCAAGCGTCTTCAACACATCCTTGTCCGATACAGAGACGCTTTTTGGAGGGATCCGAGCCATTTTAGCGACGACCATTTCAACCATCTCCACCGTCACTCGATTTCCACGATCCTCAGCTGGTTTCAATCGCAAATTTGCACCAGCCTCATCAATTACATCTATTGCCTTATCAGGCAATTGTCGGTCGTTAATATACCGGTCTGACAACTCGACAGCGGTACGCAGGGCTTCGCCAGTATAGCGGACGGTATGATATTCCTCATAATATGATTTTAATCCGCGTAAAATATTCACCGCATCTTCTATGGACGGCTCTTTTATATCGATTTTCTGAAAGCGACGAACTAACGCCCGATCCTTTTCAAAATGATTGCGGTATTCTTTATACGTGGTCGAACCTACGCAGCGCAGCTCACCCTTGGCCAATGCCGGCTTTAAAAGGTTGGACGCATCCATGGATCCGCCGGATGTGGCACCTGCACCAATGACAGTATGAATTTCATCAATGAATAAAACGCTGTCCTCAATTTGCTCAAGCTCTTTTAAAACGGCTTTTAAACGCTCTTCAAAATCCCCGCGATAACGTGTTCCTGCCAACAGCGCACCCAGGTCCAGCGCAAAAATGGTCGTGTCACGCAAAACATCCGGCACATCATCCTCTACAATGCGGCGCGCCAATCCTTCGGCAATGGCGGTTTTACCCACACCCGGGTCACCGACCAACAACGGGTTATTTTTAGAACGGCGGCACAAAACCTGAATGGTGCGCTCGACCTCTTCCTCGCGCCCGATCAATGGATCAATCCGCCCTTTTTTGGCGCGAACATTCAAATTTACGCAATAGGCATTGATGGCATCCTTGCCCTGACGAACGACCTCTTCCCCGCCCAATTCATCAGCGCCCATCGGGCCTGTCGGACCATTGGAAACACCGGGAACTTTTGAAATACCGTGGGAGATGAAATTAACCGCGTCAAATCGCGTCATGTCCTGTTCGGCCAGATAATAAACCGCATGGCTTTCCCGTTCAGAAAACAGGGCCACCAAAACATTGGCGCCAGTCACTTCTTCACGCCCGGATGATTGAACATGAATGGCGGCGCGCTGTAAAACACGTTGGGAGCTTGAGGTCGGCTTGGCCTCCTCAAACTCATTATGGACCAGGTTCGTCAGTTCCTCGTCAATATAATTCAGCAGGTCTTCGCGCAGGGCTTCAAGGTCAACGCCGCATGCGGACAAAACGTCTTTGGCATCCGGATCCTCGGTCAGTGCGATCAGAAGATGTTCAAGGGTTGCAAATTCGTGCTGGCGCTCGTTCGCGAGTGCGAGCGCGTAATGGAGAGGTTTTTCGAGTGTGTCTGACTGTGAAGAATTAGTGAGGGGGTTAGTT
>CAJWFK010000043.1 GCA_913031125.1 uncultured Woeseia sp. | reverse complement strand
GTAACATTGGAAATTCCTCCTAAATTTATGAAACATATCCTTTTTTTTATTTTTTTTGTTAAATAATAATGAAATATTGGTGTTAATGGAGCTCCTTGACCACCATGAAGAATATCGTTAGCTCTAAAATTAGCCACAACTTTTATTTTTAATAATTTTGCTAACAAACCAGCATTTCCAATTTGCCAGCTATAACCAGAAGAAGGATTGTGTGAGATAGTTTGACCGTGAAAACCAATTACATCAATTTTGACCGGTGTGCCATTCCAGTACCGTGATTTTTTAAAAAACAAGGGATTTACAATCGTCGCCGACCAAAAAGGTCTTGAAACTGAAAGAATAGCCACCGCAGAAAAGTTTCTCGAACTTCATAAAAGTCTCATGTCCAGCATACCGGCAACACCCTGTGTTGATGGCGAAGCAGCAGGATTACCCTGTGACAACGTTAACCTTTTGTCACATGTAGGATTTGTCGACATCAGTTCCAATCCGTCCGAAGGCAACGATATATGGGGCTTTGTCGATTTAAATACAGGCCGTGAATACGCAATCGCAGGGTTTAACTTAGGGACAGCTATCTTTGACGTCACAGACGCAACCAATCCACGAGAGATAGGCTTTATCAATGGCCAGGATGCCGTCTGGCGCGACGTCAAGGTTTACCAATTTTTTGACGACAATACGGAACACTGGAAAGCCTATGCTTATATAACAACTGATGGATCTACCGATGGCTTGTTTGTCATAGATTTGACCGGCTTACCCCATTCAGTCCAGCGTATCAGTTACCTTAGCGACATCACCAGCGCTCACAACATTTATGCAGCGAATACCGATTACAGTACTGGGATATCACTGACTGGTGACATTCCTACGCTGATTATTGCGGGATCCAGTGCTGGCAATGGTCGATATCGTAGCTACTCACTAGATAATCCGGAGGCGCCGGATTTCATCCCTGGTGGCACCGGTTCAGGTTACATGCACGATGCATCCTCTCTAATTATTCGTGACTCCAGAAAAGACACACAATGCGTCAGTACTGGCCCATATTGCGAAATTCTTCTCGATTTTAATGAAAATATGATCGAAATCTGGGATGTGACTGAGCCTGAGGCACCGGTGCAGCTAAGTCAGACTCCATATTCCGGAGCTGAATACATTCATTCTGGATGGTGGTCAGAGGACAAACAGTTTCTCTTTGTCCACGATGAACTAGACGAATATTATCTTGGACTACCCACAACCTTGCGGACTTTTTCGATGGCTGACCTGGCTAACCCGGCCCTGGTTGGAACGTGGGAGGGTTCAACAAATGCGATTGACCATAACGGCTTTGTGCGCGGCAATCGTTATTACATGTCCAATTACACCCGTGGACTGACCATCCTGAATATCGCTGATCCTACCGCTCCAGAGGCTGTCGGCAGATTAGATACCTACCCGGTCTCTGATAATGGTTCATTTAATGGGGCATGGGGTGCTTACCCATTTTTTCATAGCGGCAATATCGCTATAAGCGATATCAATAGTGGTTTCTATATGGCAGAGGACCTTACCCGGGGCACAGCAGTGGGTGGGCTCATTTCTTTTGATATGTCGTCCTATGGAGCTGAGGAAGGCCAGCCGATCAGTCTCACAGTCAAACGGGAACTCGGCAATTCCGGACCAGTCACTGTCGATTACGAGATATTACATGCGACAGCTGATGGCGAAGATTACAGCACAACCAATGCATCACTTAGCTGGACTGACGGGGATAACTCTATACAGACCATAGATATCAGCACTATGGATGACGGTATTAGTGAAGGCATGGAGCGTTTGCTCGTTCGTCTAATTAGCCCAGATGGTGAAGGAGCCCTCGGTAATTTAAATACTGCGAGCGCATACATCAGTGACCCCGGCACATCTCCATCTGTTGGCTTCCTATTTCCAAATGCGGACGTCACGGAAAGGTATTTCGGTGCAATTATCGCAGTAGTAAAACGGTCAGGAAGCGCCGTAGGCAATGCCAGCGTTGATTATTCGATAACAGGTGGTGATGCAATACCGGACAGCGATTTTGAAGGATCAGCATCTGGCACTATCACATGGGCTGACGGAGATGCTAATCCGAAAATCATCCAATTTGAGGTCATAGATGATGGGATCACTGAAAGCAACGAAACATTCATATTAACACTTGATAATCCAATCGGGATTACGATTAGTGAATCAACCTTTGCAGCTACCATTCTTGATGGTGACGGCGCTAACCTCGCTCCCAACGCCCTAGTCGGAAGTAGCCAGACAGTCCCGTCCGGAAACGAGGTAACGCTGGACGGCAGTCAATCAAATGACCCGAATGGTGACACCTTAACTTACGAATGGATCCAAACAAGCGGGCCTAACGTCATCCTGAACAACGCAAACACCTCTACCGCAACATTTACCGCACCATCGGTAAGTTCTGACACCATGTTCCAGTTTCAGCTGACGGTGGATGACCCAAGTGGTCTAACCGATTCTGTGACAACAACTATTACAGTGCTTAAATCTATTATCACTCCGGAACCGGAGAGCAGTGGTGGCGGCAGTTTAGGCATGGTGTCACTGCTGCTGTTAGCTGGCCTGTTTAAATTGAAGCGCCGAAAATATCGAATTTAATCGAACGGATGAGTCTTGATGATCGTCTGCTCACGATCTGGGCCAGTTGAGATGATGTCGATAGGTATTTCAACCAACGTTTCAATGCGTGCAACATAATCCCTAGCATTCTGCGGCAGGTCCTCGAAAGACTTCACTCCAACAGTTGACTCATGCCAGCCAGGAACATCCTCGTAGATCGGCTCGCAACTTTCAAATTGCTCAGAATCGACCGGCATACCGTTTGTTTCCTCGCCATCAATGGCATATCCCACACAGACTTTAATTATGTCTAGGCCATCCAATACGTCAAGCTTAGTCATACAAAGTCCTGAAATGCTACTACTCGTAATTGAACGACGTAGAGCCACTGCATCAAGCCAGCCGCAACGTCGTGGGCGACCAGTGGTCGCACCAAACTCTGCACCAACTTTACCCAGATGTTCACCAACGACATCAAAAAGTTCGGTCGGGAAAGGTCCCGCGCCAACACGAGTTGTATAAGCCTTAACTATCCCTAAGATGTAATCAAAATCTAGAGGGCCCACTCCTGTACCGGTACTGGCCGCCGCCGCAACTGTATTTGATGACGTTACGAAAGGATAAGTTCCATGATCTATATCTAGGAATGTTCCTTGAGCACCCTCAAATAGAATGCTCTTACCATCACCATTAAAGTCCTTAAGTATTTCCGTAACATCAGCACAGATCGGCAAGACAGTCTCTGCCGCTTTCAGCAATTCTTCCAGCGTCTTCGTAAAATCTACCCGTGTTCTGCCGAAGTACTTTTCCAGTAGAAAGTTGTGATAATCGAGTAATTCTTCTAGTTTTTCAGCAAATCGTTCTGAATCATATAAGTCTGATAAGCGCAGAGCTCTCCGTGCGACCTTATCCTCGTAGGCCGGCCCGATACCGCGGCCTGTAGTTCCGATAGCTGATGAACCCCGAGCCGTCTCTTTGGCAGCATCCAGGGCACCGTGTGACGGCAGTAGCAATGGGCAACCAGAACTAACCCGTAAACGGTCATAGACCGGTACGCCGTTGTCAATCAGTTTTTGCGCCTCTTCAATCAACGCACTTAGAGACAGCACGACCCCGTTACCAATCAGACAACTAACACCATCTCGAAGGATGCCAGATGGAATCAGATGCAACACCGTTTTCTTACCCGAGATCACCAGCGTATGGCCAGCATTATGACCACCTTGGAAACGAGCAACAGCTGCGGCACGATCCGTTAACAGATCAACAATCTTACCTTTACCTTCATCCCCCCATTGCGTGCCTATGACAACAACATTCCTACCCATACCGATTTACCTAATAATGTAAAGGAGGATCAAACCAAATGAGGCGACAACAAGACCCGTCATACGGAGGCTATTATCATCCATCTGCGCCAATCTAAACACAGACTGACGAAAGAGGTTCGGACCCGCGAAAGGAATCATTCCCTCTATGATTAGGTAAATCGCAAAGCCTGTCAGTAAATCCTGCCACATGGTTATTTAACTTTGCCACTCACACTACAAGTTGGGGATCTGTTCATGTTTCGATTGAAATGTCAAACTAACGCAGTTAGCAGTCTGCACAGCTTTTGTAATGATATCTTTCCACTTAATCCTGATCGCCTGTCGAGCTGTTCAGATAACGAAAAAACTCATTATTCGGATCTAAAACCAGAATATCACCACCCTTTCCTACCGATTTTTTGTAAGCATCGATACTACGATAAAAAGCGTAAAACTCTGGATCTTTGTTATAAGCGTTAGCATAAATTTCAGCGGAAGTTGCGTCTCCCTCACCCCGGATGAGCTGAGCATCACGATAAGCATCCGCAAGAATAATCGTTCGCGCTTTGTCTGCAGTTGATTTGGCTTCTTCCGCTGTTTCTCTCCCCTGAGCACGCAGCTCAGCAGCAACACGTGCCCTTTCTTCCCGCATTTCTCGGTACACAGCATTTTTGACATCATCCGGAAACTCTACCTGCTTAACTCTAACGTCTATCAATTCAACGCCGAGCCCTGTTGCAGTAGCAGATGCAGTAACCAACATGTCCGCCATTAGTTCGGCACGTTCAACCGAGATGGCTTCTTCCACGGAACGCTTGCCAAACTCAGTTACGATCGAATTCTTAATGATTTCGGATAAACGATCATTAGCAACAGTCGAAAAACCACCTGTCGAAGTGTAAAAAGCGACCGGGTCAACAATCCGCCATTTAACAAAGAAATCAACCTGTAATGCACGTCGCTCCGCAGTGAAAATCCTTTCAGGCTTATCACTAATAGTGAGAATTCTACGTGGGAATTTACGTACATTCTGATAAACCGGAATTTTCCAATGAAGGCCTGGCTCGTAGTCTGCACGCACTACTTCACCCACCTGCAATTTGATAGCATGCTCGCGCTCATTAACCGTAAAAGCTGATAAGCCTATACCGACAAAACCGAGGCCCAAAATTACTAGAATTCCAAATCTTGAATTATTCATCGAGGTTGCCTCCGAGTTCTCTCACGATCTTCATTAGAACGACGTTCAGGCCCAGCATCCACTGCAGTTTCTTGCGAATCTGATGCTCTGTTAGTCTCGGTCCCCGCTGAATTTCTATTGCTATTGCGCATCAACTGATCCAATGGAAGATAAAGAAGGTTGCCATCGCCCTCTGAATCGATAACCACTTTGTTAGAATTCCCGTAAACCTCTTCAATAGCTTCCAAATACAATCTATCCCGAGTCACCCTTGGGGCCTTTTGATACTCTGTTAGCAATGCCGAAAAACGTCCCGCCTCACCTTCAGCATCTCGAATGACGCGGTCACGATAGGCCTCCGCATCAAGTCGTACCTTGGCTGCCATACCCCTTGCTCGCGGAATAATATCTTTCTCGTATGTGTCAGCCTCCAGAACATATCGGCCAGCATCATTTTCCGCCTGCTGCGCATCATCAACTGCCTCCTGTACAGCTCCTGGGTAATCAAGATCTTCGAGACTGATAGATGTAACCGTTATGCCAGCACCATAAGCATCAAGTGTACTTTGAACAATCGCTTGGGTGCGTGGGGCAATCTGATCCCTCTGTTCGGTTACCAGCCTAATAAGAGTACTGGTACCTACAACCTCACGGAGACCACTTTCCGTTACATCCTGCAAGGTCAATTCCGGTTGAACCACCTTAAAACTGTAATCGACCGGGTTGGTGCGCCTATATTGGACTACCATTTGTATAAACACATACTGCCTGTCGCCGGTCAGCATCTCGGTGCGAAACGGAAAATTGTCTACTGCCGTTACATTGACAATATCTACCACTTCGATTGGATAAGGAATATGCCAATGTAAGCCTGGTAATGTCGTCTTAGTATAGGCGCCAAAACGCTGAACAACCCCTCTTTCTGCCTCATCAACGCGGTACAAACCAGTAATACCCCACGCAACAAAGAAGAGGATAAGCAATATATAACCACCAGCAGAACCGGGGCCACGGCTTCGTCCTCCGCCACCAAATATCCTGGAAAACTTCCGTTGCCAGCCCTGAACTATCTTATCAAGATCATCTGGAGGTCCACCGTTCCTATCCCAAGGATCTTTACCATTACCAGGTTCATTCCACGCCATGTTCGCATAAACTCCTAAACAACCGAAACCGCTGACTTATCTTCCAGCGGTCGTTTTAATATTTCTGTCGGTAACTTTTCCCGTTTCGCAAATTGGAGAAAGTCCCGCTCCTCTATTTCTAATTCAAGCATCCACCCGCCATCGTCAACATTAGTTTCCTGCAGTACAGCACCCATATCAAATAGTAATGCACGCTGGCGGCCTTGGTTAGCTCGAAGTCGGATAATACCTTGTATCTTTTTGCGGCTCAGTCGTTTTTCAATTGCGCTCAAGAGTAAAGGAATACCCTCTCCTGTCATGGCGGAAAGCCAAACCGCGCGTCCTTCTCCATGCTGATTCCTGGTCAAACGTGACGACCGATTAAGCTTATCGATTTTATTGTACACTCTAATCTGAGGCACTCCTTCAGCTTCAAGCTTTTTAAGCACGTCATTAACCTGACGCACCCTCTGCCATCGATTTGAGTCGCTGGCATCAATAAGATGGAGAATCAGGTCAGCCTCTCGAGATTCCTGCAAAGTTGAACGAAATGCCGCGATAAGTTCGTGCGGCAGATCGCGTATAAACCCGACAGTGTCAGCCAATACGGCCTCTGTTCCGTCTACTAGCTCAAGTCTTCGTACAGTTGGGTCAAGAGTAGCAAAAAGCTGATCTTCAACATATACAGATGACTCTGTCAGAAGATTAAATAAAGTCGATTTACCTGCATTAGTGTAGCCTACCAAGGCAATTGTCGGTATTCGTGCTCGAACTCGGTTCTGACGGTTCATCGTACGCCGTAGATCAACACTATCCAAACGTATCTTCAGCTGGCGAATGCGTTTTCCAATGAGGCGGCGATCAGTCTCGAGCTGTGTCTCACCGGGCCCACGAAGGCCGATACCACCTTTTTGCCTTTCAAGATGACTCCAACCACGTACTAATCTGGTTGAAATATGTCTAAGCTGTGCGAGCTCTACTTGCAACTTACCTTCAAAACTCCGCGCCCGCTGTGCAAATATGTCGAGTATTAATCCAGAGCGATCTAGTACTCGGCTGCCTAATGCATGCTCTAAATTTCGCTCCTGACTCGGACTCAGCGATGCGCTGAAAATTACCAGTTCAGCCTGATTTAGTTTCACTACCTGAGCAAGCTCTTTCAGTTTCCCCTTACCGATAAAGTAACGAGGATCTGGCCGTCGCCTTGAACTGATGAGCTGATCGACTATGACTGCTCCCGATGATGCCGCTAGCTCTGTAAACTCCGCATGCTCATCGGGATTAGGCTTACCAGCAGAGCATATCTGCACCAGTATCACCTTTTCGCCGCCAGTAGGTCGCTCAAACAATAGCCGCCTCCAAGCAAGTGTATTTAATCGTCCGAATCACCATCGTCGTTGTCCGATAATGGTAAACGAACATTGCGTGCTGGAACAATCGTTGAAATAGCATGCTTATATACCATTTGATTGACGGTGTTCTTCAGCAACACAACAAATTGGTCAAATGAATCAACCTGACCTTGTAATTTGATTCCGTTTACAAGGTAGATCGAAACAGGGACCTTTTCCTTGCGTAACATGTTCAGGAAGGGATCCTGCAGTGACTGCCCTTTAGCCATGATTGGGTCTCCTTATTATTCTTCGCTTTTTGTTCAGCAAAACATTTAATGATCAGGGTACTCCGGTGGCGCCGGTCACGCACATACTCTGATCAGCCCTAGCAAAAAAAAGTCTATCATAAGGCGCTATTGCCATTGTTAGTTTCTGACATCTTTCATTAACAGCTTAACTGCCGCAGATATGGAGACATACGGGTCGACTTCAAGGGGGTTCAACATTGTTATCTCAGATTCCGTTCTCAGCCAGGTAATTTGACGTTTTGCCAACTGCCGTGTCGCTGCCAAAATTTGTTCGCGCGCTTGCCTGAAACTAATGTCCCCGTTTAAATGGCTCCAAATCTGTTTATAACCGACCGCCCGCATCGATGAATGTTTAGCCGTCAAATTGGGGCGAGCCTTCAGTCCTTTTACTTCTTCCATAAACCCACTATCCAGCATTCTATCTAGACGCTTCTCTATCCGTTCATGCAAGCGCTTTCGTGGCTCTGGCAACAAAGCGTACTTGCTATAAATAAAATCACCCTGTACGAGAGTCGTTTGTTGCCACTCCGTCAAACAACGACCACTAACCCTGTAGACTTCCAGGGCGCGCTGAATACGTTGGCTATCATTTTTGTTAATGCGTGCTGCGGCAGCGGGATCAATAATCGAAAGTTGTTGATGGAGCGATGACCACCCAACTTTGTGAGCCTCGTTATCTATCTCTGCACGAACAATCGGATCAGCTTCTGGTAACTCCGATATGCCATTTATTAATGATCTGAAATACATCATCGTCCCCCCAACAAGTAAAGGGATACGGCAACGCTCATGTGATGACCTAATTTCACGAATAGTGTGCCGGACAAAATCTCCCACAGAATAAGTTTTCTCTGGGTCACAAATATT
This sequence comes from uncultured Woeseia sp., assembly GCA_913031125.1. Classification (GTDB taxonomy): domain Bacteria; phylum Pseudomonadota; class Gammaproteobacteria; order Steroidobacterales; family Woeseiaceae; genus SZUA-117. The sequence continues at coordinate 11,950 of CAJWFK010000043.1, read as the reverse complement.
GACCAACGCATGTGGATAACGAATAAGCAATTCTGGTTCGGGCTTAGCCGTGCCAATATCCATGCCACGATAAACAAGTGCGGAATCAACACTAACCAAGTCCACGGGAAAATCATCGGACAGTCGCATTGCCACATCTGTCTTACCCGATGCGGTTGGCCCCATGAGGCAAATGACAGATTTAGTTGTCAAGACCTTTTATTGCCCACGCAGAAACAACCGGTCCAACTCATCAAGGCTGATCATAGTCCAAGTCGGTCTCCCATGATTGCATTGATCAGCTCGCTCAGTTACCTCCATTTCTCTCAATAACGCATTCATCTCGGGGATTGTCATTTGTCGATTAGCTCTAACGGAACTATGACACGCCATTGTAGCTAGAATGTGATCGCAAGATTCCTCAATTAGTGTGCTACCGCCGGATTCCATGAGATCAGCAATCACATCGCGAACCAGCAACTCAACATCACTTTGTTTTAACAAAGCCGGTACTTCTCTTATGATCAGACTAGTCGGCCCTCTTCGATCGACAGTAAGCCCTAGGTGCTGGAACAGGGAGGCCTTTTGTTCTGCCATTATGGCTTCCGCCTCTGCAACAGCAATCGTGGAAGGAACTAACAAAGGCTGTCGAACTAGCTGGTCATCATCAAACGAAGTTTTAAGTCTTTCATAAAGAATTCGCTCGTGTGCAGCATGCATATCCACGATGACAAGACCATCATTATTTTCCGCAAGAATGTAGATGCCCGCAATTTGGGCAATCGCAAAACCAAGCGGAGGTATAGCGTCAGTTTCTGAAGTGGTTGAGAGTTTCTGGTAAGCCTCCAAGGTCTCAGGAACTGATGAAGCAACATTTTGGTTTATCCCAAAGCCCATAGAAGACTGACTAAAAAAACGAGTCGATGAGGATGCTGTGGGTGTAAGTGATGTGTCATGGCCCCCCGGGCGTGTATCTGACAAGACATGTTCGACAGCGTGAGATACGAAACCGTGTATCGTCCGACCGTCGCGGAAGCGCACCTCATGTTTAGCTGGGTGAGCATTCGTATCAACTTTAGCCGGGTCGAGCGATAGATAAAGTACATAAGCTGGAAAACGTCCGTGAAAAAGGACATCACGATAAGCCTGCCGAACTGCATGACTCAGTGTTTTATCTCCTATGCTCCGCCCATTTACGAACCAGAACTGCATATCAGCCTGGCTACGGTTAAAAGTTGGCAGCCCTACCCAACCAGATAGCATCATCGTCTCGGTATCGTGCTCCAGATAAAGGGCCTGTGATGAAAATACTTCTCCGCAAATATGTCCTACCCGAGCTAATTGTTCTTTAACATCCAGAGCAGGCATGAGATTAAGGATTGTGCGCCCATTGTGTGCCATTTTAAAAGCTACTTCGGGTCGCGCCAGCGCTAGGCGCCGCACCCATTTATCAATATGAGTAAACTCGGTACGATCAGTACGAAGAAACTTGCGTCTAGCCGGAGTATTGTAGAAAAGGTCATAGATTTCGACTGTTGTGCCAGTCGGGTGCGCTGATGGGGTAATCCCTGCATCACTGCCATTTTCAATTTCAAGCTCCCATGCTGAGCCATCCCGCCCTGAGATAAGTTTCATACGCGCAACGGAAGCAATACTTGGCAACGCCTCACCTCGAAAACCGAGTGAAACCACAGATTCCAGGTCAGTCAAACTCTCAATCTTGCTGGTCGCATGACGCTGCACTGCCAATGGAAGATCATCTTTTGGAATACCTGCACCATCATCGCGAACACGAATAAGCTTTTTTCCAGCACCCATGATCTCGATTGAAATCGCACGAGAACCAGCATCTAAACTATTTTCAATAAGCTCCTTAACAACAGATGCTGGGCGCTCAACAACCTCCCCTGCAGCAATCTGGTTTACGAGGTGACTTGGAAGCTTGCGAATGGTCATGCTGCCATTCTTTCAAAAGCAGCGAAGAATGTGTAGCGATTAGGTGCCCGCGTAGGCGGGAATCTGCAATGTCTGCCCTATCATTACGGTATCACCGGATAACCGGTTCGCCGCTTTAATTCTTGAAATACTGACATTGTAGCGCTCAGCTATTTCACTTAGCGTGTCACCACGAGCTATTACATAGTTTATGGGATCTGCTATTCCGCGTTTTCGGTTGGCTGCTATCAGTGTATCTGCCGGGGGATTGACATAGAAATAGCTTCGAATTCCTTTTAGCATGGCGTCTGCTATTTTGTTTTGATGAGAACTACTGCGCAGAAGTTTTTCTTCATCTGGATTCGATATATACGCCATCTCAACAAGAACGGATGGAACGTCAGGAGATTTTAGAACAAGAAATCCAGCTTGCTGGACCGTGCGTCGACGCACTTTTCCAACTCGTGCCATCTCTGTAATAACCTCTTTCGCAACTTCAAGACTCGCACTCAAGGATGCGTTCTGTGAGAGATCTAACAATACCGATGCTAAAACCGGATCCTTATCAGACAGCGATACTCCACCTACAACGCTAGTCCCATTTTCTCGTTCCGCTAATTGTCTCGCAGCTTCGTCACTCGTCCCCTTCAATGACAACACATAAACTGAAGCACCCTTAGCCCTTCTATCTTCAACAGCATCTGCATGTATAGAAATAAACAGATCTGCTTTGGCTTTCCGAGCAATTTCCATTCGTTCTCTATGATCGACATAGTAATCGCCACTGCGAACTAGCACGGCCTTCATGCCATACTCTTCGTTGATTCGTTTCGCTAGTTTTTTACTTACAAGCAACGCAACATCTTTTTCTTTCGTTCGGGCACGGCCTACAGCACCCGGGTCACGTCCGCCATGACCAGCATCTACTGCAACGACGATGTCTCTACCAGACAAATATTCTTCCGCCTTACGTATGGCTTCTCTCTGAGTTCCCTGGGAATGCAGATCAATAACGAGTCGATCACCATAACCATCACTTGGGGCTACAGTGAAACTGCGCGGCCTCACAGCACCATCAAGATCAAATACCACTCGTAATCGGCCATCTGGTCGGCGTCCCGTGCGTATTGATTTGACTACTCCACCCTTTGGCAGAGATTTCAGATCATTCGCTATTTCGCCGCTAACAACATCAACAACTAAACGATCTGGCCCCTGCAAAGTAAACATGGAGTGGCGAGCAGCACTGCTGACATCGAGTACAACACGTGTGCGCTCATCCTCCGCCCACAACCGGACATTGTTTATAGTCGTGCGAGGTTCTGCCAACAAATATGCCGGCATCACTAATGCTATGAGTGTCAATCGCCCAATGAAGCTCATACGCCCAAGTATTGCTGTGGATGAAATTATCGCTATCAGTATACAAATACTGAAGAAAAAACAAAAATTTTTCTTAAATATTATATAGATATATAAACTATTTAAGATTTAATCGTACAATAATATCGGCGCCTCGGTCACTTAATGAACGAATCTCCGCAACTCTGGCTGCTGCTTCATAACCCAGAGAGACAATAATATCTGCCCGTGCTGATAGGCCGGGTACACGCTCCGGCCACTCAATGATGCATAGTCCGTCCTCCAGATCTTTCCAGCCAAGGTACTGAAGCTCATCCAAAGATGAAATCCTATATAAATCAACATGATAAATTAAATTATCCTGAATCTCATAAGGCTCAATTAGCGTATAAGTTGGGCTGGGCACCGAGTCCTCATAACCAAAAGCACGAATCATCCCGCGAGCCAATGTGGATTTACCTGCGCCCAAATCTCCCTGAAGCAGCACAATCCAGCCACTAATATCTTCGGGTAACGCGTCGACTATCTCACGTGCCAAGCTTTCAGTTGCTGCCTCATCAGGCAAGTAGATACTTTGCTTCACAAATTTACCCAATGGCGGATTTCCGCAATTAAGTCAGATGCCACCAGTCCCCGCTCGCCGCGAAGAGCAGCTTTATCGCCCGCTAACCCATGTACCTGAACCCCAACTGCAGCAGCCATTTCCGGATCCTTTTTTTGCCCCAAAAGCGCAGCGATAATTCCGGTTAGAACGTCCCCCATCCCTGCGCTAGCCATCCCCGGATTTCCAGCATTGCAAATCCAAGGTCGACCGTCATTAGAGCTTATCAATGTCCCGGCACCTTTGAGAACGATAATTCCAGAAAACTTCTCTTGTAAATTAAGCATAGAGTTCAATCGGTTAGATTGAATATCTGTCGAATCAATGCCAAGTAATCGTGCTGCTTCCCCGGGATGTGGTGTTAGAATCCATTCGTTATTTTTAATACCCGTTCCCGCAAGCAAATTTAGTGCATCAGCATCGAGCACCATAGGCAAACCGGACGCAACGGTTTTCTCAAAAAGCTGCCTGGACCACAAGCTCATACCCAATCCCGGACCCATCGCGACAACATTAGCCTTTTGCAGTAACGGATCAAGTTGCCCAGCACATTCGACGCCGTGACACATAAGTTCCGGTCGCTCAGAAACAATTTCTTCACTATGGGATGGGTGTGTCGCAATACTTACTAACCCACCACCACTGCGAAGTGCTGCCTCTCCGCATAGGCGCGCAGCGCCGGACATCCCTGGCGCACCACCTATAACAAGGATATGCCCGAAGTTACCCTTGTGTGCACCCCGGTCTCGAGGTCCTAATACCTTCTTCACAATACTTTTATTTATTCGCCTGAAAACAGGTACTCGGCCATGCCTGAACTTATCCGGTACATCAAGATCATCAAACATTAGATCTCCGACTAATTCCGGGCCACTGTCAATAAACAAACCAGTCTTCAGCGCAACAAAGGTAACCGTGATATTAGCTACAACCGCTGGCCCCATTTTTTTCCCATTGTCACCATTCAGTCCGGATGGCATGTCGAGCGATAGGACAGGCGCTCCATGCGCATTCATTGAATTGATTATTGCCGCATACGCCCCCCCTACTTTGCGTGTGAGGCCACTGCCAAATAATCCATCGATCACTAAATCAGCACTATCGTCTAAGTTATCGACACCTTCTATAACCACCCCACCAGAGGCCAAATAGTCCATATAAGCGGTTGCTGCATCGCCAGACAGTTTCTTTGGCGAACCCACCGCTATTACGGAAACGGAAACACCTTGTTTTGCAGCAAGACGGGCCACAACATAAGCATCTCCGCCATTATTACCACTGCCACAGACAACCTGCCAACACTGGGCATCTGGATAACGCGCTCTTGCTATGTCATATGCCGCTTTCCCCGCTCTTCCCATCAACGTATAACCACTTATACCACCCTCATGAATCGCCGCATGATCAATTTTCCGGACATCCGTTATCGCATAAATTTCGGCCGGTAATTTCATAGACAATAGATCTCCTGCAACTGGGAACAATAAACGTAAAATCTGAAATATAATTATACGGGCACAAATCATAAATCTTTTTCCTATATGACAAAGCCAATAAAAACCCCAGATAACAAAAAACTAGCTGCAAACATCAAGCGTTGGGGACGTGAACTGGGTTTTCAGCAAGTCGGCATTTCTGATGTGGATTTGTCACGTGCCGAAAAGTTGCTCGAAACATGGTTAGAAAAAGGCTTTCATGGGGAAATGTCTTACATGTCAGAACATGGGCAGAAACGAAGTCGTCCAGAGCAATTAATACCGGGAACATTGAGTGTTATTTCAGTTCGTATCAATTATCTCCCGGATGAAGAAGACGATTTAGTCGAACTGCTTGATCATCCAGACAGAGCCTACATCTCCCGATACGCACTTGGCCGTGACTATCACAAAGTACTACGAGGGCGGTTAAAAAAACTTGCTAAAACTATAGAAAAAAATATAGGGCCTCATGGATACCGCGTGTTTGTCGATAGCGCGCCGGTACTGGAAAAACCTTTAGCACAAAAAGCCGGGCTCGGATGGATCGGAAAACATACTAACCTCATAAATCGTGACGCCGGTTCCTGGTTTTTCCTAGGAGAACTTTTCGTAGATATTCCGCTACCACCAGACATACCAGAAATTGAGCATTGTGGTTCATGTCGCAAATGCATCGATATTTGCCCAACCAATGCAATAGTTGCGCCTTATGAACTAGATGCCCGGCGTTGCATTTCATACTTAACTATCGAATTAAAAGGCGATATTCCGATCGAGTTCAGACCTTTAATCGGCAATCGCATTTACGGTTGCGACGACTGCCAACTGTATTGCCCTTGGAACAAGTTTGCGGAGCCAACTGGCGAAAAAGATTTTTCCCCGAGGAATGACCTGAATTCCATCAGCCTTATTGCACTTTTTGAATGGACTGAGACGGAATGGAAAAAGAAGACTGAAGGAAGTGCAATTCGTCGTATCAGTTACGAACAATGGCTCAGGAATATAGCTGTAGCCCTAGGTAATGCTAAATCATCTGAAAAGGTAATTGCAGCACTTCGTTCACGGCTTGAAACCGACTCTGAAATGGTGCGTAACCATGTGCAATGGGCACTCGATCAGCATAATCGTCATTCCAATAATATCCACCCTGCTAGAAAGAACACTTCAGCAAATTAATTTTCTTCATCACCATGAACCAAAGCCGCTACCACCGATGGTGATATCCCCTTGCCTTCCGTCTAAAACCTCTTTGGCTGTTACAAAAGTAATGCCATCGATTACATAAATAAGACGTTTACCGACCTGCTCAAAAGGCTGAACTTTTCCGGAACGTAATTTCCTTAAGCTTGATTGTAGTTGTGACAACCGGCCAGCATCTACTCTTGCAGAAGAGTGCGCACCGAATAAATATTCCGTCGCACTTTCAATGTCTACCAACCGGTCTATAGTGCTTGAATAATCATCAATATTAGTTTCAGGAGCGAAAAGCCAAATATTATCGTCATAAAATGTGTCACCGGTAAATAGTAGCCCATTCTCCCTATCCACTAACGCCGTGGCATCTGGCGTATGCCCGGGCACATGCAGTATCTCCAGTGTTCTTCCACCTAAGTCTATTAAATGGCCATCTTCAACGTATCTTGAAGCGTTCCATGACTTTGTGTGATAAGTCTCAACATCAAACCCAGCAGGAGCGCCCCCACAAAAAGCCGCTGGTATCACATCACCGGCAATCTCTTTGTGCTCGAATCCCTTCATATTGCTTTTGGTATAGTCAGAATCAATTGCAAGTACATCAGAAAATTCATTATTACCTCCTACATGATCAAAATGGGTATGTGAATTGACTACTAGCACCGGTAAGTCGGTGATACCTTCAACAATCGGACGTATTGGAAATATCCCCATACCAGTATCAAATAAAACAGCCCTTTCATTCCCAACGATCAAATGCGAAATGCTCATTTGAAATTGATAAGGCTCCACTATCGAATAAACCTGGTCATGCGACTCATATACCTGAAACCAATCATTAGATACGGCAGCTAACGTAAGGACTCTATTGGTTTCCAACGGAAGACTATTGCAACTCTCTTGAAAGGTACTTTCTTGCACATACGCTGCTTGTTCATTCTGGCAACCTGCCACTGCAGTCAGCAGTAACAGAGCGCTGAATTTAAAAAATAATTTTTTCATTAATCGTCATGCTGTGTCGTTAAAAATGCAGGTCCAATAGTGCTTCAACAGCACGACGACCCTCACCAGCAGCGCCCCACCAGTATTGGTGGCCCCGCAACTCAGAATGACCGATCGCTATCCGCCCATAAGGCTCGCGTATCACATCAGGGGGTGCAGTATTTCCATCCGCCGCAAAAATAAAACCAAGTCCTGGATTGACGTAAGCGTGACCCCAGCGATTTAAAATAATTCCAGCAATATCTTTTACCGGATCAAAGCCCCCATCGGAAAACATCATCGTCATTTGTTCACGGATTTGTCGCTCATACTCATTAAATGACGTATTAAGTAGCTCTGCTCGGCAAACAGCGCCCTGCTCTTTTCTTCCAAGGCCGGGCTTAAAAATAGGTGCATAAAAAGTCAATACAATAGGTTCATCTGGATGCAACGGCTGCGATTTACCATCAACAATCATTGGTCGACGTATGTTGCAGGTAAAGCCGAAACCTCCGGACCAAATTGCAGCTGAAACACCAAGGCGCTCCAAAAAGCGCCAGTTTGTTAGCGCAACGTTGGCAACGAGGACTGGTGAGTGTCCGAACTTGGCATAGGCCCCATGGTGTTCGGCAGGCAAATCTTTGAGTACATGTCGATTAACCCAGCCACCTGAAGCCATGACTACTGCTTTGGCCTTCAACTGAGATAGCTGTCCATTGTTAGCATAGGTAATCTGAACTCGCTCATGTTCGTTAGACTTTCCTGTGTGCTCAACTCGAACCGCCGTTGAATTCAGTCGCATGCGAACAGCATTGCCTGCCCGATCCAACTCATCAAACGCGATTCTGCCAAACAACACATCATTGAAAGAAGACCCCTCGATTGCACCAGGAATCAGTTTCTTCACAAAGTGTCGCGCAAGGCCAGCATTACCACCAGGGAAGCTCTGTAATAAACTTCTTTCATATTGTTCGGGAGGAACTTCTAAAATAGCCTTGTCAATTAGCTCAGGTTTTGTGAATCCGGGCATATCAAAATACTTACCCCAATAAGCACTGAGGGCATCACAGCCAAAACCTATGATGCTAGCCATGATCGGATCGTAAAAAGATGTCACCTCGGGCGGCAATCCAAGCTCATCTTCGTAATAGGACTTTAAGCTAATTGAATCTAACCATCTATCCGTATCTCGACCGTCCTTATCTTCAATCTCAATTGAACGGACGCGAGCAAAGGCATCTTTTACTTCTGTACTCCACGGAGTCGTATTCAAGCCACTCCGCCACACATCCTTAACCAAAGGGGTTGCTGCTCCACGAAAAAAATGTCCAACATCAAACTGACTCTCATACCAGGTCATGTGCTCATAGTTATCTAACGGGATACGCATACCAGCAGCGGAACCACCTGGTTCTGCATAGTGAAATTCTCTGGGTATATTCAATGCTGAAAAGTAATCGTCCGGACTTTCCGGGCGCGGGGAGTCTGGAATAGAAAAATCGTTGGAACCCTGTGGTCCCGATATGTGAACGCCGTTCACATCAAAATCGTTACGTTTCGCTTCTCCACCAAAAATCGGATGGTTATCCAGAATGAGGACACGACCAGCAGGATTTAAACGATTGAAGTGATAAGCTGCCGATAAACCGGAAAAACCACCACCAACGACCACTAGGTCGTATTCTTCACCGGAATCAATCGCACGCTGATCAATTGAATTAAATCGGCCCAACCGTATTTCATGTGCGGTTTTAATGAGGTCAGGTGTATTTCCATGAGATGTAGCATAATCACCGATACCACCCGGGCCATACCAATCAGTGCCGACATTAAAGGAATAATCACTTTGTGAAGAAGCCCCTTGATCGACATTTTTCCCACAGCCAGCAAGCGCCCCACTAACGACCAGGGAGGAACCATAAACAAAATCCCGCCTAGTGATAGTGGCATCAAGCCCTAGTTCCTTGTCAAATTTGCTAACCATTGCAGACCGTGTAATCTAAATTTATCTATTCGTTAGTTTTCTTCATCAAGACGTTCTCAAACAATCATTCTAATCTCGGGTTTTACCGATACTTTCTCAGCTAGATCCTTCACTGCCCCTAGTTTCGGTACCACAAAATATGGTGCCACATCTTGCCATGGAAGCAATACAAAATTTCTCTCAGCAATCCCAGGATGCGGTAAAGTTAGGTGACTTTCATTAAAGACCTTTCCTGCAACTGCTAAAAGATCCAGATCCAGCGTTCTCGGTCCCCATTTTTCGCTTCGCTCTCTCCCATGCCGACATTCGATATTTTGCAGGTACTCAAGAAGCTTAAGTGGATCTAATTGAGTGAGAGTTGCAACTACAGCATTGATAAAATCCGGTTGGTCCGCAGGACCAAGTGGCTTAGAAATATAAAGCGACGACCTCAATATCATTCTAGTTTTCGGTAATTCAGCGATTGCTGCCATGCCTGACTCTACTTGAACCTGGGGAGAATCAAGATTACTGCCAACGCCTATGTATGCCGGTAACCAATGGGACCGGACCATTAATTTACCCTCGATTTCCGGCGCCAATGAGGATGTCGGCTCTTACCAGACCTAGCTTGGCGCTGCACTGCAAAACTAACTCTACGCTGGTCAGCCGTTTGTTTTTGTACTTCTGTCCAAAAATCAGCAATATCCGTATCGACCTCACTGCAACGAGCACGCAACATCATAAAATCATAGGCCGCACGAAAACGTCGATGATCCAAAAGGCGAAGAGCCCTCTTACCTCGTCGCTTCTCAAACCGGGGCTGCATAGCAAGCATTTCCCTCATTGGCATTGTGAATCTTCGCGGAATAGATATATGGGCCTGTTGCAACCCTGATATTTCGTACGACGCAACAGTAAGGGCCTGAATAACTGACATATTTTCTTTTACTTGAAGTCTTTCAGCTCTTTTTTCCACAGGGCCCCAAAGAAAAACACCCAGTAAAAACATCGGCGTTACTGACTGACCCTTATCGATCCGGTCATCGGTGTTTTGAAGGGCAGCATGAATAAACTTAAGGAACTGGTCATCCTCTTTTATCCTCTTGTCCGTTTCTGGAAAAAGCATTTTGAACAAGTCAAATTTCCGCAATAGTGAAAATGTCTTTTCCGAATTGCCCGCCTGGAACATTTTAAGAAATTCATCGAATAAACGGGCCGGGGGGACATTCGAAAGCAACTGATGATTTTTCGCTATAGATATTGCGATGGTTTCGTCTATTTCGAAATCAAGCTTTGCCGCAAAACGCACTGCACGGAGCATACGAACTGGGTCCTCACGAAGCCGCCGATCAGGATTACCAATCATCACGAGCTTTCGCTTTCGTATATCCTCTACACCACTAACATAATCCCAAATACTAAAATCACTGATGTCATAATAAAGAGCGTTACACGTAAAATCCCGCCGCCATACATCTTCATCAATCTTGCCGTAGACATTGTCACGGAGTATTCGTCCTTCCTCATCATGCAGAACATCAGGAATCTTCGCTGCTTTGTCCGCTGCCGCGCGGAATGTAGCAACTTCAATAATTTCCCTACCAAAGCGAATATGGGCGAGCCGGAATCGTCGACCAATTAAACGGCAGTTAGCGAACAAAGCGCGCACCTCGTCCGGGTGCGCATCAGTTGCAATATCAAAATCCTTAGGATGGAGCCCCAATAAAGCATCGCGCACCCCACCTCCAACCAAAAATGCCCGATAACCGGACTTATGCAGCCGATAGAGAACCTTGAGCGCACTCCGAGATATTTCATCCCGGGAAACATTATGGGAAGGACGCGGAATGATCTTGGGCTTAGGTTTTTTACTGATCCCTTTTTTTTTCAATTCTAATTCCGCTTGGAAATAACTAACGCCGCCTTATAATAGCAGCCCGCTGCAGCTTAGCGCACACAATGATTCGTATGCTCCCTTCGTCTAGCGGTTCAGGACACTGCCCTCTCACGGCAGAAACAGGGGTTCGATTCCCCTAGGGAGTACCAATAAAATCAGGGACTTACGGATGAGTCCCTTTTTTTATGGATCATTTGGGGTAACTTTGGGGTAATACTCAGGTAAAAAACTGCGCAAATCTACGCTAAATCCCAGAGGATAAGTACCTTCTTTTTGTGCGCGTTACAGATTCGATCCCGCTATTTGATATGGGGCTTTCTATATATGTAAGTACCTCAGAAATCGAAAGGTTCCATCAGCGCATTTCGGGCTAAGTTGTATGCCATAACTGGCCCACAGGGAGTAAAAAAATCAACGTAAACCATGTCAATTTCGGTTGACAAATGGCCTGACCCCTATGTTCGTTAAGTCATTGATTTATATAGGAAAATGGAAAAAACGGCTAGCTTTCCCGTCATTATGGCTGTTCTGGGAAGGTGTAATCTGTCAACGGATCG
>CAJWFK010000042.1 GCA_913031125.1 uncultured Woeseia sp. | reverse complement strand
TTTGGTCATGACCCATCTTTAATCTCTGTATTGTGTTTGTTTAGTGATACTTGTGCGATCCCATCGGAGTCTCGTTTCGCCGTTATTGGGTTTAAGTGATCCCGGTAAACGATATCGGCACTTCCTAACGGAATTCTGTCTTGAGGCCTTGTCGGGCCGGCTAGGCTCGCCTCGACTGTCCCCATATCGAGCTCTAAAGTATCAGAATAAAGCGGGTCGCTTTGCCCGGAATACCGCCAAAGACCCTGTTCTTTTGCGTAGTGCTCGATTAGTTGGATGTGGCTAGAATCCCTTCCCGTTAGCTCAAGGTAGCGTAGGGTTTCATCGTCAATTGGGAAAATGGCGCAGGTGCTTCCGAATTCCGGCGCCATGTTGCCAAGGGTAGCGCGGTCGGCCAAGGAAAGGGTGTCCAGGCCATCGCCAAAAAATTCAACAAATTTTCCAACTACCCCTTTTTCCCTAAGCATTTCTGTCACTGTTAACACTAGGTCCGTCGCGGTAGTGCCTTCTTTTAGACTACCTGATAACTTGAAGCCGATTACGTTGGGTATTAGCATCGTGATAGGTTGCCCAAGCATCGCTGCTTCCGCTTCTATACCCCCGACACCCCAGCCCAGCACTCCGATTCCATTGATCATAGTGGTATGGGAGTCGGTCCCTACAACAGTGTCAGGGTAGGCCTCCCTGTTCCCATCGGTGGTCTTATCGAAAACCACCCGGCCGAGGTATTCCACATTGACCTGGTGTATGACCCCGGTGTTTGGTGGCACAACTCGGAAGTTATCCAATGCCTCTTGCCCCCAGCGAAGGAATGAATAACGCTCCCGGTTCCTGTTAAATTCTATTTTGTTATTAAGATCCAGTGCGTTTGCGGTTCCGTAATTGTCAATTTGTACAGAATGGTCGATAACCAGTTCAGCGGGCGATAAAGGGTTAATGCTTTCAGCATTGCCGCCGAGCTTAACTACGGCATCCCGCATGGCAGCTAGATCCACTACAGCTGGCACCCCAGTGAAATCCTGCAGGATTACCCGACTAGGCGTAAACGAAATTTCGATATTCGGGGTGGCACTAGGGTCCCAGTGTGCGAGGGCGAGAATATCTTCGCGTGTTACGTCTCGACCATCTTCGAATCGGAGTAAATTCTCAAGTAGTATCTTTAGCGAAAAGGGTAGTCGCTCTACATGGCCATCCTTTACCGCATCGAGCCTGAAGATTTCATAATCATCTCCATTGACATTAAATTTTGAGCGAGCGCCGAAACTGTCCTTCATAATATTTCTCCGTGAATGATGGACTTTATATGTTGCGATAAGTTGAGCGCCGGCATTATAGCGTCTTACCCGGCCTTTAGCAGAGTGTCTGGATTACTCACCACCTCTTCGATGACGGCGCCGCCAAGGCAGATTTCGTCCCGGTAGAAGACAATATATTGCCCAGGTGTAACATCTGCTTGTCGAGCCTCGAAGTTGACTATAAGGGCGTTATCCTTAAATCGGGAAACACGACAAGACTGTTCGGTCTGCCTGTAACGTACTTTGGCTTTACACTGAAATGTATCGTCTAAGCCAATTCTCTCCGGTTCACCATTTATCCAGCTAGGTGTATTAGTAATCAGTGAGCTACTAAATCGTAACGGATGATTTCCTTGTACTACAACCAACGTATTGCTCTTGATCTCCTTTTTCGCCACATACCAAGGTTCGTTGCTGGTCCCTTGCTGGCCGCCAATTCCTAAACCCTGGCGTTGTCCCAAGGTATAGTGCATTAGCCCTCTGTGCTTTCCTAAAAGACGCCCGTCAATGGTCTTAATTGGTCCTGGGTTATCAGGTAAGTAGGTGGCAATAAAGTCTGAAAAAGGTCGTTCTCCGATAAAGCATATTCCGGTGCTATCTTTCTTATCATGCACCTCGAGGCCGTATTCGCGAGCGATATTACGTACTTCCACTTTTCTAAGTTCACCGAGAGGAAAGATTACCTTCTTTAGTGCTGCAGATTTAACCGCATTGAGGAAGTAGCTTTGGTCTTTTTTTGGGTCGGCTCCCTTTAATAGCGTTGTTTGTCCATTAATAACTTTGGTTCGGGCGTAGTGGCCGGTCGCTACCAGCTCTCCACCCAGTCGGCTCGAATGTTCAAGAAATACACCAAATTTAATCTCCTTGTTGCATAGCACATCCGGGTTTGGTGTTCGCCCTATCTGGTACTCGTTTAGAAAATCGGTAAATACTTGTTCCCTGTATTCTTTCGTGAAATTTACATGGTGCAATGGGATGTTCAGTCGTTCACAGATATTTCTCGCATCTTGCAAGTCTGCAGATGCCGTGCAGTAGCCATCATCGTCCTCCCAATTGGTCATATGTAGGGCATGGACATCCGCGCCTTGTTCTTTGAGAAGGATGGCCGCAACAGCGGAGTCAACGCCCCCCGATAACCCGACTATTACGCGGCTGCATTCTAAACTGTATTCTGGGGTGGTCATAGAACGGCAGTTTAACATTGAAGCATTTTACCTGTGCCTATAAATATACAGTTGTGTAATCCACACAGCGCTGGTCTCAATGAGACAAGAGCGGCGCGGTATAGCGCTCTCAATTCATTGATAAGGTAAAATTCCTGTGGAGTACTATCCTGGGAAAATTTTATTGATAGGCAGGTTGACTGGCCCCATGCACACTTAGCCGGGGTAAGCCGCTAGCAGTATCGCTCTTTGTCCAAAGATCGGTGAAAAGATTTCCGTATAATTCTGCAACAGGCGGCTCGTAGGTATCGACGATTCCATCCCAACTATCTTCGCGAAGTCGGTATGCAACTCCGAAATCATCGGCGATACAGAAGGTCTCGGCCTCTGCCCATAGTTTTTCCGGTAGATGTCGAAATTCAATATAACCCCTAAGGCGCCTACCTAACTCGATGAACGCATTATCATATTCGATGGATGACGGCGGGGTCGCAATAAGGACCCGTATCCGAACATAAGTTTGACTTAGAACTAGTTGTGTTAGTGATTGTAGGAAATCGGGATGATCATAAACTCCGACTTCAAGTTCACGGGTGCAAATAGATAGTTTCCACGAAGCTTTATTGGTAATCTCGACGATCGCTTGTCGCGTCTCATCTTTGGTTGAAGTAAGCCAACGATCACCCTTTGTTCTTGCTAGTCCCATGCCTTAAATAATTCCGAAAATTCGTTGAATGCAAAAATTCTAAAGGATTCATCACGCAGCAGGAGGTAACTGCGTCACGTTTTCAGCACAACAGCTTTATTCGGAGACAGTTGCTTCCGAGCATTTTTTTCTTTTCAGTTAAGTTAGGTGCAAAGTCCAACGGTTACTCTAGCGATTGGCCGTGCCATGAACTCCATTTCTTGATAATTGGGGCACCCGAATGGCGCTGGGTTAGGTGCTATGATAAAGGTATCGCGAGTAACATATACAAGTTAAACAGACTTGTAGAGTCCTGTGGGGCTCTTGTCATCGAGTTAAGGTACTAATGGTTCAGACAGAGAGCATGGAAGATATTGTAGATTTAGCGCGTCACCCTATTGCCGACGTTGAGTCGGCGGAATACTTGGCTCACGCCGTCAAGGGTCGTCGGCAGTATATTCAAAACGGTTTCTGCATACTGCCTAATTTCGTAAACCCAACTGCGTTACTAAGGCTCGTGGAGGAGGCCAATGCAGTTGAGAATCAAGCTTACTTTTGCAAGAGTGCCCATAACGTATATTTGACGGATCCTGACCACGGTGCAGCTGCAGACGATTTGGGGTGTCTGGAACAGAAGACCTTCGTTGGTTCCGTCGCTTATGATCGCATCGGTGACAGTTCTACGTTAAAACGCTTGTTCCTTTCAGAGTCGCTCAGGCATTTTGTAGCGGCTATAGTAGGTAAGTCGGAAATATATCGCTCCGCAGACCCGCTGGGCGCATGCTCAATTAACGTCTTTGTCAATGGCGGCGAACATGGCTGGCATTTTGACGAAAGCGAATTTAGTGTCACTCTGATGCTTCAGGAGTCTGATATTGGTGGGTATTTTCAGTGCGTCACGGGAGTCCGCGGAACGCCTGAGGAAAAAGGTATCCTTAAAGATATACTCAATGACGAGTGCAGGCGGGTCGAGCAATTACCATTCGTTCCTGGAACTTTGTTAATTTTTGGTGGTCGGCGGAGCTTTCATCGGGTAACCCAGGTGGGTGGTTCTGTCTCTCGCCTGGTGCCAGTGCTTTGCTATTCGGAAACGCCTAACTATACAAACAGTGACACTGTTCGCAGGTTGTTTTGGGGGCGTACCCGGTCGGACGCAGTCGCGTCTTCATAAGTCTTAACGTGGGAATAGGGTTGCCAATGTATCGTATCTTGTCCTTCCTAATTCTTTTTGCACTTACCGGGTGCAACCCACCTGAAGTTTATTCCTGGAATGAGTCAGATTGGGATGAATGGGCTGCGGAGATCTTCGCGCCCCCTGACGATAAAAAGGTTTTATTGATTTTTATCGATGGTTTGATCCCTGCTGCTATTGAGATTAGCGCGACTCCGAATATAGATGCGCTACTGCTAGATTCGGCTTGGAGTATGACCGGGCGGGCTGAGAGCACAACAATTAGCGGTGCAGGATGGTCCAGTTTTCTGACGGGGGTTCACTGGGATAAGCATCAGGTACCAGACAACGACTTTGCCAATCCTAATTTCACGGACTATCCACACATTTTCACCCAGTTAAAGGCTGATTTCCCAGATTCTATTGTAGGTGGATGCCAAACGTGGCAACCGATTGAATCAGGCATGGTGTTGCCGGCAGAGCCTGATTTCAATGCGTTTCATAATTACTATGATTATTCGGATGACTATTGGGATGAGGCCAGTGCCGATACTCTTTGTGCACAGGAAGTTGTCAATTTTGCGGGTGAATCAAATATCCACATGTTGGTCATGATGTTCTCTGAACTCGATGGGGTCGGTCACCAGTCCGGCTTCGGTGCGGAATACTCGACCTATCAGGCAATGCTGCAAAAGACTGATACCGAGATAGGGCAGATTGTCGATACCATCAAGGCAAGGCCGAATTACAGTGATGAAGATTGGCTGGTTATTCTTAGCACTGATCATTCAGGAGAGCCAGAGCTTCACCATGGCGCTAATATTCCTGAGCATCGGCTGATTCCGTTCATCATGAATGGGCCGTCGGTCATGGGCGGAGAAATCTGGCCCCCGCCGCAGACCGTAGATATTGTGGCAACAGCTCTTGCGCATTTAGGCGCCTATCCTGTAGCAGGTACGGATGGTGTTTCGGTAGGTTTCGAGTCTACATCGCCGCCAACAGCAAAGTTGGGTGAAAACCTGATTTTCAATGGCGATGCCGAGTATGAACGTGGTTATCTCGGTTATGAGTCTGCTCCCGATGCATCTCTCCCTGGTTGGCACGACCCTGGTTTCTTCACAGTGGTTCAATATAACTCTCCCGGAGGGTACCCAGGTGATGGAGATCCAGGGCCTAATGAGAGGGGTCTTAATTTCTTTGCCGGAGGCTGGGCGACGACAGATACCTATGCAACATGGGATATTGAGGTTAGTAATCTTGCGGGCGCTATAGATGGGGGCGCTAGGTGGACCCTATCGGGCTGGCTCGGTGGTTACCTTGATCAGGAAGATCGTGCCACCGTTACTGCAATATTTTTGGATGATTCTGGGGATATTCTCAATAGCAACACAATCGGCCCGGTAACCGCATCAGATAGGAGCTACCTTACTGGGCTATTAGAGCGAACGAGCACAGGCTCGGTGCCAGCGGGAACCCGTCAGATCCAAGTAAGGGTAGATGCTGTTCGGGAGACTGGTTATAACGATGGCTATGCTGATAACCTGTCACTCATAATTACGGAAGAGTAGGAGTATATTTTTAAGAAGTGGGCAGGTCTTTTGCCAGCTGGCTAGCTAGTCCTAAATAGCTCTCAGGGGTCATTTTCAATAAACGGTTTTTATCGCTCTCTGGTATCTCCAGTTCATTTATGAACTCATGCAGTAAAGTTTTAGTTACCTTTTCCCCACGAGTCAGGTCTTTTAGTTTTTCATAGGACCCCGTAATTGCATACCGCCGCATCACGGTCTGAATCGGCTCGGCAAGGACTTCCCAGGCATCTTCAATATCCGCGGAAATAACGGATTTGTCGGCTTGTACCTTTCCCAGTCCTTTCTGGATGGAATTTAGGGAGACAAGGCAGTGGCCCGCTGCTGTGCCGAAGTTTCTTTGCACTGTAGAATCAGACAGATCACGTTGCCAGCGCGATATGGGTAATTTTAGTGCCATATGATCAAGCAGGGCGTTCGCTATTCCAAGATTTCCCTCTGCATTCTCAAAGTCAATGGGATTTACCTTGTGGGGCATGGTTGACGAACCAACCTCACTAGGTTTTAGGTTTAACTTGAAAAATCCCAGTCCAATATAGCCCCAAAGATCGCGACATAGGTCTATAAGAATAGTGTTGTACCTGATTAAGGCATGAGAATACTCGGCCATCCAGTCGTGAGGCTCGATCTGTGTGGTATGTGTATTCACTTCAAGCCCTAAAGACTCGATAAAATCTCTACTGATCTCCGGCCAGTCAACGTCAGGATATGCTGCTATATGTGCGTTAAAGTTCCCGACTGCACCATTGAACTTTCCTCTAATTGCTACGCTAATTAGCTGTTCTTTTGCCCGTTGCAGGCGCAGCCTGACGTTCGCTATCTCTTTCCCTAACGTAGTTGGACTGGCAGTTTGTCCATGAGTTCGCGAAAGCATAGGAATATCCGCGTATTCGCAAGCCATCTTCTGTAGTTGGTTTCCCAGCTCTTCCATCGTAGGTAACAACACTTCATCCCGTGTTGACCGCAGCATTAAGCCGTACGCAAGGTTATTTATGTCTTCGGATGTACAGCCAAAGTGAATAAATTCACTTAATGCATCTGTCTGGCCTTCCTGCGAAGTGATCTCGCGTATAAAATACTCAACAGCTTTGACGTCATGATTGGTTTTTTGTTCTATCGATTTAATATGTTCGGCGTCTTTAACTGTAAAATCATCGATAATGCGATTCATGGCCTTTGCAGTTTTGCTATCGATAGGAGTTAAATCGGATATTTCGGGATGTTCCGCAAGACACTGAAGCCAGCGAATTTCAACCATAACACGGTAGCGAATCAGTCCGTATTCGCTAAGGATGTCGCGCAAGCTGCCAACCTTGTTTGCATAGCGACCGTCGAGTGGAGAAAGCGCTTTAAGTTCGTCGAATTCCATCCTGCTCTGGACTTAAGCTGGGAAAGGGCGAATCATACACCAATGGCTAGCAAATCATCAGGAATAAAGGCAAATTCGGTCTTTCTGGAGAACATAGGGCAATGAGTAAAAAGAAATTTAGGACCGTTCAGGACAGTATGGGTAATGTCGAGGTGCCAGAAGAGGCTCTCTGGGGTGCACAAACCCAGCGAGCGGTGAATAATTTTCCAATCTCCGGGATAGCAATGCCCCGCGAATTTATCAGTGCCCTAGGCTTGGTTAAATGGGCAGCTGCGGGTGCTAATGCTGAACTGGGACTTATGACCAGTGATACTGCGGTAGCGATACAACAGGCGGCCCTGAGGGTCGCAGCTGGCGAATTCGATGAGCATTTTCCAATAGATGTGTTTCAAACGGGGTCTGGGACCAGCTCAAATATGAATGCTAATGAAGTTATTGCTGCACTCGCTAGCAGTGACCTAGAGCGCGAGGTCCATGCTAACGACGATATAAATATGTGTCAGAGTAGTAATGACGTGATACCCAGTTGTGTTCACGTGAGTGCTGCAAACGGTATCTCAAATGGCCTTCTACCTGCGCTTGAACACCTGGGAAATGTTATAGATAAGAAAGCACGAGAGATGGATTCGGTTATCAAAACAGGTCGGACTCACCTTATGGATGCAATGCCTGTCTCCATGGGCCAGGAATTGGATGGTTGGCGTTCGCAGGTGGAGCAGGGGGCGAACCGCCTTGGTGATAGCCTAAAGAGGTTATGTGCTCTACCTCAAGGCGGAACAGCGGTAGGCACGGGAATAAACGCCCACCCTAAGTTTGGCCCCAAAGTATGCCAGTTACTCGCCGAGCAGACTGGTGTTCCATTTGCCCAGGCTGAGTCGCTATTCGCTGGGCTAAGTAGCCAGGATGTGACCTTAGAGGTCTCCGGCCAATTACGAGTGCTGGCGGTTAGTCTCACCAAGATTGCTAATGATCTGCGCTGGATGAACTCCGGGCCTTTAGCCGGACTTGCCGAAATCGAATTACCGGCGCTTCAACCAGGTTCAAGTATTATGCCCGGTAAAGTAAATCCAGTCGTGCCGGAAGCAGTTGTAATGGCATGCGCACAGGTGGTTGGTAATGATGCAACGGTTGCTATTGCAGCTCAGTCCGGAAATTTTCAACTAAATGTGATGTTGCCGGTGGTGGCACATAATTTGCTGCAAAGCATTTCCATATTAACAAGCTCCGCTAGGATTCTGGCCGATAGTGCGATATCCGGTTTTACCGTCAATGAAAATAATATCAATGAAATGTTAGGCCGAAACCCTATTTTGGTTACGGCATTGAACCCAGTAATCGGTTACGAAAAGAGTGCGGAAATAGCAAAAAAAGCCTATGCGGAGGGGCGCCCTATCAAGGATGTCGCCAAAGAAGAGGCAGGACTTACGGATGAAGAGCTTGACCGACTTTTAGATCCCTCTGACCTTGTAAAAGGGGGCATTAAGGCCTGATGTCCAATGCGCTTACCATTGATCAGCTACAAAACCGATTAAAAACAACACAGAGCCCCGCGGACCCCTTGGCGGTTGAATTTGAGCACCTGGGCTCCCCTTTGCCAGAAGCTGTCGTGTCATCAATTCGTGACGATTTGCAGCCTGCTGCCGTTCTTATACCCATTATTCAGAGACAAAACGGGTTAATGGTGCTGCTTACCGAAAGATCCTCTGCGCTCAAATATCATGCTGGGCAGGTGAGCTTTCCTGGTGGCAGGATGGAACCGGACGACGAATGCATTACCACTACGGCCCTTAGGGAAACCTATGAAGAGGTTGGTATAGCACCATCGCAAGTGGAGGTCTTTGGGTATCTTCCCCCTTGTGCAACCGTAACCGGTTACGCTGTGACTGCCGTGATCGGATTGATTATGCCAGGACATACGATTGCACTTGATTCTGCAGAGGTTGCGGAGGCCTTCGAAGTGCCCATGGAGTTCCTCTTGGCCGAGGGAAATGTCACCTATGATCAGTATGACTATAAAGGGGGACGGGTCCCTGTAGCTACCTATGACTTCGAAGGCCACAAGATCTGGGGGGTTACGGCGGGGATTATACTTAATTTAAGAGAGATACTAATAAGAAATAACAGTGAGTTATGATTGAAATCAATAAATTACTTGAGATTATGAAAGATTTGCGACACCCAGATAATGGGTGCCCGTGGGATGTCAAGCAAGACTTTTCATCTATTGCTCCATATACAATCGAGGAGGCGTATGAAGTTGCCGATGCCATCCAAAGGAATCATACAGATGACCTTAAAGATGAACTCGGAGACCTGCTCTTCCAAGTGGTGTTTCACGCACGCATTGCAGAGGAGGCTGGTGAATTTGATTTTAAGGCGGTCGCGGCCGGTATTTCTAGCAAATTGATCCGTCGCCATCCCCACGTCTTTGGTACTGAAAGCGAAAGGCAGAAGGGGGCGTGCGAGGGTTCATGGGAAAAAATAAAAGCAGAGGAGCGTTTAGCTGAAACAGGGCATGGATTTGCTAGCATTCTCGATAATACCCCAATCGCTTTGCCGGCATTGAAACGAGCTCAAAAGCTAGGTTGGAAGGCGGCTTCGGTAGGCTTCGACTGGCCGGATGCTTCGGGCCCTCTTGAAAAAGTTAAGGAGGAGTTAAATGAACTTGTAGAGGCTGAGAATATCGGTCGGCCCAAAGCCATGGAAGAGGAGTTGGGTGATCTGCTTTTTGCTGTTGTTAATTTAGCAAGGCATCTTCGGATAGATGCTGAAGGGGCCTTGAGTAACGCAAACCGAAAGTTTGAGAACAGATTTAGATCGATGGAGAAATTGACCCACTCACGAGGTGAATCATTGGGAGATCTCGAACTTTCAGACCTAGATAGGTTGTGGGATCAAGTTAAAGCAAGCGAGTAAGGAGGTGCTACCTGTCGGTGACTAAGAGGTAGTGACGCTTGCGATCCATTCATCGACACGGCGCTCCAGTATACCCAGGGGCATCGCGCCGCCCCCCAATATTGTGTCGTGAAATGACCGAATATCGAATTTATCACCTAGTGCATCTTCCGCCTTGAGACGTAATTCTTGGATTTTTAGCATGCCAACCTTGTAGCTCGTTGCCTGACCAGGGAGAACGAGATAACGCTGGACCTCTGAGCGCGCTTGAGGCTCCGTTATTGCTGAGTTTTCCATGAAATATTGAACCGCTTCTTCCTCGCTCCATCCCTTGGCATGAAGTCCAGTGTCAACGACCAATCGTATTGCACGCCAGATCTCTGAGCCAAGTCGACCAAAACGCGGCAGTGGGTCCTGGTAAGTCTTTGGCATCTCTATGGCGAGCCATTCCGAATATAGTCCCCATCCTTCGCTGTATGCCGTAAATCCTGCTTGGGTGCGAAATGTTGGGACAGCTTCCAGCTCCTGCTGAATTGCGATTTGCATATGGTGGCCTGGGAGGCCTTCGTGATAGGCGATAACCTCAACCTCACGTTTGGGCATAGCCGTCATATCTGAGAGATGTGCATAGTAGATCCCCGGGCGAGATCCATCTGGTGTTGAGGGGTAATAATGTTGCGCGGCACCGTCCTGTTCACGAAAGGACTCTACACGTTTCACTACCATGTCTGCTTTGGGTAGGATTCCGAAATAATCCGGTAATACGGATTTAATCCCCTCAATCGCCTTTGTAGCATCGTCAATATACGCTTGGCGCCCTGCGTCTGTGTTGGGATAATAAAGGCGTGGGTCGTCTTTTGTGTCACGCAGGAACTTAAAGAATTCCTGTAGCCCCCCTTCAAATCCAAACTCTGTCCTTACAGCCTCCATATCGGCCCGGAGGCGGGCCACCTCAGAAAGACCTATCTGGTGGATCTCATCAGCGGTTAGCATTGTTGTGGTTTGATTCGCAATACGTTCATCGTAGTACGCAATGCCATTCGGGAGCGCGCCAGCCCCAACCGCCTCGGTTGATGCATTTACGCGGTCCAGTTCTTGCCAAGCAATCAAACGTTCATAGGCAGGTTTCCATTTTTCAATGAGGGCCGCTCGGATATCGATGGTGAGTTGGCTGGCTTTGGTCTCGTTAATTTCACCGGTATCTAACAAACCAGCAATCTTCGACTGGGCGTCTGCCCAAATATCGCTATCGGTACCCGTATCATCAAACGGTGCTCCAGTGATGATTTTCTGAGACTCGTTAATAACTGAGTCAAATGCGAAGTAGGGTGGTCGAACACCGAGCTCAGCAATCTTTTTCGAGCTTGTGATCAATTGGTCGATTGCTCTGCCTGTGCCGGAGATTCGTGCCAAATAGTTGTCCATATCCGCTGAATCGTTAACCTTGTGGAAAGCGATTAAAAGCTGCGGGAAGAACGTGTGCACGGCCTGCATCTGGTCGAACACATATGTGTTGTAGCGGAATTTATCCGCTGCCTCCGCACGTTCCGCCTGGTAGACCCAGATATCATAGGAAATCTTTGCGTCAACACTGAGCCTTTCGTAGTCGAAATTGGTTTTTAGCTCCGCGAGATTTGCGCGGGAACGTTCTAACTGGGCATCCAGTGCCGCTTCGGAAAGGTCATCTAGCTCTCCCTGGCGCTCATCTCGGCCAAGCAGCGTCAATTGTATTGGGCTTTCGAGTACCTCAGCTTCGTATTTATCTTCAAACCACGCATTTAAACGGTTCGTCTCAGCGGCAATTTCTTCAGCGCTTGGGCTCGCCCCATCTTCAGTAAGATTTTCTGGGCTTGTGGTCGTGGTTGCAGGGCCACAAGCAACGAGAGAGAAAAGCAGGCCGGCTATAGTGAGTATTGCACGCAAGGTATACATCCTCTTAGGTAAGATTTCGTCAGGTGGCGTCGATAACCTTTCACTCGTTATCTTTTTTAATTGCTTTGCCAACCTCCATTAATGGTTCAATCAGATCAAGCGGTAACGGAAAGATAATAGTGTTGGTCTTATCCCCGGCAACTTCCTTCATGGTCTGTAAATAACGGAGCTGCAGGGCCTGTTTTTGCGACTCAAGCATTTTGGCGGCATCAGCTAATATATCAGCAGCCTGCCGCTCACCTTCGGCGGCTATAACCTTAGCTCGTCGAGCCCTTTCGGCTTCGGCCTGCTGAGCGATGGAGCGGATCATGCTCTCGTCTAGGTCTACATGTTTAATCTCCACATTAGCGACCTTTGTGCCCCAGTTATCTGTTCGCTGATCAAGGATGGCTTGTACGTCGGAATTTAATTTATCTCTTTCCGATAGCATATCGTCTAATTCATGTTGGCCGAGTACCGATCGAAGCGTGGTTTGGGATAGCTGACTTATAGCCTCAAATACATTAGCAACCTGGATCACAGCCTTTTCTGGATCCACAATGCGGAAATATATAACTGCATTTACTTTGACGGAAACATTATCCCTAGAGATTACGTCTTGTGTCGGTACATCCATGACGATGACTCTCAGATCTACCTTGGTCATCGTCTGGATAAATGGGATTAGGATAATAAGTCCCGGGCCTTTTACCTTCTGAAAGCGGCCCAGAAAAAAGACCACGCCACGCTCATATTCCTTAAGAATTTTGATCGAGTTATAAAGAAATATAAGGGTTAGGATGAGAATCAAGCCTAATGAAGCATATGACATGTTATTTCCTCAGGTTTTTAGGTTGTGAGCTCACTACCCGCCGGGTGTGACTCCGTCAAAGGTTCGATTTGCAGTACCAGACCATCTACGGAAATGACCCGCACTTGCTGATTTTTTTCAATACTTACTCTGCTGCCTGCAGCCCAAGACTCACCATCAAGCCATATATGGCCTTCCGAGTCGAATGATTCTAGGGCAGTGCCAATTCGGCCAGTGATGCTCTCTCGGCCGCTGACGGGCCCGCGTCGGCGCAGTTTAACTAGGAAGCTTGCTAGCCAGTACAGAAAGCCACCGGCTAGTAATGCCATCGCTATTACAAATGTAATTGAGATACCAAAACCGGGGACACCGGTATCAAACATCATGATTGATCCGAAAGTGATAGCGATAAGGCCACCGAGGCCTAGGGCGCCGAAGCTTGGCACAAAAGCCTCTGCCACAATAAGTATCATTCCAACCAGGATTAACGCTAATCCTGCGTAATTTACGGGTAGCACTTGCAAGGCGTAGGCTGCAATAAGGAGGCAAATAACCCCAGCAACTCCTGGTAAAATTGCTCCTGGATTGTAGCCCTCGAATAATAATCCGTATAACCCAATCATCAGAAGAAGAATGGCTATTTCGGGGCTGGCGATAGTGTTAAGAATTTTTTGTCGCCAATTCGGTTCAATTTTTTCAATCATTGCACCTTCTGTAACCATGACGAATGCTTGGTTATTGAGTGACACTTCACGACCATCCAGTGCCATAATCAGGGCGTCTCGATCCTCTACAATAATGTCAATAACATTGTTGGCCAGCGCATCAGTTGCAGTCAGTGTTGCAGCATTTCGAACGGCCTCTTCTGCCCATTCGGCATTGCGCCCATGGGCTTCAGCAAGCCCGCGTATATAAGAGATGGCATCGTTTAAAACTTTCCTTTCCATCGCAGTGGATTCGGGTGCGGTCTCATTATCTGCTTTCGCGTTATCTGGCTCTTCCTCTTCACCCCCTATGTTTTCTAGTGGTTCTGCCGGACCGCCAGGGGAAAAGTCACCTCCACCCATCATAGATACTGGTGTAGCGGCCCCAAGGTGTGTGGTAGGCGCCATAGCCGCAACATGACTGGCTAGTAATATATATGTTCCGGCGCTATCTGCACGGGCACCTCCCGGGAATACATAGGTGACGACGGGAACGTCAGATGCCAGGATTGATTGAATAATATCTCTCATCGGTGCATCGAGTCCGCCAGGGGTGTCCATGCGGATAATGAGAGCGGCAGCCTGACGTGCTTCAGCCTGCTCAATGCCACCGATAATGTATTCTGCGGTAGCGACACCCAAGGCGCCCTCCAGATCGACTTCCAGTATGAGGGGCTCAGCCTGAACAACATGTGCCACGCTAAGGGCTGACAAGAGTATTGATAAAAGCAGTTTCTTCATCACCATAATAATAACAGCAGACAGGCGAAATTATCTGTTTACCGAATGCTAATGTTACCTGGTTACAAGTCGAAATTAATGCCTTGCGCCAATGGGAGGTCTTTACCCCAGTTAATGGTGTTGGTCTGCCTTCTCATGTAGGCCTTCCATGCGTCTGAGCCAGCTTCCCGACCCCCTCCTGTCTCTTTTTCCCCTCCAAAAGCACCACCTATTTCCGCTCCCGAGGTGCCAATGTTGACATTAGCGATGCCGCAGTCGGAGCCGCTTTGAGATAGATACAATTCGGCAGTTTGAACATTGTCAGTGAATATTGCAGAGGAAAGCCCTTGGCGCACATCATTTTGGATGGTGATCGCTTCGCTCAGGTCAGAATAAGGAATGAGGTAGAGGATAGGCCCAAATGTTTCTGTTTGAACAATGTCCCAATCATTCCGTGCGACAGCAATGGCGGGCGTTATAAAATTCCCGGCACCGGAAAGCCTCTCTCCCCCACAGAGGACCTCGCCGCCTGCCTCTTTAACAGCCACTATCGCTTGTTCCACCCTTGATAATGCATCTTGGTCAATTACCGGCCCCATCAGTGTCTCCGAATCGAGTGGGTCACCGATGCGTACTTGTCCATATGCGTTGACCAAGCCTTGCTTCAATTCCTCAAGTCGGGACTCATGGCAAATAACCCTTCGCGTAGTAGTGCAGCGCTGACCTGCGGTACCAACCGAACCGAAAACAATTCCCGGTATCGCGATCTCAAGGTTAGCGGATTTATCGACAATAATGGCATTGTTACCACCAAGCTCTAGCAAACACTTTCCCATGCGTCCAGCTACCTGCTGGCTCACTGATTTACCTACAGCGCACGAGCCAGTAAAAGAGAGAAGATTGACTTTCGGGTCAGTAACTAATTGTTGGCCTATATCAATACCTCGATCATTAACGAGGTAGAAAATATCGGGTAAGTCCACATCATTTAATGCCTCGTTGCATATTTTTTGAACTGCGAGGGCGCACAGTGGTGTCTTAGGGGATGGTTTCCAAATGCTCACATTTCCACAAATAGCGGCAATGCAGGCATTCCATGACCAAACTGCCACCGGGAAATTGAAAGCTGTGATGATGCCCACAATGCCAAGCGGGTGCCATTGCTCATACATCCGGTGTTGGGGCCTTTCCGAATGCATGGTTTTGCCATATAGCATTCGCGCCTGCCCAACCGCGAAATCGGCAATATCAATCATTTCCTGGACTTCTCCGTCACCCTCGGCCTTGATTTTCCCGTTTTCTGCCGTCACAAGGCTCCCCAGGGCGTCTTTATTATCCCTGAGCGCTTGTCCAACCTTCCTGACTGCATCACCGCGTACTGGGGCCGGTGTATTGTTCCATATAGAAGCTGCCTCCGTAGCAGCATCGATGACCTGCGCATATTCCGACTCGGTCGTTCCACGAACTCTCGAAATTACCTCACCGGTTGCTGGATTTACTGATTCAATCAAATCCCCATCGGGATCTTCAAGTGAGGCAGATCCTAACCATGTTCCTGGATTCGTATCCGAAATACCCAATCGTTTAAGAATGTCTTGCATTTAACCCTCCGATAACTAACGGCAATACAAAGAAAAAACGTCCTGTTGAATATCTTACTGAGTCTGGCATTGTGCCAAGCCAAGAGTGACGTTTCCATCATATTTATATGCAGGGAAGAATTAGTCTCTCGTACATTTCAGGTATGTAACGCAACACGCTGATTAAACGAGAAACTTTTGCTTCTTTTCAACGTATACGGCATAGTCCGACAAATGAGCCGAAACAGACCAAAAATTGACTGGCATCCTGCAAGCTGGCAGGCATATCCAGCAGCACAACAGCCATCCTATCCTGACCACGTATCACTCGAAAGAGCAATTGGTGATCTAAGCCAATTGCCTCCAATAGTAACGTCCTGGGAGATTGAGAATCTTAAGGAACAAATCGGAAAAGCTCAGCGCGGCGAATGCTTTGTTCTGCAAGGCGGGGATTGTGCCGAAAGCTTTGCCGAGTGCACTTCAGAGAACATCGTTGCCAAGCTAAAAATTTTGCTGCAGATGAGCCTTGTGTTGCTTTATGGCTTAAAGATGCCAGTGGTCAGGGTTGGACGAATGGCTGGCCAATATGCAAAGCCAAGGTCGGCAGATACAGAAACCAGAGACGGAACATCGCTGCCCAGTTTTCGTGGTGATATTGTTAATCGAAGCCCATTTACAGAAGAGGATCGTGTTCCTGACCCTCAGCTTATATTGCGTGGGTACGAGCGCGCTGCACTTACATTAAATTTTGTCCGCTCCTTAATTGATGGAGGCTTCGCCGATTTACATCATCCGGAAAATTGGGATCTGGACTGGGTCGGTCATTCTGCATTGGCAGATCGATATCACGAAATAGTTAACTCAATCTCAGACTCGATTGACTTCCTGGAATCGATACAGGGACGGGCAGTGCATCTGGCGCAACGCAGTGATATTTACGCGGCTCATGAAGGCTTACATCTTAGCTATGAGCAAGCGCAAACGAGATTTCTCGATCATCGCCAACGTTGGTATAACCTGACTACTCATTTCCCCTGGATCGGAATGCGCACCGCAGAGCTTGATGGCGCGCATGTTGAATACTTTCGTGGTATTGCTAATCCTATGGGAATTAAAATTGGCTCTGGAATGTCAGCCGAATGGTTGCAAAAGCTCATTGGTGTATTAAATCCCAACAATGAAGCGGGACGACTAAGTCTTATTCATAGATTTGGTGCGACTGCCATAGAGAAAAACCTTCCACCATTGATTAAAGCGGTGAATGAGACAGGTTCACCTGTTCTTTGGATCTGTGACCCAATGCACGGGAATACTGAAAGCACGGCAGACGGCGTAAAAACTCGTCGGTTTGAGAATATAGCGACGGAGTTAGAGCTGGCTCATGAGGTACATGAAAATATGGGCAGCCATCTTGGTGGGGTCCATTTAGAACTTACCGGTGAAAATGTGACTGAATGTACCGGTGGCGCGAGGGGCCTCACTGACGCGGATCTTGCGAGAGCCTATAAATCCACGGTCGATCCAAGGCTCAATTATGAGCAGGCGATGGAGGTGGCAATGCGGATTGCCGGGTTAGTGAAGAACAACGGCAACGGTAAAGGCTGAGCCGATCGTTCGTACTGTAACTGGAATATTTGAACGGGACTGCCGTCGGTGCCCACGTTTAGCAGACTTCCTGAGTTCCACGCAACAACAGCATCCTGACTATTATTGCGGTCCTGTGCCACCCTTTGGTAGCTCTGGCGCACACTTATTAATCGTTGGGCTTGCACCGGGTATGCATGGCGCCAATCGCACAGGGCGTCCATTCACTGGCGACCACGCAGGTATCCTTTTGTACGAGACACTTTATGAATTTGGATTCAGTTCGAGTCCTTATTCGGAGAACACTGATGACAAATTGCAGCTCTTAGACTGTCGGATAACCAATGCAGTTAAGTGCCTGCCGCCTCAGAATAAGCCAATAGGCGCAGAAATAAATACGTGCAATGCTTTTTTAGCAAATGAATTGAGAACCCTCCCCGAAGGAGCGGTCGTAGTCGCTTTGGGGGGTATAGCACATCGCGCTATTATACGGGCTGTTGGGGGTCGCCAAAAAGATCATAAATTCGGCCATGCCGTTGAGCACCAAGTCCTCTTTAACTGGAAGCTTCTGGATTCCTATCACTGCAGTCGGTACAACACCAATACACGTCGACTGACACCAAAAATGTTCAAAGACGTTTTTGCTAGAGCCAGATATTTACTGGATCATTAGGAGCTCTTATGGGCTCATTACCTAATACTCAATTTGATGCCGATATATTTATCCGGTCTTTGACCAATAGGCCTGGTGTCTATCGGATGTTAGATGCCAACAAAAAAGTCATCTACGTGGGTAAAGCGCGAAATCTTCGCAAAAGAGTTTCAAGCTATTTCCGCAAAAGAATAGCTGATGCTAAAACGACAGCAATGATGAAGGTGGTCGCAAAGGTTGAGGTGACCATTACTAATACAGAAACAGAGGCACTGATCCTCGAATACAACCTGATTAAGGAGCATAAACCACGATTTAACGTCATTTTACGGGATGACAAGAGTTATCCATATATCTACGTATCTAGTCATCAGCCGTTTCCTAGGCTTCGTTTTCACCGCGGTTCCCGCGGGTCTAAGGGTCGCTATTTCGGGCCATACCCCAGTACTACAGCGGTGCGCAAAACACTCAGCGAGCTTCAAAAACTCTTCCTGATCCGACAATGCCCAGATAACTATTTTCGGAATAGATCAAGACCTTGTTTGCAGTATCAGATTAAGCGCTGCACAGCACCATGTGTGGGCTATATAGACGAGGAGAGTTATCGGGAAGATATTGACGCAGCCATTCTATTCCTGGAGGGAAAAAATAGAACTGTTATCGACGCCATGGTGGGACGGATGGAGAAAGCATCCAAGTCTAAAAACTATGAACAGGCGGCGAGATTCAGGGATCAAATTACGCGTTTTAAAAAGGTAGAGGCCGAGCAATTGGTGTCAAGAGCCAAAGGACAGGATATCGATATCATAGCGCTGTCGACAAAGAAGAAAACGCACTGCGTAACGATACTTTACATGCGCAACGGTAAAGTGCTGGGGAGCCGAAACTTTTTTCCTAAGGTGAGTGGCGATGCAACTCGCGCGCAGGTGCTTACCGGATTTTTGCCGCAGTATTACCTGAATAATGCCGCACCATCAGAAATTATAGTAGATGCGCCGGTAGATGATCGCAACATGCTAGAGGTTGGGTTTGAGGAGTATGCCGGGCACCGTGTCTACATCAAGCACCGTGTGCGAGGTGATCGTCTCCGTTGGCTTCAATTAACAAGGACTAATGCTGAGCAAGGTATTAAGTTGCATTTAGCAAGTAGCGCCACACTGCAGAAACAATTTCAAGCGTTGGCGTGGGTATTGCAACTAGAGGCTTTACCGCAACGCCTGGAATGTTTCGATGTGAGCCATACGTCAGGTGAAGCAACAGTTGGTTCTTGTGTTGTGTTTAATCAGGCTGGTCCCCTTAAAAGTGCGTACCGTCGATTCAATCTGACGCCTGGGGTATCGGGTGACGATTATGCAGCAATGAGCGAGGCTCTTAGAAGACGCTATAAACGGGTTAGGGCAGGAGAGGCAGCGATGCCCGACATTCTTTTTGTGGATGGCGGAAAGGGACAGGTCAAGGAAGCAGTTAAGGTCCTCGCGGCTCTGGAGTTGGATTGGCTTCAGGTAATTGGTGTTGCAAAAGGACGCTCACGTCGGCCAGGCGAAGAGCAGCTATTCTTGGCAGGTCAAAGTGCGCCGATTATACTGCCCCCAGATTCACCGGCACTGCACCTGGTACAGTACATACGAGATGAAGCGCATCGTTTTGCAATTACTGGTCATCGGCAGAGGCGTTCAAAAATAAGAAAAACGTCGGTTCTTGAGGAAATTCAGGGACTCGGACCTAAACGCCGCCGGGAACTTTTGAAGCAATTTGGGGGTTTACAGGGCGTGCGTAATGCTGGGGTAGATGATCTGGTCAAAGTTCAGGGTATTAGCAGGGTGCTGGCTGAGAAAATTTATAATAATTTTCACCTAGATGGTGCGTAATGAACTTCAATATTCCAAACATTTTGACGTGGATTAGACTGATCGCAATTCCGATCGTTGTCTGGTGCTTTTTTAGCGATATCCGCTATGAGGGGGGTAATTTTGCACGCCCAATAGCGGGACTGTTGTTTGCCTTGGCAGCGTTTACCGATTTGCTCGACGGCTATCTGGCCAGGAAGTTAGGACAAACATCAAAATTTGGAGCGTTTCTCGATCCGGTGGCGGATAAGCTTCTGGTTGCCGTTTGTTTGGTTCTTTTGGTGCAGTCCGACGCGAGAATCGAAGTTGCCCTGATAGCAGCGGTGATTATCGGACGGGAGATTACCGTTTCAGCCTTACGTGAATGGATGGCTAGCTTGGGAGCGCGCTCTTTAGTGAAAGTAGGGTTTGCCGGTAAATTGAAAACCTTATTTCAAATGGGCGGTATTGCTCTAATGGTTTACGAGCAAAGCATTTTTGGTGTGGACGTGTATGAAATCGGCTACTACTTGTTGCTAGTAGCTGCGGTTATGACTCTTTACTCCATGTTTGTCTATATGCGAGCAGCTTGGCCGGAGATGTCGGACCATGGCTGAAAGCCACTGAATTTTATAAAAATCTACGTTATCCTTGACAGCTTGGGCATAGTGGCTAAAATCTGTCGCCCCTGTAAACAGGGATATCACGCATGCGGGCGTAGCTCAGTTGGTAGAGCGCAACCTTGCCAAGGTTGAGGTCGACGGTTCGAACCCGTTCGCCCGCTCCAATTAATCTTTATTTATAAGTGACGTACAAGTTCCTGTGGGAAATATAATTGCAAATGGCATGTTGCCGCAATCGTCGTTTGTGTTATACCCAATTACCTCTGAGGTAATGCTATTAGTACTAAATGCAAATACAATAATCAGGACCACTTAAATTTTCAGGAATATTCATGGTAAGACATAACGCGCTACAAATGCTTGGCCGATCGGGGAATCCCGCTCTAAGTGATAACACTTTCAGAAATGAGGGGGTTGCGGTTG
>CAJWFK010000041.1 GCA_913031125.1 uncultured Woeseia sp. | reverse complement strand
CGCTAGTGCGATGGGAAATGACCGGGCATGAGGACCAGATACGAAAGATGGATATATGGAACATGCCGGATCTGACAACGGAATTATCCAACCGGCGATGACAAGCGGACGATGGAAGAAATACGCAGCTAATAGAAGAAAATATGCCAAATACCAATGCGCTTACTTAAGGCTGGAGAGATACAGTGGATAACATGAAAACTTCCAACAAAAACGACAACCGTCTCTGGCTGCTAGGTCTGGGCGCTGTGTTGCTGCTTGCTTATCTATTGACCGACGAAACGGGACAACCCGCTTCGACAAATGCCGAACCGGCAGGGCTGATAGGAAGTGCGATACCTAACGGCACAGGAACATACGATGACCTGATCGTTTTATTCAATGAGTTTGAGTCCTGGAAAGACTACAAATCTTCCGGGAGTAATTCTTTTCACGTTTTTGACAGCGTCCCTGATTATAGTCCTGCAACAATTGAGCGTCGGCAGTCCGACTTAAAGGCGATGCAGGCACGCCTGCAAAGCATGAGTGTCGTGGATTGGTCTGTGCCTGAAAAGGTTGACTACCTGACAGTACGCGCGGAAATCGATCAGCAACAATTTATACATCATGTCACTCGGCCCTGGTCACGAGACCCCATGTTCTATATTACCGGGCTGTTAGCAACCGCCTTCACAGATCTGCCAGCAACCGATGCTGAGCTGGAAAATCTGAAAACCAATTTGCAACTAGTTCCGCCAATTCTAGCGTCAGCACGGAGCAATTTAACCGAAGTGGCGGGGGATTATGCGGATCTGGCGATCCGGTCCCTAACCATGTCCGATGGTGTGGAAGACGGTTATCCGTATAGGGAACAAGCGCGAGCTGGTGTAATTGGTTGGTATGAAGACCTACTCGAACGGTCCACAGTTCAACCTATTTTGCGAAACGATATTGAGGCATCAATTAATGCGCTTCGCGAGTTTCATCATTGGCTCGTAACAGACCGCAGCAAAATGGATGGGAAAAACGGGGTCGGTAAGAAGGCCCTTGACTGGTTTGTCCAAAACGCACTTTTAATTCCGTACACGTCTGAAGAAATGGCCATCCTTTCTGAACGAGAATTGGAGCGTATGTGGGCGTTTTATGCGTTGGAACAACATCGAAACCGTAACCTTCCGGAAATCCAAATATCAAGTTCACGCGAAGAATATCAGGGCCGCATTGAGGAGACAGATGGCCTGGTTCGAAATTGGCTGGTCGATGAAAGTTTCATTTCTATTCCAGATCATATTCCATTAGATTGGCGTGAAATGGGCTATAACGTCCCGTTTATAGTCAGAGCAACACCACCAAACTTTTGGGAACAAGTGCAATTCCGAGATCCCGCACCTGATCATTTACATGCAGTGATCCCCGGTCACAGGTTTGACGCTAAAATCGCTGAAAAAATTCCTCATCCCATAAGAAGCGCTGTGAATTTCGGCGGCCGTTGGCAAGGGTGGGCAGTGTATCTGGAAGAAGCTTCGCTGCAAGCCGGCATCCTAGAGGCAAGACCTCGTACCAGGGAACTGATTTATCTCTTCGGCCTGTGGCGAGCGGCCCGATCAAATGGAGATATCCTGAATCAGTGGAATGAAATGACAGCAGCCGAGACATCTCAATATTGGTTGAAAATGACACCACTGCTTGATCCCAATGTTGCACGTAAATACGCTTACCTTCGACCAGCACCAGGGCATGGACTTGAATATACGATTGGTAATATCCAAATGTTTCGTCTTTTAGCTGAGCGAAAACGTCAATTAGCAGACAAATTCAATTTGAAGGAATTCCACGACGAGTTTATTTCAAAAGGACGCATCCCTATATCTCTCATTCGTTACGAAATGACAGGCTATGAAAAAGATGTAGAAGAATTTTGGAATAGGCCTCCTATTTCATCGATTCTAGCCGAGTAAGTAGTACTACATTAGCTTTGCAATGATTGTTGGTTGATTTGGTAAATTAGTAATCTAAAAAAAGAGAATTAATAAACTTAATAAACAAGTACTTAATTAATTATTTTAATGTATTTTAGATTATTGTAGTGGTAGTGTCTCCGCGGGTTATTTTTGTCGGTTAAACGGCGCTAAACGAAGCAATAGCAATATTGCCAAAACCACTAGGTGAATATAGCCAGATATCGGGTCAAAGGCAGTGAGAATCCAGTGCAGGAATACCAAAGGAGCTGCAATATAGATAAGGGTGTGCACTTTGTTCCACTGGATACCTAATCGCCTGACTGAATAATCATTACTGGTTACTGCTAACAGCAAAAGCATAAACATTGCCACCCAACCACTCCATAACTCAACGCTGCCTGACTCTTCAAGAATTAATGCAAACTCTCGTTTGTACGCAATATATGCAATCGTGTGGGCGAAGCCATAGACAAACGCTGCGACACCTATGTCCCGTCGCCTGCGCACTAGCCACCGAACCCAATTTGGTTTTGGCAAAAATAATCTGAGCGGAGTAATGCCCAGTGTAAAAATAATTAATCGGGCTGACTGGACAGCTGTCCAGTGCAAATATTCACCATAAAAAGAGATCTCCACTACATAGCGATAGGTTTCGACACCCAGTGCAATGTATAGCAGTATCCATAAAAATAATCGGGAATTAAGTAATCCGTGCAAGAAATTAGCTACATTAATCCTTAAAGATTACTAGTCTAGCGTGACATAACTTTCCAAGCGAGCAACCTCATCTTCATCGACATATTTACCAATTTCCCGGCGGAATTGGTCCATGCTTCGATAGGGACGGTATTCCTCAAATTCATGAACCATTTTTGGCGTCATACCAGGAATTTCCGCGAAATACTCAAGAGCAGCATCATTTAAGTTCATCGGAATGAAGATATATTGCTCAAAACGTGCCACTTCTTCTTCACTAACATACTTACCAATTTCACGGCGAAATTGTTCCAGAGAGTTATAAGGACGGTACTCTTCAAACTCATGTGCCATTCTGCCAGTCATCCCTGGAATCAGCATTATCTCTTCATCTGGCGCGTTATTTAGATCTATTTGCCGAAACATTTCCCCATAGATATCTTCACGCTCAGATTCATCGAGAGATACTGACAAAACTCTGTCTAGCTCAGTTGCTGATAGGTATGGCCTGCCCTCCACCACTTTCGAAGCTAGCTCTTCAGATATATGTGGTAAAGATCCAAGGGCATCTATCCCCAAAATATTCGGATCGGCAAGGTTATCGTTCGTGCCCATCTGAGCTATCGCGCTCGTACAAAAATTCATAAATACCAATCCCCAAAACACCTGTCGCATGGGTTTTTCTCCTGTAATAAAGAATAAAACTGAAACTATAAGGTCCCTAACTATTGTCTCTGTGCTTTCTGAACTGGCGCACAACCAATTCAACCGACCTTGATAATAATAAGAATCATTATCATTTAGGAAGCAGATGTCAATATAAAGTTTGCCTGCCAATAAAATCTAGATAAAGGTTTTATCTGAATCGGCTTTAACTCACAGGTAGTTTAGCCTGCAATTGGTCAGTATGATCTACCCATGGATCAGAAAAAGAACATCGATTCCCTTACTATCTTAGTTCTAATCGTATGCTGTATTAGCTGGGGATCTCACCTTGTTGTTATAAAAATGACATCAGTGGATGTGTCTCCCCTAATGCAAGCGGGCATAAGATCAATTATTGCAACAATAGGCGTGTCACTATGGATGATCAGTCGCGGCCAGTCTATTTTTACTCATGATGGCACGCTTTGGTGGGGCACTTATCTAGGAGTATTTTTCACCCTTGAGTTTTTTTTCATTTATTGGGGGTTGGAATATACAAACGCGTCGCGTGCTGTCATATTTCTTTATACAACACCGTTTATCGTAGCTCTCGGGACACGGATCTTCGTGCCAGAGGAGAAACTCAGTTCCAAACAATATCTGGGCCTGATTATTGCCTTTGTTGGCATTCTTATCGCCTTCGGCGAATCATTAGGATTATCGTCAAAAAAGACTCTAATCGGAGACGGGATGTTGTTCCTTGGTGCAATTTTCTGGGGCGGCACTATCATCATCGTTAAGGCCAGCCCCCTAGCCCGTATTGCTGCCAGTAAGACGCTGCTATATCAACTAGCCGTTTCAGCCGTATTGTTACCGGCCGCATCATGGATTTTAAATGAGCCGGGAATCATAAAAATTACTGAACTAACGGTTTTAAGTTTGCTATATCAAGGGATATGGATAGCTTCCATTACGTACCTTGTTTGGTATTGGCTAATCCTGCGACATTCCGCACCCAAACTATCTTCATTCACATTTCTTACGCCAATCTTTGGCGTAGTTGCAGGTTGGATTCTACTGGAGGAATCATTAAGCTCTCAGCTACTTACTTCTATGATGTTCGTCGCCTGCGGCATATATTTGGTCAATAAAAATGAGCAGAACAGGTAAACAATACTTAGCTGGTCTGAAAGACTCCCGTAACGTCTGGCTAGGTAGTGAAAAAATATCCGTAACTACAAATTTTTCATTAGCAGGGTCCCTTCAAGGAATGGCAGGCTATTTTGACTGGCAGCACCGCTTCGCTGATGAATGCCTTGTAGAAAATCCGGCAGTTGAGTCTGTTACAAACGCGAGTCTTTTAATTCCAAGACAAGCAGGCGATTTGGAAAAAAGGCATCGTAGCTTTGAAAAAATAGCGCGTTATTCCTACGGTATGCTAGGCCGTACTCCAGATTATGTGCAAACCGTGCTCTCCGGATTCGCTGCAAGAGATGATGGTTTTGTCGCGGATGGAGATCGCAGATATGCCGATAGAATTATTGCCTACCATCGAGAAGTCGCCTTGCAAGACTTGTCATTGACTCATGCCATTATTTTGCCCGCTATAGACAAAACGATATCCCCGGTAGCCGGTGTAAACGCGGATATTGCTCTCAAAGTAACCAACCGTAAAAGTGACCGGCTAATTGTTAATGGTGGCCGAATTCTTGCTACTAAAGCTCCCTTTGCAGATGAAATTTTTGTTTACCCTGCCCACCCACTTCCAAAAAATGCGCCAGCAGAATATGCCATCGCCTTCTCAATTCCTATTGCCACCCCTGGAGTACACGTCGTCTGTCGCGACCATACAGGGACTGATGGTCCACCTATAGACAAACCCTTTTCGTCTCGGTTTGATGAACAAGACGCCTACATAATTTTTGATAACGTCGAGGTTCCGGAAGACAGAATCTTCATCAACGGGAACCTCGATGTTTATGGAAAAATTCTTACATGGGGATGGGCATCCAATATATTACAACAAACAACTATTAGAGCCGCTGTCAAACTAGAATTTATTTATGATCTTTGTGTTCGAGTAGCGGAAATCACCAATAGCAAGCGTAAGCCGGATGTCGCCGCGATGCTTGGTGAATTGCGTACCTATGGATTGCTTTCTAGGGCCGCATTGAGAGCCGCTGAAGCAGATGCTTTCGACCATGGTAATGGCGCATTCTTTTTAAACCCTGCGCCGGTCAGGGCCGTAAAAAACCTGATGCCACAATGGATGGATCGAGCTAATGAAATCGTGATCGCACTAGGTTCACACAACTTGCTCTGCACTCCCTCCGGCAAACTTCTCGATAATCCTGAAATAGGTCCACTTATCGATAGATATATACCAGGTGCTAATGAAATCACTGCGGCCGAGAGAATAAAAACATTCAGAGCAGCTTGGGATATGGTGGGTTCAGCATTGGGATCCAGAGTCTCATTATACGAACGTTATTACCTTGCAAGCCAGCAAACTAATTTCATGCTAGAAGCAAAAATAGCTGAGAAAGAAAGAACCGAAAATTCATTGGAGCAGTTTCTCGAGGAAGCAGATACCTAGAGCCCGATAATTCCGAATCCTCGTTTTCTAGTATGGTAAATTTTTCTCTACTACCGTCCAGGTACCATCTATAACCTGACTTAAAGTTAGTGCATCCGAACCCCAATGTTTTTCGGGTCCAAACGATAATGTTGGGCCATCAAATGGATGCTCGTAGTCCTTAATTTTTTCTAACTCTGTAAGCATTTTTTGGACGGTCAGATCGCGGCCGGCCGCCTCCATGGCACGAATCATTAAATCAGCTGTTACATATCCTATCTGACCTTGAATATTAGCCTCGCTGCCAAAACGTTCCCGATATTTCTCATGCCATTCTCGTCGCCATTTACCTTCGTCGGTTTCATCTGTCAGATCCGTCATGACATCTGTCCCCGCTGAATACAGGCCTTCCATACCACCATCAGCAGCAGCAGAAATAAGCGGGTGTAACGGTACGATATTACCCACGATAGGCTTATCCCAGCCAGCTTCCCTCGCCGTGGTATATAGCTGAATAGTGTCAGTAATTAACGTACCAATAAATAAAGCTTCGCAAGCAGAATTTCTAAGACGCGTCACTGTGCCTACAAAATCCGTCTCTGTTACTTTATGTCGGCCAAGATAAACTGACTCCAGACCTAACGCTTCAACAGCCCTCTCGTAGCCCAACTCAGATTCATACCCATAGTCGGTAGCCTGAGTCTGCATACACACTTTTTTTATTCCTAATTTTTTCGAAAAATATCTGACCGCACCGCTAATCTGATCACCATAACTAACAAAATAACTAAATTTCATCGGATGGAGGGGTTCATACATAGTGGCAGCCGCACTCATCGGAAATAGATTTGGCACCCCCATCCTGAACTGGCGGGGCATATTTGCGTTATTTGCTGGTGTTCCGATATTTCCATACATTACAAAGACTTTGTCACGGTTTAGTAGTTTATTGGCCGCCTTGATCGATATCGGGACCTGATATTGTCCGTCCTCAACAATAAACTCGATTTTCCGGCCATGGATTCCGCCCGCCGCGTTTACTTCATCGATCCGGACACGACCACCATTGGTGTAGGGCACGCCCCAAAATGCGGTAGCCCCCGACAAATCTGACACTTGACCAACAAATATTTTGTCTTCCGTAATACCGCGCTCAGCGACATGACCCACAAGACAATATGAAAATATTGCTATTGCAATAAAACATTTTCTCATTTTATTTTTCATTTTCTTAGCCTACCCACCATACATATCTTCAATAAGGTCATTATACTTATTGCTGACGTAACTTCGCTTCAACTTCATGGTCGGTGTTAGCTCCTCGTCTTCCGGTGTCAGCAAAACATCGATCAACCGAAATTTCTTGATCTGCTCAACACTTGAAAATCGGTTATTCACTTTTCTGACTTCAAGTTCTATTAGCTCAATAATCTCGGGTCGAGCACACAAAGAACGATAATCGGTAAATGGTATCGAATGTATCTGTGCGTGGTGCTCAACATTTTCCCTGTCAATCATCACCAGACAAGACAAATATTTTCGTTTATCGCCAATTACGACAGCATCAGACACGAAAGGAGAAAACTTAAGCTCATTTTCAAAAAGAGAGGGAGTGATATTTTTTCCGCCCGCCGTAATAATAATATCCTTCATACGGTCAGTGATCTTCAGCTGGCCATGAATATCTATTTCCCCGATATCACCAGTTCGCACCCAACCGTTTACTATTGTTTTCCTAGTCTTTTCTGGTTGGTTCAAATACCCATGAAATTGATGTGGATGGCGTATCATAATCTCACCATCTTCACTTAATTTAAGATCAACTCCTGGTATAGGTTCACCAACAGTCCCCTGCCTAAGGGGCTTCTGTCGGGTACTCGTAACCACTCCTATTTCAGTCTGTCCATACACTTCCGTAAGAGGGAAGCCCAAGACCAGAAACCATTCAAGCAATGAAGTTGAAATTGGAGCAGCTGCTGTATAAAGCAGGCGGGCCTTGTCCAGACCTAGCAATTGTTTAATATTGCGAAAAACAACCCCATGAGAAACATAGTACTTCAGATTATCCCATGCATTTGGTTCATCACCCCTCAAGAGCTTAGTCGCTCTGGAGGCAGAAAGTTTTATAGCTAGTTCATAGCTGATTTTTCCAAACCATGTTGCTTCAGACATAGCTGTAACGACACGCGAATAGAATTTCTCCCATACGCGTGGAACTGCAAAAATTACTGTGGGTGATAGCTCCTGAAAGTCTCGGGCAACGGTCTCCGGGCTTTCTGCAAAATTGATCACACAGCCGCTGCTGATAGGCAAACAAATAGAAAATATTCGCTCAGCGATATGGCATAAAGGCAAGTAAGTCAAAACCTGATCTTGTTCTGAGAATGAAACATCCACAGTAATGGTAGTCTGAAACATAAGGTATCGATGAGGTATCAAAGAACCTTTAGGCATTCCTGTTGTGCCGGACGTATAAACCAAAAGCGCCAAATCATCGGGATCACCTTTGGCAACGATGGCCTCAACAAGTCCTTCCCGTCCAGCTCTATATTTCCGACCAAGTGCATAAAGGTCTTCAATAGAGATAACTTTATCGTGACCTAAGTCACGCAGACCTTTCCAGTCAAAAACAATAACCTTCTCGAGGTACGGTAACTCAGATTCCACGGTGAGATATTTGTCCAGTTGCTCCTCATCCTCAACGAAGAGAAAACGAGAACTTGAATCACCGAGCGTATAAGCAACCTGATTTTTCTGATATGTCGGATAAATTCCGTTAACCACACCGGCACAAAGCATAATGCCTAGATCTGCAAATACCCATTCTTTGCAATCTTCCGACAAGATTGAAACTACATCACCAGATTGGAGACCAAGTGAAAGAAGGCCATACGCCACGTCAGAAGCTCGTTCTCGATAATTCTCCCATGTATAGGACTGCCAGATACCGAAATCCTTCTCCCGCATCGCAACTTTTTGATCCCACTCTCGAGATTTTTTAAGGAAGAGTTTCGGTAAAGTATTACAGCCATCTACCCAACATCCACTATCAATAATGGTCGAATCCCTTTTGCTATTTTCGTCAGTTACGTTCATCGCCAGGTCTTAGTTTTTTTCCAGCGCCTCGCGCCTCTAACACCCTCATCTTTCTTACCGAGATAAAATTCTTTTATATCTTCACTCTCAATTAATTTGTCGCTGTAATCATCCATAACCATACCGCCGACCTCCATTACATAGCCCCGGGACGATATTTGTAATGCAATAGTGGCATTCTGCTCTACAAGCAAAATAGAAATATTCTGCTCCTGGTTCAATCGTTTAATTATTTCAAAAATTTCGGTGACTAATACCGGTGACAAGCCAAGGGATGGTTCATCAAGAAGTAGTAGTTTGGGCCGCGACATAAAACCCCGTCCAATTGCCAACATTTGCTGCTCACCACCGGAAAGATAAGCGGCAAGCTGGTCGTCCAAATTACTGAGTACTGGAAAATACTCATAAATGACATCCATATCCTCAGCAACGGCATCGCGATCCTCTCTACAGTATGCACCCATTAGCAAATTCTCTTTTACTGTAAGCAACGGGAAGACCTCCCTGCCCTCTGGGACATGTGAGATGCCTTGTCGCACAACCCAATCAGGGTCTCGGCATTGAACTTCTTTACCATCAAATATTACTTGCCCCTTGGCACAGTCCAGTGCGCCACAGGCCGTTTTCAGTAAAGTCGTTTTTCCAGCGCCGTTAGCCCCTAAAACCGCAACGATTTCACCTTCCTCAAGGGTCAGACTTACACCTCGAATCGCCATCACCGGACCATAATAAGTCTCAATGTTCCGGATATCTAAAAGCGGCGTATTATTCACGACGATGCACCCAGATACGCCCGCTGAACCGCAACATTCTCTCTAATTTCTTGTGGTGTTCCTGTCGCCAGTAATTGGCCATCATTGATTGCCATGACCCGATCAGCAACGCGACCAACGAGGCCCATGTCATGCTCAACCATCACGATCGTAACCCCTAAGTCATGCTTAATATCGTCGAGCCAGAATGAAACATCATCAGTCTCTTCCTGATTTAAACCTGAGGCAGGCTCATCCAACAAAAGTAAAGTCGGTTCCGAACATAACGCTCGCGCTAGTTCAACATTCTTCCGTGCTCCATAGGGTAAATCCGAAATTCTTTGGTCACGGTAGTGTGCAATCTCCATAAGATCGATGATGTCCTCGACCTTTCTCCTATATTCTCTTTCTTTGACTCGTGCGCCGGGGGTAAAGAAAAAATCGCGAAAAAGGTTACGGGACAT
The DNA here is from genome assembly GCA_913031125.1 of uncultured Woeseia sp. Lineage (GTDB taxonomy): Bacteria > Pseudomonadota > Gammaproteobacteria > Steroidobacterales > Woeseiaceae > SZUA-117. Next base: position 11,697 of record CAJWFK010000041.1, on the reverse strand, counting down.
TCGATTGTGTCCGCCAATTAAAAGATTCTGTAGTACTGTTGCCTGCTCAAAAAGATCTATATTTTGGAATGTTCTTGCAATTCCGGCATTTACAACCTGATGCGGCTTTAGATCTAAAATATCCTCTTTGCCATAGTGGATAACTCCGGTGGTTGGCTCATAAATACGGCTTATTAAATTGAAGATAGTACTTTTACCCGCGCCGTTTGGACCGATGATGGCAAAAGTTTCTCCAGACTCAACCGAAAAAGACACCCCATCAACGGCTCGAACACCACCGAACTCGATCGAGAGATCTTCAACGGTAAGCATGCTCATCTCATTCTCTCGGTCTTCAGGTAACTTTTTTGACGCACAAAAGAAGCCTTTCGATAGTACGGGTATGTCTCAAAGAAATGTAAGAGCTTTCGCCATCGACCGTTAATGCCATCTGGTTCAAAAATGATAAACAGCACAATAATTAACCCGAATAACATGGGCTCAAGACCAGCTTGATTACCTAAAAATCCCGGTAAGACGTCACGGAGAAGGCTTATTGCTACCGGCAGCAACGATACGAAAATTGCGCCAAATATGGCGCCTGTGATACTCCCCAGACCTCCCACAACAATCATTAAAAGTAATTTTAGCGACTCCAGTACACCAAATGTTTCGGGTGAAAGAAATGCCAGGTGGTGAGCTAACAAAACACCTGCAAGCCCTGTAATTGCAGCGCTAATACCAAACGCCTGAATCTTCACCCACTCAATATTGACCCCGAGGCTGCATGCCGAAAGCTCAGAATCTCTAACCGCAATGAATGAGCGGCCCGTAGGGGTGCGAAACAAATTTGCTGTACCCCACAGAACAAACAGAGCAAAACCCAAGTCTAGATAATACTGCTGCCAAATTTCCGCGAAGTAAAAGCCAAAAATTTCCAGATCAGGAACAACAAAACCAGCATAGCCACCGGTAACATCCGGCCATTCACCGATGACGGTCTCAACAATGATTAAAAAAGCGAGTGTAGCTACCGCTAGGTAAAAGCCGTGCATTTTTGACGCTGAGCGTCCGAGCATCATGCCAACAACGCCCGTAAAGACAATGGTCAGGATTATAGAAACGGTAAAAGGTAGTCCTGCTGCCATGAGGATTGAATGACAGTAAGCACCAATACCCAGAAATGCTGCATGCCCAAATGAAACCTGGCCAGTAAATCCCGTCAGTATCATAAGACCAACGCCAGCTATCACATAAACTAATAACAACCCCAGCTCGGACAGATAATAAACATCGAGAAAAAGAGGCGCTGCAAGCATTAACGTCACCATAACTGCCACACGAATATATTCGCCCGTTTTCTTCAGAATATTAATATCCTGGTCATAACTGGTTTTAAAGACGATCTGCATTACGCTTTCTTCCGGAAAGTTTGCACAACCAGTCCTTCCGGCCTGACAAAAAGCACAAGCAACATGACAATATAAGCCGAGACGCCCTTAATTGAGGGGAAGAAATAATCGGCAAACGGTTCGATCACACCAATCAACATACACCCGAGCAGAGTGCCCGGGATAGACCCGAATCCACCAACAATAGAACCTGCAAGAGCTTTTATTCCTATGAAACCTACACTAGTTTCTAGCTGGGTGACCGGTGCCATTACGGCGCCGGCGATAGTCGCAATCATCGCGGCAATGGCCCAAACGAACGATGTGAGCCTGCGAACCGGGATCCCCATATAATAGGCAGCCAATTGATTTTGTGAAGAAGCCTGCATCGCTATTCCGACTCGGCTTCTCGCAAAAAATAAGTAAAGCGCAAAACAAAGAACAATAGTCGTTGTGATGATGGCTAACCGATCTACTCCCACCAACGCGTCACCAATAGCAACTTGGCCATCGAAGGGCGTATCCAGCGATAAAGGATTCCACCCCCAAATCATCCCTGCAGCTGCCCGCAGAATAAAACCAAAAGCCACGGTGAGTATAAATACGCTTGCTTGCGATTCACCTATTATGCGACGCATGATAAGTGAATCTATGAGGTACCCTGCGGCGCCCATTGCCAAACAGGCACTTAGCAAACCTGGCCAAAAGCCAAGGCCCAAACCCTCTGAAAATGTCAGCACGGCAAAGCCACCAAACATCATGAACTCCCCATGCGCAAAGTTCACAACTTCAGTAGCTTTGTAGATCAGCACGAATCCCAAGGCGATGAGCCCATAGGCGCATCCCTGCGATATGCCAATAAAAATTAGCCGGATAATGTCCTCTACCGGTAGCACAACTCCCCCGTGCTTAAATTTGTTGTTCTTATCGCCTAATTTTAACTCAAATTAGTGTTAGTCCACCGAAATAACCTTTCCGGGATTTAGTATATTTTGTGGGTCAAGCGATCGCTTAAGCGTTTTCATTAACTCTATTTCCTGATCACTTCTTGTAATCCCTAGCCAAGGCTTCTTTTCCAGACCAATACCATGCTCTGCTGAAACGGCACCGCCAAAAGGCTCCAACGCTCCATATACATGCTGCTCGATAGTTTTCATATGGCTGGTCCTTGCCCCCTCACACAACACGCTAACATGTAAATTGTTATCTCCCAAATGACCAAAGGTAATTACCTTAGCATCCTCTAAATCCCGCTTTATTGAATCCGTTATTATCTCTATATATTCCAAAAAATCTGCGACAGGCAAACTAATATCAAAGATCAATGCATCACGAATTATCCACTCGACATCATGCCTAATAGCCCAAATTGCCTCACGCTCAGTATCGGATTTTGCCAATGCACCATCTTCTACTAGTTCACTAGAAAACATCTCTGTAAGCGCCGATTCAAAAGCTACATCGTCCGTTTTAGGGTTAGTGCCAATTGTCTCTATGATGATGTAGTAGCGATATTTCGGCCCTATAGGTGTTGATAATCTTCCTATCGGCTGAACAACTTCGTGGAAATAGTTATCCCACATAACCTCAAAGCCGCATAGAGCACCGCCAAGTAACTCTCGTGCTTTATTTAAAAGTTGAGTGACTTGTCCATAGTCATTGCAAGCAAGTAACGCCACATTATGGCTCCTCGGCTTCACCTGCATCCTGAAAACAATACGTGTAATAAAACCAAGTACACCTTCGGTACCGATAAATAGCTGCTTCAAATCGAATCCAGAATTATTCTTAAGCATCGAATTCATCGACGAAACGATTGTGCCATCAGCAAGTACTGCTTCCAAGCCAAGTACTGAGTCGCGGATCATGCCGTAACGAATTACTCGGGTCCCACCTGCGTTGGTAGAAACATTACCGCCCAGCATACAGTTACCCCGAGACCCTATATCAACTGGGAAATACAGGCCCTCCTGGTCAGCTGCAGCCTGTGCCTCCTGCATAGTTACGCCAGCCTGGACGGTCATCGTATGGGCCGTCGCATCAATTTCCTCAATTCGATTCATCTTCTCAAAAGAGACAGCGATATCATCAACTGAGGTCACGGCACCCTGCACAAGATTGGTCATACCTCCCATAGGGACAACTGATTGCCTATTGGCATTACATAGCTCAAGAATTGAAGAAAGCTCCTGAGTATTTAGCGGTGATACGACCGCTTTTGCCACACAGGGTTGATTCGTGCCCCAAATCGAACTCCTATCCAAGACCTCTTTGCCATCGAAGACATTTTCGTCTCCGACAATATTCTTCAGCTCTTTAATGATATTTTTAGCCATAGAAACCAATGCTATCTGCATCTCGCCCTTCATGCCATGTATCGACAAACCATTTTTATATCGGCCCGCTGTTCATATTGCGCTATCATGCGCGGTCGCTAAAACAGATGAATAAATGCGGTGAACTGATGCGTGAGATGCTTAAATTTTATATTAATGGTGAATGGGTCAACCCCGTTACGCCAAATCCGTTCGATGTCATTAACCCGGCCACTGAAGAAGTCTGCGGACGCATAAGCTTAGGTTCAACAGAAGATGTTAACAAAGCCGTTACAGCAGCAAAGTTTGCATTTATGAGTTATGCAAAGACAACTCGTGATGAACGGATTGCCCTGCTAGAGCGGATACTCGAAGAATTCTCAAAACGTCACGACGAAATTGCTACTGTGATCATGGAGGAGATGGGTGCTCCATGGAAACTCGCTAAATATGCCCAAGCTGCCAGTGGGCCCCAGCATATTCAGGCAGCCCTAAAAGCACTTAAATCCTTTGAATTTGAGGAGCACAGTGGAACGACGCAGATAGTTAAAGAACCCATCGGGGTTTGCTCCCTGATCACTCCATGGAACTGGCCAATCAACCAAATCGCTGTCAAAGTCGCACCAGCACTTGCCGCTGGCTGTACGATGGTCTTGAAGCCAAGTGAAATTGCTCCATTCGATGCCGCCATATTTGCCGAGGTTTTAGATGCAGCGGGTGTTCCACCAGGGGTCTTTAATCTTGTTAACGGTGATGGCCCGACGGTTGGTGCCGCCATGAGCAGCCATCCGGATGTTGCGATGGTCTCGTTCACGGGTTCAACACGCGCCGGTGTATCTGTTGCTCAGAATGCTGCGCCTACTGTAAAAAGAGTCGCTCAGGAGCTTGGCGGAAAATCGGCGAACATTATTCTCGACGATGCGGATTTTGGAAAAGCGGTTGCAAACGGAGCGAGTAATTGTTTCGGGAATACCGGACAATCTTGTAATGCGCCAACCCGTATGCTGGTGCCAAAAGGACGGTTAACCGAAGCAGCAGAGATTGCTGGGAAACGTGCTGAATCGACGACCCCTGGCGACCCACAGGATGACAACACGCGGATAGGCCCAGTCGTATCAGAAGCCCAATGGTCTAAAATACAAAACCTTATCGAAAAAGGCATTGAGGAAGGTGCAACACTAATCGCTGGAGGCCCTCATCGACCGGAAGGTCTAGAAAAAGGTTACTTTGTTAGACCTACCGTATTCTCCAATGTAAATAATGAGATGACGATTGCAAGAGAGGAAATCTTCGGTCCCGTACTCTCAATCATTCCTTATGAAGATGAAGATGATGCAATACGGATCGCCAACGACACACCGTACGGGCTTTCGGGTTATGTTTCCTCGTCCGATCTCGATCGTGCCCGATCTGTTGCTGCAAAGCTGGAAACAGGTATGGTACATATTAATAATGCATCGCTTGACTCCCAGGCACCTTTTGGGGGCTATAAACAATCCGGAAATGGCAAAGAATGGGGTCCACACGGTATGGAGGAGTTTCTTGAGATAAAATCTATTTATGGCTTCCGAGAGGCTGAATAGAAATTTTCGATGAGCCTTTGCCCTATCCGAGTTGTAACGTAAAGTAGAAACAATGGATAAATACAAAAAGCTGCTTCGTGCTAGCCGCCTGACACCAGTGCTAATAATGCTTGCCTATATTGTTGGCTGTGCCGAGGGTACTCGACCGGAAGCGACTGGCAAAGGAGCAGTGCGAGCTATCCACGCAATCGTGGAGGCACCGGAACTAGCTTTTCTAAATGAAGAGAAGAATATTGGTGGTGTTGATTACCGCCGCGTGCTCGGCTTCCAAGAATGGGATGATCTGGAATATAACTTCAATTTTGACTTCGCTTCTCCTGGCCAACCCGATCCGACACGGCTAGCAACGGAGTTTATCGACGTAGTCGCCGACATGGAATACACCCTGGTGATTACCGGCACGATAGAAAACCCATCAATCATGATGTGGGAGGAAGCTAAACGAGAATGGACTGATACTGACACTGTTTACGAGCTGGATTTCGTTCATGTCTCACCGTTACTTGGTGAAGTCGATATCTATTACGACGCGGCAGATACAGTGCCTGTGCTCGGCAACGAAATAGGCACCATATCTAACGGTGAACGCATACCATTTACTGAATTCCCAGAGGGCCCGTACCAACTGATTGTTACCGCACCTGATGACCCGTCAACTGTACTGTTTCAATCTACAACAGTAATCGCGATCCCAGGACAACGTATCACACTAGTACTGTTCGATCCGGATCCGTCAATTACAGCGTCAATCGGTATTAATGCTTTTTTCTCCAGTGGTGAAAATAGCCAGTTAGCAGACATTGGCTCACCTCCACAGGTACGAACCATGCATGTGGCCTTTGGCACAGACAATTTTGATGGATATTTGAATAATGATTTAGAGAACATTGTCTTTCCGAATGTGTCTTTCGGAGAGCTCTCAAACTATGTCGATCTTACTGAGACCATTGCCGCACTTACTCTAACTGCTGTAGGCGACACCACCCAAATTATTAAGGAAGGTGAAATAACGCGTATTAATAACAGCAAGCGAAGTCTGATACTTTGGGGCAGTCCAGACGAACTTTTTATTCGGGATATACAACACTCTGCTCGTCCAGTCAGTACCTACCCACAAATTCGGATAACCAATCTTTCTTCCAATATCTCGATGCTTGACCTATATGAGCTAGAAGCAGGGACAGCTATTAACGAGGACGTTTCACCGAACTTCAGTGGGGCCATAGCCGGTATTACCACTAATTTTGTCGTCGCATCGAGCGGCTCACGTGAATTTACAATCACACTCAACGATGAACAAAATCCTATTTCAACACCGGTGGTACTAGAGCTCGCAAACGGTGAGGTAGTAGATATGGTGATCGTGGATACCGTAGACCCCTCTATGGTGGAACTGGTCGTCTTCGATACCATCCCATAATATTTTGCTTACAAAGAAACAGGTTGTTTTCTTCGAGTTTATTTCAACCATAAACAATTTATGAATCAATGTAGCATATGGTACAATGTACCATATGACACGAAAAATCATCTAAACAGTATTATTTTGTAATATTTTGCCAATGAAAGCATATCATTGGCCGGGGGAAAGAAAATGCAAAAGTTAATCGCGGCAATTGTCGCTTCGATAGTCATTACCTTGCCAGCCATCACGAATGCCCAGGAAATTGAAGAGATTGTTGTAACGGCCCAAAAGCGCGAGCAGGGGGCTAATGATGTCGGCATCACCATGAACGCCTTTTCCGGAGAACAGCTGAAAGAGCTGGGCTTTAAGACCGCCGAGGACATAGCTACCCTAACCCCAGGGTTAACCGCTAACTACTCAGCAACAACCGGTGTACCCGTCTATTCGATACGTGCTGTTGGCTATCAGGACTATAATGCCATTTCTTCATCGACGGTTGGTCTATATTTCGATGGAGTAGCCGCTCCCTATACTGTCATGACCCGAGGGTTGATGTTCGATGTGGAACGAGTTGAAGTACTAAAAGGTCCGCAAGGCGATTTGTACGGACGTAACACGACGGCAGGAACAATTAACTTTGTTAGCAGAAAACCAACGGATAATTTCGAAGCCGGTGTGACCGCTGGTATTGGAAGCTATAGTACTGTCGACATGGAAATGTTTGTCAGTGGAGCCATTACCGACGGTATTCGAGCTCGTGTTGCAGCAAGAAATGTAAATTCAGGTGAAGGATGGCAAAACAGTATTTCGCGGGACGACAAACTCGGTAAATTAGACACGACTGCTATCCGCGCTATGTTGGATGTTGACTTGGGCGATGACGCCAACCTTCTGCTGAACTTTCACTACGTTGATGATCAATCAGAGAATCAGGCAAATACAGCCTATAACGGTACACTCCACGGCGGCACAGAGTTTGTAAGTCCTTATACACCACTTGAGGATTATTTTTTCGTCGGGGAAACACCACCCTGGTACTCAATCGGCGACAACCAAGCCGCAGACTGGACTAATAGCTATACCAGTCTATACACCAACAAAACCTATAATCTCCGTCCAAAACGTGACAATCAACTTACCGGTTGGTCAGCAACACTCAACTGGAATTTGACGGACGATATTACACTGACTTCAATCACCGCCTATGACAATTTTGACCGAGTTGAATCTAACGATTGGGACGGTGGTGCTTTCAATGATTCTAGCAACATCAACACTACTGACCTTTCAGTATTTTCACAGGAAGTACGACTAGCGGGCGGTGATGATGATTTGAACTGGATACTCGGTGGTTACTATTCATCCGACGAGATAGACGAGCACTATCACTACTTTATGTCTGACTCGGTCTATGGTTATGGATCGATCCCATGGGGTGTTGACTTGTTCGCTGCAACTGGCGGTATACATGAACTGGATACCAGAAACTCTCAAGAAACAGACTCTGCAGCCGTTTTTGGTCACGTCGAATGGCGTTTCTCAGACGCATGGCGTTTAACACTGGGTGCGCGATATACCAGTGAGGAACGCAGTAATTCCGCCTGTACCTTCGTCGCCGAAGATGGATCACTTGCCGATTTCCTTAATGGTAACTTTGGTTCGACCCTCGGTGTTGGTGACTGCGGTACGATTGATGATGATCCTACCTCACCAACCTTTATTTTTGCGGTGATCGGTACTCCGGCAATTAATGATGCATTCCACGTATTATCAAACACCATCGAAACAAACCGATTAATGGGCAAAGTTACTCTGGACTACTCAGTCAGTGATGACATGCTCGTCTATGGCACCATCTCAAATGGATTTAAATCCGGCGGATTCAACGGCGCCAACTCCAATACAACCCTGCAACTTGCACCAATTAAGGAAGAGGTCTTGACAGCGTATGAGGCTGGCATAAAGGCCACCATGATGGACGGTGCGATGCAATTAAACGCCTCGGCATTTTTCTATGACTATAGGGATAAGCAAGAGACAGACGCCGCAGTCGCATTTGTCGGCAACATCTCAGGTTTAGCTAACGCGCCAAAATCAGAAATCAGCGGTGCAGAACTCGACTGGCGTTGGATGCCAGGCGATGGATGGGATCTACGCCTTAACGTTGCATTACTGGACTCCGAAGTGACCGAGTGGATGACAGTTGACACTGAAGCGAGCGCTTGGCCAAACACTGTTTACAAAGATTCCGCTGGAACGAAGCTGGCAATGTCTCCAGACCTCTCTTATAGCGTCCTCATTAGTAAACAGTGGGAGACTGGAGCTAATAGCGTTGCAGATATATCTATCGATTACACCTACCGCGATGAGACAACCGGCGGTGCAGATGGCTTTATAGTTGGCACGGAAGATTACGGAGTTGCTAATGCTAGGGTTGGTTGGGGACCTAGTGACCGCAAATGGCGCGCCGTAGTATGGGCCAAGAATCTCACGGATGAGTACTATTATCATTCAGCCTATCTCGGTGGCAATGGTCCGTTTGTGCGCTCCAACGGCATGCCGAGAACCTTTGGATTTTCGGTTGACGTGAAACTAGGTAACTAAAAACCAGTATCCACCTTTAAAAAGTGGCGGCGCACTAGATGCGCCGCCTTAATCCCATAAGACGGCGAAAGATCGTTTAGAGGAAAAACTAATGAACAACCGAATATTTCTACCTTTACTTGTACTGACCATCAGTGCCTGTACCCAACCCTCCCAACACCCAGCTGATGCGGTCTACACAAATGCCCGAATTTATACCGTAGATTCAAATAACAGCTGGGCCGAGGCGATGGCAGTAACGGATGGAAAAATCATTGCGTTGGGCACTGCAGATAACTTGGCAGACTATACTGGGGAAATGACCACAGTGCATGACCTGAAAGGTCGAATGGTCATGCCCGGCATCCACGACACCCATATACACCCGTCAGATGCAGGTATTCAAAAGCAACTGCAATGCAGTTTTCTCGAATACCAACTTGACGCTGCGCTTGCTGCGATAGAAGGCTGCCTGAGCGAACTGGAAGATGGTGAGTGGCTGCGCGGTGGTCAATGGAACGACGGACTTTTTATTGGTGCTGAAGGGAAAATGCCGAAGCACATCCTTGACGAGATTGCGCCTAATAATCCGGTCTTCCTGATGGACTGGACGGTCCATAACGGCTGGGTAAATTCTGCAGCACTGGAGCTTTTTGGTATTGACGATGATACGCCGGATCCGGTTGGCGGTGTGATTGTTAGGGACCTGGAAACGGGAGAAGCGACCGGGATTCTCTACGATAACGCAGCGTATAACCAACGCAACAACCTGCCGGCATACGACCTGGAAGATAGAGCTGCGGCACTATCGTGGAGTATTAATGAAATTATGCAGTACGGTGTTACCACCATAAAAGAAGCACTGGTTACAACGGCTAATATGGAAGCCTATGCACAACTAGATGCAAATGACGCGTTACCTATCAACATCAAAACTTCTCTAACCTGGAAAAGTGCCTGGGCTAAGACCCACGATGATGAAATTGCCTTAATCGATTCCCGTGACAAATTCGCCAGTGACCGTATCGATGTCAACTTTGCCAAAATCATGCTTGATGGAATCCCACCAACCTATACCGGAGCTACTCTGGAACCCTATGAGCCTAGCGAAGCGTTTGGCGATAATTGGCGGGGAAAATTAATGCATGATCCGGAGGAGCTAGCTGCAGATGTTGTTGCACTTGATGCTAAGGGCCTAACAGTGAAAATCCATGCAACAGCTGATAGGTCTGTGCGCGTGGCACTCGATGCTATCGAAGCTGCACGAAAAGCAAATGGTGATAGTGGATTGATTCATGAAGTATCTCACGCCGAGCTAATTCATCCTGACGACGTGCCTAGGTTTGCCGAACTTAATGTGGCGGCTGAGATGTGCCCGATTCTTTGGTATCCCATGCTGGGTCTTGATTGGGAAGCATGGCTTGGGCCAGATCGAAAAGTATGGCCGGTGAAAAGAATGGTGGACTCAGGTGCTCTGGTTATTTATGGGTCTGATTGGGCAGTCGTGCCCACACCAAACCCGTGGCCGGGTATTGAGTCAATGGTGACCCGGGCAGATCCCTACAATGACGGCGAAGAAACGTATTGGCCAGAGCAAGCTGTTGATTTGGAAACCGCCATACAAATCTTTACGGTCAATAGTGCTATAGCCAATAAAGTCGGCGACACATCAGGCTCCCTCGAAGTCGGTAAGGATGCAGATTTTCTTGTTCTCGATAGGAATATCTTTGAGGTCCCCATTACTGATGTAGGTGAAACGGTCGTACTTATGTCGGTTGTTGGTGGTCAAGCTATCATCAACAAGCTTTGATCAAACCATCAAAGCAATTAGTTCGAGAAAACTAATCGCTAACGGATACACAGTTTAGCTATCGAGTGCGGCTATCGAGTTGATCACCTTGCATAAAATATTGGCCATGGAAGTGATTCCATTTTTATGGCCAATGAGGTCCTGCCTCATTTCAATTGATACATGCTGTAAAAAGTTTCTCTCAGCATGATAGTTAATCGTAAAATTCCTGGGCCCCTTGCCCGAATAAGGTTGGTTATCACCAACGACGTAACCTTCGGAAGAAAGCTGTTTTAAAAAACTATCAGCTGTTACCGAATCCTTATCCCATAAAACTCCCATTTCCCATGGTCGAGCTTCACCCTCCATAATCGGCGTGAAACTGTGAATTGATATGAATATCGGCGGTCTTCCGAGCTCCTTTAATCGATTAATTTGGGTTTCGATAGCATGATGGTAGGGCCAGTAGATATCTTGCGCGCGCTTGTCTTTATCGTCCTCAGTTAAATCAGCATTACCTGGCACTTCGACTCCGTCACTAGACTCAAGGAAGATATCAAAATCCATTAAGTCCCGATTACAATCTATGATCAGCCGAGAATACTGGCAAATGACGGCCGTGGCACCAAGCCGCTCAGCAAGTTCTTCTGTA